>JBCCGI010000001.1:0-287257 GCA_039029355.1 Planctomycetota bacterium
CCTTGATCGCCCGCCGGGCCCTGCGGACCGGGAGCGCCGTCGGCGCCAGCAGCGCCCACCGCACCCGCCGCACCCGTCGGGCCGGCCGGACCAGCCGGACCAGCGGGACCTTGATCGCCCGCCGGGCCCTGCGGACCGGGAGCGCCGTCGGCGCCAGCAGCGCCCACCGCACCCGTCGGGCCGGCCGGACCAGCCGGACCAGCGGGACCTTGATCGCCCGCCGGGCCCTGCGGACCGGGGGCTCCGTCGGCACCAGCAGCGCCCATCGGACCTGCCGCACCCGTCGGGCCGGCCGGACCAACGGGCCCCGTCGGGCCGGCGGGGCCCGCGGCACCGGTCAAGCCAGCCGGACCTGCGGGGCCGACCGGGCCCGTAAGCGTAGCGGTCGTCTGAATCGAGCCGTCGGCGAACTCCAGCACGCCGGAGCGCAGGCGCACGTCGCCGGTCACGTCGAGCGGGCTCAGAGGGTCGGTGTTGCCGATGCCGACCCAGCCCGAGACCGCGTCGACGAAGAGCCGCTCGCTCATCGGGTACAGGAGGCCGAGGGCCGGCGTCGACGAGGCCTGCAGGCATTCGCCGGTCGCTTGGTCCTGCAGCTCGGCCAGGCAGAGCTTGGCGTAGGTGCTCGTAGACGGAAGGCCGAAGCCGGAGCTGGAGCCAGAGCTGGCGAAGCTCGAGCCCGATCCCGCCGACGTCTCGTGCAGGTTGACCCGCGTGAAGGCCGTAGTGCCGGGGGCGCTTTCGTTGTGGAAGAGCTGCGTCCCGCCGATCGTGTGGAGGCGCAGGTCCGGTCGGCCGTCGGCGTCGTAGTCGACCCACTCGGCGAAGGACACGTCGCGGGCGGCCGCCAGGCCGGCCTGGCTCGGCGCGAAGGCGCCATGGCCGTCGCCGGAGAAGAGGCTCAGGGCCCCGTCAAACGCGACGACCAGCAGGTCTAGGCGCCCGTCCCCGTCGGCGTCCTGCCACGTGGCGGAACGCGACGAGACCAGCTGCGGCAGGCCCGAGGTCAGAGTGACGTCCTGGAACGAGCCGTCGCCGACGTTGCGCAGGAGGGTGCCCGGCGCGCCGGCGTGGCGGATGTACAGGTCTTCGTAGCCGTCGGCGTCGAAGTCGCCCCAGCTGGGGTGCATCTCGGGGCCTCCCAGCGGGCCGGAGATCGGCGCTCCGGCCCCGAGGAGAAGGACGCTGGCGGGGGCAAGGTTGTGGAAGAGGGTGACGTTCGCTCTGCGGTGCTGCATGCCATTGGGTCCCGGCAAAGGGTGGTTTGGGGAGCGGCCAGCGAGGCTCCCTCGCCGGTCCACGAGCGCGAGGCTTCGCAGCCCCGCTCCACCCAGCTACGCCCTGGCCGCGCGCAGACCGCTCACCCCCAAACGAGAAAAAAGGCGCTACTCGACGGAGCGAGCCGGCCGGACTCCGGCCTGATTCGACCTGTCGCTGTCGTAGGTCAGGGCCCAAGCCGTGACGCGAGCGTTGGCGGCGCCGTGCTGATAGCTCCCCCCGCATGCGGCGACAACGTTGTCGCCGGCGTGTCGGATTCCGTGGTCCGAGCAGAGCTCGGAGACGTTGCCGACGATGTCGAAAAAGCCGAGCGGATTTGGAGCGAAGCTGCCGACCGGGGCGTGAATGGCGAACTCATCGTCCCATTCGGAGACGCTGAAGAAGTCGGGACCGCCGCGCTCGCGCGTTAGAGCGTCGCCGAGGTTGCCGATCGGAAGCTCCCAGCCAGCGTCCGCGAGGGAGTCCGCCGTAGCGCCCGTCCACCAAGGGGTTTGCGTCCCGCCGCGTGCCGCGACTTCCCACTCCTCGAGCGACGGCAGCCGCAGCGCCGCGCGCTGCATCGCCAGGGTCGCGTCGTTCCAGCTGACGTACTCGACCGGGTTCCACTCCGTATTCGAGTGGTACGGCTCGCTGCGCTCTGGATTGCCGAACCACTGGAAGGTGGGGCCGTACCCGCTCGGATTCTCTCCGGCGATGCGCTCGTACTGGGACTGAGTGATCTCGTACTTGGAGAGGAAGTAAGGACGGAGCTCGACCTCGCGCACCGGCCCTTCGAAGCTCACCGCGGCGGGGTCGTAGTGGGGAGCGGTCGGGTCCTTGGACTGCGCGCCGACGCGATAGGTGCCCCCAGGGACGAGCACGAGGACCAGGCCCGTCGAGGCCTCGATTCGCCATGGGTTGCGCGGATTGGGCTCGTCCGATCGTGTGGGCTCCGTGCCCGAGGTCACGTGCCAAAACTCCCACAGCTCCGTCTGCGGATCCGCGTCCAAGGGGATCAACCCGGGCTGGGGCTCCAGGTCCATGCCGCCGTAGTGCGGGCTCTCCGCGATCGCGGCGCGGGCCGCATCCCAGCGGGCGGCGGCGCCGGGGGCTTCGACGGTGTCGCGGTAGATCCCGACGGCCACGGACCGCCGGCGACGGATCTCGTGCAGCATCCCCTCCGCCGGGTCGGTGAAGGCCGTGAGCTCCCGGACGAGAAGCGTCAGGTCGTCGTGCTCTTCCTGGAGCTCGTCGGCGGCGAAACGCCAGGTCGTGCGCTCGTTCACCCCGCGTTCGTACTTCGCTACGAGCTCTTCCAACTCCGCTCGACGAAGCTCGAGGTGCTGGCGCGCTTGGTCGTCAACCCCCGGGAGCTTCCAATTCTCGCCGACGAGCGACAGCTTGATCTGCTCGAGCTCCTGGCGCGCCAAGGAGAGATACGCCTGATCGGGGTGTTGCTCGCGATCGCGGCGCGCGTCGTCCGGTCCGTAGGGCTCGGCCTGCTCGCGGATCGAAGCGAGGGCTGCGCGATGGGACGCGAGGCTAGCGCCAAGGGGTTCGCCGAGCTCCTCGAGCCACTTGTCCATGTCGGCCACCCGCGCAGGGACGGCGGGCCACAGGAGCTCGGCCTCGCGCAGGGCGCGATCCAGCCGGTCGCCGGCGGCCGTCCGCGCGATCCGAATCGCCCGTTCCTCGGCCAACCCCCGCTGGCGTTCGGCCTCTGCGGCGCGCGTGTCGGCCTCGACGACCAGCCGCCCGTTGTGGTCCGCCAAGCGCTTGTTCGCGAGGGCATATCGGACTGCGACGCCTGCACCGACGAGAATGGCGAGCAGCGTCGCGGCGAGGCCGATCGTCGCGCCACGGTTGCGACGGGCGAGCTTGCTGATCTGATAGATCGCGGACGGCCGCCGCGCCAGGATCGCCTCGCCGTCAAGGAAGCGACGCAGATCGTCCGCAAGGGCGATGGCGGACTGATAGCGTCGCTCCGGGGCCTTCTCGAGCGCATGCTCAACGATCCGTTCGAGATCGCCGCGGCACGGCCGCGCGACCTTGCCCAGGCGCGGCGCATCGCGCTCCAAGAGAATGGTCACCGCCGTACCGACATTCGCACCCTCCAGCGGATAGGGGAGGCGGCCGGAGAGCAGCTCGTAGGCGATGACTCCCAGCGAATACACGTCCGTCCGCGTGTCCACCGCGTCCGGATCTCCGCGCAGCTGTTCGGGGCTCATGTAAGCGAGCGTCCCGATGACCTGGCCCGGCAGGGTGGCGCTGGTCTCGCCCTCGTCGCGACCGGTGGCGCGCGCCACTCCGAAGTCGATGACCTTGACCTCGCCCGTGGGGTTGACCAGCACGTTGGACGGCTTCAGGTCGCGGTGGATCACGCCGCGCAGCTGGGCGTGGTGGACCGCCCCGGCGAGCTGGACGAGTAGTTCGACCCGCGCCTTCACGTCGAGGCCCCGCTCGTCGGCAAAGCGCGTGATCGGCTTCCCGTCGACGAGCTCCATGGCGATGTAGGCGGTCGGCACGCCTCCGATCGCCGCCGTGCCCGCCTCGAAGATCTGGGCGATCGCCGGGTGTTGGAGGCGACCGAGGAACTGCGCCTCGAGCTCGAAGCGCCGGGCGCCCTCTTGGGTCTCGAGCGCTCGGCGCAGGATCTTGACGGCCACCGCGCGGCGGGGATGGCGCTGCTCGGCGCGGTAGACGGCTCCCATCGCCCCGACGCCGACGAGCCCCCGCACGGCGTACGGCCCGATGGCCTCCGGCATGGCCGCGCTCTCGACCAAGGCCGAGCTCAGCACGGGCCCGTCCAGCCGACTCGGGGGGTCGTCGGCTAGCTCGAGCAGGCGGCGCACGCGCTCGCGGATCACCGGATCGGCCGTCTCTTCGTCCAAGACACGTCGGCGCTCGGGGACCGACATCTCGAAGAGCCGCGTAAAGAGCGCGTCGACGGCGGCGGGATCGGGTTCGGGAGGATCAGCCATGTCGGAAGCGCGGTCGGCGCTGGGTCGTTGAGGATACGGAACCGCAGGTCGCTCGAGGCGTTGACGGGTTGCCGCATCCGATGCACGATTCGAATCGAACGCCCTGCCGGAGGTGATTGGTCCATCCATGCTCCCACGCGATGAATCGGGCTCGAGCGAAGAGGCCGCTGTACGTTCCGACGGCTACCTGGGGCGACTTGCCGATGGGCGCCGCGTGACCAGCGAACAGCTGGCTCCCATCGTCTACGAGGACCTGCGCCGGCTTGCACGACAGCTCTTCCACAAAGAGCGCCCGGGTGCGACCATCCAGCCGACCGCGCTCGTGCACGAGGCCTATCTGCGGCTCGCCGACCAAAAGGCAGATGGGTGGGAGAACCGCGCACAGTTCATGGCCGTCGCCGCCCTCGCCATGCGGCGCGTGCTCGCCAACGCCGCCCGCGATCGGGGGCGGTTGAAGCGCGGCGGCGGCTTCGAGCGCGTGACGCTCAGCGACGTCGAGCCGGAGCAGCCCGAGAACGAGATCGATGTGCTCGAGCTCGAGGAGGCGCTCGAAGCGCTCGGCAAGGTCAAGGAGCGCTACGCCCGCATCGCCGAGCTGCGCTACTTCGCGGGCCTCACGGTTCCGGAGGTCGCGCGGGTCCTCGGTGTCGGCAAGACGATCGTGGACCGCGAGTGGGCCATGGCACGTGCCTACTTGGCCCTCAAGCTCGAGTCGCACGACTGAGGTCCTCCGGCGGGGTTCGGCGTCGCCCCGTCCAACGGGCTGCGGTTCGTTCACGGCTCATTTGTCCGGCGAGGCTCGCCGCCGGCCCAGGGTCGTGTCGAGGTCCGCGGCTCTGCTCCGTCTAGCTACGCCCCGATCCCGGTTGGATCGCCCACGCCGAATCGCTCGATTTTACCTGCCCCGTCTGAGCCGGGCCTGCATGCGTCTGGGCCCAGCGGGCCGCAGCACGACGCCAAGCTCCTTTATGCGGAGGCGCAACGTGCACGGGTTCATGGACGGTGAAAGCCCGCGGTAGCTCGGGCGCGCACGCCTCGCGATCTCAGCCCACGCCCGACCGTCGCCGCGGTGCCTCGTCCGGAGCCCTGCGCCGTCGTCTCGCTTTCTCGCCGCGAGGCCCACGGCGGGCGACCCGCCAAGCGCAGCTCGATGCCCTAGAGCCTGCGCATCCAGACGTTCCGGTAGCGCACCGGGTTGCCGTGGTCCTGCAGAAAGAGCGGGCCGGCGTCGGGCCCCTCGCCCTGCATCGCCGCGGCCGTCGACTTCGGCACCGGCGCGTGGTCCTGGATCAGAACGCCGTTGTGGAAGACCGTGAGCGTGGCGTCCGCGGTCTTTGCTCCGCCGTCGTCAAAGCGCGCCGCACGGAAGACGATGTCGTACGCCTGCCACTCGCCCGGCTTGCGGCAAGCGTTCACGAGCGGCGGATGATGCCCGTAGATCGCGCCGCATTGGCCGTTGGGGTAGGTCTCGTTCTCATACGAGTCGAGCACCTGCACCTCGTAGCGACCCTGCAGGTAGACGCCGCTGTTGCCGCGCCCTTGCCCGTCGCCCTGGGGAGGCGTCGGCGTGGCGAACTCGAGGTGCAGCTGGACGTCCTGGAACGTCGCTTCGCTAAGCACGGCGCCTTCCCCCCGCACGGCCACCATCACGCCGTCCTCGACCTTCCAACCCGCCGGGGAGCCGTCGCGCTTGGTCCACCCCGAGAGGTCCGTGCCGTCGAAGAGCACCACGGCGTCCGCCGGCGGAGCGGCGCCCTGGCCGGGCTGGACGACGCGCGGCACCTCGACTTCCTGCACCGCGGCTCCGCGGCTCGCGGTCACGATGCCGGCCGCGACGACGAGCGCTAGAGCTCCCAAGCACCAACGGTTCACGGACATCCGGATCCTCCTTTCGCCGGCTTGCCGCCGGCCAGACGTCGAGCCGACCACGCAGCGCACGATAGCACGCCGCGGCGACTTGCCGCCGGCCCCGCGCGCGCCCTCAGCCGAAGTCGAAGGTGATGCAGTAGCCGGTCCGCCAGAGCGGGTAGTCCACGTCGCAGCGGAAGCCCACGTACGCGTCGGCATCGATGCCGGCGCGCTCGAACAGCTGCAGCGTCAGCTCGGGGAGGCGCGGAAAGGCCTCGTGGCCGGCGCGGCGCACGCCGCTTCCGAGGAGCTGCAGCGGCGGGGTCTCGCTGAAGCGCGTGCGCCAGCGGTCGCCGGAGCGCTCCGCGAAGTCCGGGCCCCAAAGGTGCGCGTCGAGCGACGGCGCCGAGCTCCGCGCCAGGTCGGGATGCAGGTACACGTCGAGCAGGAGGTGCCGGCTCGGGAAGTTGACCAGCGCCCAGACCTCCTCGATCGGCGGCTGCTGATGCGCCGGATGCGCGATGGTCGCGCGCGTGGCGAGCATCAGGTCGACCGGCTCGCCGGTCCCGCCGCTTGGGGTGTCGACCGACTGCACCAGGAACTCGCCCGGCTGCCGCGCGGTGACGAGCGGCGACGGGTCCGACGTGAAGTCGTCGAGCACGATCGTCGGACCGCTCTCGGCGGCGGCGGACTCGAGGCTCTCGAAGCGCCCCTGCACGTCGTCGCTCGAGGAGAAGTTGTGAACGACCAGCGGCACGGCGTCGCGCCGCGCCGTGTGGCCGCGCAGTCCGTTCGCGCGGAGGACCTCGACGCGCTCCGGATCGGTCGGGGAGGGCCGATAGATGTAGACCGCGACCCAACACTCCGACGCGCGCCCGGTGACCTCGTGCGCCGCTTCGAACAGGCGCGAGCCCGCGCCGCCGGCCGCGGGGCGGCCAAGCGGTTGTGCGACCTCGGCCCCCTCGGCTTGGATCCGCCGGCAGAGCCGCGCCAGGCTGCCGCCGAGCGTTGCGATCGTCTCCTGGAGCTGGGTCACCGCCGCGCCCAGCGCGTCGACGATGCCGCGCTCGATCGCGGGCTTGGCCTCGCGCGCCGCCGCCTCGAGCGCCCGCAGGGCGCGGACGCCGGGGAGCCGCTCGTACAGCTCAAGGCCGGGGTAGGGCCGCGACACCAGGAACACCACCCGCTGACAGCTGGTGCGGTCGACGCCGAGGAAGCGCGCGAGGCCGCTCGCGTGCCGCGCCTCGGGCGGCAGGGCGTCGAGCAGCGCTAGGAGCTCTCCGCGCACCCGGCGAGCCGCCCGGTCGGCCTGGCCGCGCTCCTCGGGGTCGAGCGGCGGCACGCGCGGGACGAGCTCGGCGGCTGCCGCACCGGCGGAGGAACGCCTGTCGGACGAGGTGGGCCCGCCGGGGGAAGACGACTTCCCCCGCGAGGCCGGCGCGTGGGGAGAGATCGACCCGTCCGGCGGGATCGGGCGCTGTCGAGGGGCAGGCATCGTGGCGTCGATCCTACGAAATCCAGACTGTTCTGCACAGTTCTGAACAGATCCGATCTATCCTGTTGCCCAACGGCCGCCGAGCTCTGGGTCCACCGAAGGTCCGGCTCGGCCGGCCCGCTGCCACCACCCGGCACGGGCCCGAGCGTCACGACTCCTTTCCGGCTCCCTCGACCCACTCGCCGCGATCCAACCCGTGGAGATCCGATCCATGCAGCGCCTCTGCACCCTGCTGGCCCTCGCCACCGCCCCGACCCTGAGCCTCGCCGCCCAGCAGTCCATCGACGTCGACTTCGAGTCCGGAACGCTCGGCTGGTCCGGCCCGATGGGCGCGACGGGCACGTCCGGCATCAACCCGACCGGCGGCGTCGACGGCGGCGCGGGCTTCCAGGTCGACTTCAGCGACTTCTTCATCACCGTCCGGAACGGCACCAACCCGGCCTTCCTCGGCGACTACACCCTGTTCGACTCGCTGACCCTCTCGCACGAGCTCCGGGTCGACGAGATCGAGTTCTTCTTCTCACCGGTTCCGCGCCCGTGGCTGATCGAGCTCCGCAACTTCGACCTGGCGCAGGGCGGCTTCCCGTGGACCAGCGTCTGGTTCAAGTTCGACGACATCTCGGCCGCCACCCACGGCGACTGGACGACCTTCTCGGTGACGATCGACGACCCGCTCTCCACCACGCTCCCGGCCGGTTGGAAGGGCTACGGCGCCGAGGACCCAACCACGTTCGAGCCGATCCTCCCGGCCGGCGTCACCTTCGCCGACGTGCTCGCCGGCGTCGACGAGGTCGCGCTCACGACCGGCGAGCCCGGCTTCTTCTTCGGGCAGACCAACTTCGACCTCACGATCGACAACCTCTCGGTCGCCACCACGGGCGGCCCGTGGAGCGACCTGCAGAGCGGCCTCGCCGGCGCAGCGGGAGTGCCGCAGCTGTACGCCGCCGGCTCGGTCGCCCCCGGGTCGCCGACGGCGATCGGCCTGAGCAACGCCGCGCCGAACGCGGCGACGTTCCTGGTCGTCGGGTTCAGCCAGGTGAACCAGCCGCTGTTCGGCGGCACGCTCGTGCCGAGCGCGGACATCGCGGTGCTCTCCGGACAGACCGACGCGGTCGGAGCGCAGCCGCTGGGGCTCCCCTGGCCGGCCGGTCTGGCGAGCGGTACGGACATCTACTGGCAGTACTGGGTGATCGACCCGAGCGGTCCGTTTGGGGTGACGGCGAGCAACGGGCTCGTGTGCACGACGCCGTGATCGGCTGACGCGATCCGACGGGGCCCCGTTCGCCGGAACGGGGCCCTCTCCCCGGAGCTCGCCGACGCGCGCGCACGGACAACGTCCCGCCTGTAGGCTGCCGCCATGCAGCCGTCGCGCTCCCTCCTCGTTGTGGCTCTGGCGAGCCTGCTCCTCTCCCCTCCCGCGGCACAGGAGCCGGGACCGAACACACCCTCGGCATCCAGGCTGCCGGGTTCCGGCGAGGAAGCGACAGCCAATGAGCATCGACAGGTCAGTGGCATCTATCCGCACCTGGCGATGTTCAACACGCAGAACGAGTGCGGCATCGGCGCGGTGGTCGACTGGGCGGGCAACCTGTGGGCCATCACCTACGCCCCGCACAAGCCCAACGGGTCGGACGATCGCCTCTATCGCGTCTCCAAGGACCTGGAGATCACGGCCTTCGACGGCAGCATCGGCGGCACGCCGGCCAACCGCCTCATCCACACCGAGACCGACCAGCTGGTCATCGGCCCCTACGTCATCGACGCCAAGGGCCAGGTCCGCGTCCTGCCGCGCGCGATGGTGGGCCGCTTCACCGGCACGGCCCGCCACCTGACCGAACCGGACCGCAAGGTCTACGTGGCCACGATGGAGGAGGGCATCTACGAGGTCGACCTCGACACGCTCGACTTCACGACCCTGTTCGCCGACGAGCAGGGTCAAACCGGATGGAACCGCTCGGGCGCGAAGGCGAGCGACGCCCCCCTGATGTCCATGCCCGGCTACCACGGCAAGGGCCTCTACTCCGGCCAGGGCCGCCTGATCTACGCTAACAACGGCGAGGCCGGCCGCGCAGCACTCGAGCGCCCCGACGTCCCCTCGGGCGTGCTCGCGGAGTGGACGGGCGGCGACGCGCCCTGGCGCGTCGTTCGGCGAGCGCAGTTCACCGACGTCCGCGGCCCCGGTGGACTGCACGGGAACTCCGCCCCGGCCACGGACCCCGTCTGGGCCATCGGATGGGACCACCGCTCGCTCCTTCTGATGCTGCTCGAGGACGGCCGGTGGTCGTCCTACCGCCTCCCCAAGGGAAGCCACACCTACGACGGAGCCCACGGCTGGAACACCGAGTGGCCGCGCTTCCGCGACCTCGGCGATCCCGAGCGCATAGCCATGAACATGCACGGGACCTTCTGGAGCTTCCCACGCGGCTTCCGGCGCTCTAGCTCGAGCGGCATCGCGCCTCGATCCACGTACCTCAAGGTGATCGGCGACTACACCCGCTGGGGCCCGCACCTCGTGTTCGGCTGCGACGACACCGCGAAGAGCGAGTTCCTGAACAAGCGCCGCGCCAAGGCCTCGTTGAGCGCCCCCGGTCAATCCCACTCGAACCTGTGGTTCGCGTCGCCCACGGTCCTGGACAAGCTGGGACCGCCGCTTGGCCGCGGCGCGGTTTGGCTGCGCGACGACGTGGCCGCCGGAGCCTGCTCGGAGCCGTACCTGCTGGGCGATCCGACCCGCCCACGGGGCTTTCACCATCGCTCGCTGTGGCTCACCCACGGCGCGTCCGAGCCGCGGACGCTCGTTGTCGAGGTCGACTCCGAAGGAAGCGGCGCGTGGCAACGCACCGAGCAGATCGACGTGCCGGCGGGAAGGCCGCGCTTCTTCCCCATCCCCCACAGCTGGAACGGCGCGTGGATCCGGCTGACGCCGGCGGACGACACGCCGGGACTCTCGGCCGTCTTCCACTACCGCGCGCGCGATCCGCGTCCGCCCCTCCCGAGCACGACCCCGCTGCTCGCCCTGCCGACCCCCGAGCAGGCGCCCTCCAGCCACGGCCGCCTGCTGGTGCTCGGCGACGACCGGCGAACGCTGGGGTTCGCAGCCGCGAGCGGAGGGCTCGACGGCCAGCCGAGCGTTCTGTATGAGCTCGACGCCGACCTGGTGTTGCGACGCTCCCCCGAGCAAGAGCTCGTCGACACGGTCCTGCGGTCCACCGAGGTCGCCGACGTCATCGAGTACGACGCCGCCTCGGCGATCTACGTCGACGACGACGGCCAGCGATGGCGCCTCCCGCGCGCGACGCGCCACTTCCCCGAAACCCCGGGAGCCCGTGTCGACCGCGAAGTCGTCACCGAACGCGACCTCTTCCAATGCGCGGGCCTCCTCTATGAGCTCCCCGCACGCAACGCCGGAGGCTTCGCGAAGATCCGCCCCATCACGACGCACGGCCGCGTGATCCGCGACTACTGCTCCTACCGCGGCCTGATGGTGATGTCCGGCCTGGCGGCCGACCCGCCCGACAGCGCACACGTCGTTCGCTCCGAAGACGGTCAAGTGTCGCTCTGGGTCGGCGCGGTCGACGACCTGTGGCGCACCGGCAAGCCCGTCGGGGTCGGCGGCCCCTGGCTCGCGACCGATGTCGAGGCCGGAGAGCTCTCGGACCCGTACCTGATCACCGGCTTCGACCGGAAGACCCTGCACCTTGCGCACGCCGGGACCGGAACCGTAAAGCTCACGGTCGAGGTCGACATCTCCGGCGATGGCGAGTGGGTGTCCTACGCCACGTTCGCCGTCGCCGAGGAAGGCCGAACGCACGTGTTCCCGGCTTCCTTCGGCGCGTACTGGGTCCGCGTCCGTTCGGATCGGCGCGCGACGGTGACCGCGCAGCTCAGGTACGAGTGACCGGGAGAGTGAGACTCGCAGCTCAGGAGACAAGCTCTCGCCCGCGCGGCGGGAGGAGGCTCAGCGCATGACCCGCAGCGCGACCGTCCCGCTCGGCCAAGGCCCCTCGTCCGCGTCCGGCGAGCGGCAGCGCAGCGCGTGGTTCGGAGAGCGACCGTCCCGGTCGAGCAAGGCCCCTCGTCCGCGTCCGGCGAGAGTTGGCGTAGCCCGTGCTTCGGAGAGCGACCGTCCCGCTCGAGGCAAGGCCCCTCGTCCGCGTCCGGCGAACGGCGGCGTAGCGCGTGGTCCGAAGGGTGACCGTTCCGCTCGGTAGCGTCGGTCTGCCCGAGTGCCGGCGAGGTCTCCATCGATACGCGATCGGCGCGGGCGGCTAGCTCCACTGCGCGCGGTATGCGCTGGGAGAAACGCCGAGCTCGCGCTGAAACGCGCGCCGCATGTGCTCTTCGTTCCCGAACCCCGCTCGCCTCGCGACGGCCGCAACGCCCTGGTCCGAGTCCTCGAGCAGATCCCGCGCCGCCTCGACCCGCAGCTTCGTCACCGCCTGGGCGGGTGTGAGCCCGCGCGCGCGGACGTAGGCGCGGTGGAAGGTCCGCGGGCTCATGCGGCAGCGCGCGGCGAGTCGCTCGACGCGGAGGTCTTCGGTGAGGTGCTCGGAAACCCAGCGATGGAGCGCGTCGAAGTCGCCCCCCTCGTCGTTCACCTGAGCCTCGAGGCGGCGGCTGAACTGGGACTGCCCGCCCGACCGCTTCGAGTGCACGACCAGCCGCCGGGCGACGTCGAGCGCGGCGCCGCGCCCGATGTCGCGCTCGACCAGCGCGAGCGCGAGATCGATCCCGGCGGTGACGCCGGCCGAGGTCCACACACCGCGGTCCTCGATGAAGATGGGATCGGGGTCGACCTGGACGGCGGGATGACGCCGCTGGAGATCGTCGCAGTCGTCCCAGTGGGTGACGGCACGCCGCCCGTCGAGCAGCCCGGCAGCGGCGAGGAGGAACGCACCCGTGCACGTGCTCGCAAGCACTTCGGCCCTGGGACCGTGCCGGGCGAGCCAGCCGACCAACCCGTCGTCCTCCGCCGCCTCGAATACGCCGGCCCCGCCGGGAACGAGGAGCACGTCCCGCGGCTGAACGCGCACCCGCGCGAGCGCGGTGGTCGCGAGCGTGATCCCGGGCTCCACGGCGATCTCCCCGCCCTCCTTCGAGACGAGCAGCACGCGGTAGAAGGAACGCCCCGACGGCCCCTTCGCGTCGCGAAAGACCTGGAGCGGCCCGGCGAGATCGAGCAGCTTCACACCGGCGTGGACGACCTGCAAGACGCGCCGCGCAGGCTTGGCAGAAATCGTGGGCATTACGTCCTTTCTGCCACACGCCGACGAGCTTATCAAGGGGGGCGGAACGGACGAACCCCACGGAACCCGACGATGAACGACACGACTGAAACCGGTCCTGACGCCGACACGGGCGCTCCCGCCTCCACCGAACACCCGTGGCTGATCCCCGACGGTCCGACGCTCGCGCGAACGCTGCCCGGCATCCTCGCGGGGACCCGCGAGGGACTCATCGACGGACGCATCGCCCCCTCGCAATCCGTCCGGCGCACGACGAAAGAGGTGGCCGCGATCGACCTCGACGAGCCGATCGGGGCCGAGGCGGCCGCCCTCGAGCTGGCCGATCTGATGGAGCGCGGCGACCTTCGCAGCGCGGGCTCCCGCTGCTTCGGCTACTTCAATCCCACCGCCGCGTGGCCGGGCGTGTTGGCGGACGTCGTGGTGTCGGCGCGCAACCCACAGCTCGCCGTCACGACGCACGCACCGGCGTCGATGGCCATGGAGCGCCGCGCGCTCGCCTGGATGATCGAACGCATCGGCTGGTCCGGCGAGGCCTCGGGTCACTTCACGTCGGGGGGCTCGGAGGCCAACGGAGCGGGGCTGCTGGTGGCGCTCATTCGCGCCGACGCGGACTTCGCGGATCAGGGCGTGCGGGCGCTGCGGGGAGCTCCTCGCATCTACGCCTCGGCGGACTCGCACCTCGCCTGGGTCAAGCTCGCTCGCGCCGCGGGAATCGGAGCGGCCGCCGTGCGGCTCATCCCGACCGACGGCGCCGGCCGGATGAGCTCCGAAGCGCTCGCGCAGACCGTCGAGTCCGATCAGCGCGCCGGCGACGTCCCCATCCTGGTCGCCGCGACCGTGGGCACGACGAACGCCGGAGCCATCGACCCGGTCGCGGAGTGCCGCGCGATCTGCGACCGCTTCGGCGTCCACCTCCACGTCGACTCGGCCTGGGCCGGCGCGCTGGCCGCGTCGGACGAGCATCGCCACCACGTCGCCGAGCTCGAGCTCGCGGACTCGCTGACCATCGACGCGCACAAGTGGCTGTCGGTTCCGATGGGCACCGGCATGGTGTTCGTCCGCAACCGCGAGTGGCTGCATCGCGCGTACGGCGTGGCCACCGGCTACATGCCGACGGGCGACGGAGAGGACGCCTACATCACCACCGGGCAGTGGTCGCGGCGCTTCCTCGGCGCACGGCTCTGGATGATGCTCCGCGCGAACGGGCGTGCGGGATACGAGGCGCTGTTTCGAGCGCACTTCGCCCTGGCTCGCTCTCTGCGCGACGAGCTCCCCACCCACGGCTGGCGCGTGCTGAACGACACGCCGCTTCCCGTCGTGCTCTTCGAAGACGCGCGCGAAGGTGCGGAGAGCCAAGCGATCGCGGACGGCCTCGAGCATCACGGCGAGCTCTGGCTCGGTCGAGTTGAGTACGAGGGTCGCTCGGCCCTGCGCGCCTGCATGACGAGCTTCCTGACCGGCCCGGACGACACGGCGGTTCTGCTCGAGCGCCTCGGGCAAGTGCGACGAGCCGTCACTGCCGCAGGCGCGTGACTTCGAGGACGTCGCTCCCGCTGTGCGCCGCGCGCCAACCCCCTTCTCTAATGGGGTCGGCCGCATGGGGTCGGCCGCCGGCCGTGGCACGCGCCCCACTCCCGCCGAGCGGGACGCGTTCGAGCTTTTTCGGAGAGGCCGCTTGCGTTCCAAGTAGACTGGTCTAATCTAGCCCCCATGGCACGACCGAGGCGAAGCCAAGACAGCCGCGAGCGCCTGCTCGAAGAGGGCATCTCATCGCTCCTCCGAGACGGGTATCACGGCACCGGCCTGAACGCGGTCCTGGATCGCGCGCAGGTCCCGAAGGGGTCCTTCTACAACCACTTCAAGAGCAAGGAGGACTTCGCGATCGCCGCCATCGAGCGCTACGCGTCGTGCCTAGGGCGGCAGCTGAAGGAGTCGCTCGAGGGCGCCCCCGATCCGATCGCCGGCCTGCGCGCCTTCTTCCGCTCGCAGATGGACGAGTTCGCCGAGGCGGGCTTCGTCGGCGGCTGCCTGGTCGCCAACCTGGGCTCCGAACTGGAGGGCAACGACGCTTGCCGCGAGGTCCTGGACGCCTCGATGCAGGGCTACCGCAACGGGCTCCTGGGCGCGATCCAGGACGCCCAGGCCGAGGGGTTTCTGCGCTCCGACCTCCCCGGACAGGCGATGGCCGACCTGCTCGTCTCGGCCTGGGAGGGTGCTGTGATTCGAATGAAGATCCAGCGCTCGCTGAAGCCGCTGGAACAGTGCCTGGAGCAGTTGCTGGACGGCTACTTCCGCCCCGCAGAGCTGCCCTCCAAGGCAGGCCCGCTTCCGTACTAGGCACGCGCCTCGCCACGCCAGCCACCACCGACCCGCCAGCTCCCGCAGCCCCGCCGCTCTGCCCGCCTGCCGCCTGCCGCCTGCCGCCTGCCGCCTGCCGCCTGCCGCCTGCCGCCTGCCGCCTGCCGCCCGTCGCCCGTCGCCCGTCGCCCGTCGCCGCGCCAGCCACACCACCCGAGCACCCCCGGGAGCGCCTTCCGGGGTTCCTTTTTGACCCATTCCAAGTAGACCGGTCCACTCTGAACGCAAAGACTATGAAGCAGCAAAACAACAACCTCACCGCCATCGTCACCGGATCCTCGAGCGGCATCGGCCGCGAGATCGCCCGCGCCTTCCTCGACGCCGGGCACCGCGTCGTCCTGCACGGGCGGGACTCCGACAAGCTGGAGAGCGTCCGCCAGGAGCTCTCGTCGACGGCCCCCGACGCCGCCGATCGGCTGGCCGCCGTGCGCGGCGACATCGGAGACGCGGCAACCGGGCGCGCCCTGGCTCGCACCGCCGTGGAGCGTTTCGGCTCCGTCGACGTGCTGGTGAACAACGCCGGCGCGTTCTCCCCCAAGCCCTTCCTCGACGTCACCGAGAACGAGCTCGACGGCTACCTGCAGGGCAACCTCAAGGGGACGTACCTGACGACCCAGGCCGCCGTGCGCGAGATGCGCTCGGCGGGCGGCGGCAGCATCGTCAACATCGGCACCGTCCTGATCGATCACGCCGTGGGCGGGCTCCCCGCGTCGGCGCCGCTCGCCAGCAAGGGGGGCGTTCACGCCTTGACCAAGAGCCTCGCCGCCGAGCTCGCCCCCGACGGGATCCGCGTGAACCTCGTCGCGCCGGGAGTGGTCCGGACGCCCCTCCACGAAGCGGTCGAAGTCGACGCGTTCGGCGAGGTGGCTCTGCTCAACCGCGTGGGCGAGGCGCACGAGATCGCCGAGGCGGTCCTCTACCTCGCGAACGCCCAGTTCACCACCGGCCACCTGCTGAACGTCGACGGTGGCTTCGTCACGGGTCGCGCCTAGTCCGGAGACAGAACCATGCAACCTCAAACGACGAACCAAACCGACCACGCAGCAGCCCTCGACGTGCTCGAGGCGTACTACGACGGCCTCTACCAGCTCGACATCGCCAAGCTGCGCGAGGTCTTCTCGCCCAGCGCGCGCTACGCGACCATCGCGAACGGCTCGCTACTCGAGCTCTCGATCGACGAGTACTACGCGCGGCTCGCGCAGCGCACCGCGCCGCGGGACGAAGGCGTTCCGTACGGCTACCGCGTCATCTCGCTCCGCTTCGCGGGTGAGAACACCGCGCTGGCCGAGCTGGAGTGCTCGTTCTTCGGACACGACTACACCGACTTCCTCTCCCTGCTCCGCATCGACGGCCGGTGGCGCATCCAGTCCAAGGTCTTCGAAGGGGTTCCGCACAACGTCAAGGAGGCGAGCTGAGATGCCCTACGTCCACGTACAGATCACCCGCGAGGGAGACACTTCGGCCGCGGCCAAGGCGAAGGTCATCGAGGGGATGACCCGCGTTCTCGAAGACGTGCTTGGCAAGGACCCGCAAACCACCTTCGTGGTGATCGATGAGGTTGAGCTCGACAGCTGGGGGATCGGTGGCCTGCCGGTTGAGGAGTACCGGCGCCGTCGGGCGGCGGAGCGCTGAGAGGTGGAGTGAGGCCCATCGCGCTCGTGGTTGGCACGGGTGCGGTGGGTCCCGCCGGGCAGCCCCGGCCCGCGCCCTGGGGAGTAGCAGCCAGAAGCCCGGGGCAGCTATCAGCGACCGAGACTCATCGGTCCACCCTTCAGGGCACCGCAGGATCAACGCCCGCGGACGGGCCGCTCAGGAGAGCCCGAGCCTGAACCTCCGCCTCCAGATCGTCGATGAACCCGCTGAAGCCCTTGCGGGACATCCCGTCGAGCAAGAGCCCAAGAACAACGGCCAGCCCCTTGGGCTCGTAGTCGTACCTCATCCCCGTCTCGTACTCGCACTCGGTGGGTCAACCGTCTGCCTGCTGCTTGCCTGGGCTTGGCTCTCTTCCGGCGACCCTTCCCCAACTGCGAGCCCTCGCGGTCGTGGTGATGGCTTGGAGCTCAACTCCCTAGGCCTCGCTCCAGCGCGCTCGCGCTTCCGCCAACCACGCCAACCGCGCGCGCCCCAGCCGGCGTGCGTTGTCGTTCGCCAACTCCGCCCCGAGCGTTTGCGCCCCGCCCCCCTCGAACTCATCCACGAGCGCGAGGTGGTCGCGCACGGCCTGCTCGGCGTCGTCGAGCCAGGCCAGGCGGGCGGCGGCGGGGAGCTCTTCGAGGAAGAGCATGCGGGTGCGCAGGGGATCGTCCGCAGCGACTTCGCGCGCGTCGAGGGAAGACTTCAACCACGCGCGCAACGCCGCGCGGCCCGAGCGCGTGATCGTGTACTCGAGCGCCTTGCGGCGGCCGGTATCCGCCGCGCGCGACGCGACGAGCCCACGCTCCTCCACGCGCTCCAACAGGGGATAGATCGAGCCGGCCGAGCCGCTGAAGCACGCCGACGGCGACGCCTGAAAGCGCTGTCGCAGCTTGTACGCGGTACACGGGCCGAGGGTGGCCACGCAGCCCAGGGTGACGGCTTCGAGCTCGGTGACGGGAATCGCCATGGCCACGATCCTACCACTACCGGCAAATAGTACGATTCGTACTATCAGGCTCACCAAGCACCCCGTAGGCGCCCTAGGATCGATCCCCCGGCGCACGCGCCGACTTCCCCGCGATCGGAGCCTTCCATGCAAGCAAGCCATCTCCTCCTCCCGATGCTCTCCGCCCTGGCCTCGCGGCGCTGCCCGCGCTGCGCCGGCGCGGGCATGCTCGCCCTCTTCGCCAGCGTCGCTCCCGCCCAGGAGGCGCCCGACACGCCCACGCGGACGGTGCACATCGAGGGCCCGGTGGACCTGCCGATTCAAATGGCGGGCACCCACGTGGTCGTCGACGGCGTGCGCGTCAACGGCGAAGGGCCGCTGCGCTTCCTGGTCGACACGGGCGCACAGGGCGCCGGCCGCGTGGACAGCGCGCTCGCGGAGCGGCTGGGACTCGAGCCCGTCGACGAGGTGCTCGGCGGCGACGGGACGGGACGGCCCGGCCGCGCGATGCCCGTGTACCGCCTCGACAGCCTCGAGCTTGCGGGTCTACGCGCCGAAGGCGTGCGCGTGCTGTCGCGCGACTACAACCCACCCGCGGCCGTCGCCGCACGCGGCGGGCGCATCGACGGAATCCTGGGCATCGACCTCTTCGCCGAGCTCCTTCTGACGATCGACTACCCCGCACAACGACTGCGCCTCGAGCGCGGCGCGCTGCCCGAGCCCGACGGACGCGAGGTGCTCGCGCTCGAACCCAACAGCCCCGTGCCCGCCTTCACGATCGAGCTCGCGGGAACGACGCAACACGCCTACATCGACACGGGCGCCATGGGCCCCGCGAGCCTGCCAGGCGCACTCGCGGACGCGCTGCCGCTGCTAGGCGAGCCGCGCGTCGTCGGACGCGCGCGTACCGTCAGCGGCGAGTTCGAGCTGCGCGCGGCAACGCTCGACGGCGAGCTCGCAATCGGGCGTCACGTGCTCTTCCAGCCCGAGGTGATGTTCGGAGGTCCGCTGCAGGATGCGGTGCTAGGCGCGGACGTGCTGCGCGACTACGCACTGACGGTGGACCAAGCAAACAACCGCGTACGCTTCCTGCACGGCGGCCGAGCGG
The DNA here is from genome assembly GCA_039029355.1 of Planctomycetota bacterium. GTDB lineage: Bacteria > Planctomycetota > UBA1135 > UBA1135 > JBCCGI01. Next base: position 18,875 of record JBCCGI010000001.1, read on the forward strand.
CGCACGCATCGGCGCCGGAACGCACGCGCCTGCCGGTCGCCGAGGCGCGCGTGCCGCTCCCCACCGTGAACGGCCGTCCGGTCATCGAGGCCAAGATCGGCGACGCAGGCCCCTTCCGTTTCGTGCTCGACACGGGAGCGTCTCGCGCGGTGCTACACGCGGGCCTGGCGCGTGAGCTGGGGTTGGAATCGCTCGGCGAGACGCCGATCGGCGTGCCGGGCAGCGAAACGCGCTTGCCCGCGAAAGAGCACGTGCTCGCGACGGTGAGCGTCGGCCCCGCGACGTTCCGCGGAGTGCCGGCGTACTCTCTCGACGACCCGATCATGAACCTCCTGGGCAATGTGCAGGGCATCGTCGGCCTGCCGCTCTTCCACGACCTCCTAGTGACGCTCGACCCGAGCGCCAACGAGCTCGTGCTCGCCCACGGCTTCCTGGACGCCACCGCAATCCCCTACCGCCTCGACGCGGACGGCCTGCCGGAGTTCGAGATCAAACTCGCCGGCCAGCCGCTGCGCGCTCACTTGGACACGGGCAACCCGGGCAAGCTGACCATCCCGTCGCGCGCCGCGCAGGAGCTGCCGTTCGTGCACGAGCCACGCGTGATCGGACACGCGCGCACGGTTAGCGGGGACTTTGAGCTGCGCGGCGCGCCGTTGGAGGGAAGCGCGCACGTGCTTGGGATGCAACTCGACGGCCCGATGGTCGTGCTGCACGACTGGAACGACTACGCGAACATCGGCGGTGGGCTGATTGCGGGACGCGCGATGACGTTCGACCAGCGCGGTCGACGATTCGCGCTGGGAGAGACGGAAGGAGCTGCGGCGCAACCACAGCGCGTCGTGCAGCGGGGAGGCGAGAACCGAAAGTCGTACGGCCTGATGCTCGCGATGACTTCGTCGGGTCCGATCGGGCTGCAAGGCGTGGTTCCGGGGAGCGTGGCGGAAGAGGCGGGGCTTCTGGCTGGCGACACGATCGTGGGGCTCAACGGGGTCGACGTCGACGAGCTCGACCTCGAAGCGCGCGGAGCGGCGTTTCGGGCTTCGACTCTCGGGCTGACGGTCGAGCGGGAAGACGAGCGACTCCACTTTGAGCTGAGTCACGAACGGCCGTAGATCTCCGAGGCCAAGGGGCGACCGAACAGTCGCCAAGGCGAAGCGGTACGTCGGGCGAGGCTTGGATCCCCGCTTGGGAGAAGAGGCTCTGCCGTCGCAAGTGGTTGGCCGGGTAGGTCTCGCGACGCCCCACGGGTCCTTGCGGATGACGGGCCGAAGGCTGAGCCGCAGTTCGGGGAGGAGAGATGCAGTGCCACAGCCCGTCCGGTACTTTGGGCCTCATGCGCCCGTAGCTCAGCAGGATAGAGCACCGGTTTCCTAAACGCGGACGGCTCCCGCGCAAAGCGCACGCAACTACCCCGCAGGTGCACGCTGCCGAGTTTTTCTGCTCGGAAACTTCGCACTCTACGTACCCGCAAGGCGCACGCGCTCGACACCTTGGCGACGCCTTGGTGGATGAAACTCAAGGCGGATGCGTCGATGTGAAGGCATGGTTGAATTGCCATGCCGAACGCGAAGTTGAAGCTCACGAAGAGCGCTGTTGAGAAGCGCTGTCTGCCCCCGGAGGCGGGCGAGACGAACAGCAAGGGAAGGCCTATCGACGCCTTGACGTACTGGGACACAGAGCTGGGCGGCTTCGGAATGATCGTACGCCGCTCCGGTCGGCGCACGTGGTTCGTGCAGAAGGACATCAAGGGCAAGACCCGTTCGGTGTCGATCGGGCAGTACCCCGCTTGGACGCCCGACATGGCTCGGAAGCAGGCGATGGAGCTGATCGTCGAGATGGACTCGGGCGTAGATCCGAACGCCCGGGCACGGGAGGAGCAGGCTCGCGGGACCACCCTCGCTGAAGCCATCGAGTGGCATCAGACGGCGATGCGGGCAAAACAGTGCGCCCCGCGGTCCATTGAGACCATTCAGGAGGAGAGCGAGCGACACCTCGGCGACTGGATGCGCCGCGCTCTGGCGTCGATCACGCGCAACGAGTGCGCACTGAGACATGAGAGGATCACCAAGGCGTTTGGGCCGCACGCCGCGAACCGGGCTCTGGCCCAGTTCCGAGCGGTCTACAACACGGCCACACGTCGCCTGGAGAACATGCCGCCCAACCCGACGAGGTCGGTGACGTTCAACAAGGTTCGGCGGCGACGCGAGCCCATCAAGTGGGCCGAGATGCCGCTTTGGCGACGGCGTGTAGATGCCATCGCCAACCCGATACGACGGGACCTGCAACTGTTCTTGGTGTTCACCGGGCTGCGCTCGACCGACGCACGAACGGTTCGCTGGGAGCACGTGGACTTCGACAAGGGCACGCTGCACCGTCCCAAGCCCAAGGGAGGCGAAGACCGGGCGTTCACCGTCCCGGTGTCGGAGGTGGTTCTCGAGATCCTGCGGCGGCGGCGCGACGAGAACCCCCTCATCTACCCCGACGACAAGGGGTGGGTCTTCCCGTCCACCGACATAAAGGGCCAGGTCACCTACGTGAGGCAGCCACGTGAATCGCGGTACGACGAGCGGGGTATGAAGGTGAATTACCTCCCGACGCCGCACCGCCTGCGCGACACCTTTGCATCGGCGGCCCACGAGGCCCGCGTACACCCCCTCGACCTCAAGGTCCTGATGAACCACTCCCTCCCGGCCGGAGATGACGTTACCGAGGGGTACATCCGGCCCAGCATCGAGCACCTGCGGGGCTGCGTGGAGCAGATCGCAACGTTCCTTCGGGAGAAGATGCGGGATGACCGATAGAGACAACGTGTACGACTACTCGGAGTACCTGACCCCGCCGACGCCACGGCAGCTCGCCAATCTCGATAGCCTGATCGAAGAACTGCTGGCGGCCCGCGAACGGAATGACCAGAAGGTCAGCCACCAGCTCGCCTGCACTGAGATCCCGGAGGAGATGCATACGCTCCACCTGGACGAGCACATCACGGCGTCCGGAGTCCGGGTCACCCTCGACCGGTCCATCAGGATCAACGTGCCCGCCGAGACGCGACGCGACGTACACGAATGGCTGGCCACCGCAGGTCATACGGAAGTTCTTTCCGCCATACGGGGCCCGTTCAAGACCAAGCAGCAGATGCGCAAGGCTGAGGCCGCTGCTCTGGCTCCGCTGGTCGCTCACCTCCTTGAAGAAGGGACTGCGGTCCCTCTCGACAAGATCAACGTCTCGCACACCTGGAAAGTCAAGGTCGCCCAGCCGCGTAGAGCGGGGTAGATTGAGAGTACAAGCCCCGTCGACTTACCGGTGGCGGGCACGGAACCAACCGTCTGTTCCATTAGCGCACAGCGCTAGGCCGGGGAGCGGGCTCGAATCGACCTGGAGGTCGACGAGTCCGCTTTCTTCGTATTCGGACCGTCTGCCTCCTCGACCGGAGCAGACGACATGTCTCAGTCCGAATACCTGACCATTCGCGAGTTCGCCCAGTACGTGGGCATCAGCCACCGCACCCTCGAAGGGTGGAAGCGCAAGGGCTACTTGCCGCCGCCCTACGAGCTGACTTCGCGGATCCACAAGTGGAAGCGCAGTGAGATTGATGCCTGGTTCTCATTGAAGCAGCGCGGCCAGTGCGACGACTGGCTCGAACTCCGCGGAGATCTTGGCCCCATCAAGGCGTGGAAGCAGGTCCTTTCGCGTCTCGACGAAGAGGCATAGCGAGGAATCGCGGAGCAGAAAACCTGAGGTCGGCCAAGTCGACCCATGAGTTCTGCATGTCAATCGAACTCATACCAATGGAACCAAGAGCATGATTCCCGAACTACTTACTCCGAAGGAGGCCGCCGTCTTCCTGCACATCTCTGAAGCGCAGCTCAAGGGATACCGCATGGAGGGCACTGGCCCCCGCTACGTGCGCATCAACGCGCGCGTGATCCGCTACCGCATGCGCGATCTGCTCGCGTGGATCAACGACCGCGTTGAGGAAGTCGAATGAACCTGCCTGTCATTCGAGTTGAGGCCGACAACGGCGACCGCGTCGCAAGCGAAGCATTCCAGGCGCTCGTCGAATCCCATCCCGGCATCGTCGAGAGCGACGACGTGCCCTACCCGGTGAAGTGGCACAACGGCGTCTGCTGGCACTTCGGGATCCCACGGTCCGAGGTGCGTCAGGCACTCGCCGAGGCGGCGCTCTGGGTCGACGTGAACGGCGTGCCTATCGACCCCCCGCTGGGCGTCGTCCGAGTGGTGACCGAGTGGCTCCTGTCCTGGAACATCTCTGGACCGGAGTACGTCACCGAGTCCGAGGCCATGCGGATGGCCGGGGACGGCTGGGAGCGGCACCTCGCCGAAGCGAGGCGTTGGTTTGGAGAATCTCAATGAGGCCCGACCCGCAGATAGCGGTGGACTTCCTCGCGCACCTATACCCCGACGGGCCGTGGGTGCTAACCGCGATCCTCGTGGAACGCCCGGAGAACAAGCGCCAGGAGGCCCCGCCCACCCGGACCTTCTACCCCGGCGACGACGTTGCCGCGTGGCTGAGAAAGTACGAGGGCGGGACGCACAACATCTACTTCAGCGTCAACAAGCCCAAGACGCCGTGCACGAAGAAGGCGAGCCGTCTGGAGATCGAGGAGATGCGCTTCCTGCACGTCGACCTCGATCCTCGCACGCCGGGGCCGGACGCCGACAAGGCGCAGCACAATCGCGACGAGCGCGAGCGCATCTTGGCCTTGCTCACCGAAAAGCTGCCCGAGGGAGTGCCCAAGCCCAGCGCAGTCATGTACAGCGGGGGCGGGTACTGGGGATTCTGGCGTCTCACGGAGCCGTTCTCGATCCAAGAATCGGCGGATCGCTACGAGGAAGCCAAGCTGTACAACCTCCAACTGGAGGTGCTCTTCGGGGCGGACTCCTGCCACAACGTAGACCGCATCGCGCGCCTCCCAGGGACGATCAACTACCCGGACGAGAAGAAGAGGGCGAAGGGCAGGACCGCCGCCTTGGCGGAAGTGATCTACACCGCTGACGACGCTTACCCTCTCTCGGAGTTCACGAAAGCGCCCCAGGTGCAAGCTCCGAGGATCAACACCAAGCCCGCCACGATCGACCTGGCCAACGTCAAGAGGATCGAATCCCTCGACGAGCTGCCGCCGACCGTACCGCAGCAGACCAAGGTGATGATCTCACTCGGGTACGACCCCGACGACCTGACGGCAGGTAGCTACGACACCCAAGGCCGGTCTGGACCGCTGTTCCACGTCTGCTGCGAGCTGGTCCGACAGGGGGTCCCGGACGAGACGATCTACTCGCTCATCACCGACCCGGGGTGGGACATCAGCCAGTCGGTCATCGACGGGTCAAACCGCAACCCCGACGAGTACGCCAGGCGCCAGATCGGCCGGGCGAAGGAGTACGCGATCGACCCGGAGCTGGCAGAGCTGAACGCGAAGCACACCATCGCCCTGCTCGGTGGGGCCGTGCGGGTCCTCAACACGTCGATGGAGCAGGTGCCCGCGACGGGCATCCTCGCACCGAAGACGACACCTACCACCCCGAGCGGTATGGAGCTGTTCTACGCGAACCGCACCAAGACCACAGGCACGGGGGACAAGGCGAAGGCAGTGCCCCTGTGGCAGTGGTGGACTCGCCACCCCCTGAGCGCGCGGGCATCGGGTGTCGTGTTCGCGCCTGAGCGCGAGGTCGAGTCCGGAGTCTTCAACCTTTGGCACGGCTTCGCCGTCCCTCCCGCGCTGGGCGACTGCCAGCCGTTCCTCGACTTCTTGCACCGCCGCATGGCCAACGGGCGCGATGACGTCTACGAGTACATCCTCAACTGGCTGGCCCTCACGGTTCAGCGGCCGTGGGAACCCGTTGGGACCGCGCTCGTGCTGTACAGCAGGATGACCGGGACGGGGAAGAATGCGTTTGTCGACCTGTCGCTCGGGCTGATTCTCGGGCACAGCTTCCTTTACGTGACCTCTGAGAAGCACCTCTACGGACAGTTCTCCGGCCACCTGGCCACGACGGTAGCGCTCCACCTTGGCGAGGCCGCAACCGCTAGCTCGGAAGAGGCCGAAGGCCTGATGAAGGCCCTCGTCACCGACCGTACGAGAATGTCCGAGCGGAAGGGGATCGACGGTGTTCCGGTCGCCAACTGTCTCCATGTGCTGATGTCCTCAAACCAGGATTGGATCCTGAGGGTGGCGCCAGAGGACCGGCGCTATTGCATCGTCGACGTTTGCGAGGAGCGCATGCCCAAGGAGGAGTACGTCGACCTGCGGAAGCACATGCTTTCGGGAGGAGCCGCAGCCCTCCACGCCTTACTGGCCGCGCGCGACATCACGCGGTTCGATGTCGTGAGAGATCGCCCCGCCGGTAGCGTCGCGGGACTCCGGCAGAAGGCCCACTCTGTCGAGGGGCTTGATGCCGCGTGGTTCGAGATCCTCCAGTCCGGCGAACTGCCTGTGCCCTGTGAGGAGAGGGATGACGATTCGGTCTGGCTGCCCTCATCGAGCTTCCGCGAGTACCTGAACCTCACCCGACGGCCGAGGAAGCCGTACGGGTCGAACCTGCTGCGGAACCTGCTTGTGGGGCACGGTGACGCAGGGATGGGATTCAAGAAGGAGCGTCAGAACGCCGTCCGCCAGAAGGGCCCCCAGGGCTACGTCATCCCGCCGCTGGCCGAGGCCCGGCGTAGGTGGGATGCGAGGCGCTTCCCGTACACCTGGGACGACGACGGCGTGGCAGGGTGGATCGTGCCGCCCAGCGGGGGCTTCTAGCCCCGACCGCGCCCCGACCTCTCTTGTACGGGTCGGGGCTCGATTCGATCGGCTCCAGGTGACGTCAGCTCGGCTTACCCCGACCGCCCCGACCGCCCCGACTCTTTGGGGGTGGCATTTGCGGGGCTGGAGCGTGCCGCCCAACGGCGGTGCCTACTGGTTACTACTACTGCTGTTACTAAGTAGAAGGTTAGGGCGGTTAGGGCGGTTAGGGCGCAGATGAGTGGGCGATGACGTAAGGGGCGATTCTTGCGCCCCGACCTCTCTTGTACGGGTCGGGGCTAGTCGGGGCGCTGCAGAGGTTGGGTGGACTTCGGTGAGGTTGTCCCAGGCTGGGCGAAAAACCTGCTGATATCGCGGGTCATTCGGAAGAGGTGGTTCGAGGAGTTCAGTGTGGAAGACACCGAACGACAAGAGTCATCGCGCGCGCGCCTGACCAAAGACCGCAAGCAACGGTTCCTCGAAGAGCTGGCGCGCACGGGCATCATCGCAGAGGCCGCGCGTCTCGCCTCCCCGCACGCCAAGGGCGGCGCCATCTCCACCTTCTACGCCGAGCGGGACCGCGACCCGGAGTTCGCCGCCGCTTGGAAGGACGCCGCCGAGCACGCGACAGGCATCGTCGAGCGGGAGGCGTTCCGCCGTGCCGTCGAGGGTTGGGATGAGCCCACCCGCTTCGGCCCCGTACGCAAGCACAGCGACCGCCTCCTGGAGCTACTGCTCAAGGCTCGCAGCCCGCAGTACCGCGAACACCGCAAGTACGAGGTCGACGCCAAGACCGAGGTGACAGAGAAGAAGCGCCTCGATCTCCGCAGCCTGAGCCCGCACAAGCTCGAACTGCTCCGGCAGCTCGTCACGCCGGACGACGATTCACCTTGCCCTGACCTTGGGCAGTGCGCCGCCCAAGACGTAACCCCGACCACCACCGACCCTTCGGGCGACAGAGCCCCGGGTTCACTAACCGAAGACCTATGAGCAACCTCACTACCACCGAGACGCAGGATCTCCTGCAAGCCGCGCGTGCCGAACTGGAGGCCGCCCGTCGACGCCACGGCGAAGCTATCGCTGGAGGAGACTCCATGTCGTCCAGCGAGACGCGTGTGGACATCGCCGCTATCGAGCAGCGCATCGCTGACCTGGAAGCCGCCCTGCCCGTCGCCGAGGAACGCGAGGCCGAACAGCTTGCCGCCGACCAAGCCGAGGCCGAACGCTTTCGGAAGCTCGGACAGAACGGGCTGCGCGCGAAGCACCTCGCTGCGGCGGCCAAGGTTCAGGACGCAATCGCCCAGCTGGCCGTAGCCTACGCCGAGTTGAAGGCTACCGACCGAGACGTGGGCGGTGAGTTCAAGGACACCTCGCGCTGCGTTCGTAGTCGGGAGCTACTGCTGCGAGCAGCGATCTACCGTGCGAACCCCGACCTCGCTGCCGACCTCAATATGCAGCGCCCCCGCGCGTCGACGGACATCCGGCCCTTCGAGGAGCACGAGGCCATGCTGATCACGGAATTCGAGGTATGACGAAGCGCAAGAAGAAGCCCAGGGCGGAGCGCGAGAAGGAAGCGACGCAGCCTGAAGACGAAGGTGTCGAGAAGCACATGACAGTTCGAGACTCATTTGCCAAGGCCAGGACGAACCTCCACGACGAGATGATGAGCATCGCCAAGAGGGAGGCACGAGACGGCGAGACCGCCGAGCAGTCCCTTGTGCGGCTGATCGACAAGCGGGACCCACGCATCAGCAGCATGTATGAGGCGACCAACGTCCTCAAGACGATTGCCGACCCGTCTCGCAGTCGGGAGCAGGCCGAGGCGATCATGGAGCAGATGGCTAAGGACGAAGCCAGTCGTACCGGCCAGACCCAGCACGAAGCAGCGGCACGCCTCCTGCGTGACAACGCCGACTACCGCAAGGCCTACACCATCTACTCGGGCCTCCAATGAACAACCGCGACGGTTGTGTCCTCGTGGAACGGTGGACGTGAATCCCGGGGTCTTTTGAACGTTGCGGCCCCGGGGTTCACACCTTTCCCATGAGCTGGCGAGTAGTTGAAGACGCACACCGCGTAGTTCGTGGGCAACCGCCCAGGTGCACCGCCGAGGAGTACATGGCCGCGGGCTCAAGCCCTGTCCTCCTGATCGCGGCCCGTCGAGCCGAGGCGTACGACGCCCTGACCGTCTACGACCGTGAGCCCAACGAGATGAACCGACGCATCGCCGCCGACGCGATGGCCGGTGCGACGTTCACGCGTCGGCCGGGCGAGACTCCGGTTGAGACTTTCATCCGCCTCCTGCCGTCGTTTCCACCGCGACCGGTTCCCGTGTCCGCTCTCACGCTCCTCGCATCCTCCGCAGCGAGACATCGCCGCCTAGGCGAGACCCTGGGCCAAGCCCTCGACCGCCTCTGCAAGGACGACGTGGCCCTCTGTTGGGCGCACGACGTGGTTTGCGACCGATGACTCCGTTGCCCTGACCTTGGGCGACTAAGCACGGCACGCGTAACGCTCGTCTTCGACGGGCATTCCACCCGTAGAGCCTCGGGTAACAAACCCGGGTTTCTTTGAGCGCGTGACTGCGTACGACTTGCGGGTGACCGTGCTCCGACTGCGTAGAGGGCTGCGATGCAGCGGAGTTTGGGCGAGTGGCCAGTGCCCGAATGTCGGGGTTGTCTTCGGTACGCCCAAGCCGCGACGGGGACCTGCCTGCGACTATCGCAAGCGCCCGCCGAGGTAGGGCGCAACCGAAAGGAACGAGACAATGCGATCCAAGACGAACTTCTACTACCCGGCAGCCGACCATCTACAGGTCGACGACAACAGACGCTTCGCCCGCACGGAGGATGGCGAGTTCTACGCTCGCGCGAGGCTGGGGATCTGCTCTGCTGCCAAAGCGTGGGTCATCTTCGACCTCTACGTCCAGCTGAGCCAGGCCGACTGGAACGCGCTCCGCGAAGGCACAGCCAAGTACGTGACCGGCAAGATCAAAGAGGAACTGCCCTTCCAAGTGATCGGCGAGTACGTGGCATTCGAGCCCTCGGAGAGCATGTTCGCCTGCGAGGGCGAATACATGCACCGACTGGACGGCGCTTTCTCCGACCTCCTCCAGAGCGAACTGGAGGCAGCCTGATGATCGCCGAAATCCTACAGCAGCAGCACGACACTCCGAAGATCGTGAACTTCACTCGCACCGGCATCGTGATCCCAGAGGACTACAGGCGGGATGTGGACGCCACCGAGCAGTGCACCCTACGTGGGCGCATCGTGGGCATCCCGGCCTTGACCTGGAAGCACCACAGGTGGGGAGCGACTAGCTTCGCACCCTGGCCAATCGAGGGGACCAAGCCGTACCTCATGGTGCGCCTCGCCACACGTCGCCACGGAGTCTTGACGCTCCCGCTACCCCCGTCCGCAGCCGAAGAGCTCAAGCGGCTCGAGGCTGAACTGGACCAACCGATCACGGACATCGACCTGGTCGTTTCCATGGTCGACCGCGGCAACTACTTCTACGCGACGTTCGCTGAGGCCAAGCGCCGCGCGGCCTGATCGCGTTCCGAGCGCGCTGCATGCCGTCGAGTCCTCGGGCTCGGCGGCTGTTCTCGTTTAGGGCGAGCGGTGCCGGGCCCGACGTCGCACGGTCACCCTCCGGCGTCCTCAGATCGCGCGTGCCGAGACTTCTCCCGCCGATCGGCGCACCCTCTGTCCGCTGACCCCGGCGCGCTACAGCGCGTTACAGAGAGCCGCGCTACGGCTACGGAAGCCCGCGCGCTGCGGTCGCAGCCAAGACTCCCGTCCTGACTTAGGAGCGCCGTGTGTCGGGAGCCAATGGGATGGCAAGGTCGGGCAGATTCGGCAGGACCTGGTGCCGAGCGTCGACCTGGTCGTCTGCATGATCGACCGCGGCAACTACTTCTTCGCCACGTTCAAGCGTCGCGCCGCCTGATCGCCCTGCATCCCGTCGAGCCCTCCGGCTCGGTGGATGTCTTCGTTTCGGGGCGAGTGAGCGGAAGTGCTTCCCAAGGCACATCTAGAGGTCTGCGTTCCCAATCTTGGGCACGATCTCGGTCATGGCGTAGTGGACGAACTGCTTGCCGAGTTCGGTGAGCACGTACTGCTTCTTTTCGTCGAAGGCTGATTGCATGTAAGGCCCGCGCTTCGTGCGCGTCCGGCTGCGCATGAACCGTCCCGCGTGGTCCGTGTCACGCGCCTGGCGCATGACGTGACCCATGCTCAAATCCTGCACCACGAGCTTGAAGAGGTCTGCCTCGGCTGAGTCCTCGCGCACCTCATCCCCGTGGATTTCCTGCCACATATCGTAGCGCGTCATTCCCGGGTTCTTGTAGACAAGGGCGAGCACTTTGAAGTGGATCTCGCTGTAGTGAGCGATCCAGTCGATGAACAGTCGTACGATGTCGTCCGAGGCGATCGCAGACGAAGCCGCGTTGGCGAGCAGGTTTCGGAGCAGGACGCGCTTCTCCTCGCTCTCGGCCGCTGACCAATCCCGAAAGCACTTCTTGACAAGGGAGTGGTAGCCCGGGCTCTCAAGTCGCTCGCGCACCTTGTCGTCCTTCGGGTCGAGGCGCATGAGCACCTCGGCCAACGTCTTCGCCATCTCCTCGATCTCTTCGCGCTGGAATCGAAGCCACTGCGCAAAGATGCGGTTGACGTGGTCTTGCTCCGCCTCCGACCACGCACCTGCTGCGGCGCCGAAGAGCCCTCCGGCATAGGGCACTCCACCAAGAGTAGCTAGAACCGCGCGGGCGATCTTGGGCCCCTTGCCCTTGGCGAGGGCCTCTTCCAAGTCGTCGTCTAAGTCGTCGAGGTCCGTCTCCGGCTCCATGGCACCTTCCCATACTCGCGCCTCGCAGGAGCCTTTACAACCCGGCGCTCGGTTCGGACCAAGGTGTTCCAGCGCGTGGAACAAGTCGGAAATCGACTTTGGCGAAGTAGAGACGCCTTGCCTTGATCCCTGCTATGCTCTGCATCTGCTATCCGTGCTTCTTAGTCCCGCGAAGGAGATCGCAATGAAGCGCATGCTCGCACTTACTCTGCTCGTGTTGCTTGGCGTAGCGCCGTATACGTACGGTCAAGTCTGAAGACTCTCTCGAATGGGGGGCCCATTCAACTCAGCTCACAACACTGCAAGAGCCAAGATCGGAACCTCTACGACCTCGTCGCTTTCGAAGATGAAGGTGTACTTCACGGTCGTTGACGGCAACCTCTATGCTCACTCCAACTTCGTTACACAGGGGCATTCAAACCCAACCAAGATCGCGACAACTCAGAGAACTGACCTTCTAAACCTCGTTGCCAATCTATACGCTGACCGTCGCATTGACTTCTCGGATCAGCTCAAGCTTGAGAAGGCACTTGAGGAAGACGTCGAGCTAATCATGGATTCCCGAGCGGTTCGCGATTTCGATCGCAGCCTGCATAGGGAGATCACAGATCAGCAAGCCCTGTACGCCAAGCACCGCGCAGCAAAGGAGAAGCGAGCCCGGGAAGCTGCTGAGGCAGCCAAGCGCAAGCGCCTCGCTGAGGAGGCCCGCGCTAGGGAGGCCGCGGCCAAGGCGGAGCGCGAACGGAAAGCAGCCGAAGCCCTCCGCGCACGACAGAGATCCGAACGCGGCGAGCACTTTGATGGATATCTGCGTCGTGATGCTGAGCGAGAGTCACGACTTGGGGCTCTTCGAGGCGCACAACGTGGAACTCTCGCCAAGTATGCCGAAGCTGATGTTCGGTTGTTCGCTGTCAACCGTCTGCCGATGGGATACGAAATCCAACTCGCCGATGGTTCTGTGTTTCTCAGTAAGGGAGACGTAGCCAAGCTCAAGTCTGGAACCCCCTTGGGACCATCGACGCGACTGGATCGTGCAATCGCGGAGTCTGGAGATCGACCTCTACTGCTATACACCGAACACCTCAAGGAGAGCGAGGTGCGCGAAGTGGATAACCTGGTCTTTGGACTACAGAAGGCATATCCCAAAGCCACGTTCTTCCGCGACCCGTTCTCAGACTCAACAGTTCAGACGGCCAACACGCTCGCTCAGTTTCAGATCGCAGATCCCGGATCAGTGGTTACATTGATCGCAGGCGACTCTTTTGATGTAACAGATTGGAACATCAACAAGAATCTTGTGCCTGGCCTCAAAGGATTCCCTCACACGCATGTCCTTGAAGCTGGAGCCTTCCCGTCATGGGATGGAGGTACCGGCAAGTCCGTTATTGTTATTACGGGCCACATCGATGAAAAGCTCGCAAGCTTCATCGAAGAGCTTGGCACCAAAGGATACTTCAAGGGCAACTATGTGTTGCTGAACACGTGCAGGGAGACGCCCACTAGATCTCTTGCGTCCAGAGTCATTCAAGCTCACGGGGCGCTGGGGACATTCACATATGATTCGAAGATCGACGGCGGAGCGGTCGAGAACTCACTCTTTGAGCTTCTTGACCGGATAAAAAGCGGAGAGCAGCGAAGCTTCGTAGAGACGGTCAAGGAGATCCTTCACCGCCACAGCTTGAATGGCATTTGGACGATCTGTATGGAGACGATGAAGTCACGGCCCCGAAAGATCGCGTAATGGGTGAGGAATACCCCATTGAGATCCCCTTCGCTGAAGAGCTGTCGCCAGAACTAGCCAAGCCGCGTGTGCTTGGGGAGGAAGACGTCGACGAAGGCGGCTTCTTTGCTTCGGTTCCGGATCAGCCCATCGGAGTGCCAATTAGGTCTATCCTAGAAGCCTGCCATGAGGATTCCGGCCCCCCTCTCTCCGTGGTCTCAGAAACTGAGTTCGCTCATCTCTACGAGCGGTTCGAGCTTTGGCTGATACCCCATGGGGTGTCGATAATCCGCAGAGCTGGCTTCGCGGAGGTGACCTCCGTAGGCGTCGAGGTCGAATATCAAAACAGCGGCCAGACGTGTAGCGTCAGGAGCTTGATTCCGTCTTGTGAGCACATTGTCCATGGCAGGGTTGCCGGGTCTCTCGGCCTCAATGGAGAAGCTTCTGTCGATCCAGAGAGTGTAGTGGGCAAGGTTGTTCAGGAGCACGCGGGCCTTGGCTTCGGTCTTAGAGCTGAGGGGCGCCTCGAACTGAGCTTCTCCGCCTCAGTCGCAACTCCTCTTGTATCAGCAGTCGGCATAGACTCGTCGAGGTGTGAGTGGCGTTTGAAAGTGCATGAACAACCACTCTTCGGCCGAGACCTGAGGTTCTGGTCTGTAGTCGCACTGCCGAAGAGGCAGGCTTCTCTATTGGGCAATCTCCCCTTTCGAACCCGCTTTAGCTTCTCAAGCCGCATAGCTCTCTTCCCGAGAACCCGTAGGAGCGGCTGGTATGATCTTCAATGCCGGCTTGACCCTTGAGGCGTGGAAACTGACGCCAGCAGCTCAGCGCCGACATCCTCGGCATCGTCAATAGTCTCGGCCGGACCAATCAACCGAAGGAGAAGAACCTCGCCTCCGATTTTCCGAGCCGCGATGGAGCATTGCCATTCAGCGGGAATGGACTCCTTCTGCTCCAACTCATTCCACTCGTCGTCGTTGTCGACGAAGGCCGGCCGTCCACGAACGCGGAGCCAACCGCGAGAATCCTCTCCAGACAGTAGAGTGTCGCACGCGCTTGCTGCGGATGCCAAATCGGGCTCGCTTTGCTCTATCTGGTACACCCACGTCATGATTAGCGACTCGGCGTCGGTGTTCGACACGGCGTACATAGCTGCCAGCCCCTTGCTCGCTCGATCAATGTTGGGTGATGGAAGCTCGAACTCCGCAATGCGGTGGTCGCTCGACGGATCTCTTTGAGTCCATCGCGCCGAAGGCGCTAGCCGCCCCTCATAGGATCCCAGCGAGATCAGCGATACCTGTGAACTTTCTGGCTGCCTGGCCGATGCCGCCGCTTCAGGACCGCCCTCGTTGCTCCTTGAGATGATGAGCACGAATACGATCACCAGAACAACAACGCCGACTGCGAGCTTCTTCATTGGCAAGGTCTTCTCTCTCTCTCTCTCTCTCTCTCTCTCAACGTAACCACCACGTGCGAGTGTGGGACGCGTCGGAGCCAAGCTACACGGAAGGATGCAGATTCGCTAGGCGGAGGTTTCCTCCTGGCGGGGTGCTAATTGCGAATTCGTCCGCAAGCCTCGCCTCAGCCAATATGGTTGAGATGTGCGTCGAGCTGGCGGGCCATCGGCGTGTGATGCCGTCTTGTAGCTGCTCCGCGTGACCTTGCGACAGCCGGGACTAGCGGTTACGGGTTAGCTCGCCGTGTACGTCTTGGCCTCGGGTTCAGAAAGAGATTCCGAGAGACGGCGGAGCTCGTCGATCTCCTCAAGGTCACTCCCCTCGTCGAGGGAGACCTTCATCAAGCGTATGGGTGTGGACTCTTCCTCGGCCGCTTTGAGTGCCTCAAAGACGATCGAGAACGGTCCATCGTCCGTCGGGGGGAGTTGAGGGTTCATGCGACGACTGGCTTTCCTGACTGGGCTTCGACCTGTTGGCGGGTAGCCGTCAAGTCTATCTCGGTTCCGCACCCTGGGCACTTGAATCTGTTATCGGCCGGGAACGGCTCGTGCCCCGGCTCCAGCGGAGCGGACTGTCCGAGATTCGCCTGAACTTGGCTCTTACGGCTGCAGTTCTTGCACTGAACTCCGATCACCGCGACATCAGCCGTCTGGCCCGGAGGAGGGGGAGGGGGTACCTGTTGCGCGGTGAACCGGTAAATCTGGGACTCCGGTGTCTCAAACACCTTGTAGATGTTCGTCGCGAACGTCATCTGGAGGAGCGTGTAGTACCTCCGAATGGCATCGGCGAGGTCGGCGTTCTCCGAGTAGTCAGTGATCCGAAGCTTCATGTCTTCAAGATCGGCGATCTTGATTGAACGTCCGTGAGTCAGCCAATGGCTGTGGTTGCAGAGCTTTGTAGCGATCTCCTCGGCGCGTTCGGTGCGCTCTTCCTCTGTGACCGGTCTTCCGTCTCCAGAGTGAGTGTTCCAGTTCTTGAACTTGTAGGTCGCAAGCCAGTCTCGAACTAGCCGTTTCGCGAAGTCGAGACTGTTCTGGGCCGCCTGTAGTTCACCGGGGGAGATGCCCTGAAGGATGGGGATGTAGGCTTGGTTCAGGCGCCCGGCGTTCGCCACCTCGGTCTTGATCTTCTCCATTCCTTCCAGAAGTGCTTCCGCGGAGAATACCTTGCCATTCCGGAGGATCTGCGCGTCGATCGGGCCAAGCGCCGACGCGGGCTCCATCAGAATCTCATCAGCGGCCATAGCCATGATGGTCCCTGCGCTCTTCGCACACCCGGGAACGATGACACCAACCTCCTCGTACTTACCACGTAGCAGTCGGACGATGTCCTCGGCGACTTCGCCGGAACCTCCTGGAGTCTCCAGGATGAGGTCAACCTTGGTCCCCGACAGGTTTGACAGCTGGTCGTTCACCGGCAGGAGGTCGGCGAAGGCGATCGAGATGGGAGCGCCTTGCTGGTCGACGTCCGCGGCCATGACGAGCATGTCTCGATCTTCGCGGAGTCTACTGATGCGCGCCAGCTGCTCCTTCCGAAGTTGAGTCAGGTCGTCGAACGAGAGCTTCTGGTTGAGATAGTCGCTGTATATGCCCATCTAGGTTCTTTTCTCCCTCCCGCCCGGGCTAAGTGCGAACCGCCCGAGATCGTGTGGCGCGCCCGGCAGGATTCGAACCTGCGACCCCTGGTTTAGGAAACCAGTGCTCTATCCTGCTGAGCTACGGGCGCATCCAGGGGTCAGGGTAGCAGGGGGCGTGGCCAGGAGCCACACCTGGACCCTACGGCAGACAGGAGGTTGGATTCGGTATCGCGCTGCTGCAGACCGGAAGGTAGCAGCGGTCGACTGCGACGCATTCGGGTCGGGAGCTAGCGTGACAGAGCCAACCCACTCCGCTCCGGCCAGAGTGTATGCTCCGAATTGACTCAGGTCCGTTCAGACGGTTCTTCAATGGGACACTTCAGATCTTGTTTCGTCTGTTTGACGCTCGCTTTGCTGACTGCCCAGCAGGTATCGGCTCAAGGTGTTGTTTGCCGCAGGTTCCGAATGGGCGGCTTCGATCGGGAGCATGCGCTAGCTGAGCACGTCTTGTCTCCGGTCAGTGCCGATCTGCAAGAGGTGGAGCTGTTTCTGGCCGTGAGAGACGGCCAGCTTTACGTGCATTCCAATCATCGGCCGCCTAGACATGAGTACCCCACCAAGATCGCCACTCGAGAGGCTGTCGATCTCGAGCTGCTGGTAGCGAACATCATCTTTGATGGCACCGATCAGCCTACGAAGGCAGTGATTGAGAAGGCAGTGGCGGGGCTAAGGGTGTATGTGGACGATTCTCTGCGCGACTCCGTGCGGTATCGCGACCTTACTCAAGAGATTCGTGAGAGGCGAATCCCCGCCATCGATAGCCCGGCTCCAAGTGAGTTGCCAGTCGCAGATCTCGAGCCGCCGGGACAGCAAGGTTTCTACATCTGCAGCTTTCCTGCCGGGGCTACAGTGGGCGAGAGCTTTGTTGCAACCATACGTGTTTCAGAGACCAGCGAACAACTGCTTGCGAAGGGGGATTCCGGCGAACTCGCTTGCCTGGACCCCTTGCGGTTCCGTGTCGGTGAGACCTTCTCAATCTCTCTTCTGGCTAAGAGCGATGAGTTTGAGGTGCGGCCTCTTTACCCGGACCTCGTTCAGAGCATCGATGATGGCGAATGCGCCAACTGGTACTTTGATGTATGTCCCCTGTCTGCGGGGGAGCAGAGTATTGAGGTCATGGTGGCGATCGAAGAGGACGGGCGTAAGAAGATCTACAACCTATCCAGGCATGACCTGACAGTGTCCTGGTCGGCGTCCGCTTTCCTTGCTGCGAACTGGCAGTTCATGTTGACCGCCCTTCTAATTCCGGCGGGCACGGCTCTCTTCATCTGGTGGAAAAAGCTCCGGAGGCTCCAGAGGCAGCAGGCGGCGCTAGCACCAAAGTTGATTCTCCCAGATGGCCCAGAGGAGTAGGCGGCAGACCTCCCTCAGGTATCTATCGCCTTCCGATCTCAGGGCGCAATCGCACGCAACCACCCGCACCGTCCACCTTGCTATAGCCTTGGCGGCCAACCGCCCCAGTTCGCAACTCGCTCACCCTCAGTGAGTTGCGACCGTAGAGCACCGGTTTCCTAAACCGGGGGTCGCAGGTTCGAATCCTGCCGGGCGCGCCACCGCAGATTCGCCACCTGCTTGAGCTCCAACCAAGAATGGAGCACACGAGCGGGCAGTTCGGCGATTTCCGCCCCCGTGGGACGTCTGGTGCCCTATCTCCCGCAAGGGTGACCGCCGGGTGCTTGGGGAGCAACAGGCTGCCGTCCGGAGACTCAACCCGGACCGAGCACGCCGCACGGCTCCTAGCGCTTACCCACTACAAGATTCTCAACCCCCTCCGCGCCGGCGGCATGGGCGGGGTCCATCGCGCCAAGGACACCCGCCTGGATCGGGACATCGCGATCGATCTCCCTGTCGGGTGGCGCAAGGCAGGGGCGTCCTTGACCGACTGGCGGCTTTGCCTCGGAATCCGGTCTCCGTTTGGCGCGCCTCGGTGTTCTCTTCGATCGGGTGCTCAGCCGATGCCGAACCGAGATCCCTACGTCGTCCAAGAGCTGCTTTCGCACCAGGTCTTCCTGAGGCGACTTGCGACCGACCTCGCTGGCGAGGACGCGGACGACCTGGTCCAGGAGGTATGGCGGCGGGCGCTGGAGAGTCCGCCGCGTCATGTTCGCCAGGTGCGTGGGTGGCTGGCGCGGGTGGCGCGCAACCTAGCGGCGAACCGCTGGCGCGATGAGGCGCGGCGGGCGGAGCGAGAACGCGGTAGGGCGAGCGAGCCTCCCGCGGGGGATGAGCTCGCGGCGCGCTTCGAGCTGCACAAGGAACTGGTCGATGCCCTCGACAGCCTCGGCCAGTCCTATCGCGAGACAATCCTCCTGCGCTACTTCGACGGCCTAGCTCCGCGCGAGATCGCCACGCGTCAAGGCGCTCCGGTAGCGACGGTAAAGAAGCGCTTGCGGCGCGGGCTCGAGCAGCTGCGCGAGGCGCTCGACAAGCGACACGGTGGCGACCGTGCCACCTGGATGTCCGCAGTTGCGGGGCTCGCTGCGCCGGTGAACGGCGGTGGTGGGACAGCCACGCTAACGATCGGAGGAGTGGCGATGGGAACGGTCGCAAAGGTGTCCGCCGGCATTCTAGTGGTGGCGGCCTGTCTGCACTTCGCAACGCGAACACCGCAGGTCGAAGTGCCGCGTGTGGCGACGATCGAGCCGTTGGCAGCCAACGGGGAGCTCCCGGAAACCGACGAACTTGCGGGCGTGCCCGAGGCCGAGAGCCCGACCACAGAAGCCCGACGTCGGACGGCGGTGGCAGAAGAGCCTCCCGTCGACGTGACGCCAGCCCTGCCAACAAACGTGCTGCGCGTCGTCATCGAAGGAATCACCGAGGAGGTTGCGCGGGAGGCGGAGATCGCTCTGGCTGTCTGGGACGAGCGCGGAAGGGCGATCGAGGGGATTCGGGCCTCGTGGCTCTGCCAGGGATCGACGAGCGACTTCGACCTGGATCCGATCTTCGCGAGCGTGGCCGACCGAGGCTTGAGCGTCGGTTCGCTGGTGGGCAACGTCGACCATCCGCTGCACCTCCGCGAGCCCTTCGAGCTTGCGCGGTCCGAAAGCACACAAGCTGAGAACGGCCAGACCGTCTTTGAGGTTCGAGCGACGATGTCCGGCCTGGTCTTCTGGCCGGAGCTCACCTTGGCCGTGCGCGACGAGGACACGCGGGCGCACCTCGCGGACGTGGAGCTCCACTGCATCGGCACCGAGTTCATGAACCTGCGGCGGCAGCCGGGGCCGAGCCTGTCGTACTCCGCCCTGGGTCGCGGGCTCAACTCCCCGATCAAGCTGATGGGCGGCCACGAGGCGGGCGAGCTCGACCTGGTCGGAGCCATCGCGTTGCCCCCCGCGGCGGGCGAGGCGTCGCAGATCGTCGAGCTTGCGGGTCGCTCGAACACCGACCGCGGCGTCATCGTGTACGCGCGGGCTCCGGGTTACGAGTGGGGCCGCATCAACCTCGACTTCTCGACCAGCGGCGAGCGCGAGCTCTTGCTGGGGCAGGGCGCCGCGCTGGGTGTGCAGCTTGCGAACGTACGGCTCGAGCGCTACGACGCGCTCGGAACGGGAGCCACGCTCTTCGTCTATCAGTCGGGTTGGGGTCTGGGCCTGGTGTGCGTCCGGCCGCTCGACGAGACGCTCGCGGCCGAAGGGCTGTGGGTCGATGGGATCGAGCCGGGCGAGCTCACCGTCAGCGTCGAGCTGGGTAGCGAGTGGTCGAGCCGGAGGCGTGCAGTCTTGGCGAGCGAGACGCTCTCCCTGGCCGCCGGCGAGACGCGCGAGCTGGTGTTGATGCTGCCCGAACCGCCTGCACCAACGGAGCGCGTGACCCTGGGCGGCGTGCTCTCCTTCCCCGCCTTTGGCGGCGAGGAAGACGTGCGGATGCAGCTGTACCACGCCGACTGGAGCGGCGGAGACAACGACGTCGAGCTCTCACTCGCCGAAATGGACCCCGTCGGCGGAGCGCTGCCGACCTGGTCGTTCCGCTTCGAGGACGTCCCGGTCGGCACCTGCCAGATCCAGCTCCAGCCGTTCCTGAAGGGCTGGATGGTCGACGTCCCGCCCGGTGGTCGCGATGACGTCGAGCTCACGATCCCAGAGCTCGCCGAGGTCTTCGTCGAGAGCGTCGATGCACGGACCGGCGAGAGGGTCCCGCTTGAGAAGCTCCGCTACATCTACAAGGAAGAGCTCCCCGGCCGTGTGCACCACATCTGGAGCGATCAGATCTGGACCGGCTTCGAGGGCGAGCCGGGCCTCTTCCGTTTCTGGACGGCGCCGGGCGCGGCGTACCTCGGGACCTGGAAGATCCGGGAAGAGCTGGGCTACAGCTCGGGCGGCCTGGACCTCGAGCTGGTACCCGGGTTGCAGTCCGTGCGCTTGGAGCTCGCGCCCCCCTATGCCTTCCGTATCGAGCTTCAGGTCGACGGAGCCGCCTTGCCGTACGACGACCGGATCTACCGGGACCTGCGCCAGGGAATCCGCGCGGTCGGCCACGAGGGCCAGGCGAGTCACGTGACCAGGAAGATCGCGGTGGTGAGCGCGCCCGGGGTCTACGAGATCACCTTCGAGGGCGTTGGCGCCGACCGCTTCCTAACGAGCCCGCCCCAGCAGGTCGAGGTGCGCGAAGGCGAGATGGCGACCGTGACCGTCAAGCTGCAGCGGAAGTAGGCTGTCGTGCGCTACGAACGCTGAGGGGCGGCCACGGTCCGCGGGTTTGCGCCTCTTCGTGAGATTCTGGTCTCCTTTCGAGAGGTCACGCCGTTCTCATCGCCGGACCGTGTCCGAATGCCGAGCCAGAATCCCCACATCGCGCAAGAGCTACTCTCGCACCAGTCCTTCCTAAGGCGGCTTGCGGTCGATCTTGCCGGGGAGGAAGCGGACGACCTGGTCCAGGAAGTGTGGCGGCGGGCGTTGGAGCATCCGCCCCACCATGGCCGCCAGCTGCGTGGCTGGTTGGCTCGGATCGCGCGCAACCTGGCCGCCGATCGTTGGCGCGGGGAAGCGCGGCGTAGGTCGCGGGAAGAGCACCGGTCGAGCGAGCAACCGACCAGGGAGGAGCTCGAGGCGCGCCTCGAGCTGCGCAAGGAGCTGGTCGGGGCCCTCGACTCGCTCGGCCCCTCCCAGCGTGAGGCGATCCTGCTGCGCTACTTCGAAGGCCTCGCCCCGCGTGACATCGCAGAGCGCCAACGGGTCCCGGTGACGACGGTCAAGAAGCGCCTGCAGCGCGGGCTGGGGCAGCTGCGCGAGGCGCTCGACAGGCGCTACGGCGGCGACCGTGCGAGCTGGATGTCGGCGGTCACGGCACTCGCTGTGCCCGTCCACCGTGCGGTTGGGACCGGCTCCATTCTGATCGGAGGAACGGCGATGGGAACGATGATGAAGGTATCTGCGGCGGTCCTCGTGGGGGTGGCGTGTGTGTACATCGCGATGCGAACACCGCAGAGCGAGTCACCGCACACGGCGACGGTCGAGCCGCCGGCGATCGACGTGGAGCTCGATGAGCCCCAAGGCGCCGAGCTCGTGTCGACCGTCGAAGGCCCAGCCAAGGCAGCGGGGCGACGGAGCCTGAGCACGGAGGAAGCGCCCGCAGACGTTGCGGCGACCCGGGGAACGAAGGTCCTGCGCGTGATCGTCGAGGGGATCACCGCACAGGACGCGCGGAAGGCGACGGTCACCGTCACAGGCGTCAAAACGAGCAACGAACGACGCGCCACGATCCAAGACACGTGGCCGTGCGAGGGACTGACGAGCGAGATCGACCTGGGACCGTTCTTCGCACGCTTGGCGGAGCAACCCGGCGAGTTGCGCGACGACGAGCTGATGGTCGTCGTCGACCATCCGCTGCACTTCTCTGAGTGGACCGGGGTCGCGCTCTCCAGCGGCGTAGAGCTGAGCAGCGGTCAGACCGTCTACGAGGTCTCCGTGCGCTTCGCCGAGGTCATCTACTGGCCGGAGTTCACGCTGGAGGTGCGCGACGCGACCACCCGGGCACACCTCGAGGGCGTAGAGCTCCGTTGCGCTCCAACCGGCTACATGGGCTTGGTCCAGCAACCTGGGGCAGACGGACCATTCACCGTGATCGGCGCGGGCCTGAGCTCGCCCATCGGCATGCGGGGCGGGCGCAAGGCGAGCGAGCCCGAGGGGCAGGCCGCCGGCATGGCGCTCACGCGCGCGGCGGGCGAAGCTCTGCAGCCCGCCGAGCTCGCACAACCCGAAGATACCGGGCGCGGCGTCATGATGTACGCCCGGGCGCCCGGCTACGCCTGGGCCCGTCTCGTGCTCGACGTCTCGAAGGGCACCAAGCGCGAGCTGCTGCTGCAGCCGGGTGCTGCGCTGAGCATCCGCTTGGCGAACGTGCAGCTCGAGCGGTACGCCGCGCTCGGGAAGCGCGGCACGCTCTTCGTCCGAAGGACTCAGCCGGACGGGGAAGAGACGACGGTCTGGTCCCGGGACCTCGACAAGATACAAGCGGCCGAAACGCTGCGGATCGAGGCCCTCGAGCCGGGAGAATACGCCGTCTTGGTCGAGCTGAGCGGGTCCTGGCAACGCAAGCCCGCCGAGCTCGGGCGCGAGACGGTCTCCATCCCCGCCGGCGAAGCGCGCGAGCTGCTGCTGGTCGTCCCCGACCCGCCCAAGGTCCCGGCCAAGGCGACTCTCGGCGGCTTCGTCTCGTTCCCGAACTTCGGCGGTGAGGAGAGCGTGCGGCTGGAGCTCTACAGGTCCGACTACCGGTACGGCGATCCGGACTACGGGCTCGCGTTGGCCGAGCTGGAGCCGGTCGCCGGCGCGCTGCCGACCTGGTCGTTCCGCATCGAAGAGCTGCCGGCCGATCGCTACCAGATACGACTGCTGCCCTTCCTGAAGAGCTGGGTGGTCGAGCTGCCGGAAGGCGGCCGTCTCGACGTCGAGCTCGTGATCCCCGAGCTCGCCGAGGTGTTCGTCGAGACCGTCGACGCGCAGACCGGTCAGCGGATCCCATTCGACGCGATCGCCTACCGGACGTTGGAGGTCCTGCCGGATCAGGTGACCCACGGTGGATCCTCCCCGTGGCAGCCGGTCGAGCTCGAAGACGAGCCGGGGCGCTTCCGCTTCTGGGCGGCCCCCGGGGCGGCGGCGGTCAACATCTGGGGCAGCGCGGGCGACGTCGAGTACGGCCGCCACCCGAAGGAAGTCGAGCTGGTGCCGGGGCTCCAGTCATTGCGCCTCGAGCTCGCTCCCTCCTGCAAGTTCCGCTTCGAGTTCCGCGTGGACGGAGCCCCGCTGCCGCACGAAGACGGGATCTTCGTGGGGTTGAGCCGGTGCATTCATGCCGTCGGACACGACGGCCGCGTGGGTGGCCTGTATCCGTACTCGTTCGTCGAGGCGAGCGCGCCCGGGCTCTACGAGATCAGCTTCGAGGGGGTCGGCGCCGACCGCTTCCTCCCGATCGCGCCCCGGCGCGTGGAAGTGAGTGCAGGCGAGACGAAGGACGTGATCGTCGAGCTGCGTCGCAAGTAGAGGCCACGTCAGCGAGCCAGGCCAGCGCGCGGCCTGGCCCGTCGGGGCTGCGCACTGCCTCCGGCTTCGCTCAGCTCGATCAGGTAGCTGGCGTGGTCACGGCTCGACTCTCGCGGCCTCCGCCAGCCGCCCCAGCTTGTCTGGGTTTCGAACGACGTAGATGGCCGTGATGCCAGCGCGGGTCACATCCATGAGAAGCGCGTTGGTGAGGACCCCGTCCTCGTGGATCAGCACCGTCGGCTGGGCGTTCAGCTCCGTGAGGACGATCGGGCCCCAGCCCCCTTGCTGCCTCACCGTGGCCAGGAACCGCCCCACTCTCGCGTTGCCGGCCAAGGGGCGACTCACCGCCGCGACCCGGCCGCCTCCGTCGCTCATCAGAACGACGTCCGGTGCGAGGGCGCCGATGAGCGCCTCGACGTCCCCGGAGCGCGTCGCTTGGCAGAACCGATCGGCCAGCTCGCGCGTCTCCTGCTTCGGGAGGGTCTTCGTCGGGGTGGCGTCGCCGAGCTTCAGGCGCGCTCGCCGCAGGATCTGGCGACTCGCTGCCGGGGTGCGCCCGATCGCCGTGGACACTTCGTCGTGCGAGTAGTCCAGCACGTCGTAGAGAACGAGGACGGCTCGCTGTAGGGGGCTGAGTCGTTCGAGCAGAAGAAGGAAGGCGAACGAGGCCGAGTCCGCCCGCTCCATCAGCTCCTCGGGGATCGCGTCACGCGTCTGCACCGGCTCCGGCAGCCAGACACCGACGTACTCCTCCCGACGCTTCCGTGCGGACCGTAGGAGGTCGACGGAGAGCCTGGTGACGATCGTCACCAGGTAGGCGCGCGGATTCCGGAGGTCGGTCGCCGAGGCGGTGGAGAAGCGGAGCCAGGCATCCTGAAGAACGTCCTCCGCATCCTCGGCGACCCCGAGCATCCGGTAGGCGGCGGCGAACAGGTACGGCCGATGCTCTGCGAACACGGCGGCACAACCCTCGACCCGCTCTCGGCTGTCAGACACTTCGCCCCCTCCGGACCACCGCGTGCAAGGACCAGATCCGGTCGACTGGGTGAATTGTAGCGGGCGCCGGTTCGTCCGCGCGTTCACCAGCTCGAGTCGCTTGCGCTCTCATGCGGACTCCGCGAGTCGGTCCGAGGGGCGCCGCGACAGCAGGAAGCGGCGTACCTCCTCGAGCATCCCCGTACGGATCTCGCGACTCGCCGTGGGGACTGAGTACAGCGGAAGTGTGCCCACGTCGTGAATCCCGCAGAATCCGAGTGTGCCGCCGGCCATGGAGAACACGACGTGGTCCAGCTTGCACTGCCCCTCTGCCGCCCCGAACGTGACGACGATGCTCGCCTTCTTGCCGGCCAAGAGCCCGACAGGGGCACCCGTCGCGGCGTCCTGGGCGTAGGCGAAGCCGGGTCGAAGAACGCGGTCGCACCAACCCTTGAGGACGGCCGGGCGGTCGAACCACCAGATGGGATAGAGGAAGAGCAGCGAATCGGCCTGTGCCAAGCGCTGCTGCTCGCGCAAGACGTCGGCGGGAGCCTCCGCTCGAGGATCCAGCTCGGTCGCTGCGAGCGTCGGAGAGAACGACTCTCCATAGAGGTCGGAGACCACGACCGAGTCCCCAGCGCCGGTCAACGTGTCGACCGCCAGATCGAGGATCGCATGGTTGAAGCTCGAGGGCTTCGGGTGGGCGTAGACGATCAAGTGGCTAGTCCCAGCCGCATTCGCGACGGCCTTCCAAGATTCCATCGTGATCTCCCCGCGCTCTAGAAGTCGCCGTCGAGGACTTCACACGGACTCGCCTTGCCGAGCGAGCGCTTCACCGTCGTGAACAGCCGGCACCCCGCGAGGCAGACGGAGAGCTCGGCGAAACCGTCGCGACCGTAGACCTCGCGGAGCCGGCGGGCTCTCGCCTCGTCGGGTATCGGCTGCATCGCTACGTCAAAGGCGTGATCGCGCACGTCGCGGAGCTCGGCGGCGAGCTGATCGGGCTCCCGCAGGAGCGTATCGAGCAGCTCACGCTCAACGCCCGCTTCCACGGCCATCCTCAGGTTCACCTGAACGCAGTCGCCGCAGTCCTCCGCCTGCATCATGGCCACGCGAGCCACGTAGTGGGCGTCGAGAGGCAGGACCCGTCGGTGCCCAGACGTTCCCTGGGCGTTCACGAAGACGCGGAAGGCCTCCGGCGCCGACTCCAAGAGCTCCGTCTGGTAGCTCATGTCGTAGCGGTAGTGGTCGCTGAACTGCTGGATCGCTTTCCTGCTTGCTTGGATCGTTGACATGACGTCCTCCGGGCTTCGAGTGCTTCTGAGCTCGACCTCACCGGTCGATGAGGCTCGCCTGGAGGACGGAGGGTGAGCGGAGAATGTGACGCCGAATCCGGCGCCCCGAAGGTGGACCTGTTTTCCGCGCTCTCAGCATCACGCAACCGTGATCTGATTCGTCACGACAGAGTCCAGCTAGCGTTCCCTTTCCCTACCGAGGTAGGAGTCACGACCCATGCCGTACGTCAACATCCAGATCCTGCAAGGCGCCACGAGAGACCAGAAGGCGAACCTGGTCAGAGACGTCACCGACTCGCTCGTTCGGGAGCTGGGGAAGCGGCCCGAGCACATTCACGTGGTGATCCAGGAGATCGAGGAGTCCGACTGGGGGTTCGAGGGCCTGTTGACGGACGAGTGGAAGGCTCGCAAGGCCGGCGACGAGTGACGACGAGCCCCACGCAAGCGCGCGGCAAGCCCGTGGACCCTACTCGCGCAGGATCGACTTCAGCTTCTTCCCCCGCGCCAGCTCGTCCACGAGCTTGTCGAGGTACCGCGCCTTCTGCGTCAGAGGGTTCTCGATGTCCTCCACGCGGTGGCCGCAGATCAGGCCCTTGATGCTCGAAGCCTTGGGGTTCAGCTTCGCCTTCGCGAAGAACTGCTCCATGGTCGACCGCTGCGAGACGTGCTTCTGGATCTGTGCCTTGGTGAACCCGGTCAGCCACGTGATCACCTGCTGGAGCTCCTCTTCGGTGCGGCCCTTCCTCTCTACCTTGTGCAGGTAGAGCGGGTAGGCGGCGTCGAAGGTGAAGCTGGCGATGCGTTCGTCCGCGGAGGTTTGAGGGCTCATCTCGGTTCGATCGACGTGGTTTGGCGGGGAGCTCGGCCTGTGTGCTAGCGTACCTGGCGGCCGGCATCTCGCCCACAATCCGGCCTGCGGCCTGATCCGCTCGCGCACGGCGAACACCGGCTCCAACTCACGAAAAGAAAGGCGCCTTCCTGAATCCCCTCACGCCCGGCGTGCACCTGACGCGTAGACATGGCGATGCAGGACTCGAACATCAACGCGGCAGCCGCCCTCGAGCACCTCGACTGGGTGCGCGGGCTCGCGCGCAGCCTCGTTCGGGATGCGAGCCTTGCCGACGACGTCGCGCAGGAGGCGTGGCTCGCCGCGCGGCGCAGGCCGGCTGCGGAGGGAGTCGCGTCGAGGGGTTGGCTCGCCCAAGACCGGAGTACTGGTCGACGCAGCTCCCGCTCTCCGGGGACGAGCCGACGCTCGTCGTGCAGGCTCCGCACTCCAAGCGGATGCTGGGCGAGGTCACGTTCCCCGGTCGACGGATGGTGCCGCTCGACTTCCGGACGCCGGAGTCCGGCGGAGAGGTCGTGATTCCGATCGAGCTCGTGCGTGCCGAGGAAGCGGCGACACTGTCGTTCGAGCTGCAGGACCCCCTGGCCGAGGCTCCCGAGACGTTCACGGTCACGCTGAGACGCGAGGATCAGGACTACCCGCCCGACGTTCGGTGGGCCCACGTCGCGGAGGGCCGCCTGCGGGTGGAGGACATCGTCCCCGGGAAGTACCGCGTCAGCGTGTGCGCCTGCGACGACCCGAATCACCCGGGGCTCTTCTTCAAGAACGAGTTCGAGCTCGATCTCCTGCCCGGCCTGGTCACCAGGCGGACGATCAAGCTGAAGGCCGGCGCGGGGCTGCGGGTCACGGTGCGCGATGAGAATGGCGAGCTGCTGGGCGGCCAGTACGAGTTCTACGACGACCAGGGGAGCCGCGTCCGCCTCGTCTTGGTCGTACACGGCCGGGGCGAAGCGGGCCGCGACCGGTGGGCGAGCACGTCAACGCTGTATCCGTACGGGACGCACGAGTCGGGCGATCCACTCGACGCTGGCCGCTATCGGCTCGTACTCATCTCGCCGGGTTACGAGAACCAAAGCGTGACGTTCGACCTTCGCGAGGGCGACTACGAAGAGGTCGACGTGACCCTGTCGAAGTAGCTGCGCCGCGTAGGTATCCACGCGTTCCGGGCGAGACGGCCGCACGGTGCCAACTCGCGATCGGCTAGGGTGAGCGCACCATGATCGGTCAAGATCTCGCTCGTCTGGCGCTCGTCGCCACGCTCCCGATGATGAGCCCGCAGGACCCGACCCCGCTCCGGTCGGCCGAGGATCAAGACCCGCCCGCGATCGACATCACCACGGGTCACGAGATCCCCTCCGAGGGCTACTGCGACCAGCCCTACGTCGTGAAGCTCGAAGGCGGCGCGTGGCTCTGCACCATGACGACGGGCGCGGGCCACGAGGGACAGACCGGTCAGCACATCGTCTCGTGCCGGAGCGACGACCGCGGCAAGACGTGGAGCGAGCTCATCCCCATCGAGCCCGCCGATGGACCCGAGGCGTCGTGGGTGATGCCGTATCTCACCTCGTTCGGCCGGGTCTACGCCTTCTACACGTACAACGCGCAGGACCTGCGTGAGGTCATCGGTGGAGGCTCGCGCGTCGACACGCTCGGCGAGTACGCCTTCAAGTACACCGACGACGGCGGCCTGAGCTGGTCGAAGGAGCGCTGGTTCATCCCCATCCGCGAGACGGCCGTCGACCGCGGCAACCCGTACGAAGGCAAGGTCCGCTTCTTCTGGGGCGTCGGCAAGCCGCTGGGGCACGACGGGGTGATGACGATGGGCTTCGCGAAGATCGGCAGGTTCGGGCGTGGCTTTATCGAGACGAGCGAGAGCTGGTTGCTGCGCTGCTCGAACATCGAGACCGAGCGCGATCCGGAGCGGCTCGAGTGGACTCTGCTGCCCGATGGCGAGCGGGGCTTGACCTCGCCCGAGGGCCCCATCGCCGAGGAGATCAACCTCACGCGCCTATCGGACGGCAGCCTCTTTGCCACCTACCGCACGGTCGCCGGGCATCCCTGCCACGCCTACTCGCGCGACGGCGGGCACACCTGGTCGCCGCCCGCGTTCATGACCTACGGCCCCGACGGCGCGCTCGTCGACCATCCGCGCGCGGCGAACTTCGTGCGGCGGCTGGACGAAGGCGAGCACGCGGGCAAGTACCTCTACTGGTTCCACCACCACGGCGGGACGTCGTACGCGGGACGCAACCCGGCCTACCTCCTGGGGGGCATCGAAGTCGACGGGCCGGAGGGCCGCGTGATCCGCTGGGGCGAGCCCGTCGCCGTGCTCTACCACCCGGACGCGGGCGTCCGCATCAGCTACCCCGACTTCGTGTGGGACGAGGGTCTCTACATCACCGAGACGCAGAAGTCGGTGGCGCGGGTACACCGCGTGCCTGACGAGCTGCTCAAGTCGCTCTGGCAACACCGCGCCCCCGAGGACGAGGAGTAGCGCGGAAGGTGAGCCGACATTGAACGCCACGATGCTCGAAGCCATCGGGAACACGCCCGCCGTGAAGCTCCAGCGCTTGCCGTCCGAGGGCTCTGGCGCGGTGTTCGTGAAGATCGAAGGGATGAACCCCACCGGTTCGTACAAGGACCGCGTCGCGCTCGCCATGGTTCGAGGAGCCGCAGCCGACGGGCGCATCGACTCCTCCACGCGCCTGCTCGAATGCACCGGCGGGAGCACGGGCACGTCGCTCGCCTTCGTGTGCGCCGCTAGGCGCATCCCGCTGACCATCATCTCCTCGGATGCCTACGCCCGGTCGAAGCTCGACTCGATGGAGGCTCTCGGAGCCGAGCTTCTCGTCGAGCCCTGCATCGACGGCAAGGTCACGCCCGACCTGTGGCCGAGGATGCGCGAGCGTGCCGCCGCGCTGCACTCCGCGGGTGCGCACCACTGGGTCGACCAGTTCAACAACGCGCACGCTCCCAGCGGCTACACCGCGATGGGGCTCGAGCTGGTCGAGCAGATCGACGCTCCGATCGACGCGTTCTGCGGCTGCGTGGGGACCGCGGGCATGATCGTCGGCGTGGGCCAGGTCGTCCGCAGCCGCCATCCCGAGGCACGCGTGGTCGCGCTCGAACCCGACACGTCGCCGGTGCTGTCGGGAGGTGCTCCCGGAGCCCACGGGATCGACGGCACGGCCGCGGGATTCGTGCCCCCGCTGTTCGACCGCGAGGTCGTGACGGACGTACGCGCCCTGTCGGAAGCGGCCGCGCGCGAGATGGCGAGACGCCTGGCGCGGGAGGAGGGCATCTTCGCCGGCACCTCCACCGGCATGAACGTGCTGGCGGCGCTCCAGCTCGCGGACGAGCTCGGACCCGACTCGACGGTTGTGACCGTCGCGTGCGATACGGGGTTCAAGTACCTCCAGGAGGACCTGTTCCGACTCTGACTCCGGCCGGAGCCGCGGTGAGAACGAGCGTTTAGCGATAGAGCCTGAAGTCCACCTTCGTGGCGCTCCGCTCACGCACATCGACGGCGACCTCTCCGTTCGCATAAGCCGACCCGACCTGCCGCACGACGTAGCCACCCGGTTGCAGGATGGCGCGGGACAGCTCGTCGGCACGCATCGACTCGGAAGCGTCCCCGTCGTCCTCTCCGCTCTTCGCGACCTGAAACCTGGGTTCGCCCCCGGACGGGTCGATCCCGAGGAGGTTAAGGTCGATTCGACCTCCGACGTCGACCCTGGTCTGCCGCACCCGCTCTTCTCCGGCCTGAAGATCCGGGGTCAGCAGGAAGCTATCGACGTCGTCCAGCCGCACGAACGAAGCACGTGCGTCGGACGCCTGTGCCGCGACGAACCGGAACTGGAAGAAGCTCGCGGGCGTCGGAACCCTCTCGAAGCGCGCCTGCATGTTGCCGACGGGGACCGTCCCGACCGTCTCGAACCCGCGCCTGGTGATGACTTCGAGGCGAACCGCCAGCCCCTTCAGGTCCTCGGGCTCGGCCCCGACGAAGGACAGACACAGCACGCCTTGGCTTGCGGTCGGTTCGAGCTCGACCGAGTACTCCTCACCCCTCGCGAGCGTCGCCGCGTCGAACTCGACCACGCGCGAGACGAAGCCCGGCGCGCTGACCTGCAGGTGCTGCGCACCGTCCTGGGGCAGCAGAGCATCGACGCGGCCTGCCACGTCTCCGTAGAGCGGAGGCTGAAACTCGATCCAGCCGATCTTCGACTCATCCCGACGCGGATCGCCGGGGCGTACCCAGGGACGAACTCCAGCACGCGGCACGGCCCGGCCGTTGCTGGTGACCCGAAACCTGACGATGCGCAGCCCCCAGTCCAGGACCACGCCGTTCGCCGGTGCCTGCACGGGCATCCCGATCGGGTCGACCACCCTGGGCCGCAGGCGAGACAGCTCGGAAGGAACCGCGACAAGGCGGTAGGTCGCTCGCGTCTTGAGGCCGGAGAGCTCGAACCTGCCGTCGGGCTGAACTTCTGCCCGGGTGATCCACGGCGCGATCGTGCCGTCACCGGCGAACTCCAAGGGCGCGGGGCCGAGCAGGTTGTTGTCGAGGCGCGGCGAGTTGAGGTACGCGTAGATCTCGCCGTCGTGCATGAGCTGACCGTCGCGGTAGGCCCATCCCGTCAACCTCGCCCCTTCCACGAGCACGAGCTCTCCCAGATCGACAACTCCTTGCTCGTGCGCGCCCGGCTCCGCCCAAGGATCGATCAGCAGCGTGTCCGTTCCCTCTGCGATCGCGGCCAGCCTGCCGAGGCCTGGTGTGTCGACGGCGAGCTCAAAGCGACCGTCAGCGCTCACCTCGGCCCTTGGCATCGAGCCCGCCGACGCGGAGGCCGTCCGCGTCGGTTCGACGAAGAACACCTTCGGCTCCTCCGGCGCGTCGCCGTTGGCGAACACGAGTCGGCCGCGCAAGGTGACCCGGTTGACTTCGTGCTGCTCCGTCGAAACGGCGTCGCTTTCGGAGAGCGGGTCGACGCGCACTCGCCCCGTCGATCGCGCGGGGCCCGCGGGTTCCGCGGGTGCCGCGGGTGCCGCGACGCCGTCGAGCGTCGCGACCGTCTGCTCCGACGGTCTCGCCGCGTTCATGCGCCGAGCCGGAACGGCGGCGGGCCACAGCTGGGTCACTCCTAGTACGGCAGCCGCGAGTGCGACGGCCACCACCGCGACCTTCTTGCTCATCGGCACGAGGGCGAGTGTGGTACCGCCGACCCCCGCGAGCGGAGCCGCAGGGAGCCCCGAAGCACGCTCTCGAACAACCTCACGAACAGCCGCGAGCCCGCGCGGCATCGCCGCTCCAAGGAGGCCGAACGCGAAGCCCGCAGGCAGCGCGCGACGCAGCTGGTCGAGGCCTCGATGGAGCTGGACGCGGATGGTCCCCGGGTCACGGTTGAGCTCGCCGGCGAGCTCCATCGGGGTCAACCCGTCGAAGAGACTGCGGCGGAGCAGCTCCCGGTAGGTGTCGGAGACCCGTCCCAACGCCCTCTCGACCGACTCCCGCAGCTCGCCCGCGTGCAAGGGCTCCGCCGCATCGCCGGCCCCACCGGCATCCGCGTCCCCCCTGCCCCGAAGAGGCTGGCGTCGCGCCCGCCGTGCCTCGCGAAACAGGATCCCCTGCAGCCAGGGGAGCAAGGGCCGCGATGCGTCCCAGCGCCGCGCCTTCTCGATGGCGAGGAGGAACGTCTCCTGCACCACGTCCTCCGCCTGGGGAGCGTCGCTGCACAGGCGCAACGCCACCTCGAGGAGTTTCGGCGCTAAACGGTCGAAGACCGCCGTAAGGGCGTCCGCATCGCCGTAGTCGCGGAACGCGCTGAAGAGCTCTTCCGTGGTGACGTCTTGATTCGCTTCCATCGCCCCAATCGCAACGGGAAGATCAAACGTTACCGCAGATCGTCGTTTTTCTCGGCTGCTCCTCCCCCTCCCTCCTCAACGGCATGACCTGGTCCCACACCGTCCTTCCAGCCCTGCTCTGCGCCTTCGCTGCCGCGTGCTCCAGCACGCAGGAGCCCGTCGTCGTCGCGGGCGCGATGCCGCTGCCGACCGCGACCCAGCTGCGCTGGCAGGAGGCCGAGCTCGGCGTCGTCTTTCACTACGACCTGCACACCTGCGCCGACGGGCGCTACGTGCAATCCAAGAACCGCGTCACGCCGTTCCTCAGCACCGACCACTTCACGCCCGACGAGCTCGACACCGACCAGTGGGTGCGCGCGGCCAAGGCGGCGGGCGCGCGATTCGCGATCCTGACGGCGTCGCACGAGACGGGCTTTCGGCTGTGGCAGTCCGACGCCAACCCGTTCTGCCTGAAGAACGTTGAGTGGGCCGGCGGCCAGCGCGACATCCTCGGCGAGTTCCACGCTTCGTGCCTGAAGCACGGCCTGTTGCCGGGCGTCTACCTCGGCACGCGCTGGAACGCGCGGCTCGGCGTGTTCGACTTCAAGGTCACCGAGCGCAGCACGATCTCACAGGAGGACTACAACCGCCTGATCGAACGCGAGGTCGAGGAGATCTGCACGCGCTACGGCGACTGGTTCGAGTTCTGGTTCGACGGCGGCGCCCACGGGCCCGAGCAGGGCGGACCCGACGTGCTGTCGATCGTCGCGCAGCACCAGCCCGACGCGGTCTTCTACCACAACCTGCAGCGCGCCGACGCGCGCTGGGGCGGCTCGGAGTCGGGCACCGTGCCCTACCCCTGCTGGGCGCGCTTCCCGTTCCCGGTGACCGGCGCGGGCGACAGCGCGCGGGCCGAGATCGGCGCGAACGGCTACGCGCTGCTGAAGCACGGCGACCCCGACGGCGCCTACTGGCTGCCCGCGATGTCCGACGCCCCGCTGCGCGGGCACGGCGGGCACGAGTGGTTCTGGGAGCCCGAGGACGAGCGGCTGATCTACCCGCTCGACAAGCTGGTCGACATGTACTGCCGCTCGGTCGGGCACAACTCGACGCTGATCCTGGGCCTGACTCCCGATGACCGCGGGCTGCTGCCCGACGCGGACGTCGAGCGCTTGCGCGAGCTCGGCGACGCGATCGAGCGCATGTTCGGAACGCCCCTCGCCCAGACCGACGCCGTCGTCGTGGGCAACGCCGTCGAGCTGGCGCTGCCCGCCGGGCGCAACTTCGACCTGGTCGTGATCCAGGAGGAGATCCGCTACGGCGAGCGCACGAGGAGCTACGAGCTGCAGGTCCGCCGCTCCGGCGAGTGGCTCTCGATCGGCCGCGGAACGTGCATCGGACACAAGCGGATCCACCGGCTGGACGAGCCGATCCGCGGCGACGCGCTGCGCCTCGTCGTGCACGAGTCGGTCGACACGCCGCGCATCCGCCACCTCGCCGCGCATCGCAGCGGAGGGTGAGGAGCCGGCCCGACGCCGCGCTCCCCACACGCCTTGGCAAGCTCGCGCTAGCCGTCCTGCTCGCCGCGGATGCGCTCGATCATGGCGCGCGCGTTCTCGTTGCGGCTGTTGAGGTCGAGCGACCGCTCGTAGTACTCCAGCGCCTCCTCCGCGTTGCCGAGCATCCGGTTCGCCTCCGCCAGGCTGTCCCAGGTGTTGGACGAGCGCGGGAACACCTCGACGTTCAGCTCGAACAGCAGCCGGGCGGCCTCGTGCTCGCCGAGCTGCATCAGGCCGTAGCCGGCGTCGTTCACGCCGCCCTCGATCTCGTCGGGCCGGGCCTCGTCGACCAGCGCGCGCAGGTCGTCGGTCGCGGCCTCTAGGTCACCGGCGAGCGCACTCAGCCCGCAGTGCGCGAGCTCGACTCCAAGCGCCGGCAGGGCGGGCAGCTCGAGGCATGAGAGCGCCAGCTGCTCCTCGCCGCGCGCGGCCGCGAGCAGCGCGGCTCCCAACACCTCGTCCGGCTGCGCTAGACCGGCGAACGGAAGATGCGCGACGCCGGGGCCGTTGCCGCACGCGAAGCCGGCGGCCGGGTCCTCGCGAACGAGGTAGTACGTGTTGAGGCTGTCCGCTTCGACGAAGGTCCCGTCGGGCTGCAGGTGCAGATCGAACGTGCCCCAGCTCTCGACCTGCCCCACGAGCCGGCCGCCCTCGACGCGCAGCTCCACGCGCCGCACCCGCGGCCGGCCGAAGGGCGCGGGGGGGGAAGAGAAGGTGCCGGCGAAGGGATCGAGCTCGGCCTCCGAGCTCGACGTCAGGCGCGGGTCGCGCTCCTGCGGCTCGAGCGGCACAAGGCGCGGGTCCGACGACGGCTCCCCGGTGCGGGCCTCGAGGACGTCGGCGATCAGCGCGAGCAGCGCGCTCCGCGGAGTCGACTCGTCCGCGTAGGTGTTCGCGCGGTTCACGATGACGAGGTCGCTGTCCGGCAGCGCCGCGATCATCTGGTTGCCAACGCCGAGCGCGGCCACCATGCCGTGCTTCTCGAAGCGCGGCTCGCGGAACACCCACCACATGAAGCCGTAGCCCACCACCGGGCTATCGATCGAGTACAAGGCCGTGCTGCGCCGCACCCAGTTGCGCGACAGGATGCGCTCACCGCCCCAGCTGCCGAGCCGCGTGAACAGCAGGCCGAAGCGCGCCGCGTCTCGGGCCGACATGCGGAAGGGGTAGGCGGGGTACAGCGACTTGTCGAGCTCGTAGTGGTAGTAGCCGTCGCTCACGCGGTAGTCCTGCATGCCGAGCGGCGCGGCGAAGTGCTCGTCGAAGGCCTCGAACACGTCGGCCTCGGTCTCCTGCCGCAGGATGTGCGCCAGCGTGTTGAAGTCCCAGTTGTTGTACGCGAAGTAGCGCCCGGGCCCCTCGCTGCCGCGCGGTCGCGAGTCGGTGCGCCCGGCGTAGGCCGCGGGGTGGAACACGCCCGAGCGCGCCTTGAGCAGGTCGAGGATACGCGCACGCTTCTCGCTCTCGAGCAGCGGCTCGGGCGCGTCGTCGAGCCCCAGGTCGGCCAGCGTCTTGTTCAGCTCGAGCTCGCCGCGATCCCAGTAGATGCCGTACAGCGCCGACAGGAAGCTCTTGCGGACGGAGTGGCACATGAAGCGCCGCTCGACCTCGCCCCAGGCCGCAACGACGGCGCCGTCGGCGACGACCAGAAAGGCCGAGGAGGGCAGGCCCTCCCAGGTTGCGCGCGCCTGGTCGAGCTTGGCCGGGTCGAAGCCGGCTTCGGCGACGTCGTCGTAGCGCATCCAGACGTCGGCGGGGACGCGGGTGCCCTGCTGGGCGTCGAGGGGGAGGGTGAGGAGGGTCGCGAGGAGGAGAGCCGGGGAGCGCATGGATTCGCAATCGAGCGGGGAAGGGCGCGAGGTGGGCGGCTCACGCGGGGAGCAGGGTCGGGTGTCCGCCGCTACGCGCGCGGTGGCGCTCCATTTGGCAAGAGACGCGCAAGCGTTCGGCGGCTCGTCGCGGGCTCCTCGGCGGAGCGGTGCGCCCTAGGGCAGCCCCTCCCGCCGACCCGCCGCGCTCTACCGGCGGGCGTGACTGCCCCCGGCGCGCCGCGAGCGCAGGCGGAGACGCCGCAGCGTGGTCGCTAGCCAGGCGCGGCTGATCCCGCTCCGCGGCGGCCCTCGGTGCGTCGCCAGCCAGGTGTCCTGGACCAGGTCGTCGGCGTCGCCCCGCCGCGCGCCAGGATCCGCGCCAGCCTGGTGAGCCAGGCGAGGTCGGAGAGGGAGACCTCGGGGAACCGCTCACTCATGGCACTCCCCAAGGCCCGCCGGTGCCCGTGGCGTCGACGCAAGGCCGCGAAGAGTCGACCGCGTCGATCCTCCGCCGGCGGGAGGGCCCACGCCCCTCAGCCGCGCGCGCCGGTCGCGAGCTCGCTCAGCGCCGCCGCAGCCGCCAGCTTGTGGTCCTTGCGCCACGGCGGCCCGACCTGGCCGCCGAAGTCGGCGATCAGCGCCTTGATGCGCTGCGCGTCGACGCCCATCGCCTTCGCCGCGAGCGTCGTCGGGTCGGCCTTGCGCGGATACCGGCAGACGCGCAGGCCGGCGTCGGCGGCGGCTTCCGCCAGGGCCTCGCGATACAGCATGCCGTCGGCCGCGTTGGTCAGCGGGCGCGAGCGAAGCACGTCCTGCAGCGCGTCGGGCAGCCCATCGTAGGGGCTCGCGGGCAACACCAACGCATCGGCGCCAAACTCCGCCTTCATCGTCGCGATCGCGGCGGCGGCGTGCTTCGCGACCGAACGCCGTACGCCGGCGACGAGCTCGGCCGCCTGCTCGGCTTCCATCTCCAACGCTTCGTGATGGTATGGAGCGACCGGCAGCTCGGCGTCGATCAGCTCGACCCTGCGGCGGTCGAGCAGGGCGGGAGCGCCGCCTCGATTCGTGAGGGTGACGAGCTCGGCTCGACCGTAGTGGTCCGAGGCTCCGACGACGACTTTCGCTTGGCCCACGGGCCGCTAGTGTAGCCGCTTGGGCCCGCGCAGGCGGGTCCGTCGCCGCCTCCGCCAGAAACACGCGCGCAGGGCCAAGGTCGGCCGCGTATAGGGCCGAAACAGGAGCATGCGACTCCCCCTCGCGCTCACCGCGGCCCTCCTCGCCTCCGGCTGCACTATGGGCAACCAGAAGGTGCCGAACCCGGAGTGGAAGCCCAAGGTCGAGACGGTCGCGCTCGACCCGCAGCCCGCCGACTTCGTCACCGGCGACTTCCGTTTCCGCATCCGCCGCCTCGAGGAGCTCGACGTCACCAAGTACGGGCTCGTGCGGCAGGTCGTGGGGCGCTGGCTGTACTACGACCTGGAGTTTCAGGTGAGCGACGCGAGCTCGCCCGAGAACGACGTGTACTGGAACGACCTCACGAAGGTCGAGTTCCGGCTGCTCGACGCCGACGACAACGAGCTGCAGCACGACCGTCGCCCGCAGCTCCGCAAGGACCACCCCAAGAGCCAGGGCGGCGCGGACTACGTCCACGTTCGCATCGAGTGCCAGGGGCGGTACCCCGACCGGCAGCCCGCCTACCTCGTCATCGGCGAACAGCGCATTCCGCTGCGCCGCTAGGCGGGGCCCACAGAGCGCGACAGCGCGACGCGGCGCAGGCCGGCACCGGAGGGACGCGCGCCACCTGGCGCGTGGCGCGTGAGCCGCACGCCGTACTCGCGACGTAGCTCGACGAGGCGGCGGTCGAGGTCCTCCTCGAAGCGATCGGCGGGCCAGCGCCGCGTCATGCGCGCCGCGCGAAGCGCCGTGCCCAGGATCCGGGGCAGGTTCCGGAGCCAGGTGCCGAGGAGCTTCCGGTGGCCGATCTTCGTCAGCACCTCGCGGTGGTCGCGGTGCAGGTTGACGCGCACCATCGCACGCGCCGACGTGGTGGTGCCGAACAGCGTCCACACGTGCGCCAGGATCTCACCGCGCAGGTCGGTCGTGCAGCCGAACATGGCGTGGATCGCGTCGTGGATGTCGATGTCGCCCGCGAGCTCGGGAGCGAGCGTCTCGGACGCGTCGTCGCCGGGCTCTTCCGCTCGACGCAGCTCGGCCACGGCCTGGGCCAGGGTGAGCTCGGACTCGGGATCGAGGTAGTTCGGTGACTGCATTGTTGCTCGGAGTATGGCGCCTATGCCCTGCTTTTGGGCTTGTCCTGACGCTTCTGAGGGATCACCTGTTCGCGCACTTCCGGCGTCTCGGCGTCGAGCGCGTTACGGATCGCGGGCAGCACGTTGTTGACGCGCCACGGCTTGCTGACGAAGGCGCTCGCCTGCGAAGGCGCCTCGCTGGTCGGCAGATAGCCGCTCGTCAGCACGACCGGCAGGCCCGGGCGCTCCTCGCTGAGGATGCGCAGCACCTCGTAGCCGTTCAGGTCCGGCATGCTTAGGTCGAGCAGGATCAGGTCCACGTGCTCACCCGAACGCACGATGTCGAGCGCTTCGAGGCCGCCCCCGGCTGGGATGGTGCGATAGCCGGCGCCGTTCAGCAGCAGGCAGCCGACGCTGCGTACGGCCCACTGGTCGTCGACGACCAGGATCGTCTCCTGCTCGCCGCGTGCGTGGACCACCGCCTCTTCGGACTCGGGCGCGGGTTGTTCGGCGGCGCGCGGGAGCACCATGCGGAACTCCGCCCCCTCGCCGTCGCGCGAGATGCAGCGCAGGTCGCCTCCGTGCTGCTTGGCGATGCCGAACGAGGTGGACAGTCCGAGGCCGGTGCCTTCGCCGTGCTTCTTCGTGGTGAAGAACGGGTCGAAGATGCGCTCGCGCACGTCGTCGGGAATGCCCGGCCCGGCGTCGCGCACGAAGAGCGCGACCGCGGGCTCGGATCCCAGCCGGTCTTCGGTGCACCCGATCGTGATCTGTCCTCCTTCGGGCATCGCATCGCGCGCATTCACGCACAGGTTCAAGAGCGCCTGCTGCAGGCACACCGGGTCGGCGTTCACCGCGGGCAGGTCGAGGTCGACCTGGAACGTCAGCTTGGTGGCGCTGTCAAAGCCGTGCCTCAGCAGCGGCTGGATGTCGCGGATCAGGTCCTCGGGGCGACAGGGACGCGGCTCGATCGACGTCTTGCGGCTGACGGTCAGGAGCTGCTTGATCAACTCGCCCGCGTTGCGCGACGCGGCGAGCGCGGCCTCGATCGCGCGGATCTTGTCGCCTACGCGCACGTCCGGACTGAGCGATAGGAGCTCGAGGCTCCCGATGATGACCGTGAGGTAGTTGTTGAAGTCGTGCGCGAGGCCGCCGGCGAGCGTCCCGACCGCCTCCATCTTCTGCGCCTGCAGGAGCTCGGCCTGCAGCAGGTGCAGCTGGGAGTCGTCGCGCAGCACCCACAGGTGCCCGACCGACTTCCCGTCGTGATGGATCGGCGCGAGCGTCACGTGGAGGACGGCATGCTCGTTCTCGCGCAGCTGGACCTGACAGGACGCGGGTTCGGTATCCCTCTCGCGCACGGCCGAGACCAGCTCCTGCAGCGGCGCGGTGTCCTTGGCGATGCCGTCCCAGGCCTCGAGGAACAGCCCGCCGTCGTCGCCGGGCCACAGCTCCTTGCCCAACTTCTGCCGCGCGATGCGGTTCGCGGCCAGCACGCGGCCGTCGCTGCCGATCGCCACGATGCCCGAGGCGATCGACTCGTAGGAAGCGCGGAGCTGAGCCGTCGCGTCGGTCAGCTCGCTGGTGCGGCGGGCGACCTGTACGCGCATGAAGAAGGCGAAGCCGACGGCGGCGAGCACCAGCGCGACGATCGCGGCCAACAGGACGGCCAGCCGGCGCGCCGTGAGCGTGAAGCGACGCGAGAGGATCTGCAGGTCGTCCTCGCGCGCCACGATCAGCTCGGGCGCGGCGTCGCCGGACGGCAGATAGACGCCGATGATCGCCGCGCTCGACGCCGAGCGCAGGTCGAGCGAGCTCGAATCGATCGCGTCCGGCAGGAGCACGCGCAGATCGCTGCCGTCTTCGCGCAGGTGCAGCACGTGGCTCTCGGTGTCGTAGGAGACCACGTCGCCCTGCACCGCGACGCGGCGGCCGGGGTGCTCGCCGGGCAGGTCGCGAATGGAGATGCGCATGGGGAAGGGCAGCAGGCCCTGCGCCTGCGGAATGAGCACGCGCGAGCGCAGCTCGCCGTCCGAGTCGCGCGATCCGAGGACCCGGACAAACTGCTCGAGCTGCACGTCCGAGGTCGCCGCGCAGGCGACCTGCAGGGACACCCGCACCCCCTCGAGGTAGATCGCGTTGGGCTGCACCAGCGTGGCCTGCCCGTAGATCTGGAGGCTCTCCGCGACCGTATCGGAACGGTCGGCTTGCAGGAACCGGCGCTTGGCCGGGAACGGAAGCACACGCGACGGCTCCGCGAGCACGCGCACGAGGTCGGCACCCTGGCTGAGGAGCAGCGGCCCCAGCATCTCGTTCTTGCGGCCCAGGAGCAGGCCGGACGCCCCGCGCACCTCGACTTCGGAGCCCACGAGCTCCCACGCGCGCCGCGGTTCCATCGGCTCGCCGAGAGACACCGGAACGAGCCGCCCGCCGCGCTCGCGGCACCACAGGCGCGCCGACTCGGGGAACAGCGTGACCATCTCGACCCGCCCGTGCAGCGCCACCCAGTTGGTCGACGTCGGGTCGCTCAGCGTGTGGCCCTTCCAGCGGCCGAAGTCGACCAGCGGAGGGTCGGGGAGCACGCTCTTGCCCAACACATCGACGCGCAGCGCGTTGCCGCCGTCGATCGTGGGCGCGTCGTGGCCGCCGCCGACCTGCCCGCGGACGCGGACGCGGTCGCCGAAGCCGAGCTCAAAGTGGTTCGGGCCGAGGAAGATGCCGTGGCCGTCGTCGGTCAGGAACACGAAGTTCCAGATGGGGTCGACGTAGCAGACGTCCGCCTCGAAGTCGACCGCGACGCCCGCACCGGGAGGTAGCTCGCGCAGTGCGTCGATCGTTGTTCGCGCGACGTCCGCTTCCTGTGCCGCCGCGATCCGCGCGGACAGGAAGGCGAGCAGCAAGAGCGGAAGTCCGGCCATGGCTCAAGGCAAAGGGTGGAAAGCG
The DNA here is from genome assembly GCA_039029355.1 of Planctomycetota bacterium. Taxonomy (GTDB): domain Bacteria; phylum Planctomycetota; class UBA1135; order UBA1135; genus JBCCGI01. Next base: position 60,284 of record JBCCGI010000001.1, read on the forward strand.
GACCGCACGAGCGACGGTCGAACCGCAACGTAGCACGGCAAAAGACGCGCGAAGAAGCACATTGGTCGAGGCCCGCTAGGATGTCCCAGAGTTGCGCCAGCGCTTCGAAGAACAGGGTCGTAACAGCCGCGCGGATCGCGCGCGGATGCCCCAGGCGCCGCGGTAAGATGCCGGAATGAGGCAGCCACCCCATCCCCTCCTCCGGCGCGCCCTCCTGCGCGCGTTACACCTAGCCGCCTTCGCGTACGCGCTGGCGCTACCCCGCGCCGCGCAGGAAGCGGCGTTCGACTATGCCGACGCCATCGAGGAGGGCCGCGAGCTGGCCACCGAGCTCATCGAGGTCGGCGCGCCGGGGCTCTCGGTCGCCGTCGCGGCCGGCGGCGACATCGTGTGGTCCGAGGGCTTTGGGTTTGCAGATCTTGCGCAGGGAATCCCCGTCCTGACGACGACGCGCTTCCGCGTGGGCAGCGTCGCCAAACCGTTCACAGCCGCCGCCCTCGGGCTGCTCGTCGAGGAGGGACGCATCAACCTCGACCTGCCGGTGCAGCGCTACGTGCCGAGCTTCCCCGTGAAGGACGAGGGCGTCATCACGACGCGCCTCCTGGCGGGGCACCTAGCCGGCATCCGGCACTATCAGGGCCTCGAGTTCTTCGCCAACAAGCGCTACGACTCGGTGCTCGAGGGGCTGAAGATCTTCCAGGCCGATCCGCTGGTCGCGGCCCCCGGCGAGAAGTTCCACTACTCGACCTACGGCTGGACGCTGGTCTCGGCGGCGATGGAGACGGCCTCGGGCGAGGAGTTCCTGTCCTTCATGGACGCCCGCGTGTTCCGTCCGCTGGGGATGCACTCGACGATCTCCGATCGGAGCGACGTCGTGATCCCCGGGCGCACGACCTACTACCGGCTGGTCGACGACGAGCCCAAGACCTGCCCGCCGGTCGACAACAGCTACAAGTGGGCCGGCGGAGGCTTCCTGTCGACGGCCGAGGACATGGTGCGCTTCGGCTCGGCGCACCTCGCGCCGGGCTTCCTCAAGGCCGAGACGCTCGAGCTCTTCTTCACGTCGCAGAAGACGACGAGCGGCAAGACGACCAGCTGCGGCGTCGCGTGGTTCCTCCGCAAGGACTCCAAGGGGCGCAAGATCTACATGCACACCGGCGGCTCGATGGGTGGCACGACCGCGCTCGCCGTGCACCCGGGAACCGGGGTGGTCGCAGCGCTTGCCACCAACCGCAGCCAAGGGCCGGTCCAGCTCGACCACGCGCTGATGCTGCTCGATCTCTTCGAGCAGCCGCGCTAACGCGCAGCGCTCATCGGCCGGAGACCTCGGGCTCCGCGCCGGTCGAGCCGCGCTGGAGCTGCTCGCGCAGCGTCGCGATCGAGAAGGGCTTCGAGATCCAACCATCCGGCGGGCTGGCGCCGCAGCGCGCGAGGACCTCTTCCTCGCGGTGGCCGCTCATCATCAGCACGGGCACGCCCGGTAGGAGCGCCCGCAGGTCGGGCAGGATCTCGTGGCCGTCGCCGCCGGGCATGGTCTCGTCGAGCAGGACGAAGCCCAGCTCGCCGACGTGGCGCTCGGCCCGCTCGAGTGCCGTCGCGGTCGAGCTGGCGTAGAGCGCCCGCAGCCCGAGCAGCCCGAGCATGCCCTCCAGCGTCGTGTGGACCGACGCCTCGTCGTCGACGACGAGCACGGCGTCGCGCTCGGGCGGCCGCCACGGGGGCGGCGGCTGCGCGGGCAGCACGTAGTCCTTGGCCGCGCTGTCCGAGCCCGGCAGGTAGATGCGGATGGCGGTCCCCCGCCCGGGCTCGCTCGCCGCGTCGATCGCGCCGCTGTGCCCGCGAACGATCCCGAAGAGCGCGGCCAGTCCCAGGCCGCGGCCGGGGAAGCGCGTGGTGAAGAACGGGTCGAAGATGTGCTTGAGCGTCGCCTCGTCCATACCCTCGCCGTCGTCCTCGACCGCGAGCATCACGAACGCTCCGGGTCGCGCGTCGGCGGCCAGCCGCAGGTCCGCCAGGCGTGCGGCGTCGAGCTCTTCGCAGCGGATGCGGATGCGGATCGTCGTGGCCTTCGCGTCGTGCGAGTTGGTGACGAGGTTGAGCAGCGCCTGCTCGATCTGCGTCGAGTCGCCCTCCGACCAGGCAGGCGTGTCGGAGGGTTCGACCTCGATGCGCGCGCCTTGGCTGACGGAGGTCTCCAGCAGCGGGCGCATGCGGTCGACCAGCTCGTTGAGCTCGACCCCGCCCGTATCGACCGGCACCTCGCCCGCGTAGGCCAACAGGCGCTGGCAAAGCTGCGCCGCGCGACCCGCGGCGTCGTCGATGCGGCCGAGGAGCTGCAACTGCTCCGGCGTGAGCCCGCCGCGACGGCGCAGCAGCTCGGAGTTGCCCACGACGCCCACCAGCAGGTTGTTGAAGTCGTGCGCCACTCCGCCCGCGATCAGCCCGAGCCCCTGCAAGCGCTCGAGCTGGCGCATCTTGCCCTCGAGCTCCTGCTGCGCCTGCTGCGAGGCACGCGCGGCGGCCATCTCCTCGCGCAGGCGCGCGTTGATCCGCGCCAGCCGGCGCCGGCCGATCAGGAAAGCGGCTGCCATCACAACGGCCCCGGCGAGCGCCAGCCGCGTCGCGATGGCCCAGCGATCACGGAGCTCGTCGAGCTCGTCGAGCTCGTCGGCACGCCCCTTCTCGATCCGGTAGCGCGCGAGGCGAACGTCGGGCCCGCCTTCGCTCGTGTCGGTCCAGCTCTCGAGCTCGTCGAAGGCGCGCGTCAGCTCGAGCACCGCGTCGGAGTCGTCCAGCAACGCCGCGATGTCGGAACCGGTGGAGCAGAGCTCGAGCTCGACGTCGATCAAACCACGGCCGTCGACAACGTCGAGCCCTAGGCGGATGCTCTCCATCCCCTCTTCGAGGCGCTCGAGGTCGCGCAGGATGCATGCGCGCAGCTCGAGGGCCCCGGCTTCGGCGGACTTGTCGCCCAACTCGCGCGCCAAGCGGACGGCGCCGTCGATGGTCTCGAGTCCCGCCTCGTTGCCTCCGACCTCCCATTGCATCCACGCCAGGCTGTAGAGCAGCCGCTGCTCGAGGCGCGGGTCGGCGCCGTCGGCGGCTCCCTCCAAGAGCTTGTCGAGCAGGGCGCGCGCCTCCTCGACGCGGCCCTGGAGCCAGAGCTCCTCGTGCTCCAGATACTTCACCCAGGGCAGCAACGAGCGCACCTCGGCCTCGTCGACGAGCTCGCGCATGTCGCTCAGCCGCGCGTCGGTTTCCTCGCGCAACCGAAGGCGCTGCGCGATCGCGAAGTCCCACAGAGCCGCGCGGACGGTGACGGCCGAGACCGGCAGCTCGGCGACGTGGACGCGCAGGCGATCGAGCGCCGCCATGGCGCCGAGCTCGTTGGCCCGGAGGGTCAGCAGCTTCAGCCGCGCGAGCTCGAGCGCGGCACCCGCGAGCGGCTCGTCGGGGGGGAGCGCTTCCTCGGCGGCGAGCAGCAGCGGCGCGGCCTCGGTTGGGCCCGCGGTGAAGGCGGTCGCCTCAGCCTGGGCGGAGAGCGCGACGGAGCGGGCGAGCGGCTCTCCGCCGGCGAGCGCCTCCTCGGCGCGCCGCCGCGCCCGGTCGAGGGCCTTCTGCGGGTCGGTCCGCAGCAGCTCGTCCTGCCGGCGCAGCCACTCGGTCAGCTCCTCGTCCGCTCGATACGTGCGCGCCGCCCCGTGTGGACAGGCCCTCGGGACGCCCGACGCAACGCACAGCGCCGCGAGCGCGATCAGCAGCACGCGTACTCCCCCCATTCCAAGGGAGGATACCGAGCCGAAGCGCACCCCGAGCGCCCAACTCCCGACAGCCGCCCGACTTGGGGCCGTTTCCCGCGATCAGGAAGGAACCAGGTCGAAGCCCTCGTCGTGCCACCCCTCGACGCCGCCGATCATCTCCTTGACCGGCCGGCCCAGGCGCGCGAGGCGAATGGCCGCCTTGTTGGCGCCGTTGCAGTGCGGGCCGGCGCAGTAGACGACGAACAGGGTGTCGTCGGAGTAGTTGACGAGCCGCTCCGCGGTCAGCTCCCAGTGCGGCAGGTGCACGGCGCCGTCGACGTGGCCGCGGTCGAAGAGCTCCTTCGAACGCACGTCGAGCAGGACGAAGCCCGGCTCATCGGAAGCGAGGCTCGCATGGACATCCCAGCAGTCGGTCTCGAAGGTGAGCCGCGCCTCGAAGTGCGCGAGCGCGGTCTTGGAGTCGGCGGCGGGAACGCGGTTGACATCGCTCTTCAGCTTCATGCAGATCAGCCTAACCTCCCGCTAGGAGCCAAGCGTTTGGTGACATTGGCCGCGCGAGCGGGCGTTCGCCATCCTTAGGGGATGAGCTCCCAAGGTCACGCCGGCGTCACGCTCCTCCTGCTCCTGACTACCGGCTGCGCGCTCCCCGGAGACGCGGTCTCCGAAACGCGGGTCGACGGGCCGCCGAACGTGATCGTGGTACTGACCGACGACCAGGGGTCGGTCGACCTGGGCTGCTATGGCGCAGGCGACCTGACGACGCCGCACCTCGACGCGCTCGCGGCGCGCGGCCTACGGTTCACGCAGTTCTACTCCGCCGCGCCCGTGTGCTCGCCGTCGCGCGCCGGACTGCTGACCGGTCGTGCACCGCAGCGTGCCGGACTGCCGGGCAACGCGAGCTCGCAGCCGGGCGGGAAGGGCCTGCCGACCGAGGAGGTCACGCTCGCCGAGATGTTCCGCGCGGCGGGCTACGCCACGGGGCACGTCGGCAAGTGGCACCTCGGGTATCGGCCCGGCGAGCTGCCGAACGATCAGGGCTTCGACTCGTCGTTCGGTCACATGGGCGGCTGCATCGACAACTGGTCGCACTTCTTCTACTGGAACGGGCCCAACCGCCACGACCTCCACCGCGATGGCGTTGAGGTGTGGCGCGACGGCGAGTTCTTCGTCGACCTGATGGCGGAGGAGTGCGAGGCGTTCCTCGAGCGCCACCGGTCGCGGCCGTTCTTCCTGTACTGGGCGCTCAACACGCCGCACTACCCCCTCCAGGGCACGGACGCGTGGCGCGAGCACTACGCGGACCTCCCCTCACCGCGACGCGAGTACGCGGCTTTCGTCTCGACGACCGATGAGGCGGTCGGGCGCGTGCTCGGGCAGCTCGACGCGCTGGGGCTCAGCGACAACACCATCGTCGTCTTCCAGTCGGACCACGGGCACTCGACCGAGGTGCGCTCGTTCGGCGGAGGCGGGAGCGCGGGCCCCTACCGCGGCGCCAAGTTCAGCCTGTTCGAGGGCGGCATCCGCGTGCCGGCGATCCTGTCGTGGCCGGGTCGTCTGCCGCGCGGCGAGGTTCGCGAGCAGGCCGCGACGGCGCTCGACTGGATGCCGACGTTGGCGGACCTGTGCGGCGTCGCGGTGCCGGAGCGACGGCTGGACGGGAAGTCGCTGGTGAGCGTTCTCGCCGGCGCCGACGCCCCGTCCCCGCACGCCGAGCTGCACTGGGGCAACGGCAAGTCGTGGGCGGCGCGGACCGGACGCTGGAAGCTGATCGCCAACCCCAAGGACACGAGCAACACCGCCCCGCTCGGCGAAGGCGATCAACGCTTCCTGGTCGACCTCGACGCCGACGTCGGGGAACGCATCAACCTAGCCGCCGAGCAACCCGCGGAGGTCGAGCGCCTCGAGGCGCTGCACGACGCGTGGGCCGCGGAGCTCTAGCCGGCGTCGGGCGCGCGCGCTAGTCCGCCTCGCCGTCGCCGAGGGCCGTCGACGCGAGCTGCGCGAGCCAGCGCTCGAGTCGCCGGATCTCCGACCGCGCCCCGGCGTGGTCGCCGATCCTTGCGGCGGTCTCCATCGCCGCGCCGATGTCCGACACCAGCGGAAAGCCGAAGCTGGTACCCGAGCCCTTCAGGTCGTGCCCCAGGCGCCGGATCGCTTCGAGGTCGTTCGCCGTGGACGCCTCCAGCAGCCGCGCCAGGTCGGCGCGGCGTGCGCGCACGTAGCTCGGCCGCGCGGTCGCGATCGCGGCCCACGACGACCCGTCGTCGGGAGAGCGCTCCACGCCCACGTGCGCCGACAACGCGTCGAGCAGCGTGCGCTTCAGGATCGGCTTCGAGAGGTGCGCGTCGCAGCCCGCGCGCAGAGCGCGGGCGCGGTCCTCGGCCATCGCGTCGGCCGTCAACGCCAGGATGGGGGCCGGCGCCGTGCCCGCCCGGCGCTCGGCTGCGCGGATCGCGGCGGTCGCGGTATAGCCATCCATCCCCGGAAGCTGCATGTCCATGAGCACCACATCGAACTCCTGCTCGCCGGCGAGGCGCACCGCGGTCTCGCCATCGTGCGCAAAGGTCAGCTCAAAGCGGTCGTCCTTCAGGTAGCTCCGGATGAGGAAGCGATTGACGTCGGAGTCCTCGGCCAGGAGCACGCGCAGCGTCCCTTCCGGCAGCGGCCGACGAGCACCGCCGTCGCCGGCCGGCTCTTCGAGCGGGGGGCCTTCGTACGCGGCAAGCGGAACGCGCAGCAGGAAGCGGCTGCCGCGGCCGAGCTCGCTCTCGACCGCCAAGCTCCCGTCGAGCAGCTCCGCCAGCCGCCGCGACAGGCTCAGCCCGAGGCCCGTGCCGCCGTGGCGGCGATCGGCGTTGGCGTCGACCTGCGTGAAGGGAAGGAAGAGCCGCAGCTGATCCTCCGGCGCGATCCCGACGCCGGTGTCGTGTACCTCGAAGCAGAGCTCGCCACCGAGCCGCGAGGCCCGGATCCCGACCACGCCACGGTCCGTGAACTTGATCGCGTTGCCGAGCAGGTTCACGAGGATCTGGCGCAAACGACGGTGGTCGCCCAGGAACGCGGCCGGGACGTCTTCCTCGACGTCGACCTCCAGGCGCAGGCCGCGCTCCTGTGCGGCGATGGAGAACACCTCGACGATCGAGGTGAGGAGACGCGCGAGCTCGAACGCCTCGGCGTTGAGCTGCAGCGCACCCGCCTCGATCTTCGACAGGTCGAGGATCCCGTTGATCAGCTCGAGCAGCGAGTGGCCGGCATCGCGGAAGGCGCTGACGTAGCGCTCCTGCTCTTCGGTGAGGTCGGTCTCGTTGAGCAGCTCCGCCATGCCGAGGATCGCGTTCATCGGCGTGCGGATCTCGTGACTCATGTTGGCCAGGAAGGCCGACTTGGCCGCGGTCGCGGCCTCGGCCTCCAAGCGAGCCAGCTCGAGCTCGGCGCACTTGCGGCGCAGCTCGAGTTGCGTCACCACCTGCCGCGCGAGGACGCGCAGCGCGTCGATGGTCTCCTCGCTCAGCTCACGGGGCACGCGGTCGATGATGCAGAGCGTCCCCACGGCGTGGCCGTCGGGCGTGACCAGCGGCACGCCGGCATAGAAGCGAATGCCGGGGTCGCCCGTGACCAGCGGGTTGTTGTGGAAGCGCTCGTCGCGCAGGGCGTCCGGGACGATGAACACGTCCTCGGGCGCGAGGATGGCGTGTGCGCAGAAGGCGATGTCGCGCGGCGTCTCGGAGACGCTGAGCCCGACGCGCGACTTGAAGAACTGGCGGTGCTGGTCGACCAGGCTGACGAGGCAGATCGGCACGCCGCACAGGCGCGACGCCAGCTCGGTCAGGTCGTCGAAGGCGCGCTCGGGCGGCGTGTCGAGCACGTCGTAGCGCTGGAGCGCCGTGATGCGCTCGGGCTCGTCCTGCGGGAGCTGGGCTTCGATCATCGCGGGTTGGGCCGTTACGCCCCACCCCTAATCGTAAGACGGAAGCGGCGAGCCTTCGCGAATTCGCGGCCACGATGCACGGGGCCACAAGCGTCCCGCAGGGAGCGGGAGCGGGCTCGCCGGCCTACTCCTCGATCGAGACGCGGTTCGGATGACCGGCGACGTGGCGCAGGCGAGACTGGGTCTCGACGGCCTCCAGCAGCTGCTCCCAGGTGATCACACCCGCCTGGATCAGCGCCTCGCCGACGCGGACGCCGGTGCAGAGCTGCTCCTCGAGCGCCTCGTCGATCTGCTCCTGCGTCGCGAACCCGTGCTCCAGCAGGATGTCGCCGAACAGCATGTCCTCGTTCGAGCGGCGCGGCTGCTTGCCCTCCTCGCCCTCGGGAAAGTCCTCACTCTCCATGAGGTCGATGACCGGATCGGCCGACTCGTCCTCGGCGGCGCCCTCGGGCAGCGGAGCCCACGGGTCGTGCCGCAGGTGCGCCTGCACCTTCAGGCCCTTCTCGACCTGGTCCTTGGTCGCCGCACCGATGCGGATCAGGATCTCGCCCAGCGGCAGGCCGAGCGACGTTTGCACGGCGAGCGCCGTATCGAGCTCGCCCGAGGTGATCATGCCCAGGCTCTTCATGAGGTCGCCGAGCATGGCGCCGGTGTTGACCGGCAGGTCGCTCGACGAGAGCTTCAGCTCAACTCCGCCCTCGCGGCGGGGCTTCTCGGACTGCTCGCCGAGGATGCGGCGCTCGACGCTCTCGACGATCTGCGACAGGAGGTCGAAGATCAGCTCGGGGCGCGTGGCCTGGAACTCCTCAACGTTCTCGAGCAGCACGACGCCTGCGTCGAGGAGGCGCGCCGTGTCCCCCTTGCCCTCTTCACGCGACATGACGTCGCGGAACTCACGAAGCTGGGCGACGATCGTCTGTTGATCGATCGAGTTGTCGGGCCGCGAAGACTTGATCTTGCGGACGAGGGCCGTGATCTCGGGGAAGGACATACGAGGTGGGGAGGTGCTCGGGGTGGGGTATCGGACGTTGGCGCCAACGACTTGACCTCAGACGGCCTCGCGGGAGGGAAAGACACGCCCGAGCCGAGGGGCGGGCCGGCCCAAGAGGCTCGACGAGCCTCCGAGGCCCTGACGTAAAGGCCTGTGAGACAGGCGCCTAGGGCCTGCGTGGCTCCGGGGGCAGCGAAAAGAGGCGGCAGGTCCTCTGGCGTTTTGGCCCTACATGTGACCCAATGGTCACCTATGAGCTCCAGCGCTCACAGGACCGAAGCCGACCCCGACCGCGTCTGGAAGGCACTCGCCGACCCGACGCGCCGCGGCATCCTCGACCTCCTGCGGGTCGAGCCCCTGACCACCGGCCGCCTCGCGGCGCGCTTCGACATGACGCGCTTCGGGGTCATGAAGCACCTGCGGGTGCTCGCCGAGGCGGGTCTGGTGCTCGTCGAGCAGCGCGGACGCGAGCGCTGGAACCACCTGAACCCCGTTCCGATCCGCGAGATCTACCGGCGCTGGATCCGCCCCTTCGAAGAGGAGGACGCCGACCGCCTGCTGCGGATCCGACAACTCGCCGAGGACCCCAAATCATGACCGAACAAGCGACATCCGCGTCCCAGGCCCACGCCTCCGTCCGCGACCTGCTGGTCGAGATCGCCATCGAAGCGCCCCGCGAGCGCGTGTGGAAGGCGCTGGTGGAAGAGACGTCGCTGTGGTGGCACCGCGACTTCTACACGGCGCCCGACCCCACCGGCTTCGCCATCGAGCCGAAGCTGGGCGGCTGGATGTTCGAGAGCTGGGGCGAGGGCAACGGCTTGATCTGGGGCACCGTCGGCGGCCTGCGCGCTCCGAGCTTCCTGCAGGTCGTCGGCGACACGTCCAAGGAATGGGGCGGCCCCAACCGGAACGTGATGACGTGGCGCCTCGACGAGAAGGAAGGCTCGCCCGGAACGACGGTGTTGCGACTCGAGCACTCGATCTTCGGCCACGTCTCGGACGGCACCGCCGCATCGCTCGAGGCGGGCTGGCTGCAGCTCTTCGGCGACTGCCTGAAGCCCTTCGCCGAGACGGGCGAGCGGCCCGCCGAGGCCGGCCCGGCGGGCCCCGCGGTGCGCGGGTAGGCGCCCCGGCTCTCCCCCAGCGGCCGTCGATAGCGCATCGATCCAGAGCCTTGTTCGGTGCTATTGGCTAAGCCGGAATCTATGAAGATCCTGGCAAGAAATCGTCTCGGAGAGCGGACAGGGGGCGGACGAAGCGCCGCGGGAAGGCACCTATCCCCCGCGAAGCGCGCGCTTCGATAGACTCGTGGCGCGACGCCCCCCTCGCGCCCCCCCACATATCCTTGCAGCGTCCTTGAACGGCCGAACCGGTGGCGAGGACCGGGCGGAGCAACTACGAAGTGACGACCGCGGCAAGCGCCGCGTCCCGTTCGACCCCAAGGAGTGAGAGCTTCGCGATGTTCCATGCCTCCCGACTGCTGCTCGCCGGCTTCCTGGCTGCCGGCTTGACCCACGCACAGACCGTGCTCGTTCCCGCGGACGAGCCCACCATCCAAGGTGCGATCAACCTGGTACCCGACGGCGGAGCCGTGCTCGTCGCGCCGGGGACGTACTTCGAGCACAACATCGACTTCCTCGGCAAGAACGTGCGCGTCATCGGCACCGGCGGCGCGGCGGTCACGGTGGTCGACGCGCAGGGCCTCGGCCGCGGCTTCCTGTTCCAGAGCGGCGAGACCGACAAGGCGCGCCTCCGCGGCTTCACGATCCAGGACGGGCGCGCGCCCGACGGGACGGACGGCGCCGACGGTGCGGCCGGAGCTCCCGACGGCCAAGTGGGCGAAGACGGCCAGCCCGGCGGAGCGGGCGGCGCGATCCTGATCGACGGCGCCTCGCCTTCGATCGTCAGCTGCGAGTTCCGCCAGAACCGCTCGGGCGACGGGGGGAACGGCGGCGCCGGCGGCAGCGGCGGCGCCGCGGATGCGGGCGGTGCCGGCGGCGCGGGCGGAGCCGGAGGCCGCGGCGGCCCCGGCGCGGCGATCGCGGTGGTCAGCGGGTCGCCGCGCATCGAGGCCTGCATCTTCTTCGCCAACTTCCCCGGCAGCGGCGGGAACGGCGGCGCCGGCGGTGTGGCCTCGGCGCCGCTGCTCGAGGGCGCGGGCCTGACCGGTGGCGCGGGCGGTGCCGGCGGCGCGGGCGGTTCGGGCTCGGTCGCGGTGCTCGACGGCGCGCCGCTGCTGCTCAGCTGAGTCGTCCGCTTCAGCACGACCGGCGCGGGCGGCGACGGCGGCACGGGCGGAGGTGGATCCCCGGCGACCGGCCCGGCGCCCGACGGCGGCCTACCGCTGGACGGCGGCGACGGCGGCGCGGGCGGCAACGCAGGCAACGGCGGCAACGGTACGGGCTTCTACGCCGAGGGAGGCACGCCGCTCTTCGCCAACAACACGATCGTCTTCAACTCCACCGCCGCGGCCGGTACGCCGGGCTCGGGTGGAGCGGGCAGCGACGGGGTCTCGGGCGGCTTCAGCGGCGCGGCCGGCGCGAACGGGGCGATCGGAACCGACGGCCTTGGCGGCGGCATAACCGTCGACGCGGGAACGGTGAAGGTCCTCAACTCGATCGTCCGCGGCAACTCGCCGGACCAGATCGCCGGTGCGCCGACGGTCGAGTACTCGAACGTCGAGGGCGGCTTCGCCGGCACCGGCAACATCGACGCCGACCCGCTCTTCGTCAGCGGCTCGGACTTCCACCTGACGGTGGGCTCGCCCGGCGTCGACGCCGGCGACAACACCGACATCCTCCAGCAGGTCCTCACCTCTTCGCCGGACACGATCTCGGTGGCCACCGGCGGGACGATCGACTTCTTCGTCGACTCCGACTCGCTGGCGATCGACGCCGACGGGAACAACCGCTTCGAGGACGAGGTCAACACCACCGACACCGGCCCGGGCCCGGGTCGGCCCTCGGACATGGGCGCCTACGAGCTCGACGCCGTCCCGCTGCCCAGCATCAAGTACTGGGTCGTCGGGTCGATCAGCGGCACCAGCCCGGGCTTCCTGCTGTCGGGCGTGCAGGTGCCGCTCAACCCGGATCCGTACTTCCTCATCACGATCGTCGACGCCGGCGCGGGCGGCTTCGACACGATCGGCGACCTCGACATCTTCGGCGAAGCGACCGCCAGCATCACATTGCCGCCCGGCCTCGCGGCGGCGGGCTTCACGGTGCACCACGCGGCGGGCATCTTCGACCTGATCGCCGGTCCGCAGGGCGTGAGCAACCCGGTCTCGACCGACCTGGTTCCGTAGCGCGGCACGGCCGCGGCCCTTCGCGCGCGCCGCGCGGGGGGCCGCCTACCGCTTGCGGAAGCGCAGCACGTAGTTCTCGACCAGACCGTCGACCTCCACCTCCTCGATCAGCTCAAAGCCGAAGGAGAGGACCTCGGCCGTCACCACGTCTTTCCCGGCGCGGACGTGGTTCATCAGCCACTCGCGCGTGACGCCGGGGATGCGCTCGAAGTCGACCAACACGACCTCGCCGCCGGGGCGCAGCGCGTCGCGGAGCGACGTCATCGTGCTGCGCGGGTACTCGAAGTGGTGGTAGGTGTCGCAGATGAAGGCGATGTCGACCGAGGCCCGCGGCAGGTCGACCGAGTCCTCGCTGCACAGGTGCGGCTGCACGTGCGCGTAGCCCGCCTCGGCGGCGCGCTCGCCCAAGTGCTCGATGAACTTCGGCGCGATGTCGACCGCATAGACCTTGCCGGCCGGTCCGACCGCTTCGGCGAAGGGCTCTAGGAAGAGCCCGGTCCCGGCTCCGATGTCGGCCACCGCCTCGCCGCGGCGCAGGTTGAGCGTGGCGGCGAGGGCGTGGCGCTCGAGGTACACCTCGCGGCTCTCGACCTCGAAGCGGGCGACGTAGTCGTCGACCGCCATGTCCTCGGCGAGGAAGGAGTCGTTGATGCCGGGCTTGACCGACTCCTCGGGAGGAGCGGGCGGAACGGGCGGCGTCGACGAGCACGCGCCGACAAAGGCAACCAACGCTAGCGAGGCAACGGACGACAGGCGTTCGGAGCGCTTCATGGCGCCCAGCGTAGCCCCGTCAGGGGCCGTCGACGCCATAGAAGCTGCCGGGGAAGAGCTCGACGCCTTCGCGCGCCTCTTCCACGCGCACGACCTCGGCGGCGCAGACCTTGTACTCGGCCGTCCCCGTCACCGGGTCGCCGGCGTCGTTGGTCACCACGTTGGCGCGCGCCTCGGCGAAGTGCAGCGGCGTCCAGATGCAACCCGGCCGCACCTGGCGCGAGAACAGCGCGCGCGCCTGGATCGCGCCGCGGCGCGTGCGCAGCTCGACCAGGTCGCCGTCGCCGATTCCGCGCTTCTTGGCGTCGCGCGGGTGGATCTCGACGAAGGCTTCGGGTTGCTTGGCCGCGAGGCCCGACTCGCGTCGCGTCTGCGTCGCGGCGTTGTAGTGGTACAGCGTGCGCCCGGTCGACAGGATCAGGCCGTAGTCCTCGTCGGGCAGCTCCATCGGCGGGCGGAACTCGACCGACTGGAAGAGCCCCTTGCCGCGCATCACGCCACCTTGGTGCAGGTAGGTCGTGCCGGGATGCTCGGGCTCCGGGCACGGCCACTGCAGGCCGGTCTTGTCGTTCTCGACCTCGGCGTCGAGGCGCGCGTGGCTGATGCCGCTGAACTTCGGCGCGTCCTTGGCCAGCTCGTCGTAGACCTCGGCCGGGCTCCCGTAGCTCCACGAAGCGCCGCACGCCTCGGCGAGGTCGATCAGGATGCGCCAGTCCGCGCGCGCCTGCCCGGGCGGCTCGACGGCCTTGCGCACGCGCTGCACGCGGCGCTCGGAGTTGGTGAAGGTCCCCTCCTTCTCAGCGAACACCGCGGCGGGGAAGATCACGTCCGCAAAGCGCGCGGTCTCGTTGAGGAAGGGCTCCTGGACGACGACGAACTCGCAGGCGTTCATGCCCTTCTCGAGCTCCATGCAGTTCGGCTCGGACAACACGATGTCCTCGCCCATGACGAACAGGCCGCGCACGCTCTTGCCGACCTGCTTCATCATCTCGTTCAGGTTGAGCCCGGGGTCGGGCGACAGCTCGACGCCCCACGAGGCCTCGTACTTCGCCTGCGCCGCGGGGTCGTCAACGCGCTGGTAGCCGGGGTAGAAGATCGGCGTCGCGCCGGCGTCGTTCGCGCCCTGCACGTTGTTCTGGCCACGCAGCGGGTTCATGCCCGCCGACGGCTTGCCCAGGTGCCCGGTCATCAGCACGAGGTTTGCGAGGCAGTAGACGTTGTCGGTGCCGTGCGAGTGCTCGGTGATCCCGAGCGTGTAGTAGATGCCCGCCTTGGGCGTCGAGGCATACCGGCGTGCAACCCAGCGGATGTCGTCGGCGGCCACGCCGGTGACCTTCTCGGCCTCCTCCGGCGTGTAGTTGGCGACCGTGCGGCGGACCTCCTCGAAGCCCTCGGTGTGCTGGTCGATGAAGGCCTGGTCGCAGAGCCCCTCTTCGCAGATCACGTGCGCGAGCGCGTTCAGGAGCCAGACGTCGGTGCCCGGCCGCAGCTGGAGGTGCTTCTCGGCCATCGTCGACATCCAGATCGCGCGCGGATCGGCGACGACGAGCGTCGCGCCGCGGTGCACGGCGCGCTTCATCTCCATCGCGATGATCGGGTGCGCCTCGCTGGTATTGCTCCCGATCACGAACAGGAAGTCCGCGTCGCGGATCTCACCGATCGAGTTCGTCATCGCGCCCGCCCCGAAGGTGGTGACCAGACCGGCCACCGTCGGGGCGTGTCATGTCGCGGCACACTGATGGACGTTGTTGGTGCCGAATACCGCGCGCGAGAGCTTCTGCACGAGGAAGTTCTCCTCCATCGTGCAGCGCGACGAGCTGACGAACCCCAGCGCGTTGGCGCCGTGCCGTTCGCTGACGCCGCGCAGGCCGTCGGCGGCGGCGCGCAGCGCGTCCTCCCAGCTGCTCTCGCGCAGCTCGCCGTCCGCGCCGCGCAGCAGCGGCACGGTAAGCCGGTCACCGTGGTGAATGAAGTCGTAGGCGAAGCGGCCCTTGACGCACAGGTTGCCGTCGTTGGTCGTCGTGCCGACCGGCGGGCTCGTCACCTTGACGACGCGCCCCTTGCCTTCGTTCGCCTCGCGGTCGACGTTCAGCTCGACCTGGCATCCGACGCCGCAGAAGTTGCAGGTCGAGCGCACCTTGTCGAGCTCGGACTCGGGCTTGTCGCCGCGCGTCAACGGCAGCTTCTCGGCCATCGCGCCGGTCGGGCACACATCGATGCAGCCGCCGCACATCTCGCACGTCGTGTCGAGCAGCGACAGCGAATCGACCGTGGCGATCGTCGTCTCCGAGCCGCGGCCGGCGAGCGTGATCGCGCTGACGCTCTCGATCTCGTCGCAATAGCGCGTGCAGCGCGCGCAAACGATGCAGTGCTCGGGGTCGAAGTCGATGTACGGATTGCGGTCGCCGGGGCGCGCGGCGCGACGGGTCTCCATCTTGCCCCAGTCGGTCGGCGCGTCGTAGCGCGCGACCATCTCGGTGAGCTCGTCGGGGCCGCGCTTGCCGGTCTCTTCCGCCTCGGGGTGGTCGGTGACGTAGAGCGCGAGCAGCGTCTTCCGGTGCCGGTCGATGCGCTCGTTCTCGGCGACGATCTTCATGCCCGCGGCCGCCTTGGTCGCGCACGCGGGGGCGAGTCGGCGCCAGCCCTCGATCTCGACCAGGCAGGTGCGGCAGGCGCCGGCTGGCTTCAGGCGTGGGTCGTGGCAGAGCGTCGGGATCTCGACCCCGCTGCGCTGCGCCACCTCGAGCACGGTCTCGCCGTCGCGAAACTCGACCTCGACTCCCTGGAGCTCCACCTTCCCCGCCGCCTGCTCAACTGACTGGTTCACGCCCTACATCATAGCACCGGGGCCCCGCTTCCCGGGCTCAGCCCTCGTCGCGCAGGCCGCTCCGGTGCACCAGCCAGGCGTCCGCCAGCGCGATCGCCACCATCGCCTCCAGCACCGGGATCACGCGCGGGACGATGCAGGGGTCGTGGCGGCCCTTCTTGGCGACGTCGCCGATCGACGAGGTGGGCTTCACGCCGACGGTCAGGCGCAGGTCCTCGCCGGTCGTGATGCCACCGAGCAGGCCTCCGAAGTGCTCGCGGTCCGCGACGTACTCCTTACCGCGCAGCTCGGCCACGTCGAAGCCGGCGCCATAGGCGAAGCCGGTGACCGCGCCGATGCTCATCACCGCCTGGGCCAGCGTGGCCTTGAGCTTGAGGAACACCGGCTCGCCCAGGTGCGGGGGCGGGTTCTGGACCCGGACCTCGACCAGTCCGCCGGTCGAGTCGTGCTCGTCTTTGAGGCGGGCGACGTACGCCTCCATCTCGCGCGCCACCTCGGGATCGGCGCAGCGCACCGCGTTGGCCTCGATCGCGTCGGGCTCGAACACGCGCGCCTCGTGCGGCCCGATGCGCTTGGCGTGGGCCAGGATGCGCACGTCGGGCGGCAGCACGCGGCGCGCGACGACGCCGGCGATCACGCGCGACACCGTCTCGCGCCCCGAGGAGCGCCCACCCCCGCGGTGGTCGCGGTGGCCGTACTTGCCGGCGTAGGTCTCGTCGGCGTGCCCCGGGCGGGGCCGGTCGCGCAGGTGCTCGTAGTCGCCCGAGCGCTGCCCTTCGTTGAAGACGAGCGCCGTGATCGGCATCCCCGTGGTCCGTCCTTCGAAGACGCCGGAGACCAGGACCGGCAGGTCGGACTCCTTGCGCGCCGTCGTCATGGCGCTCTGGCCGGGCCGCCGCCGCGCCAGCTCGGGGAGCAGATCCTCGACGCTCAGCGGGATCCCGGCCGGGCAGCCGTCGATCACGACGCCGAGCGCCTCGCCGTGCGACTCGCCGAAGGTCGTCACCCGGAAGAGATTGCCGAAGCTGTTGCGCGCCATAGCCGCCCCAGCATGCCCGCGCGCCGCCGCAGGAAAACCGGCGGACGAGAAATCCGCACAATCCCACTTGCGCGCCGCGCGGACTCCGCGCTACAAGGCGCTCATGAGACCGGCAGCGCACATCCAGTCGCGCCTGTGGTGGTGGCCCGCTTCCAGCGGGCGGCCCACGGTTTCGTAAGCGCAAAGCGACCCACGGAACACGAGAGGCAACCCGCGAGCGGTTGCCTCTTTGCGCTTAACGCGGCGACGAGGCGGCCGCCACCGGGTGCCCAAGGCACCCATGAAGACCCAAACCCTGGCTCCGCCCGCCCCCCCGTTCGGACCTCCGGCCGCCCTGGCCGGGACGCTCGTCACGACCGTCCCGGCCGGCCAGGCCGCGGGGCCCCTCGCCCTGTACCGCGCGCTCCTCGCCGAGCGCGGCCCCGCGGGCACCGCGCTGCTGGAGAGCGCCGGCCCCGACCTCCCCACCACGCGCCGCAGCGTCGTCGTGGCGCGGGCCGCGCTGCGCCTGGAGCTCCGCGGCACCGAAGCGCTCGTCCGCGCGCTGGACCCTGCCGCCGAGCCCCTCGCCGCCGCGCTGGCCGACCGCGTCGACGCGCTGGGGGCGCGCCGGGCCGAGGGCGCCCTCAGCGACGCCGAGCGCCTGACGCTCCCCGGTCCGCTCGACGTCGTGCGCGCCGGGGCGGGGTTGCTGGCCGACGACGAGCCGGGCGTGCCGCTCGCCCCGGGACTGTTCGGGGCCTTCTCGTACGAGCTGGTCGACCGCTTCGAGGAGCTCCCCGCGCGCCGCCGCGACCCGCAGGACACGCCGGACGCCTCGTTCGTGCTCGCCGGCGACACGCTGGTCTTCGACCACCGTCGCGGCGAGGTACACGTGGTGACCCGCGCGCTGCCGAACGAAGGGGTCGCCGCCGCCCGCGCGCGCCATGCGGACTATCTCGCGCTGCTGTCGAACGCGGCGCCGGTGCGCCCGCTCGCCGCCGCTTCGGGGCCGATCGAGCGCCCGGGCGCCGCGCCGGACGTGACCGACGAACGCTTCCTGAGCGATGTTGAGACCCTGCGCGGGCACATCGACGCCGGGGACATCTTCCAAGCCGTGCTCTCGCGCGGCTTCTCGATGCAGAGCACCGCCGACCCGCTCGACGTCTACGCCGCGCTGCGGGCCGCGAACCCGTCGCCGTATCTCTTCCACCTCGACCTCGGCTGCCGGCGCCTGCTCGGCGCCTCGCCCGAGACGTTCCTGCGCGTCGAAGACGGCAACCTCGAGATCCGCCCCATCGCCGGCACGGTGCCGCGCGGCTTCGGCGCGGACGGGACGATCGACGCGGACCTCGACCGCCGGCTGGCGCTCCAGCTCCTGCTCGACGAGAAGGAGCGCGCCGAGCACGCCATGCTGCTCGACCTCGCCCGCAACGACGTTGCGCGCGTCGCGGAGCCGGGCACGACCGAGGTCGTGCAGCAGTTCGAGGTCGAGCGCTACAGCCACGTGCAGCACCTCGTCAGCCGCGTCCGCGGACGCCTGCGCGGCGGGCTCGACGCGCTGCACGCCTACCGTGCGGTCGCGAACATGGGCACGCTGACCGGCGCTCCCAAGCTGCGCGCGATGGAGCTGATCCGCGAGCTCGAACCCGCCGGCCGCGGCTTCTACGGCGGCGCGGCCGGCTTCGTGCTGCAGGACGGCAGCCTCGACACGTGCATCGTGATCCGCTCACTGCTGCACTCGGGCGGCACCTATTCGACGCGCGCCGGGGCCGGCGTGGTGTGGGATAGCGATCCCGCGTCCGAGCTCGCCGAGACCGCGCACAAGGCGCGTGCCTGCCTCGAAGCCGTGGCGCGTGCCGAGCGCCTCGCCGCCGTGGAGGTGACGCCGTGAGCTCCGACCGACGCGTGCTGGTGCTCGACCACCGCGACAGCTTCGTGTTCATGCTGGCCGACCACTTCGCGCGCGTCGGCGCCGAGGTACGCACGCTGCGCACGTCGATCGAGCTCGACGTGCTCGAGCGTGACCTCGACGACTACCGCCCCGACCTGGTCGTCCTATCCCCCGGCCCCGGGCACCCAGGCGAGGCCGGCGTGATGCTGCCCTTCCTGAAGACGCGCCCCGCCGTCGCGGTGCTGGGCGTTTGCCTCGGGCACCAGGCGCTCGCGGTCGCCGAGGGCGGCGACGTGGGCCGCGGCGAAGCGCCGGTGCACGGCAAGCAGAGCGCGGTCGAGCACGACGGCGACCCGCTCTTCGACGGCGTGCCGGCGGTGTTCCAGGCCGGCCGCTACCACAGCCTCAGCGTGCGCGCGGTTCCCGACGCCTTCCGCGTCGTGGCCCGCGCGCGCGGCGCCGGCGCCCCGGTGATGGCGATGCGCCACCGCAAGCTGCCGCAGCTCGGCCTCCAGTTTCACCCCGAATCCGTACTGACGCCCTACGGCGCCAGGCTCCTGAACAACGTGCTCGAAAGGCTGCCGTCATGATCTCCCAGGTTCTCCAGGACACCCTCGCGGGCCGCGATCCACAGCCGAAGGCGCTCGAAGCCGCGCTCGAGGCGATGCTGCGCGGCGAGACGGACGACGCTCAGACGGCGGGCCTGCTCGTCGCGCTCGCGACGCGGCCGGTCAGCGGAGCGCTGCTCGCCGCCGGCGCGCGCGCGATGCGGGCGCACTGCGTCTCGATCCAGCCCGAGCTGCGCCCGCTGGTCGACACCTGCGGCACCGGCGGCGACGGCGCGTCGACCTTCAACGTGTCGACCGCCACCGCCTTTGTGCTCGCCTCGGCGGGGGTCGGGGTCGCCAAGCACGGCAACCGCGCGGTGTCGTCGAAGGTGGGGAGCGCGGACGTGCTCGAGGAGCTCGGCTGCCGCATCGAGCTGTCGGCCGAGGCGGCGCGCGACCTGCTCGACGCGACCGGCTTCGTATTCCTGCACGCGCCCAGCTTCCACCCGGCGATGCGACACGTCGCGGGCGTGCGCCGCAGCCTGGGCGTGCGGACGCTCTTCAACCTGCTCGGCCCGCTGTCGAACCCGGCGCAGGCCGAGTGCCAGCTGCTGGGCGTCTACGACCCCGCGCTGATCCAGCCGATGGCCGAAGCGCTGCGCGAGCTCGGCGTGAAGGCGGCGCTCGTCGTGCACTGCGAGGGCACGGACGAGATCGGCCTGCACGGCGCGACGGTCGGGCTGCGCCTCGCGGACGGCGAGCTGGAGCCGTTCCGCCTGACGCCCGAGGACGTTCACCTCGAGCGCGCGCCCATCGAGGCGCTGCGCGGCGGCGACCGGCGGCGGAACGCCGAGCTGCTGCGCGCCGCGCTCTCGGGCGCGCCGGGGCCGCACGCCGACGTCGTCGCGCTGAACGCGGGAGCCGCGCTCCACGTCGCCGGCCTCACGTCGAGCGTGCTGGTCGGCGTCGAGGAGGCGCTGGCGCTGATGAGCTCGGGACGCGCCGAGCGCGCGCTCGAGCGCTACGTCGAGTCCAGCCACGCGGCTGTGGAGGTGACGGCGTGACGTTCGTGCTCGAGCAGGTGGTCTCGGAGGCCCGCGAACGCGCTCTCGCACTCGCTGCGCCGAGCTCTCCAGAGGCGTCGAGCGCGGCCCGCCCCTCGCTCCGCGCCGCGATCGCGGGCAAGGACCGGCTGAGCATCGTCGCCGAGTTCAAGCGGCGCAGCCCCAGCCGTGGAGCGCTCGCCGAGGGCGCGTCGGTCGCCGAGCGCGTCGGGACCTACGAGGCGGCCGGAGCGTCGGCCGTCAGCGTGCTGACCGAGCCGACGCGCTTCGGGGGCTCCTACGAGGACCTGCGCGAGGCGCGCGCATCGACGACGCTTCCCCTCCTCATGAAGGACTTCATCGTCACGGCGCGACAGATCGAGCACGCAGCGACGCTCGGCGCGTCGGGCGTGTTGCTGATCGCGCGCTGCCTTGCCGCGCGCGAGCTGGGAGAGCTCGTCCAGGTCTGCGCCGCCGTCGGCTTGGACCCGCTGATCGAGTGCGCCGACGCCGAAGAGCTCGCGCGCGCACAGCGCTTCGAGGACGCGGTGCTCGGCGTGAACAACCGCGACCTGCGCACGCTCGAGGTCGACCCCGGCCGCAGCGCGCGCTTGCTCGCCGAGCTGCCGGCGGACCGCGTCGCGATCGCCGAGAGCGGCTTCCTGACCCCCGGCGACCTCGACCGGGTGCGTGGGCTCGCGGACGCGGCGCTCGTCGGCACGGCGCTGATGTCATCGCCGGACCCCGCGCGCTTCCTGCGGGAGGGCCTGGCGTGAGGCCGCTGGTCAAGGTCTGCGGCCTCCGCCGCCCGGCGGATGCGGAGCTCGCACTAGAGCTCGGCGCGCGCTACCTGGGGTGCGTGCTCGCGTCCGACTCGCCGCGCTGTGCGACGCTCGCCGAGGCGGTACAGATCCGACGCCTGGCGGCTTCGGCAAAGAACGAGGCGGAGCTCGTGCTCGTGTTCCGCGACTCCACGCCGCGGCAAATCGTCGCAGCCGCGCAGCTGAGCGGCGCGCGGCGCGTGCAGCTCCACGGCGCGCGTGAAGGCACGGCCGACGCGGTGCGCGAAGCGGGCCTCCTGGTGCACCCCGTGCAAGCGGTCGACCGCGGCGCAGACGCACTTCCGCAGCCCGCGACGCCGCCGACGCGCGAGGAGCCGGCCCTGCTCGACGTGGGCGCTGGCGGCACCGGAAGGCGCTTCCCATGGCGGCTGCTGGGCGGCGCCTCGCCGCCCGCCACCTTCATCGCGGGCGGCATCGACCCGGACAACGTGAATGAGCTCCTGTTTCACCGCCCGTTCGGCATCGACGTGAGCAGCGGCGTCGAACAGCTTCCGGGCCGGAAAGACCCGGCCCGGCTGCGCGGGCTTTTCGCTGCTGCGGGGTACCCGGCATGACCATTACAGGCTGCGACATATCGACCCATGCGCGCGTCGGCGCCGTCGGCGACTACGGGGGACGCTTCGTATCGGAGCTCTTGATCCCCGCCCTCGAGGAACTAAGCGAGGCGGTGGAGCAAGTCGTGCCTAGCCCGGAGTTCCAGCGTGACTTCGAGCGCGAGCTGGCGCACTGGGCCGGAAGGCCGACGCCGCTCACGCGCGTCCCGCGCTTCTCGGAGGAAGCGCGCCTCGACGTCGTGCTGAAGCGCGAGGACCTGCTGCACGGCGGCGCGCACAAGACGAACAACGTGATCGGCCAGGGACTGCTCGCGCGTTCGCTCGGCAAGCGGCGCCTGATCGCCGAGACCGGCGCGGGTCAGCACGGCGTCGCGACGGCGATGGTCGCCGCGCGGCTCGGGCTGTGCGCGACGGTCTACATGGGCGCGAAGGACGTCGAGCGCCAACGGCCGAACGTGCAGCGCATGGAGCTGCTGGGCGCGCAGGTAGTCGCGGTCGAGGCCGGCTCGCGCTCGCTGAAGGACGCGATCAACGAGGCGCTGCGCGACTGGGCGCGCACGTCGGAGGACAGCCACTACCTGTTGGGCACCGTGTGCGGGCCCGCGCCCTATCCCCAGCTCGTCGGCGACCTGCACGCGGTGATCGGGCGCGAGGCGGCGCGGCAGTGGGGCGAGCTCGGGCTGAGCTCGCCCGCGCCAGCAGCGGTCTTCGCCTGCGTAGGCGGTGGCAGCAACGCGATCGGTGCGTTCCGCGGCTTCGTCGACGACCCGGACGTGAGGCTCTTCGGCGCCGAGCCGGCGGGCAAGGGCCTCGACACCGCCGAGCACGGCGCGACGCTGATCCACGGAAGCCCCGGGATCCTGCACGGCGCGCGCACCTACGTGCTGCAGGAGTCCGACGGTCAGATCGGCGAGAGCCACAGCGCCGCGGCCGGGCTCGACTATCCCGGCGTCGGCCCCGAGCACGCTTTCCTGCGCGACTCGGGCCGCGCCAGCTACCACGGCGCTACCGACGACGAGGCGCTGAGCGCCTTCGAGCTGCTGTCGCGCGCCGAGGGCATCGTGCCGGCGTTCGAGTCGGCGCATGCGCTCGCGCTCGTGCTCCGCGCCGTCGACGAGGGCCTGGTGCCCGAGGGCGCGCCGGTGCTCATCAACCTGTCGGGCCGCGGCGACAAGGACCTGGGCACCTACTTCCAGCTCCGCGCCGCGGCGGGAGGTGCGCGATGAGCCTCGCGACCTTCGAACGAGCGCTCGCGTCGCGTGAGCGACACCTATCCGCCTTCCTGATGCTGGGCGACCCGACGCCCGACCTTTCGGTACGCCTGGCGGTGACGGCGGTGCGAGCTGGGGCGAGCATGCTTGAGCTCGGCATCCCCTACAGCGACCCCTGCGCCGACGGGCCGGCGATCGAGGCCGCCTGCCTGCGGGCGCGCGCCGCGGGTACGTCGACGCGCGAGGCCCTGGATCTTGTCGAGCGCATCCGCGGCGAGCTGCCCGACACCCCGATCCACCTGCTCGTGTACGCGAACCTGGTGCACGCGCCGGGCTACGGCGCGTTCTGCGCGAGCGCGGCGGCGTCCGGCGCCTCGACGCTGCTGGTGCCCGACGTGCCGCTCGAAGAGAGCCCGCCCCTGCGCGACGCCTGCAACGCCGCCGCGCTCGGACACGCGCAGCTCGTCGGCCCGCGCACCACGCCGGCGCGCTTGGCCGCGCTCGACGACGCATCGACGTCGTACCTCTACCTCGCCGGCTACCAGGGCGTCACCGGGATCGAAGAGACCGGAGCCGACGCCTACCGCGCCCTCGCGCGGCGCACGGTCGAGCGGACCAGGCGTCCGGTCTGCCTCGGCTTCGGGCTGTCCAAGGCGGACGACGTCCGCGCCGCCTTCGAGGGCGGCGCGCGCATGGCCGTGGTGGGCAGCCACCTGGCCCGCGCCATCGAACACGCGCTCGGCGGAGACGTCGAGCGCGCACTGCACGACGCGCTTTCGCCGCTGGCGGAGGCCACGACCGAACCCGTTACCACCCCCGACTCACGCGGAGAGCTGCGATGCTCGTGACCCTGAAGGCCGACTGCACCCCCGAACAATGCCAGGAAGTGGAGGAGGCAATCCGTCGCCTCGGCTTCGTACCGGTTCGAGTTCCCGGCCCGAGCCGTACCGCGGTGTGCGTGACCGGCAACCGCGGCCCCGTCTCACCCCGCACGCTGGCGCACCTGCCCGGCGTCGACCGCTGCATCCGCGTGACCCAGCCGTACAAGCTGGTCGGTCGCGAGGTGCACCCCGACGACACCGTGATCGAGGTCGGCGGCGCACGCATCGGCGGCGCGAAGCCGGTTGTGCTGGCCGGGCCGTGCAGCGTTGAGAGCGAGGCCCAGACCCTCGCCGTCGCGCGCGCGGTGCGCGAGGCCGGCGCCGATCTCTTCCGTGCCGGCGCTTTCAAGCCGCGCACGAACCCCTATTCGTTCCAGGGGCTCGGACGCGAGGGGCTGCGCACGCTCAGCCGCGTGCGCGAGGAGACCGGGCTGGCGGTGGTCTCCGAAGTGCTCGACGTCGAGGCCGTCGCGGAGACCGCCGAGCACGTCGACGTGCTCCAGGTCGGCACCCGCAACATGCAGAACTTCTCGCTCCTGAAGCGGCTCGGCGAGGTCGACCGTCCGGTGCTGCTGAAGCGCGGCATGTCGGCGACGCTCGAGGAGTGGCTGATGGCCGCGGAGTACATCCTGGCCGCCGGCAACCCGCGCGTGATCCTATGCGAGCGCGGCATCCGCACCTTCAGCCAGCACTCGCGCAACACGCTGGACCTGAACGTGGTACCGCTGGCGCGGAGGCTGTCGCACCTGCCGGTACTGGTCGACCCGTCCCACGGCGTGGGCTCGCGCGAGCGCGTGCGGCCGCTGGCGCGGGCGGCGCTCGCCGCCGGGGCGCAGGGGCTGCTGCTCGAGACGCACACCGAGCCCGACCGCAGCTACACCGACGCCGATCAGACGATCGACGTCGAGACGCTGATGGGCGTGTTGCGCGACCGCGACGTGCTGGCGGCGCTCGAGCCGCTCGAAGCGCCCGGCAGCGAGCTCGAGCTCTGCGCTGCGACCGACTGACGTGTACGGGGCCCGCCGCGCGCGCGGCGGGCCCCGGCGCGCCCGTCTACGGGATGTAGAGCTCCGCGGTGAAGTCGGGGACCGAGCCGCCGCTGCCGTTGTCGCCCGAGCCCGAGATCAACACCCGCTCGCCGTTGTCGAAGAGCGTCGCCACCGGCTGATAGCGCGGCAGGAGCGTCTGGCCGAGGGTCGCCCAGCTCAGCACGCTGAGGTCGGTGCTCTCGATCTCGTCGACCGGGGTGCCGGAGAGCTGGATCAGGTCGAAGGTCTCGATCCCGCCGAACACGAGCAGCTCCGAGCCGCTCTGCACGAGCGCCGGGAAGGCCCGCGCGTTGGAGAGCGAGGCGACCTGCGTCCAGGTGTTCTGCTGGTGGTTGTAGATCGAACACCCGTCGCGCGGGGAGAAGCTCTGCAGCACGAGGTCGCCGTCGACGCCGCCGACGATCAGCGCGTCACCGCTCGGCAGCGTCAGCTGCGCGTGCAGCCCGCGCGGGCCGCTGAACGAAGCGGTCGACAGCCACGCGTCGGCCCCCGCGTCGTACCGCCGTGCGTCGTTCGTGATGTTCGGCACGTCGATGAACAGGATCTGCGTGATCTCGATGCCGCCGGTGACGAGCACCGTCCCGTCCCCGAGGAGCGACGCCTGGTGCAGCGCGCGCGGCTGCGGAAGCGGGGCTGCGGGGGACCAGCTGTTGGTCACCGGATCGTAGATCTCGCACGCGTCGGTCACCGCGCTCAGCGCGCCGAGCGGGTCGGAGAAGTCGAAGTTCGACGTCCCGCCGCTGACCAGCACGCGCCCGTCGTTCAGCAGCGTGGCGCTGTGACCCACGCGCGCCATCGACATGTTCGGCGTCGGCGTCGAGGTCTGCGTCACGGGGTCGAACACCTCCCCGGTGATGCGCGGGACGAAGCCCTCGTCCGCGCCCCCCAGCGTCAGCACGCGCCCGTCGGCAAGCAGTGTGGCGGTGTGGAACGAGCGCGTCTCCGACAGCGTCGCCGTCAGCTTCTCCAGCTCGGCCGACTGGTGGTCGTAGATGTAGTAGG
Source organism: Planctomycetota bacterium (assembly GCA_039029355.1). GTDB lineage: Bacteria > Planctomycetota > UBA1135 > UBA1135 > JBCCGI01. Next base: position 85,908 of record JBCCGI010000001.1, read on the forward strand.
AGTCGGTCGCGAAGAAGACGCCGCCCGGGCCGTCCTCGGTGCCGCCGGCGAACAGCACGTCCTGGCTCGCGAGCGTCGTCGCGGTGTGCAGGTCCAGATCCTCCGGCATCAGCGCGATCGTGTTGGCGGTCTGCTGCGGTAGCCCCAGCACGAAGGCGACGCGATTGGAGATCTCGTCGACGATGGTGCCGACGCCCGGGATCGTCACCATCTGCGTGTAGAACGGCAGCCCCTGCAGCGAGACCTGCGCCGGCAGCGGGAAGGTCAGCGACGCCTGTCCCGCCCCGTCGAGCGCGCCCAGCTGCCACTGCGCGATCAGCTCGAAGCCGACCGACAGCGTGCGAAAGTCGTTGGGGTCGAACAGCACGAGCGGCGTCGGGCCTTCGCTGGTCGAGAAGGCGAGTCCCCACAGCTCGCCCGGATCGCCCTGCATGTCGTAGGTCACCGTGTTCCCCAGCGCGCCTCCTGAGCGGGCGACCTCCGCCTCGTAGGCGAACGCGGGGAGCGAGAGCAGGACGAGGGACGCGCAGGCGGGGGCGTTCATGGGGTCTCCCGGGAAGAGGCGGGTACGGCGGCCGAAGCGACCTTCCGGTGGCCGAAGCGGCCCTCAGAAGATACCCGCCCCACGTGCCCGCAGGGGCTCCGGCCCCGCGCGTCCGGAGAGGATCCGCGTCGGCGACCCCCTCCGCCCTGCCGCGCGCGGAGCCGGACCGAGAACGGGCCGCGTCAGTCCTTGGAGTCGATATCCAGGAAGGTCATCGGCAGCCGCAGGCGCGCCTTGACCGGCTTGCCGCCGCGCATCGGCGGGAGGAACCTCCACCGCTTGAGCGCGTCGATGGCGGGGCGCTCGAAGGCGGTGTCGCTCGACTCCTGGACGCTGAGCTGTTCGATGCGGCCCTTCTCGTTGATGACGGCCACGAGCAGGACGGTTCCGGGACCCTTCTTGCGCAGCTCGGCGGTGAGCTTCGGCACCGGCTGGAAGAGGGCGCGCGGCTCGCTGTCGAGGTCGTCCAGCGAGTAGACCTCGCCTTCGACCGCCTCTTGCTGCTCCTCGGGCGGGGCGGGCGGGAGCAGGGCGTCCCTCTGGGCGACGAGCAAGTCGTCGATGTAGCGGCGTACGGGCTCGCCCTCCTCCAGGTCGAGGCAGCGCTGCAGCGTCGTCCTGGCGTCGTCGTAGCGCTGCACCGACGTCAGCGCCGTGGCCTTGCGCAAGAGCGCGTCGGCCTCGAACCCCCTGAGCTGCACCGCGCGCTCGTAGAGGCTGATCGCCCTCGCGACGTCGCCTGCGCGTAGCTCCGAGTCGCCGAGCTGCAGCAACGCGTCGCCGTCCTGCAGGTCGAGCAGCGGGAGCTGGCGCAGGATCGGCACGGCGTTGGCGCCTCGGTTCACCTCGACGTCCGCGGGCAGCTTCCTCGCCTCAGGCAGCAGGAAGTCATCCCCGTACGAACCCACCGTCGCGATCTGCACGTTCGTGGCCCCGGCGAGCTTGATCGCGTCGATCACGCGGACCAGCGCCGCGGAGCTCGTGTCGCGGTCCGCCTGGACCGCGACCGGCGACGCAGGCGACTCGGCCAGGAGCCGTTCGACGGCCAATCGAACGCCGTCGATGCCGATCTCGCACCCGGAGTACACGACGCGGCCGTCGGAGGTCAGCACGAACAGGACCGAGGCACTGGCTCCGCTGGCACGGTCCGCCGCCGCGACCAACTCCTTGGCACGGGCGAACGCCGACGACGCGTCGTCGACCCGCCCGAGCGCGACGCACGCGTCCGCCTTGAGCTTCCACAGCGCCGCGTCGTCCGGCTGTCCTTCGAGCAACTTCGAGCTCAGCGTCACCACATCCGCCTGGCGGCCCTGCAACGCCAGCGCGCTGAGCAATCCCTGCCCCCAGTCGGAGCTGGCCGGGTCCAGCTGCAGCGCCATCCAGAAGGCGGATTCCGCGCCGGCGTACTCGCCGGTCTTCACCCGCGCCGCACCCAGCATGCCGTAGGTGGCCGCGTCGCCGCCGCCGAGCGCGATCGCGCGGGTCAGGGCCTCGGCCGCCGCCGCGTAGTCGTCGCCGCGAAAGCGCACGAGGCCGAGCTGCCGCCACGCGCGGAGGAAGCTCGGGTGCTTCTCCGCCGCGATCGAGTAGTCGCGCTCCGCCTGTTCCATCCCGCCGAGCTGGAGGGCGAGGCTCGCCGCGGTGAAGTCGAAGAGCGCGCTGGCGTTCGGCCCGCGCGGCGCCGTCAGGCGGGTGAGCGCCGCCTGCAGATCACCCGCGTCGATCAGGGCGAGAACCGCGGCCATCGCATCGCGCTCGTCGTCGCTGACGGCGGGCTCGCTGCCTTGCTGGGCGGCGAGCTCTACCGGGTCCGCCGGCGGCTCGTAGGCCGCGGTAGGCACGGCTGCACCGGCACGGGCGGGAACCAGCGGAAGCAGAGCGAGGAGCCCGCCGGCGAAGAGCGCGCGCCAGGCGACGCCGGTCGGTCGATGCGGGCGTTCGAGCATGATCATGGTGATTCTCTCGTGGAGAGAGCCGCCGGCGAGCGCGCCGGTGGCCAGGTTGGGAAGTCGTTCGGAGCCCTCCTGCAGGAACTCCACGGATCGGATGAGCGCGTTCGCATAGACGCGGCCGTCGCCGCCGGCGCGCAGGACGCGCGCGTCGACGCAGGCCTCCTCGGACGCCCGCAGCCGCGCGCGCATCCAAGCCACCCCGGGCAGCCACCAGTACGCGACCTGCGCGAGCGCCTCGAGCAAGCGCACCCAATGGTCGCGGCGCGAGAAGTGTGCGAGCTCGTGCATCAGCACCAGCCGCAGCTCGGCGGGCGAGAGTCGCTCGACCAATCCCTCAGGGAGGACGATGGTCGCCGGCCGCGACGGCACGACCGCCGGCGAGATGCGCGCGTCGACCACGCGCAACCGGGGCGGTTCGGCGAGGCCCAGGTCGGATGCGGCCGAACGGGCAGCACCCGCGAGCTTGGCCGAGGGCGCGCGAGCCCCGCGCACCAACCGCGCACAGCGGAGCGCCGAGCGCGCGAACAGCGCAGCGAACACCACGGCGCCGGCGAGCCAGAGCCACAGCAGCACGGTGGTCGGCGCGATCGACACCGACGCGTCGACGGCTTCGGCGCTGGCGGGATCGAGGTCGAGCAGCTGCGCGCCCACAAGCCCGACGTCCAGCAGCCCCGCTTCGGGCGCCGGCAGAGGCACCGGCGACTCCGCGAGCGCCGGTGCCAGCACCGGAATCCGAAGGAAGGGGGGGACGAGCAGCTTGACGAAGACCAGCACCCACGCGAGGTGCACCAGCTCGCGGCGCCCCACCCGCCCGAGGCCGAGCGCCAGCAGCACCAGCCCGAGCAGCAGCCCGAAGTGCAGCGCGACGTAGGCCGTCACTGTCCGCGCCCCTTGCGCTTGCGACGCTCGAGGTTCTCGACCAGCTCCTTCAACGCGTCGACGTCGGAGCCGCTGTACTCGTGCTCGTGGAGCAGCGAGGTCAGGAGCGTGCTCATCGACCCCGCACAGAGCGCGTCCGCCACGTCGCGCAGCCGCTTGCCGATCAGACCGTCGCGGTCGACCTTGGTGCGGAAGCGGTGCGGCACGCGCGAGCGCTGGCGAGCGACGTAGCCCTTGGCCTCGAGGCGCTCCAGCAGCTTCTGCACCGTGGCGTAGTGCGCGGCGGTCCCGCCGGGATAGAGGCGGTCGGTCAGCGTGCGGATGGTCGCGGGCTCTTCGTCCCAGAGGATCTCCAGGATGGCGAGCTCGGTCTCGGTGACGTCTAGCTTGGGTCGGGGCATGGGCCCTTCCTCAGACAGATCGACTGAGACTAAGACAAGGCGACTGACCCGTCGAGCCGGAATCCGGCCGTTTCGCAGCGATTGGCGGCCGATCAGCTCCCGCGCCCTTCCCCAATCCGCCCCCGGAAGCCCGGGAAGGGCGGTTCGGCAAGGCCTTGATCGGAGCTCTGGAGGCGCGCGCGGGCCGCTAGCCCACGAACTCGTCCGGGAAGTGCTCCAGCGCCGAGGTGAGCGGCAGCGGCGCCGCCTGGCCGAGTCCGCAGATCGAGCCCTCGTTCATCTGCCACGCCGCGTCGGCGACGTTGCGCAGCGGCTCGCCCGTCGTGCGTCCCTGCAGTACGCGCCGCAGCGACTCGTGCAGATAGCGCGTGCCGATGCGGCACGGCGCGCACTGGCCGCAGCTCTCGTCCTCGAAGAACCGCAGCTGCTGCGCGGCGGCCCAGCGCATGTCGACGGTGTCGTTCAGCACGACCACGCCCGCCGAGCCCAGCATCGAGCCGACCTTCCCGAGCGAGCCGAAGTCGAGCGGCAAACCGCGCTGCGACGCGGGCAGGAAGCCCGAGCTCGCGCCGCCGGGGCTGAACGCCTTCAGCTCGCCGACGTAGCCGCCGGCGGCCTCGACGAGCTCGTCGAGCGTCACCCCGAGTGGCAGCTCGTAGATACCCGGCCGCGCGACGTGGCCGCTGACGCAGTAGAGCTTCGAACCCGCCTCGTCGCGGCCCAACGAGCGGAACCACTCGCCACCGCGCTCGACGATCGCGGGGACGCAGGCGATCGTCTCCACGTTGTGCACCAGTGTCGGCTTGCCCCAAAGCCCCACTTCGACGGGGAACGGGGGCTTCAGGCGCGGCATGCCGCGCTTGCCCTCGAGCGCCTCGAGCATCGCGGTCTCCTCGCCGCAGATATAGGCGCCGTTGCCCGCGTGCATGTGGAAGCGAACGTCGCCGTAGACGCCGCTCGCGTGCGCCGCCTCGATGCGTCGCTCGATGATGCCCCACGGCACCTCGAACTCGCCGCGCAGGTAGAGGTACACGTCCTTCGCGCCGACGGCGTGGGCCGCGATCGCGAGGCCCTCGAGCACCAGGTCGGGACGCCGCACGAGCACCTCGCGGTCCTTGAACGTGCCGGGCTCGCCTTCGTCGGCGTTGAGCGCCACGTAGCGCACCTGCTCGGCCTGGCCGCGGACGCCGCGCCACTTGATGTAGGCGGGAAAGCCGGCGCCCCCGCGGCCCTGGAGGCCCGAGGCCTCGAGCGCGTCGATCAGCGCCTCGGGGCCGAGCTGGTGCGCCTTCGCCGCCGCGAAGCCGGCCTCGCGGAGCTCGCCGTGGAGGTCGAGCGCACGCGCCTCGGGGTCCGAGCCCTCGGGCCCGACGTGGCCGCGCCACTCGGCGTCGTCCGGCGCCGCGGCCGAGCCGAGCCGCGTCCAGTCGCCACCGCAGCCCTTGACGTCGTCGAGCGTGACGCTGGGGAGCACGCGCCGATCCCGCAGCACCGCCGGCGGCACGTCGCAGCCGGCGAGGCACGACACGCCCTCGACCGGCAGCCCGGCATCCATCGCCGCGTGCAGCACCTTCTCGGCACCGCCGAGCAGACAGGAGAGCCCGGTGCAAACGCGCACCTTGGCGTCGGGCCGTGCGAGCAGATGGTAGAAGCTGCCGACCCCGAAGACCGTGGCCTCGGGCACCCCGGTCGCGCGCGAAATCTCACGCGCGACGCCGGGCTGCAGCCCCCCGGCCTCGATCAAGCGGTCGGGAACGGAAGCGGCCTGTTTCTTGTGGTCCATGGGCTCTCTAAGGCACGGCGGAGCGGCGCGGTCGGGGCAGATGGTACCAGGCCGGAGGGCCGTCCCGGCGGCGGGGCGCGGCTCGACGGCGCGGCGCGGCCTCGACGACCTCTTTTGCGATTGAGAGAATCGGACCGCCGCGAGGCGCGAACGAAAGGAACGTGGAAGAGCAGGCGCACAGAGGCCCCGCCTTCGAGCGGATCTACGACGAGCTGCGCGGCCTGGCGCAGCGACGTCTGCGGCAGGGCCTCGGCGGCGCCTCGCTGCAGGCCACGGCGCTGGTGCACGAGGTCTGGCTCCGGCTCGCGGGCGACCGCTCGTTGGCCCTGCGCGACTCGAGCCACTACTACGCCACCGCGGCCCAGGCGATGCGGTGGATCCTGGTCGACCGCGCCCGCAGGCGCGTGCTCGGCCCCGGGCGCCGCGGGCCGGACGACCCGCCGGTCGACGAGCTCCCGGAGGCGAGCGCGGCCGACGAGGCGCGCGACCGCGAGATCCTGCGGCTCGACGAAGCGCTGGGGCGGCTGGAGCGCAGCCACCCCCGCAAGGCGCAGGTCGTCCTGCACCGGCACTTCGCCGGGCTCTCGGTCGAGGAGACCGCCGAGGCCCTCAGCCTGTCCGCCGCCACCGTGAAGCGTGAGTGGGCCTTCGCGCGCGCCTGGCTGCTGCGCGAGCTGCGCGCCGAGGCGCCGCCGCAGGAGGGCGCCGGCGGGAAAGCCGGAGATTCCTGAGCCCCCGCGGCCGCGCCGTACGAGCGTCAGACGATGGCCCAACCCCGCCCCGAGCCCCCCGACCTCGTCGCGCTGTTCGACCGCGCGGCCGGCCTCGGGCCGGAGGAACGCCTCGCCTTCCTCGACCGGCTGCGGCCCACGCACCCGGACGTGGCGGACGAGCTCGACTCGCTCCTGCACAGCCACGACAGCGACCCGGGCTTCCTGGCGACTCCGGCCAGCCTCGAGTTGCTCGACGGGTGGGCGGACGACCCCGAGGTCTCGACGCCACCGCCCGCCACCGACCCGGAGGCGTGGATCGACGTCCGCTGCGGCGACTTTCGCATCCTCCGCCACATCGGCGCGGGGGGCATGAGCGACGTCTTCGAGGCCGAGCAGGCACGGCCACGCCGGCGCGTGGCGATCAAGGTGCTGCGCCCCGATCACGACAGCGACGCGACGCGCGCGCGCTTCGCGGGCGAGGCCGAGGCGCTCGCTCGCCTCGACCATCCGCACATCGCGCGCATCTTCGGAGCGGGCACGGACGAGGGCCCGAACGGGCCGTTCTTCTGGATCGCGGTCGAGCACATCCCGGACGCCACCGCCCTCACCGAGCTCGCCGAGCGGCAGCGGCTGGACGACCGCGCGCGGGCGCGACTCTTCCTCGACGTGTGCGACGCGGTGCACCACGCGCACCGAAAGGGCGTGCTGCACCGCGACCTGAAGCCGGCCAACCTGCTGGTACCCGGCGACGACGGGCGCACGGCCAAGGTCATCGACTTCGGGCTCGCGCGGCTGTTGGAGCCGCTCTCGAGCGAGGAGCAGCTGCGCACCCGCACCGGCGAGCTGCTCGGCACGCTGCGCTACATGAGCCCCGAGCAGTGCGCCGGCGACCCGGGCCGGCTGGATGTGCGGAGCGACGTGTATGCGCTCGGCGTGGTCCTGTTCGAGCTCTTGACCGGCGAGCTGCCCTACGATCTGTCGGAGCTCTCGCTGCTGGCGGTGCTCGACGCGGTGCGCTCGACTCCGGCGCGCGCGCTCAGCGACTTGCGCCCCGAGCTCGCGGGCGACCTCGCCGCGGTCCTCGCAACCGCGCTCGCCAAGGACCCCGAGGAGCGCTACGACTCGGCGGCCGCGCTGGCCGCGGACCTGCGGCGGTGGATGGCGAGCGAGCCCGTCCTCGCGCGGCGCGCCTCGCTCGCACACCGCGCGCGGCTCTTCGCGCGGCGGCGCACGGGCCTCTTCGCGGGGCTGACCGCCGGCGTCGTTGCGGCGTCGGTCGCTCTCGGCGCGATCCTCTTCCTCTACTTCCAGGGCCGGTCGCGGCTCGCGCGGGTGTTCGAGGCCGAGGCGGCGACGGACCAGCAGCGGCTGCTCGTGACCGAGGCGCGCGCCGACCTGGTACGCCTGCAGCTCAGGCTCGACGAGCTGCTGGTCGCCGACGCAGGCGCGGCGGAGGCGCTGGTCGAAGGCGCGCGCGCCGCGAGCGAGCGCGCCGCGTCGCCCGAGGCACGCCGCCAAGCCGTCGACGATGCGGTCATCAGCCTGCGCCTGCTGTCCGAGATGCTCGCCGGCGACGTGGAGAGCGTCGCCTCGCTCGCCGCCGCCTTCGTGAAGGTCGGCGACCTGCACGGCACCGAGTGGAACGCGTCACCCGAGGACACCCGCGCCGGCCTCCGCGCATACCAGCACGCGGCGGGCCTCTGGCGCACGGTCACGGCCGCCGATCCCGAAGACGACGAGGCGCGCGCGGCGCTCTGCACGACGCTCGAGCGCCTGTCGCAATCCTGCCGGCGGATGGAGCGCTACGAGGACGCACGCTCCTACGCCGACGAGGCGCTCGTGTTGGCCCGCCGCGACGTCGAGCGCGATCCTCTCGACGATGCCGCGGTCGGCCGGCTGATCGCGGGGCTGTGGGCCCGCGGCGACGCCCACATCCGCTTGGCGCCCTCCGCCCAGGGCGTGATCGACTCGCGCGAGGCGCTGCATTGGGCGGAGCGGCTGATCGAGCGCAGCCCGGACGACCGCGACGCGCTCTACAAGCTCGCCTGGAGCTGCCTGCGGGCGGGGCTCTGGGTCGACCGCGAGGAGAACGACCGCGAAGAGGCGCTCGCGCTCCACACACGCGGCACCGACGTGTGGATACGGCAGCTGGAGCACGCGCTCGAAACCGACGCCGCCGACGCAACGGTGCTCGCCTTGGGCAAGCCGCTCTGGGAGGTCTTCGTGTGGAACGAGCTCAGGCTGTCGCGCGAGCTGCGTGCGCCCGACGCACACCTGGCGAGAATCGCGTCGCTGCTCGGAACCGTGCTGCACGAAGACCTGCCGCCGGGCTCGGAGCCCGCCTTGGCGGCGGGGTTCTACCTCACCGCGGCACTCGTGGATCTGCTCGCGACCGACGGGGAACGCGACGCCGCGATCCGCCGGATCGAGGAGCGCTTCGCGCGACTCGACGGCGAGCTGGCCGTGGCGGTGCGGCGCTACGCGTTGGATCTCTTCGTGCGCGTCGGAGCGGTGGGAGAGCGCGGCGAGGCGCTGCGAAGCGCGCTCGCCGCGGGCGACTTCCCGCGCTGACGCGTGCCGCCGCGAAAGAAGCGGCGGAAAGCTGAGCCGCGCGGCGACGCCTCCACGAGGGGCTCCTCGAAAGCCGAGTGCGCGCACGCCGCGTGCGCCCCGGCCCCACTTCGCCAAACGGAGGTCCCCCATGCATCCCGCTCTCCCGCTCCTCTCCAGCGCCGCCTGCGGCGCCGCGACGGCCTGGCTCGTCGTTTCGCTGCACGCGCCGGCCGCCTCGGCCGCTCCCGCTCAGCCCGCGTCGTCGCCGAGCGTCGCCGACGCGCGCGTGAGCGCCGAGCTGATGGAGCTGCGCCAGTCGGTCGAGGAGCTGCGCCTCCGCCCGACCGCGGCCGCCACCGGCGCGCGCAAGGCCGCCGAACCCGAGCTGAGCCTGCAGGAGGTCGAGGAAGCGGTCCGCAGGCTCGTCGCAGCCGAGGCCCTCGCCGAGGCACCCGCCGAAGGCGAAGAGCCCACCGTCGCTTGGCCGGGCGAGACCGACGGCGCGCTCGCCGCCGTGCTCCGCATCCTCGAGCTCGGCGTCGACTCCCCCGAGGCGCAGGCACTCTGGGCCGAGGCGGCCGAGAACGGCCAGCTGCACGCCCTGCTCGACGCGATGGAGGCCCACCTGGGCGAAACCGAGACGGTCGAGAGCGAGCTCGCGCGAGCCCGCTCGTACTACTCGGCGGCGCGCGCGGACCCGTGGAACAAGGACGGCAACTGGTGGGTCGACTCCAACGACGCCTACGGCCGCGTGCTCGACCTGGATCCGCAGCACTGGGAGGCGCGCTACAACAAGGCCCGCAACATGTCGTTCTGGCCCGCCGCCTACGGCGGTCAGGCCGAGGCGATCAAGCACTTCGAGATCCTGATCGACCAGCAGGAGTCCGGCGCGCCGGCGGATCGCTATGCGCGTACCTACCTTTGGCTGGGCAACCTGTATGCGCAGCAGGGCAACGCCTCGCTGGCAAACGACGTGTGGAACCGCGGGCTACAGCTCTACCCCGGCGACTCGTCGCTGGCCGAGAAGCTCGCGCTGCTGGGAGACTAGGGCGATGACCGCGTACTCCATCCTCGCCGCACTCGCGCTCGCGGCGAACCCGGACCCGACCGCCTCGACGGTCGGCGGGGCCGACCTCATCCTCAACAACGCCCGCGTCTGGAACGGCGATGGAGGCTTTGAGCCGAAGGCGCTCTACGTGGCGGACGGCCTCTTCGTCGACACGCCGCCGGAGGGTGCGACCGAAGTCGACCTGGGCGGCGGCTGGGTGATCCCGCCCCTGGCGGACGCACACACGCACCGCTTCTCGGGCGAGCGCGACGCGCCGCAGGCGCGCGAGATGTACCTCGCCAGTGGCGTGCTCTACGTCGCCAACCTGTGCTCGCCCAAGGACGCGCGCGCCCAGAGCGCCGAGCACGCCGGCGGCGCGACCGGCATCGACGTGCTGTTCTCGAACGGCGGCCTGACGGCGACCGACGGCCACCCGGTGAAGCTCTACGAAGGCCTTCACACCGGCGTCTACCGCCAGCCGGCGGATACGTTCTGGGAGACCAACAACGACAGCTCGTTCTACATCGTCGACGACGAGGACGACCTCGACGAGAAGTGGGCACTGCTGCTCGCAACCAAGCCGGACCTGGTGAAGACGCTCCTGTCGTTCTCGGAGGAGTTCGACAAGCGGCGCGACGACGAACGCTTCTACGGCGCGAAGGGCCTCGACCCCAAGCTGCTGCCGGCGGTCGTCGCGCGCGCGCGTGAGGCCGGGCTGCGCGTGGCGACGCACGTCGATACCGCGGGCGACTTCCGCGCCGCCGTCCGCGCGGGGGTCGACTTCATCGCGCACACGCCGGGCTACGGGGCGCGCGCCGACGATCGCGACGAGCTCTTCGCGCTGACGCCGGCCGACGCACGCGCCGCGCGCGAGGCGGGCGTCGTCCATATCACCACGACGTGCGTGGCGCGGCGCGAAGCCGGCCGCGAGATGATGCGGCGCAACATCGGGGTCCTGAAGGAGGCCGGCGTCCCGATCGCGATCGGCAGCGACCACTGGATGGGCGGCATCGACCCAGAGCGGGAGACGCTGCTCGACCTGGAGCTGTTCGAGCCCGACGAGCTGCTGCGCGCGTGGTGCGTCGACACCGTTCGCGCGCTGTACCCCGACCGGCGCCTCGGCAGCCTCGCGCCGGGGTTCGAGGGCAGCCTCGTGGTGCTCGGTGGCGATCCGCTGGTCAACCCGGGCAAGCTGGACGACGTGCGGCTTGTCGTGAAGCGCGGGCGCGTGCTCTGGGAAGCGGAGTAGCGCCGCTCGACACAAAGAACAGCGAGGCCGCCCGTCGTACGACGTGCGGCCTCGCTCCCTCTGTCCATGGGCGGTACACCCGCCCATCCGCTTGCTACTGGGCCGTAAAGCCCCCGTCGACCGGCAGCACGATCCCGGTGGTAAAGGTGTTCTCGGGCGCCGCCAACCAGGCGACGGCCGTCGCGATCTCGTCGACGTTGCCCGCGCGCCCGATCGGGTGCAGGCTCGCGATCTGCTTCTGCACCTCGTCGTCCTGCGCGAAGCGGCCGTACATCTCGGTCTCGACCGCGCCCGGCGCGACGGCGTTGATGCGGATGCCCTGCTGGGCGTACTCGGCGGCCGCCGCGCGGGTCAGGCCCGAGACGGCGTGCTTGCTCGCCGTGTAGACCGACATCCCGCCGAAGCCGATGAGCCCGGCGACCGACGAGTTGTTGACGATCGCGCCCCCACCGCTCTTCAGCATGGCCGGAATCTCGGCCTTCATGCTGGTGAGCACCGAGCGCACGTTCGTGTTGAACACGCGCTCGTAGTTGTCGAGCGTCTGCTCGTGAAGCGGCACGAAGGGGTCGCCCTCGATGCCCGCGTTGTTGAACGCGAAGTCCAACCGGCCGTAGCTCTCGACGGCCTGCCCGACGAGCGCGTTGACCTCGGCCTCGTTGTCGACGTCGGTGCGCACGAAGAGGGCCTCGTGCCCCGCCTCGCGCAGCGCGCCGGCCGCCTCTTCACCGCGGTCTTGGCGGCGGCCCGCCAGGACCACCTTGGCGCCGCGTTCCGCAAAGGCCTTCGCCGCCGCGAGGCCGATTCCCGAAGTCGCACCGGTCACGAGCGCAACGCGCCCCTCGAATCCCTGAGTCGTCATCGTTTCTCTCCTAGAACGTCGCTTGTGATGTGGATGCTGAGATGAGCTAGACGCTGGCCGGACGCGACCAGGCCTGGGGTTGGAAAGCCGCGTCGAGAGGCGTCGACGCGACGTGGTTGGTGTAGTTCGAGAGCGTCTTCATGCCGACGCCGAGGATGACCTCGAGCACCTGCGGCTGCTCAAAGCCGGCGGCCAGGAAGGCCTGGATGTCGTCCTCGGAAGCCCAGCCGCGCTCGCGGACCACGATGCGGGTGAAGTTCGCAAGCGCGTCGAGCCGCGCCTCGCCGATCGGAGCCCCCTCGCGCAGCGCCTCAACCACGTCGGCCGGGACCTTCTGCATCCCCGCGATCGTCGAGTGGGCGGCCATGCAGTAGTCGCAGCCGTTCTCGAAGCTCGCGGTGAGCAGCACGACCTGCCGCTCGGTGGCGGTGAACGAGGTGGAGTCAAACGCCTTCGAGAGCGCGGTGTAGGCCTCCAGGAGCGCCGGCGAGCCGGCAAACGTGCCGTAGAGGTTGGGTACGAAGCCCATCGCGCGCTGGGCGCCTTCGAGAATCGGCTTGGCGCGGTCGGGGGCGGAGTCTTGGGTGTGAACGGGGAAGGAGGTCATCGGAGGATCGCTTTCGTGGTTGTTCTAGCGGCCATCGCCGCGGCGCGTTCGTGAAGCTCGGAACGGGAAGGCGCGCCGGCGCGGGCCCGGCGCGGTGGGTTTGGATCAGGCGGCCGCGAGGCCGGACAGCCGCTCTTGCAGCTCGGCGTAGGAGAGGGCGCCGACCACGCGGTCGACCTCTTCGCCGTCGCGGAAGAAGATCAGCGTCGGGATGGATCGGACGCCGAAGCGGTTCGCGAGCTCCGGGCTGTCGTCCACCTGCACCTTGGCGACCGTGGCGCGGCCCGCGAAGTCGTTCGCGACGGCGTCGACGGTGGGCCCAAGGGCGCGGCACGGCGCGCACCACTCGGCGGAGAAGTCGACCAGCGCGGCGCCTTTGGACTGGGTGATCTCGCGGTCGAAGCCGCGGTCGTCGAGTTGGAGGGTGTTCTCGGTCATGGTGTTGGTTTCCTTTCGCGCTCTAATACGACCGGTCGTCTTGGAATGGGACAAAAAAATCAGGCGGCCAGGAAGTCGGCTTCGAGCAGGCGCCGGACGCACTGCCGCAGCGGGCGTACGGAGCGCTCGACCTTCATGCGGAGGATCGCGCCCTCCCAAGCGTCGAGCAGGTGGTCGGCCAGCTCGCGAGCCGGCACGTCGTCGCGGATCGCCCCCTGCTCCTGGCCCTTCCTCAGCACGTCGCGGAAGCGCTCGCGGATTCCGCGGAACGAGTCGGCGAGGGCCTCGCGGCACGTGTCGGAATCCTCGACCTCGGCGCCGAGGTTGCCCAGCAGGCACCCGCCGCAGCAGCCGTCGGAGTCAAAGGTGCGGATCGCACCCTGGAAGTGACGCCGCAGCGCGCCGAGCGCGTCGCGGTCGGCGGCCTCGACCAGCTCGTCGAGGTGGCGCCAGGACTCCTCCGCCACGTGGCGGATCACGGCGGCGCCGAAGTCCTCCTTGCTGGCGAAGTAGTTGTAGAAAGAGCCCTTCGGCACGCCGACCTCGTCGAGGACCTCCTTGATCCCGGTGCCGTGGTACCCCTTGTCGCGGAGCATCGTGGCGCCGGTCTCGAGGAGCCTCTGGCGGGTGGGCTCGCTTCGTCGCGGTCGTGCCATGGCGGAGATAATAGACCGGTCGTCTTCTAATGCAAGCCGGGCGGTGGACTTTTCGCCGGCGGCCCGCCCCCAGCTTCGCCCCCCCAAAGCCGGCAGGAACCCTAAGTCAAAGCGGAAAAATGACTTAGGCTGTCCATCCGACACGATGTCCACAGGCAGCCAAGGCACCCAATGACCGATTCGCGCACCGCAGCGGCGCTCGCCGGCGCCGCGGAGATCGCCGACCGCCCCGCGTCCCCCGCGTTCGACCCGCCCGCAGCGGCGGCGCTTGCGGAGCAGCTCTTCGGCGTGACGGGCACGGTCGCGCTGCTGTCGAGCTACATCGACCAGAACTTCCTGATCCGCACCGAGGCGGGCGAAGGCTGGGTGCTGAAGATCGCCAGCAGCGGCGAAGAGGAAGGCAGCGTCGAGCTACAGACGCAGGTGGTCGAGCGCCTGGCCGAGCGCGTGCCCGGCGTCGGTCCCAGGCTGCGCCGCACGCGCGACGGCTCGCGGGCGGCGTGGGCCGAGGCTCCCGACGGCCGGCGCCACCGCGTGTGGATGGTGTCGTACCTCGAAGGCCGCCTCCTCCGCGACGCGGAGCGCGTGGGCCTGCGCACCGCGCGCAGCCTGGGCGAGCTGCTCGCCCGGGTCGACCTGGCGCTGGCGGACTTCGAGCATCCGAGCCTCGACCGCGAGCTGCGGTGGGACCTAGCGCGGGGCGACTGGACCGTCGGGCGCAGCTTCGAGCTGCAGCCGGTCTCGCGCCGGGCGCTGGTCGAGCGGCTCCAGCTGCAGTACCTGGCCGACGTGCGGAGGCGCCTCCCCGAGCTGCCGCGCGCCGTGCTCTACAACGACGCGAACGACCAGAACCTCTTGGTCGACGAGGCCGAGGGCGAGGCACGTGTCGTCGCGCTCTTCGACTTCGGCGACGTGGTGCGCAGCGCGCGCGTGTTCGAGCTGGCGGTCGCGGGCGCCTACGCCGTGCTCGACAGCGGCGACCCGCTTGGCGTCTTGGGCGAGCTGGCCCGCGGCTACCACGGCGTCGCGCCGCTTGATGAGGTCGAGCTCGAGGCGCTCTTCCCGGCCCTGGTCGCGCGCCTCGTCACCAGCGTCACGGTTTCGTGCTTGGACGCGCGCCTCGACCCCGACAACGCGTACATCCGATCGGATGAGGAACGTGCGTGGCGCGCGCTCTCCACCCTGGCCGGAATCGAGCCCGAGGAGGCCTGCCGCGCGCTGCGCGAGGCCTGCGGCCGCCCGGCGCGCGCCGACTCGTGGCTGCCGCGCGCCACGGTCGAGACGCTGCGCGCGCGGCACCTCGGCCCGTCGCTGTCGCTCTCCTACGGCACCCCGCTCGAGATCGTGCGCGGCCGGGGTACCTACCTCTTCGACAAGTCCGGCCGCGCGTACCTCGACTGCGTGAACAACGTGTGCCACGTCGGGCACTGCCACCCGCACGTAGTCGCGGCCGCCCAGCGGCAGATCGCCGCGCTTAACACCAACACGCGCTACCTGCACGACACCGCCGTCCGCTACGCCGAGCGGCTGGCGGGGATGCTGCCCGACCCGCTCGAGGTCTGCTTCTTCGTCAACTCGGGGAGCGAGGCCAACGAGCTCGCACTCCGACTTGTGCGCGCCGCCACGGACAGGCGCGACATGGTCGTGGTGCGCTGGGGCTACCACGGGCACACGTCCGCGTTGATCGACCTGTCGTCCTACAAGCACGAGGGGCCGGGCGGTGAGGGCGCGCCGGATTGGGTCCACGTCGCGCCGTGCCCCGACCCGTACCGCGCGGACCAGGACGCCGAGGGCGTGGGCGAGGCCTTCGCGCGCGCGGCGTCGCAGGGCCGCCCGGCCGCCGCCTTCCTGGCCGAGCCGCTGATCGGCTGCGGCGGCCAGATCGTGCCGCCCGACGGCTGGCTGCGCGACGCGTACCGCCGCGCGCGCGAGGCCGGAGCGCTCTGCATCGCCGACGAGGTCCAGATCGGCTTCGGCCGCGTCGGGACACACTGGTGGGCGTTCGAGCAACAGGGCGCGGTCCCCGACGTGGTGACGCTGGGCAAGCCGATCGGCAACGGGCATCCGCTGGCGGCGGTCGTGACGACGCGCGAGATCGCGGACGCCTTTGCCAACGGCATGGAGTTCTTCAGCACCTTCGGCGGCAACCCGGTGTCGTGCGAGGTCGGCATGGCCGTGCTCGACGTGCTCGAGCGCGAGGACCTCAGCGCGCGCGCGGGGGCGACGGGCGAGCAGCTGCTCGCGGGCTTCCGCGCGCTGGCGGAGGGCGATCCGGGGATCGGCGACGTGCGCGGGCGAGGTCTCTATCTCGGCGTCGAGCTGGTGCGCGATCGCTCGACCGGGGAGCCCGACGCCGCACGCCTCGCAGCGGTGATCGAGCACTGCCGCGAGGCCGGCGTGCTCCTCAGCTCCGACGGCCCGGAACACAACGTGCTGAAGGTGAAGCCGCCGATGGTCTTCGACGAGGCCGACGCGCGCCTGCTGCTGGCCGTGCTCGGACGCGCGTTGGAGGAGATCCCCGCAAGCGACGCGTGAGCGCCGGCGCCCGCGCCGGTTTACGCGAAGCGAATCTTCCGAAGCGTCGCTTCGGCGAGCCAATGCGGAATGTGCGCTGGCCTGCGCCGATTCCACCGGTCGATGCAGCTCCTCCTGCGCAGCCTCATGGTCTCGCTCGTGCTCCTCGGAGCCGGGGCCGCCGCGGCCCGCCAGGACGACACCGGGCTCGCGACCTTCGACAAGGTCTGGCGGGTGGTGCGCGACGAGCACTTCGACCCGGACCTCAACGGGATCGATTGGGAGGCCGTCCGGCGCGAGCTGCGCCCCGCCGCCGAGCGCGCGCACGACGTCGCCGAGCTGCGCGCGGTCATCGCCGACATGCTCAGCCGGCTGGGCCAGTCGCACTTCACGCTGGTGCCCAAGGAGCAGCTCCCTCCACGCGACGGCGACCTCGAGGCGGCCTCGGCCGAGGT
This sequence comes from Planctomycetota bacterium, assembly GCA_039029355.1. Classification (GTDB taxonomy): domain Bacteria; phylum Planctomycetota; class UBA1135; order UBA1135; genus JBCCGI01. Next base: position 102,559 of record JBCCGI010000001.1, read on the forward strand.
GATGGGCGAAGCGGGGCTCGACCTGCGCGTGCGCGACGGCGAGGTCCTGGTCTGGCGCGCCTGGGAGCCCGCGGCGGAGGCGGGGGTGGCGCCCGGCTGGCTCGTCACGTCGATCGACGGCCTCGGGCCCGACGAGCTGGAGCATCGCGGGCCGCGACCCGAGGCCCCGGACGCGCTGCGGCGCTGGACGACCGACGCGGCGCAGGAGGCCACCTACGGCCCGGTCGGTAGCACGATCGAGCTGACGCTCCTCGACGCGGACGGGAGCGACGTTGAGCTGCGGCTGGAACGCACGGAGCGCGACGTGCTCCCCCACGCGCTCGGCCGCGGGCTGCCGGTCTTCCACCTGACCGGCGAGTCCTGGACGGTCGAGCGCGACGGCCTTCGGCTCGGCGTCATCCGCTTCAACTTCTGGTTCGAGCCGACGATCGAGGAGGCCGAAGCCGCGCTCGATACGATGGCGGACTGCGACGGCATCGTCCTTGACCAGCGCGGCAACGGCGGCGGCCGCGGCGACATGGCGACGCGCCTCGCGGGGCGCTTCCTGGCCAAGCGCACGGTGCTCGGCGAGCAGCGGATGCGCCGGCGCACGCAGCGCTACGTGGCGAATCCGCGCCGCCCGGTGCTCGACGCGCCGCTCGCGATCCTGACCGACGAGCTGACGGGCAGCACGGCCGAGGTCTTCACCGGCAGCCTGCAGTCGGTCGGCCGCGCGCGGATCTTCGGCGAGCGCAGCGCTGGCGCCGTGCTGCCGGCGCACACCACGCTGCTGCCCAACGGCGACAGCCTGATCCACGCCGTCGGCGACTACCGCACGGCGACCGGCGACCTCTTAGAGGGCCGCGGAGTGCGACCCGACGTCGAGGTGCCGCTGCGGCGCGCGGACCTGTTCGACGGCGTCGACGCGCCGCTCGAAGCGGCGCTCGACTGGCTCGCCGAAGAGGGCGCGCGCTAGCCGTCCGACGGCCGCACGATCGGACGCAGGCGGATGTCGCGGAAGTGGATCTCGGCGCCCTCGGATTGGAGGCAGATGTGCCCCGCGCGCTCCTCGCACCAGTCGGCGGTGTTCTGGAGCACGCCGTTCACGCGCAGCTCGACGCGCGGCCCGTCGACCAGGATCTCGTAGCGGTTCCAGTCGCCCAGCGGCTTCTCCGAGGAGGGCTGCAGCCGGGCCGTGCGGCGGCCGTTCGTGCGTCCGGGGTCGACCTGCATGCCGAAGCGGTCGATGTTCCAGATGTCGCCGGCGTTGCCGGACTGCAGCTGGGCCTCGATCGAGCGCGGCCACACCTTGTCCTCGCCGTGCATGCGCAGCAGCACGCCGGAGTTGCCGGCCCCCTTCTCGGGATCGAAGCGCCACTCGAGCGTCAGCAGGAAGCTGTCGAAGGTCTCCTCGGTTCGCAGGTAGCCGATCGGGCGGCCCTTGCAGATCAGTGCGCCGTCCTCGATCGACCAGACGTCCTCGGGTCGGCCGCCGTCGCGTAGGTGGTGCGTCCAGCCGGCGAGGGTCGTCCCGTCGAACAGAACGCGCTCGTCGCCGAAGACGCGCGGCGCCGGCGCGGCGCCGAGGAAGGCGACGAGGTCGGCGAGCTCCTGAGGCTCGATGCCGAGCGCAACGCCCTCGGGCATGGTCGAGACCGTCTGCTTGACGCGGTCGACGACGTCTTCGGAGTCGAGCACGACACGGCCGCCGGAGGTGTCCTTCAGCACCACCGTAGGCCCGTCGGCGAGCAGGAAGCCGGAGTGCAGCCGGCCGTCCGCGGTCTCGACGAGCCAGGCGTCGTAGCCGAAGGCGATGCCCGCGCTCGGGTTGAGGATCGAGTCGTAGAGCGCGGCGGCGTCGTACTTCTCGCGGATGCGCGTCAGGTCGGGGCCGATGTCGCCGCCCACGGTCGCGTCGCCCAGCGTGTAGGCGTGGCACGTGACGCACTGCGCGCGCTCGCGGTCCAGGAAGACGTCGCGCCCGCGGCGCGCGTCGCCGTCGAGGGCGAGCAGCTCGGGGATCGAAGGGTAGCTCGCCGGCTGCCCCGGGCGCGGGAAGTGCTCGCTGGCGAGGGCGCGGACGCCGAGGTCCGGGTTGGTGTGGATCGCGGCGGCGACGGCGCTCGCGAGCTCGTCGGGCAGCGAGCCGCGCTCGGCGCGCCGGATCAACAGCAGCGCGCCGGCGGGGTCGGCAGCCAGCGCCTCCGCCGCGGCGCGGCGCTCGGCGAGACCCAACGCCGCGTCGAGCATGCGGCGCTCCCAGCCGGCCGTCTGAGGCTCGGCTTCGGGGCGCGTCAGCCACACCTGGAACTCGATCGACGTGCCGCAGCTTTGACTCGTGCCGCCGTAGTCCGGGCCGGCCTGCGCGCGGAAGCGCTGCGCGCCGTCGGGCACGGCGAAGGCGATCCGCGAGCGGGCGTGCGTGCCGATGCCGTCGGCGGTCACCAGGCTGCCAACGCGCAGCGGCCCGCCGGTGCAGTTGGTGCCCGCGCGCACGCTACCCCAGCCGGCCTCGGCTTCGATCCAGCTGGTCTCTGCGAGCCGGACGGTTCCCTCCGAGCCCTCGAAGCGCGGCGCGATCCAGTCCGCCCAGTCGCAGCTGTTGCCGTTGCCGCCGTCGGTGACGACGAGCCACAGCACGTCGACCCCGGCGACGTCGACCTCGACGTCGACCAGCCCCTCGTTCCTCACCTCGCTGGTCCAAGCCAGCTCGGCGTCCGCCAGGTCGCCGGTGCGGACGCGCTGGCCGAGGCCGAACGCACGCCAGTCGTTCGTATCGCGGTTGCGGATCCACCAGGTGGCGTAGGCGCGCAGATCGCCGGGGCCCGCCTGGGCGACCGTGAGAACCGCCTCGGCCGCCTCGCGCGTCCCGGTGAAGGCGAGCGCGTCGATCGCGCGCCGCCGCGCCGCCTGCTCGAGCGTCGGGTCGAGCGCGCGCGCCAGGAAAGCCGGCGCCGCCGACGGCGGGTGCAGGCGCCAGGCCAGTCCCTCGAAGCGCGCGTCCCAGCGTGAGGGAGTGTCGCCTAGCTCGGCCGCGAGCGCGGTGTAGACCTCGTCCTCATCCCCCTCGGCCGCCAGGCCGAAGGCCTCGAGGTACGTCCGATCGACCCCGTCGTAGCCGCGCGCGAGGTCGAGCAAGAGCGGCAGGTCCTGCTCGGCGGGCACGTCGCGCAGGAGCAGCGCGATCTCGCGCCCCAGCGCGGCGTCCGGCAGGCTCGCGAAGCCGCCCAGGACGCCCAGGGTCTCGCCGGTCCAGGGCAACCGCCCCATCAGCCGCACCAGGAAGGCCGGGTCGAGCGCGTAGGCCGCGTCGAGCCCCTTGCTGCGCTGCTCGCGGTCCGGGCTCATCGCCAGCGCCCAGATCGCCCGCGCCGACGCGTTGCGGTCGGGGTGCAGCGTCGCGATCGCCTCGAGCGCCGCGGTGCCCTCGATCTTGTCCTCGACCAGCGCGCGGCGCGCGAGCTCGCGCACGTGGATCGCCGGCGAAAAGAACGCCGCGAGCTTGCCGGCGGTGCGCCCGAAGTCGTAGCGCGGCGACTGCGGATTGGTGCCCGCCGGCGCGATGCGCAGGATGCGCCCGTAGGCCTCCTTGTCGCCGGCGGCGTGGCCGCCGACGCCGGGGTCGTACCAGTCGGAGACGTAGATCGCCTCGTCGGTGCCGACGACGACGTCGCTCGGCCGGAACCAGCGCGCGCCGCGGTCATCGCGGCCCTCCTTCGGTCGCAGCAGGTCTTCGAGCTCGAGCTCGACGCCCGCGCCCAGCGGCGCCGGACGGTGTGCGTAGACGACGCGGGCTCCGGCGTCGGCGTTGACGACCGCGTCGCCGAGCCAGCGCTCCAAGAGATCGCCCTCGTAGACGCAGAGCCCCGTCGGGCCGCCCGGCCCGTTGCGCGTGCCGGGCGGCGCGACGCCCGGGTCGTCCCGGTGCCAGTGGGCCGTCCAGTTGTCCTGGCCTGGGCGCTGATCGGCCCGCCACGAGCGCGACCCGTCGGCCGAGAAGAAGCCGTGGTTGCCGCCGGGCAGGCACCAGAGCGTGCGGCAGCCGCCGTTCCCGTCGTCGTCGTTGTCGGTCTGGTAGAGGTTCCCGAACGAGTCGAGCGCCAGCTCGTAGTTGTTGCGGAAGTTGTGCCCCAGGACCTCGAGCCCCGAACCGTCGTATCCGACGCGCAGCATCAGCCCACCGGTCCAGGTACGGCCGTCGTCGCTGACCAGGCCGGGCTTGTTGTCGGCCGGGGCGCTGCCGCCGCCGCGGTAGGTGCTGCCGGAGCGGAGCGTCCAGCCGGCCGCGTCGGTCACCAGGTGCGGCCCGGCGTTGCCGACGTTGAAGTACAGCTGCCCGTCCGGCCCGGCGACGATCGAGTGCAGCCCGTGGTCGTGGTCGTGGCCGCCGAAGCCGGTCAGGAACACCTCGCGCTTGTCGGCGCGGCCGTCGAGGTCGGTGTCCTCGTAGACGAAGAGGTGCGGCGAGCACGAGACGTAGACCTTCCCCGCGATGACCGCGATGCCGAGCGGCGCGACCAGGTCGGGGTCCTGGGCGTAGACGTGCGACCGGTCGCAGCGCCCGTCGCCGTCGACGTCGCGGAGCACGACGATGCGGTCGCCGCGCGGGTGCTCGCGGCCGGGGTTGCGGCCGTCCCAGCGACGGTAGTTGACGGCCTCGGCCACCCAGATGCGCCCGAACTCGTCGACGTCGATCGCGGCCGGGTTGTAGAGGTGCGGCGACTCCGCCCACAGGCGCACTTCCAACCCCTCGGGAAGGTCGAACTCCGGCGTCAGGTCGCGCGGCTGCGCGGGCGCGGGGTCTTGCGGGCAGACGGCGAGGAGCAGCGCGATCCCGGGGGTGAGCATGCCGCTATGGTAGCCGCGCCGCCGCCTGGCGCGTCAGGGCTCCGCCGCGGCCCGCGCCGGCTCCTGCACGGTAATGCGCCACCAGTCGAGGAACTCCTCGGTCGTGAGATAGGCGTTGCGCTCCGCCGAGTGGTTGCGGTAGCGGAACAGGAAGATCGCCTCGGCGTAGTACTTGACGCTGTTCCACGTGCCGATCGTGCCCTCTTCGAGGTAGACGTGCGTGAGCTCGTGGAGGATCAGCTCGGCGATGCGGTAGGGCTGCTTCCAGAAGCCGAGCGAGCTGCGGAACAGGGAGTTGTAGATGCGCGAGTCGCCCTCGCCGCGCGCGCCCACGACGAAGCCGTCGCGGCGCTCCTGGGCCTCGAAGCCGGTCGCCTCGCACAGGTCGCCCCACGTGGTCCGGCGCAGCCGCATGGGCACCTCGCCGCCGGCGTGGGTGAACACCAGCTCGCCGTCTCGCCAGGCAAGCTGGCCGGCGGGCAGCGTGACGCGCGCATCCGAGCGCAGGAAGTCGTTCGCCGCCTCGACAGCGGCCTCTAGGGTCTCCGCCGCCTGGACAAACTCGGGGTCGTCCGACGCGAGGCTCTCGGGGTCGATTTGCACCGACGTGCAGGAGGCGCACAGGAGGAGGATCGCGAGGCAGCGCATGCAAGCATCCTCGCGAACCCGCACGAGCGCGCAAGGTGGCTATGCTCTGGGCTTGGCCCCCTGGACGATCGACCACATCCGCGCGCGCCTCGAGCGCGCCGCAGCGGACGCCGCGCCCCACGACCCGCCCGAGCGGCGCGCCGCGGTGGCGATCGCGCTGGAGCTGGGCGAGTCGCCGCGCGTGCTCCTGATGCGCCGGACCGCCCACCCGCAGGACCCCTGGTCGGGGCAGGTATCGCTCCCCGGCGGCCGACGCGAGCCCGAGGACGGGGACCTGGTCGAGACCGCGGTGCGCGAGACCCGTGAGGAGCTGTCGGTCGACCTCCTGGCCCACGCCTCGCTGCTCGGCCCGATGGCGCCCGTGCAGGCCCGCGCCCGCGGGCGCGTCGTGCCGATGGACGTGTCGCCGTTCGTGTTCGCGCTCGAACGCGAGGTCGCGCCGGCGCCGAGCGAAGAGGCGGAAGAGGCCTTCTGGCTCCCGCTCGACCGGGCCCTGCGCGGCGACCTCGACCACCAGTACCGCTACGAGGGAACCGACGGGCTCGTGCGCAAGCTGCCGAGCTGGCGCTTCGAGGAGCGCGTGGTTTGGGGGCTGACGTACGGCATCCTCAGCCGGCTGCTGACGACCCTAGGGGGCGGGTAGCAGCTCGACCTGGTAGGCGCCCTGCTGCTCGCCGTGTGAGTCCACCAGGACCTCGAGCGGCCCGCTCGCCGCGGGCAGGGGTACGCCCAGGAAGGTGTACTCGCGCGCGCCCATCGACGGCGCGCCGCTCCACTCGCCGCCCGCGAAGCGCAGCGTGATCCGCTCGGCGTCGACGCCGTCGAGCAGGCGCACGCGCACGTCGTAGGCGCCCGCGCGCTCGACGTCGACGACCCAGTGACCGGCCGGAGGCTTCGAGCCGTCCTCGCGCGCCTCGCGGCGCCAGTCCTGCCGCGTCAGCGTCACCAGCGGCGCGCGCGGCGAGCCGATGCCGATCGGCGTCGGTCGGTAGTTCGACGGGTCGGAGGCGCCGACGTCGTCGAACCAACGCTCGTAGACCGCACGCAGCTCGGCGACGACCTCGGGGCGCGACGCGGCGAGGTCCTGGGCCTCGTAGGGATCGGCGAGCACGTCGTAGAGCTCGAACGCCGGCTCGACCGCGGGCACGTCACGGTGGAACCCGCTGGCGTTGACCAGCTTCCAGCGCTGCGTGCGGATCAGCGCGTTGTGGTAGCGCACCGGCGCGTAGCCGCGGTGTGCCTGCACCACGAGCGCACGGTCGGGCCAGTCGGGCTCGCCGCCCGCGAGGAGCGGCAGCAGGCTGCGGCCGTCGAGCTCGACGCCGGACGGGGGCGCGACCCCGCAGGCGTCGAGGATCGTCGGCAGAACGTCGACGTGGGCCGAGACCCGGTCGGAAGCGGCGCCCGCGCGCAGCCGGCCGGGCCAGTGGGCGAGGAGCGGTGAACGCACCCCGCCCTCGTACACCTCACACTTCATGCCCCGTAGACCGCGCGCGTAGCGGCGGGTGTTTGGACCGTTGTCGTTGAGGAACAGGACCAGCGTGTCCTCGAGCGCACCGAGGCGCTCGAGCTCAGCGAAGAGCCGGCCGACGTTCTGGTCGATGTTCTCGATCATCGCGAAGACGCGCGCGAGCTTGTCCGCCTGGAGCTCGTCCGGCAGCGGATGGCCCAAGTCGGGGAAGCTCGTGGGCGCGAGGTCGAGGGTGCGGTACTCCTCCAGCAGTTCTTCGGGCACGTCGTGGAACGGCGAGTGCGGTGCGTTGGTCGCCACGTAGGCGAAGAACGGCCGATCCTCGGCGTGTTGCTCGCCGATCCAGCTGAGCGCCTCGTCGAAGTAGACGTCGGTGCAGTAGCCCTCTGTCTCGACGCGCTCGCCGTTGCGAAACAGGACCGCGTCGGTGTAGCGCCCCTCGCCGCCCTCGGGGTCGGACGGCTGGCCGATCCCGCCGCCGAGGTGCACGAGCGCGTGGTCGAAGCCCTGATCGATGGCGCGCATCGGATAGCAGTCGCCGAGGTGCCACTTGCCGAAGATGCCGGTCGCCCAGCCCGCGTCGCGCAGCATCTCGGCTACCGTCACCTCGTCGGGCCGCATCATCGCGCGGCCGATGAAGGTGTCGATCGCGCCGGTGCGCTGGCACCAACGGCCGGTCATCAGCGACGCGCGCGTCGGCGCGCAGACGGGGCTGACGTAGAACGACTCCATGCGGGCGCTGCGCTCGGCCATGGCGTCGAAGTTCGGCGTCCGCAGCACCGGGTTGCCCTGGAATCCGAAGTCGCCGAAGCCCTGGTCGTCGGTGATGACGACGATCACGTTGGTTCGCGACTCCGGCGCCACCGGAGCGGTGGCGCAGGCTGTGAGGAGGAGCGGCAGAAGGCACGGGAGGAGGCGCATGCGCGCATCGTGGCGTATTTGTTCCGCACGCGCGACCGGCTCCGTTCGCGACGGCTCGGCGCGGCTAAGATGGGCCCGTCCCCCAAGAAGAGAGGCCCCCATGAAGCACACGCACTCCTCGCTCCTCGCCCTCGTCTCCCTAGCCCCGCTTGCCGTCGCAGGCGACTGGGGCAACGCCGGCGGCAACGCGGGCCGTAACGGGTCGACCCAGGAGCTGGGGCCCGAGGCCGCGACGCTGCTCTGGTCGGGCGCCAAGAGCTCGATCATCGCGTGGCAGCCGGTGACCGAGGGGCGTCGCGTGTTCCTCGTGCGGCAGTCCTCGTTCATCCCCTCGGGCGTGCCGAACGACGCGCCAATCGTGGCGCTCGACCTCGACACCGGGGCCGAGCTGTGGAGCGTCGACCTCCCCTACAACCCCGGCGAGTGGACGACCTGGGTCGCCGGCGTGCGCAACGGGCGCGTATTCGCCTCGCGCGGCGGCAACGGCGCCTCGTCGCAGGCCAAGCTCTACGCGCTGGACGCGGCCACCGGCGGGATCCTCTGGGACTCCGACGACCTGATCGACGCCGGCGCATACGACGGCGTCAGCTTCGCACCGGACGGCGACGCGATCGTCGCGAGCTTCCGCGACATCTGGCGCATCGACGCGACCGACGGGTCGACCGTCTGGCGCGCGGACCGGCAGTGCTCGGTCAGCGGCAACTGCGGGCCGGCGGTGTACGGCGACGCGGTCTACGTCGCCGACGCGACCTTCGGCGGGCACGTGCTGAAGCGCTTCGACCTGGCTACGGGCGCGTTCGGATACGAGAGCGCGGTGATGCCGGGCTTCCTCATGCAGAACACGCCGATGGCCGGGCCCGACGGCACGGTCTACCTGAACCGCGTGCAGAACAACCCGGGGACCGACTTCTTCTACGCCTTCTCGGACGACGGCGTCGGCTTCGCGGAGAAGTGGAACGTCGCGGCGAACTACAACACCGCCGTCGAGTACGCGATCGGCCCCGACGGCGACGTGTACATGATGGGCCCGGGGCACATGTTGCAGCGGCTGGACCCGGCGACGGGCGCGATGACGGGCTCGTTCGCGCTGGGCGACTCGGCATCGGTGCGCATCGCCACCGACGCGCTCGGGCGCGTGTACGTCTCGGACGGCGAGTTCGCCACCGGCACGTTCTACTGCCTCGACGCCGACCTCACGCTGCGCTGGAGCACGGCGGTGACCAACATCAACATCGGCGCGCCCGCGCTGGCCGAGGACGGCACGCTGGTGGTCGCCGGCGTCGGCTCGGACGTGCGTGCGTACCGCAACCCGCTGGCCCAGGACGTGATCGAGATCTCGTTGAGCACGGGCGGCGCGCAGACGCTGAAGCTGCACGAGCCGGGCTCGGCCGGCATGAGCTATTGGATCCTCGGCACCACGAGCGGCACGGCCCCCGGGCTGCTGGTCGGGTCGGTGCTGCTGCCGCTCAACTTCGACCCCTACACCACGTACACGATCGCGCAGCCGAACGGGCCGGTGCTGCAGAGCTCGCTCGGCACGGTCGATCCGACCGGCGACGCGGTGTGCACGATCCAGCTCCCGCCGGGCGCACCGATCTCGCCGCTGCCCCTGACGGCGAACCACGCGGCGCTCGTGCTCGACCTTTCGACCGCGGTCGCTAGCTTTGCGAGCAACCCTACGACCGTCCGCATCGTCCCCTAGCCCGCGCTACGCCATGCCGCTCCCGAGCTCTCCCGACCAGGTCACGCTGCTCCACAACCCGCGCTGCTCGAAGAGCCGCGCGCTCAAGGCGGCGCTCGAAGAGCGCGGCGTCGAGTTCACCGAGCGGCTGTACCTCGAGGCGCCGCTCTCGCGCGAGGAGCTGGGTGAGCTGCAGAAGCGGCTCGGAGCCTCCGCCAGCGCCCTGGTGCGCTCGAAGGAGCCGGAATACGCCCAGGCCGGCCTGTCGGCCGCCTCGACCGACGACGAGCTCCTAGCGGCCGTGGCGGGGCACCCGAAGCTGATGGAGCGCCCGGTGCTAATCCGGGGCGACCGCGCTGCCATCGGGCGCCCGACGCCCGATGCGGCGCTCGGTCTAATCTAGCACTGACGCGACTCGCACAAAGCGCTTACAATTGGGGTGGCGGGGGACCCGGCCTCCTTCGCCGAACGTCTCACCCAACCCCATCGCGCGCCATGAAGGTCCTTCGTTCGGCGGGGCTCCTTGCCTGCGCCTGCTCGGTGTCCTTGGCCCAGTCTCCGGTCGCGACCTCGTCGCAGGACCAGGGGGCTCTCCATCCGCGGAAGACGTACCACCAGGACGTCACCGAGACATACGGCGTATACCACCAACACGACGCCGGCGTACAGCCAGATGTCGGCGGCAGCGGCGCGGCCTGGATCGACTTCGACGACGACGGGGACGAGGACCTGTACGTCCTCAGCTTCACCGGCAAGTCGGAGCTCTATCGCTACGACGGTCCCGGCTTCACCGACGTGACGGCGGGCTCGGGGCTGCAGCCCCACGACGCCATCGGCGTCATCGTCGGCGACTACGACGCGGACGGGCTCGACGACATGTACGTCTGCACGAACGCGGACAACCACCTGTACCGCAACCTCGGTGGCGGCCTGTTCGAAGACAAGGCGGTCGACCTGGGCGTCACCGGCGACGGGATTTGGAGCGAGAGCGCGTCCTGGGCGGACTTCGACCTCGACGGCGACATCGACCTGTACGTGGGCAACTACGTCGAGGTCTTCGGGTTCCCGGACCACGTCGGCTTTCCGAACCACCTCTTCCGCAACGAGGGCCCGGCGTCGATCTGGCCGGAGATCGCGGTGCAGGCCGGCGTGGACACGGTCTACCCGATGGGCCCCGGCGGCGCGCTGACCGGCGGGTGTACGCTGGTCACCAACACGCTCGATCACGACGAGGACGGCGACCCCGACCTGCAGGTCGGCAACGACTTCGGCGAGTACGTGGTGCCCAACCTGCTGTACCGCAACGACACGCCCGCCGGCGGCGACATCGTCTTCGCCGACATCTCGGTCGAGACCGGCTTCGACATCGGGCAGTACTGCATGGGCATCAAGGCCCGCGACTACGACCACGACGGCGACTGGGACTTCTACTCGACCGACATCGGGCCCAACGCGCTGCTGCGCAACGACGGCGGCGTGTTCACCGACGTCGTCTATGACGCCGGCCCGGTGGTCGGCGCGGCGGTGCGCGACTTCGAGATCCTGAAGATCTCCTCTTGGGCGGTGTTCTGGGAGGACGTGAACCTCGACACCTGGGCCGACCTCATCGTCGTGAACGGCCACGTGCCGGCCGGCGCGGTCGCCGACAACCTGAAGCGCGTGCCCAACGACCTGTGGCTCAACCAGGGCGACGGCACGTTCGTACGCGTGCCGGACGAGCTCTCGGGGATCGCTGACGAAGGCGCCGGGCGCTCGCTGGCGCACGCCGACATCAACAACGACGGCGCGCTCGACCTGTACATCACCAACAACGGGACGATCTACACGTCGGGCCCGAACGACTACAACTTGCTGCTCTTGGGCACCGGGCTCTACGGGGCGGGGCACTGGCTCGAGCTCGACCTCGTCGGCCGCAGCTCGCACCCCAACGCCTTCGGCGCCTACGTCGACGCGGTGCTCGGAGACGTGGTCCTGAAGCGGCAGGTGCTCGGCGACGGCAGCTACCTCGACAGCCCGAGCCGCGTGGTCCACTACGGCCTCGGCGCCTCGCACGCCGCCGACGAGGTCCGCATCCGGTGGCCGTCGGGCATCGAGCAGACGCTGGTCGAGGTCGAGGCCAACCAGCGCATGACCGTGCTCGAGCCGGCGGTCACGCTCGAGGAGGTCTACGCGCCGACGTACGGCGACGGGAAGCTGTCGCTGAGCGCGCGCGTGCGCAACCGCGGCGAGCTCGAGGAGACGACGACGCTGCAGCTCGAGCTCCGACTGCCGGACGGCAAGCGCGTGCTCGCAAAGTCAGCCACCGCGCCGCTGGGCGCCGGTGCCGAGGCGGTCGTCACGCTGACCAAGCCGCTCGCGCCGTCCGCGTACGCCGCCTACCAGGGGTTGGCGGCGATCAGCGTCGCGCGGGTGTCCGCCTCGGGCGGGCAGGACCACGCCAAGGCGGACGTCGCGCTCCCGTAGCCGCTACGGGAGCGCGGGGGACACCTACCGCTTCTTGTAGGTGAGCTCCATCGTCTGGTACTCGCTGCCGTCGGGCAGCGTGTCGTACATCGACATCGTGAAGTCGCCGTCGTCGCCAACCGTCATCATGCTGCGGTACGGGCGCCCGTTCGGCGTCATCGGGTCGCGCATCATCCCGTGCATCTGCACGTCGCCGCCCTTCAGCTCTTCGCCGTGCGCCATCGTCGGCCCGGTGCTGAAGGTGTCGATCCAGATGTTCCAGTACTCGTTCGACAGGTTGTCGAAGCCCATGATCATCATGCCCTCGAAGGGCATGCCCATGAAGTCCGACTGGTAGTGCTGCACGAGGTAGCGCCCGCCGAGGATCATCTCGGTCTGGGCAGTACCGATCATCGGCATCGACACCTCGGGAGCCGTCCACATCTGGCCGCTCACGTCGAACTCGCCGACGCCCTTCGCCAGCTCGGCGTGCGCGGGGCCGGGCGTGCCGAGCGCCATCAGCGCGGACATGAACTCGGGGTTGGCCATCGGGTCCTCGCCGAAGTCGATCCACTCGATGCTGCGCTCGTGGTGATCCCGATCGTGGCCGAGGCTGTGATCGGAGCGCATCTCGGACTCGTCTTCGACCGCGATCACGGCGCAGGAGACCAACGGCAGCAAGGCCAGGGCGACTAGCTTGGTTTTCATCTCGTTCTCGCTCTTGAGCTCAGGAAATGCTCGGTGGAGTTCCAGGCCCCCGGCTGGGAGCGCGCCGAGACCATACCTCTCCCGCGGGCCGAAGCGCCAGAGCGCTCCGCGCGGTGCCGCCGCACCGCGCGGAGGGTCAGCCGTTCGCCTTAGAGCGTGAGCGTCGCCTCGACGGCGTTGCTCGCGAAGGCGTAGTTGCTGGGGCCTTCAAACACCACATAGGCGTGGTGCACGGTCAGGCCCACGAGGCTGAGCGAGAGCCCCTGGGGAACGACGAAGCCCGCCGCCCCCTCGCCGATCTCGTCGAGCACCGAGAAGGTGTTCGCGAGCAGCGCCGAGTTCGGGAACTCGATCGTGTAGAGCGAGTACGTGTCGTAGTTGAGCGGCAGGTGCACGCCCGGCTCCAGCGTGAAGCCCGGGCTGGTGCCCGAGAGCGAGCCGATCACGAAGTACAGCTGCCCGGCGAACTCGGATCCGGGCCGGAGCAGTAGCCCCTGCGTTCCGCCATCGGTCACCGAGAGCTGGCCGGTCCCACAGCCGATCAGCGGGTCGGCGGGCGTCAGGTCGACCCATCCCGCCTTCACGGGATCGAACTCGGTGTCGGACAGGTCGGTGCACGCGTCGTAGAAGGCCGAGCCGACGCCGAGCGAGATGACCGCGCCGGTCAGGTCCGCGCCCGACAGCATCGCCCCTTCCAGCGACGTGTTGATCAGCACCGCGTCGGTGAGGTCCGCGTTCGTCAAGTCGGCGCCGCTCAGGTCGGCGGAGATCAGGTTCGCGCCGGTCAGGATCGCGCCCGAGAGGTCGGCCCCCGACAGGTCGCAGTCGTTCAAGCGCGCGAGCGAGAGGTCGACGTCCGAGGCGTGCGCTCCGCGCATGTCGCTCCCGACGAGGTACGCACCGCGGGCCTGCGCGCCGTCGAGCACGACGGATGTCAGAACCGCGTCGTCGATACGGGCGAGCTCGAGGCTAGCGCCGGCGAGCAGCAGCTCGGGCGCAACGATCTGGGAGAAGACGGCGTTGTCGAGCTTCGCTCCGAGGAGCGAAGAGCCCGTCAGATCCGCCAGCGTGAAGGTCGAATACGAGAGGTCCACCCCGTCCAGGACCTCGGCCGAGTGGTCGTGGGACATGTGGTTCTCACATGTGTGCGTCGTCCCGGGCACGATCGGATCGATCGGCAGCGCACATCCCGTGCTCCCGCACCCACATTGGGCTGCGGAACTTGTACCGAGAGCCACGACGGCTCCGGCGGCGAGCAGAGAAGCACAAGGGTTGCTCTTCATCGAACCCCGCTCCTTCGTTGTGTCTTCTGACTCCCCCGCGAGTCCGGTTTGGAGGAGAGGTCGTGGGAACTCCCTGGGGAGAGAGGGAGCTTGGACCCCGCGATCGTACCTTGGAATACCCATTTCATGGGGTCCGGAGCCCGGTGCCGACCCGTGCCCACGGGACCCGCGAAAGCTAGGCTGGCGGGCCGTTTACGCGCCCGAGCCGGCCGCCGGGAGCCCGGGCCCCCCGGAAACCCGCGTTCCGGCCCCGATGACCCTCAAGACCGCCCTAGCCCGAGTCGAAGTAAGCCGAATGCGGAAAGGTGGATTCACGCTCCTGGAGCTGCTGGTCGCCCTGGCCTTGATCTCGATCGTGGCGGCGCTGGCGATCCCGGCCTACTTCGGGCGCAGCGACGTGACGCTCGAGAACGCGGCCATCCTGTTCGCAAAGGACCTGCGCGCGGCGCAGAACCGTTCGGCCTACCTCGGCGAGGAGACCTTCCTCGAGATCCTCGAAGACGGCGACGGCTACCGCGTGCTCGACGCCGAGGGGCGGCCGGTCGACAACCCGCGCAACGAGCTTCCCTTCGAACGCCGCTACTCGATCGACGCGGTGTTCCGCGGCGTCGAGATCGTCGACGTGCAGCTGGGCGGAGATCGCCGCACCTCGTTCAACAAGCGTGGAGAACCGCAGGAGCCGATCGAGGTCACGCTGGTCTTCGAAGACGACCAGCGCCGCATCCTGATGGTGCCGCCCTACGGCGAGATCGAGATCCTCGGCTCGACGAGCGGCTGGATCGACGTCGGCTACTAAGCGGCGCGCCGTCGGTAACCGCGGCCGAAACGCGGGGTTAACAAGTCAGCGACCAAGCCCCTCGTCGCCCCATCGCTGCCCTTTCACGCTGCCCGCGCCGATGCGCCAACGCGCTTGCCCGCGCGGTGTGAGGGGCTAGACAGAAGGGGGTTAAACAGAAAGGAGTCGCCTCCGGGGAGGAAGCGACTCCGCGCGGGTCGCAACCGGCGACTAGGTCGCCAGTTGACAGCCGGATGGGTTGGCAGAAATCCCACCGGCTTCCTCCGGGTTGCCTTGGCAGGGTGGCTCACCGGAGAACGAGCGAGGCAGGTTTCGCTCGGCCTCGTCGGGCGGCAGGGACCGGCGAGGCACGATTCAGACTAGCAGGGTCGGGCCGGTGCGCAAGCCCGTGAATTGGGAATCCACGGCGCCCCAGCCCCGGGGTTCCGGCTAGCCCGCCGGGGCTTCGTAAGCGGGAATCGAGGGGTCGATCTCGGCACGCCAGGCGTCCAGGCCGCCCCGCAGGCTCCAGACGTTGGTGAAGCCGTGGCCCGCGAAGTAAGCCGCGACGTCGAGCGCCCGATCGCCGGTCTTGCACGCGAAGATCAGCTTGGTGTCCTTGGGCAGGTTCATGTACTTGCCCGAGTCGTTGTAATCGAGCGGCTCGGCCTGGGGCAGGCGGGCGAGCTCCAGCTCCTGGGGCATGCGCACGTCGATGAAGCGCATGTCCTGCGCCTCGTCGAGCCATACCTTGACCTGCGTCGGCTCGATCTGCATCCCGGTATCGAGCTCGTGCGAGCGCAGGATGTGCTGCACGACCTCATTGGTATCCAAGATATTGTGGTCCTTGCACACCTGCCGCAGCGTGTCGGACGGCTGGAAGCCACACGCCGAGCAGCCCCCCACGTGGTAGCGCTGGAACAACGCGCGCTGGGCCGACGGAACCCGCTCGAGGATGTCGGCCATGGTCATGTCGAGCTCGATCTGAACGGTACTGTCAGTCACGGGGGTGCCTCCAGGAAGGGCGCGCGGTGGCGCGGACCTGGAATTCTAACCCTAACGGGAGGCTTGGAAAACCCGCCGAGAGCCGCGGACCCGCGTCAGGGCGTGAGCGTCAGCGGGATCGCATCGCTGACCAGCAGGGCCTCGGACGTGAACAGGTCGAACACCAGGAAGGCGTGGTGCACCGTCACGCCGGTCAGGGCGACCGGCAGGGTGCCCGGCTCCAGGAAGAAGATCGCCTCGGCCGAGCCGGTCGGGCGGATGATGCCCGCCGTCTGGAAGAGCGACGGCACCTCGCCCGCGAGGACCTGGTCGTAGTAGGTGTCCGGGTTGAGCGGCATGGGGAGCCCGCCCACCGTGGTGCCGGGTGAGGTTCCGCTCGCCGACCCGTACAGCAGGTAGGCGTTCCCGGCCTGGCCGACGCACGTGTCGAAGAACAGGAACTGGAAGCCGCCGCTGGCGTTCGAGAGCGTCGCGGGGATGCCCTCCACCTCGGAGATGCCCTGCGGCACGAGCGTGAACGCGAAGCCGCGGCCCTCGTTGGCCAGGAATCCGCCGGCGCCGTGCAACCGCGCGCCGACGATGGCCGATCCGCCCGACAGCGAGACGGCCGAGCCGAACTCCGAGGTCAGGTCGACCGAGTGCCGCGCCTTCTGCGTCCACTCCTCTTCCAGCTTGTAGAGGTACGCCGCGCCGTACGCGCCGCTCTGGGGATCGCCCACGAGCGCCGCCGGCTGCGTCCCGGCGCCGATCATCGAGACGCTCGTGCCGAAGGCGTTCGAGTCCGCCGAGTCCGACGCGTCGAGCTTCTGCATGAACGACCACAAGCCGAGGTCCTCCTCGAACACGTACGCCGCGCCCAGCTCGGTCGGAATCCCGGGCGCGCCGACGAGCGCGTACGGCGGGTCGATCTCGACGCTCGCGCCGAAGGCGTCGCCCGGCAGCGCGTCCGGTGACGCGATCGCCTGCAGCTGCGTCCAGCCCGACGCCTCGCGGCGGAAGAGCACGGCGCGACCCGTGCTCGTCGCGCTCGACCCGAGCTCGCCGACCAGCAGCAGATCTCCGCTGACCGAGACCGAGGCCCCGAAGCGCCCACTTCCGGTCAGCTTGTCGACCTCGGTCCACACGCCTCCGACGAGCTCGAACACGTACGCGGCGCCCGGGCCGGCGTTGAGCGCACCGACCACCGCGACGTCCGCGAACAGCGAGACCGACTCGCCGAAGCGATCGCCGGGCTGGATGTCGGCCGCGGCCAGCTTGGCGGACTGCGTCCAGACGCCGCCGACGTTGTCGAAGACGTAGGCCGCTCCCTGCCCGCCGTGCTTGGGCGCGCCGACCAGGACGCGGTCGGAGAAGAGCGAGACCGAGTGGCCGAAGTTCGCTCCCTGGTTGGGGTCGCCCGCGCCGAGCTTGATGACCTCCGACCAGTCCTTGCCGGTGCGCTCGAACACGTAGGCAGCGCCGCGGCCCGCGGAGACGCCCGGTGCCCCGAAGACCGCGTCGTTGCCGCGGACCGAGACCGCGGCGCCCAGCTGGTCCCCCGAGCTGTGGTCGGAGGCGATCAGCGGCTGGATCTCACACTGGGCGGCGGCGGAGACCGCGAGCGACGCTAGGGCCAGGGGCACAAGGAGCTGCGGCATGGTGCGTTCCTCTCTCGTTTCCGGACGGGCGGGGGGAGCTCGAGCCTAGGCGGCGCGCCCGGATCCGGCGACCCCGGAGGGGTGGTGGCGCACCGGAGCGTCGTCACCTAGGCTCTGCCGGCCTTACGGCGGCACGCGGGCGCGAATGGGCGCGTCCGCGCCGACCGGTAGGGAAAGAAGGAGCTGCGACCCATGGCAAATACGCCGATTACTCCCCGCGAGGAAGACTACGCACAGTGGTACCAGGACGTCATCCGCGAGGCCGAAATGGCCGAGCCCGCGGAGGTCGTCCGCGGCTGCATGGTCATCCGACCGCACGGCTTCGCCGTCTGGGAGAAGATGCAGAGCGACCTGGACGGACGCTTCAAGGCGACCGGGCACAAGAACGCCAGCTTCCCGCTCCTGATCCCGAAGAGCTTCCTCGAGAAGGAGGCCGAGCACGTCGAGGGCTTCGCGCCCGAGCTCGCGGTCGTCACCCACGCCGGGGGCAAGGACCTCGAGGAGCCCTACGTCATCCGCCCCACCTCGGAGACGATCATCGGGCACTTCTTCTCGAAGTGGATCGACTCGCACCGCGACCTGCCGCTGCTGATCAACCAGTGGTGCAACGTGATGCGCTGGGAGCTGCGCACGCGCATCTTCCTCCGCACCGGTGAGTTCCAGTGGCAGGAAGGCCACACCGCGCACGCCACCCACTCCGAGGCGCGCGAAGAGGTCGAGCGCATGCTCGACGTCTACCGCGACTTCTGCCACGAGACGATGGCGGTACCGGTCGTGCGCGGCGTCAAGACCGCGAACGAACGCTTCGCCGGCGCGCTCGAGACGCAGACCATCGAGGCGATGATGCAGGACGGCAAGGCCCTGCAGACCGGCACGAGCCATGACCTCGGCCAGAACTTCGGCAAGGCCTTCAACGTCACGTTCCAGAACGAGAGCGGCGAGCGCGAGTTCGTCTGGCAGACGTCGTGGGGCGTGTCGACGCGCCTCGTCGGCGCCTTGATCATGGCCCACTCCGACGACGGCGGGCTGGTCGTGCCCCCCAAGCTCGCGCCGATCCACGTCGCGGTCGTGCCGATCTACCGCAAGGACGACGAGAAGGAGCGCGTCTTCGAGGTCGCCGGCAACATCGCGCGCGAGCTGCGCGAGGACGGGCTCACCGTCGAGCTCGACACGCGCGAGGGCATCAAGCCCGGTGCGAAGTACTACGAGTGGGAGCGCAAGGGCGTCCCGGTCCGCGTCGAGATCGGCCCGCGCGACATCGACGACAACGCGGTGATGATCAAGCGCCGCGTCGCCGAGCTCGACGAGCGCGGCCGGCCGAAGAAGGAGAAGCTCCCGATGCAGGACCTCGGCGTCTCCATCGGGCGCGTGCTCGACGAGATCCAGACCTCGCTCTTCGACGACGCAAAGGCGCGGATGGACGCGAACACGGTCCACTGCGACAGCTGGGACGACTTCCAGGCCATCTTCGCCGACGGCGACTCGAAGTTCGTGTACGCCCACTGGGACGGCACGACCGAGACCGAGCTCGCGATCAAGGACGCCACCAAGGCGACCATCCGCTGTCTCCCGCGCGAATCCGACGCGCCGGACGGCGTGTTTGAGTCCGGCACGTGCATCAAGACGGGCAAGCCGTCGGCGCAGCGCGTGCTGTTCTCGAAGAACTACTAGTGTCCTGAGTCAGCCTCCGGCCGCGGGCCGAGCGACGCGCTTCGACGCGGCGCTCGGTCGCGCGGCGGAGTCGGGAGCGCTCCACACGGGGCAGCTCCTTCGACGCCGGGAGTCAGCCGACCGCGCGCGGCGTGTCGCCGCGGCGCCGGTCGCACAGCTCGCGCAGCCGGCGCCGGATCCGACGCTTGCCTTCGTAGATCATCTTCACGTCGACCTGCATCTCCTCGGCCAGAAAGCGCGGCCGGCTGTCGCCGCCGATCTCGACCTCGTCGAGGATGCGCGCCGCGACCTTGTCCTCGCGAAACCAGACGCGCAGGCCGCGCAGGAGGCCCGACTCGCCTAGCTCGTGCTCGGGATCGGGCGAAGCGAAGCCGGCGTCGAGGTCCGCCACCTGGGTCTGGGCCATGCGCCGGCGCGCGCTGGTCACGCAGTTGCGGATGGCCGGGATGAGCAGGTGCGTCGGGAGCTTCTCGTCCGCGTCGAACGAGCCCGAGCGCCGGAGGATCCCGAGCAGGGCTTCCTGACAGAAGTCCTCCGGCGAGCGGGCATCGACCGTCGGCTCGGGTCCAGAGCGATAGGAGCGCCGGAGCAACCGAGCCGCGTAACGCGTTCCGTAGGCAAAGGCCGCATCGAGGGTCACCGTGGCCATCAGTTCTCCTTCCTGCTCTCGGCGTCCTTGCCGTCGTCCTTGGGCCGTTGAGCCAGGTGCTCGTGGTCCTCCTCCCCTCGGTTGAGACCGAGGTCCCAGAGCGCGGCGGGCAGGCCGCGCGCGGCCTCCCAGAGGCTGCGGCCGACCGACTCGCCGTCCTCGCGCGCGTTGCCGTAGGCCTCGCGGAGGTCGGCCGCGACGTCGCGCACCGAGCCGGACACCTCGCGCGCGACCAGGCGCGCCGAGCCGCGGCCCCAGCGGGCGACCAGGATCACATAGGGCATCAGCAGCCAGCCGAGCCACAGCTCGGCCGCCACCACGACCGGCGCCAGCATCACGACCAGGCCGGGCCGGATCAGCGAGACCCAGGCGGCCGTCTGGCCGAGATGGGTTTCGTGGGCGACCCCGCCCGAGCCCTCTGATTGGGAGAGCCCCAAAGCCACTGGATCGTGCACCAGGCGCCGCCGAGGGCCGCCAGGGCGGCCAGATAGAAGGAAGAGCGCTTCATCGGTAGTCTCTCAACACCTCCGTGGGGTGTATAATATACAGCTCCACCGACGTGTATACTATACACTTCCTGCGGTAACCGTCCGATCTACTCCGGACCGCCACGGGGGCCGAAAAGAGGCCCGTTGGCCCAAAAAACCACCCTTGAGTCGTTGAGGGGGCACCCCTCAACCTATGTCCCTTCTCCGGAACCCTCTTGGGTCCCCCTACTCCTAGCCCAGCTATGTCGTTGTCATGTCCGAACGCGATCTCACCGAGCTCCAAGCCGCGATCATGCAGCTGTTGATCCGTCCCCGCACCGGGAAGGAAGTCGCGGAGCGCTACAAGGCGCAGAACGAGGGCCGGGAGATCCCGTACGGCACTCTCTACACGCTCATCCGCCGGCTCAGGGCACGCGAGTACGTCACCATCGACCGCCGGGAAACCAGCAAGCAGAGCGACCGGCGCTACCGCGTGTTCAAGCTGACCGGAGCCGGCGTCGCCGCGCTCAACCGCGTGCCGCGTGCGAGCTCGGCCGACGGAGCGACCGACGCCGCCGAACACACCACCGGCTAGCGCCGTCCCCGCGCGCAGAAGGAGGCGGGATGGGAGACGAGGCCCTGTGCGGCCTGGCCTCCCATCCCGCCTTCCTTATGCCTCGACCCGACGGGCGCGGAGCGCGACGGGGTGGGCTCGCGCGCTGCGAGCCGAACGAAGCCGACTAGCGTCGCCGACCGCGGGGCTTGTCGCGGCGGTCGGCGAGCTCCTCGCCGCTGCCAGCGCCCTTGGCGAGGTCCCAGAGGATCGCCGGCAGGCTGCGCAGCGCGGCGGCGAGCGCCCAAGGCCGGTTAACCCCGTCCTCGCGGCTGTTGCCGTAGGTCTCGTCCAGGTCCACCCACGAGTCCCGCACCCTGCGCGGGACGCGGTCGGCGGCGCGCTCCGCAACCAGGCGGCCGATCGCCACCAGCGCCAGATACGCACCGACCTGCAGCAGGACCAAGAACGGGAACAGCAACGCCGTCAACGCCGGCGCGATGTCCGTCGCGTCGGGCGCGACCCCGGCACCGGGCAGATCCCGCGAGCGAACCCAGCCGACGAGGGCTGAGTCGAGCAGGTAGGCGCCCACCAGGAGCGCGAGCGCGGCGATGAGGAACTTGGGTCGCATGGCTGTTGGGTTTACCCGCCGGTGTGGGGCCGGCTACGAAGTCGCGGGGTTAGGGGACTCCTAGGTCTTCAACGAAGGCTCTGCTCGCTAGGTCGCGAAAAACCGTCGGTGGTTCGCCAAAATCGAGCGGCAGCGGGCCGGATCCGGGCGGGCGACCTCCACCCCGCGTTCGACCGTCCCGCCCAGCACGACCGCGTCGCTGCGCGGGAACAGGTAGCCCGAGTGGCTCAGGAGATAGGGGAGATCCTGGGGCTCCAGGTGCACCAGCTGGCCGCGGATCGGCTGCAGGGCGGGGTCGGCGCCGAGGATCGCCCCGCCCAGGCCAAGGCAGTTGACGAGCACGCGCTCCGGCAGCGCCAGGGCCGCCTCGGGCCCGGTCAGCTCGGTGCGCACGAGCTCGACCCCCGCAGCCGTCAGATCGTGCACCAAGGCCGGCAGGAAGCGCGGCGGCTCGATCAGCAGGGTGTGGAAGAGCTCGCCCGGGCGCTCGACGCCGGGGAAGGGCAGCCGGTCGAGCCGCTCCGAGGGCGGGATCAGGTCGGAGGGGATCGCCCGCAGCCCGCCTCCGGCGCCGAGCGTGGTGTAGTTGGGTCGGCGGAGGATGCCGTAGCGTTCGCCCTCGAGCGCGGCGTAGGCGGCGAACGACCGCCGCAGCCAGCGCTCGAAGCGCGCGCGCTCGGCCTGGGTTCGACCGTGGGCGACGATCGACGGCGCCCATTGGGCACCGGCGAGGTCCGAGGTCGTGTCCGGCGGCATCTCGCGCGCCAGCACGCGCACGGGAAAACCCGCTGCGCGCAGCCGCTGGGCGCAGGTGAGGCCGATCACGCCCGCGCCGAGCACCGCGACTGGCTCGGGCGGTGCGTGGAGCTCGAGCACCGCTTCGGTCACGTCCTCGGCGCAGCCAAAGGCCAGCGTGAACCCGGAGCCTCCGTGGCCGTAGTTGTGCACCACGGTGCGGCCCTCGACCGCCTCGCGTTCGAAGCGCACCGTCCCGCGCCGGTACGGACGCACGCCGGCCACGAAGCGCAGGATGCGTGCCTCGGAGAGGTCGGGCACGGGCAGCAGCCCCGTGTCCGCAGGCACGACCGGCACCGGCGGAGGCGCGGGCGGCGGCGCGACGGCCGGTTCGGGAAGCGCGGGCACGGGCGCCAGCGCGCGCGACCGGTTCGCGCAGGACGGGAGCGCGGCGCCGAGCACCAGCCCACCCGAGCCCCAAAGCAGCTGACGCCGGGTCGGAAGGCTCACGCGACCTCCACCGGACGCGCCGACCGCGACAGGGCCACCAGCCCCACCGCCGACGCGGTGCACAGCGCGAAGCAGCCGGTCCAAACCCAGGTCGACCCCCAGGCGTCGTAGGTCCACGTACCGAGCAGCGGGGCCAGGAGCTGCGCTCCCGCGAAGCTCATGCCGAAGAGCCCCATGTAGCGCCCGCGGTTCGACGCGTCGGCGCGCGAGGCCGTGAAGTGGGTCATCATCGGCACGCCGAGCATCTCGCCCAGCGTCCACACCGCGATCGTGCCGGCCACGAAGGCGAAGCCGACGCCGTACGGCAGGAGCCCGTACCCCACCCCGTAGAGCAGGCTCGCGAGCGCGATGACCAGCAGCGGGTCACGCCGTTCCACGCGCCGGATCAACACCATCTCGAACGCCACGATGAGCAGCGTGTTGATCGCCATCAGCAAGCCGATCGCGCCCTCGCTGAAGCCGCGCTCGTCGCGCAGGAAGTACACCAGCGTCCCCTGCACCTGAAAGAACACCAGGCCCTGGGGGAAGATCAGCAGGAAGAACACGAGGAAGGTCCGATCGCGCCACGGCGAGCGGCCGCTGCGCACGGCCTCGTCGCGCTGCGCACGCGAAGGGGCCGGGTGGGCGCGGACGGTGGCGGCGAGCAGGCCCGCCGCCGCCAGGCACGTCGCGCCGTCGACCCAGAAGAGAAGCGTGTAGTCGACCTGCGCCAGCAGGCCGCCGAGCGCGGGACCCAGCGAGAAGCCCAGGTTGATCGCGAGCCGCTGCAGGCCGTAGGCCCGCGCCCGCAGCTCGTCCGAGGTCGCGGCCGCGACGGCGCTCGAGTTCGCCGGCCGAAAGGCCTCGGTCACCGCCGCGAGCAGGGTGATGGTGGCGCCGAGCAGGTACGGCGAGCGAAGAAACGCCAGGAGGAAGAGCGTCAGCCCGGTCGCCACCAGGCTCGCGACCTGCACCGGCTTCGAGCCGATGCGATCGACCAGCTTGCCCCCGAGCAGGGTACCGCCGATCGATCCGAGGCCGTACAGCGCCAGGAACAGCCCCGCCTCGTCGATCCCGTAGCCGCGCTCGCGCGTCAGGTACAGCACCAGGAACGGCAGCACCATCGTGCCCGACCGGTTGACGAGCGTGACCGCCGCCAGCCACCACACCTCGCGCGGGAGCCCTTCGAAGGCGTCCCGGTAGGTGCGGAGGATGCGGCGCATGGAGCGCGGATACGAGAGGCGCGCGCCAGCCTTGCTGGAGAAAAGACAACGGGCCGCCGCCCGGAGGCAGCGGCCCGTCGACCTGGGTGGTTCAGACGCCGTCTTCGACGGTGCGCAGCGGGCGGCGGCTAGATCCCCGCCACCTTTACCAGCTTGCTCGCGCGCTCGGCGGACTTGGTGCGCGGGTACTTCTCCACGATCTTCTGGAGCTGCTTCACATAGCGCACGCTCGGGTCCTCGTAGAGCTTCTTCTCGACCTTAGCGAGGGCCTTCTGGGCCTCGACCTCGAGCTTCATCTCGGGCGTCGCGAGGCGCTGCTCGATCGTGCGGATGGCCTCCTCGCGCTTGGCCATGCCCTTCACGCCCTTGCGGAGCTCGTCGAGCATCTCCATCGCCTCGATCGGATAACCGTTGTCCATCATCCAGCCGACGCGCTGGAAGCGACTGTCGAGGCGCTCGCGGATCATCTTGAGCACGCGCTCGCCGGCGGCGCGCTTGACGCCGTCGTCGCGCTCGTCTTCGACGAACTTCGACGCGATGTCGTGCGCCTTGGCGTAGTTGCCGTCGTTGCACTCGGTCCAGGCGCGGTTGAGCCCGCGCGGGAGCTCCTTGGGCGGCTTGCTGCGAATCAGCCCGCCGACCGCGTCGTCGAGCGACGATTGATGCTCGTCGGTCAGGCCCTTGAGCGCGACCTCGCCCTCGGTGGAGAGCAGGACGAACGACGGGATCTCGACCTCTTCGGTCCGCACCGGGCGTTCGGTGGTCCACATCGCCGGACTGCCCATCCAGCCCTTGCCGAGCACGTAGGACGCCAGCTGTTGATCGGACACGCCGCCGACTTCAACCAGGATGACCTGGATGTCGTCGCCGAACTCCTGCTGCATCCGGAGCGCCGCGGGGACCGCGACGCCGGTGCACGGAGAGCATGCATGCGACCAGTATTCGATGAGCACGGGCTTGCCTTGCAGGTCTGCAAGACGGCTCACACCGCGGCCGTTGATCAGCGGACGGCGGAACGTGTAGTGCTCGCTCTTCGTCTGAGCAGGGGCAGACGTTTGCGTGTTGCCCAGGACGCCGAGCACAAGGGCAGCGCAGGCGGCCAGAAGGGACGGACGGATTGTCATGGCAGGATGGGTCGGCGAGGGGGACTCGCTCGGTCTATTTGGGGGGCGGAGCCGCGATGGGGCTTTGGCGACGACGCCCAATTCTCTCTACATGCGAACCCGCTGAACACCCCTGGCGCGGGGTTCCAACGCAGCTCTTGCGGGATGTGATTCGGCCTTACCGGATCTGTGTCTGTATCGTCCCCGTGGGCGTCGCTCGTCGCCGAATGGGTGGTTTGGAGTTGGTAATTCCCCTCCTCACCCCGCCTGGGACGTTCCTACGCCGGGTGGGGGCTCAGCGAATCAGGAAGAGCTCGGCCTGGCGCCCGTCGAGGAAAGCGCAGCGCTCGCCGTCGAAGACCGCGTCCTCCTCCAGCATGATCAGCACCTCCTGGCCGCCCCACTCGGGCACGTCGACCGCCACCGACAGCTCGATCGCGTAGCACGTGCCGGCGTGCAGCGGATAGTCGCCGCGCCCGGGGACGCCGCCCTGCTGGTCCCAGAGTCCGATGGTCGGCCCCGCCCCGTGGCCGTGGAGGCCCAGCGGGTGCGAGTAGATCGTGGGGCGAAGCCCCTCGGCCTGGCCGCGCTCCAGCGCCGAAGCCAGGATCTCGTTGCCGGTCCGGCCGGTGCGGTATTCCTCCATCAGGATGTCCTGTTGACGGTTGCCGGCCGCCAGCCCGCGGCGCAGGCCCTCGGGCGCATCGTCCTCGCCCGCCCGCAGCACGTAGGCGTGCTGCTGCGTGTCGGTCTTGAGCCCGAGGTAGTCGATGCCCAGGTCGACGTGCACCAGGTCGCCACGCCGGATCACGTCGACGCCGGACTCATCGGCGAACGAGCCCGTATGGCTCTGGCCCTCGTTGCGCTGCACCGAGACCGACGGATGGAACCAGGTGGTCAGCCGCAGCTCGCGGATACGCTCGCGGTACCACCACTGCAGGTCCTGCGTGGTCGTGATGCCGGGCTGCACCGCGCGGTTCGAGAGGCCTTCGGCGAGGATCGAGTGGGCGATGCGCACGATGGTCGGGTAGACCTCGAGCTCCTCGGCGGTACGCGTCTCCAGCCAGCCGACGGCGGCGTCCTGGGCGCCGACCAACCGGCCAGCGAGCTCCTCGGGCAGCGCGGCCCGCAGGGCGTCGTGCTCGGAGGTGCTGAGGCCGTCCGCGAGGGCGAAGGTCGGCGAGACGTCGATGCCGATGCGCTGGGGGTCGCGCTCGGCGACCAGGGTGGCCAGGCGCTTCCACTGATCGGGCTCCTCCTCTTTGACCCAGGCACCGGGGAACACGTCCCCCACCGCGTAGCGCGCGACGGCGTGCGTCTCGAGCGGCTTGCCCTCCCCCGGATCGTGCAGCACGAGGATCGTCCGGCGCCGCGCCGCGAGCCACGTCGCGGGCAGCATCGTCTCGACGACCGGGTCCTCGTTGTACTCACGCGCCACCAGGATCCACATGTCGATGCCCGCGCGGCGCATCACCTCGGGCGCCACCGTCTCGAGGCGCCGCGCGAGCCAGGCGTCGCGCACCGCCGCGCGCTCGCGCATCGGGAGGATCGTGGGGAGCTCGGGGCGCTGCTGAGGAGCCGGCGCGAGGGCGAGTAGAAGCGGAGCGAGATTGGCAAACATCGGGATCACTGCGTCACGGCGACAAACAACGCCGCGGCCAGGACCACCGTCCCGACCGCGCCGACGAGGGCGAGGATCTTAAGCCACGAGTACGGCGCCTCGCCGACCACCTTGCCGGACTGGCCGTGGACGAGCACCGTGTAGGTCTTCTGCTTGTAGCGATAGGTCAGGCTCCACATCGGGAGCAGCACGTGCTTCCAGCGCACCTCCTGGAGGTGGTTCAGCACACGCAGGCGTCGGTGGGTATCGCCGGGCACGTCGCCGGCGCAACGCTTCTTCTGCACGTCCTCGACGCGGGCCTTTGCCGCCTCCCAGCCCTGCGTGAGGTCGATGCTGTACTCGCCCGCGCGCCAGCCCGCCAGGTACTCCGGACGGTAGGGCACGAGCCCCTTCGTGTCGAAGCGGCCGAGCTTGCGGACGAGCGCGCCGGACTGGCCGTCGCAGGCGAGGATGAGCAGGTCGTCGAACTCGTCGTAGCGCTGGCCCCAGGCCGGCACCCAGCGCACCTTGCGGACGCGCCGCGAGCGCCGCACGCGCTTGCCGTTCACCGTCGCCCAGTAGTGCTGCGTGACGTAGTAGTAGTGCCCCGCGTCGGCCGACCAGTCCGAGTGCACGGCGCAGTCGAAGGTCCAGAACGGGACGTAGACGCCCACCGCGTCGAAGCGGCGGCGCGTGTCCTTGAGCGCGTTGGGGCGGAACCACAGCCCCCCGAGCCACGCGCGGAAGTTGGCCTCGACCGAGTCGCGCCCGACGTCCAGCGGAACCAGCGACTCGGGGCGAAGCGTGTTGCGATTCGCCTGCTGCTCCAGGACGCTCGACGAACCGCAGTACACGCAGTCCTTCGAGGTCGCGGTGTCGTCGAAGGAGACCTGGGCGCCGCAGTTGCCGCACTTGGCGATCCGCACCTCGAGGCCAAACCCGCGCGCCGCCTGGCCGGCCTCGTCGAGCGACCGCTCGACGATCGTGCCTTCGGCGCGCGGCACGGGCTTCTTGTGACCGCAGTGGTCGCAGAGGAGCGCGTCGGCGTCGGGATCCCAACGCGTTCCCGCCGCACAGTTCTCGCACGGAAACTCGACCCGAGCGCTCTCGGGTAGGGGCTCCTCCTCTTCGGAGATGGTCTCGATTTCTTGCTCGGTCAACGCAGTGGCGATTGTGCGGCAACTACGCGCGGGGAGCCCGGGCGTTCGGGCAAATCACCCGACAGGTCGATGGCCTCGGACGCCCGGGATGCAGGGTCCAGAGCACGGGGCATCTCCAGGTGCCGATTCGCCTGGCCTAGGCCCGAATAGGCCCCTATCCTCGCACGTAGGAGCGGCCCTGGCGGGAGTCCCGGGCGGACTCCGCCGCTCCCTCCCCCATCCCTTTCGGAGACGACACAGCCATGGGCTTGATGGATTGGTTCAAACACGGCGTGGGCGAGATGATGGTCGCCCGCCCGGACGACGGGAAGTCGCAGGTCGTCTGGAAGCACCCCGACAAGACCATCCCGATGAAGTCGCAGCTGACCGTCGAAGCCGACGAGAAGGCGGTCTTCTTCCGCGACGGGAAGGTCGTCAAGGTGATGGATGCGGGGCGCTACACGCTCGATAGCTCCAACCTGCCCTTCCTGTCGGAGCTCGTCGACAAGTTCACCGGCGGCAACGTGTTCATCACCGAGGTGTTCTTCGTCAACATCCGCGAGCACACCGGCATCAAGTTCGGCGGCCGCATCGGCCACGTGGAGGATCCCAAGAGCGGCGTGCCCGTCGAGACGATGGTCCACGGCGAGTTCAGCTTCCGCGTAACCGACCCCGAGCAGCTGATCGTCGGCCTGGTCGGCATGGGCCGCGCCGAGTCGTTCGCGGTCCGCTCGTGGATGAAGGAGCAGGTGCTGAAGGTCATCCGCGACCGCACCGCCGAGCTGCTCGTGAAGAACAAGTGGCCGCTGCTCGACGTCACCTCGGGCGCCTACACCGAGGAGATCGAACAGGACGTGCTCGCCGGGCTCGACCAGCACGTGGCCGAGTACGGCCTGAAGATCGTACGGCTCGGCAACTTCGTCACCGCGATCGACGACGAGGACGCGGACAACCTCAAGAAGCTCTACACCGACGCGGCCTATCTCAAGACGGTCGGCGGCGTGGGCGCGTGGCAGCGCTTCGCGGCCGGCAAGGCGATGATGGGCGCCGGCGAGGGCATGGCGAAGGGCGGCGGAGGAGAAGGCGGCGAGGGCGGGGCCGGAGCCGGAGGGCTGCTCGGCGGCGCCGGCCTGGGCGTCGGCTTCGGCTTGGCGCAGATGCTGGCGCCGGATCGCTCGGGCGGCCAGACGCTCGCACCCGCCACGCCCGGCGTCACGTGCCCCGAGTGCGGTTCGGTCGTCCCGCCGGGCAAGTTCTGTGGTCAGTGCGGCGCATCGCTGGTGCCCAAGGAGGAGCCGGCGGCCACGGCCGGCGGTTTCTGCACCGAGTGCGGCGCTCCGCTCACGCCCAACGCGAAGTTCTGCGGCCAGTGCGGCCACAAGGTCGGCGGCGGCTAGCGCCCCGGCTCACCCCCATCGCGCAGCGCGGCCGGCGTCCCTCGGGCTGAGGGGCGCCGGCCGCGTTTCGATTGATGTAGGACTGGAAGCGGGCTTCCTCCGGAGGTGGGGCGCGGCGTAGCCTGCTCGGCCCTCCAGGCAGGACGCCCCGTGAAGCCCTCCCCCACCGTCGCCAACCTAGCGCTCGTCCTGCTGTGCCTGATCTGGGGCAGCACGTGGCTGGTCATCCGCACCGGGTTGGAGGACCTGCCGCCGCTACACGGCGCCGCGATCCGCTTCACCGTGGCGAGCCTGGTCTTCAGCCTGGCCGCGATCCCGCTGCGCCGGATGGAGGGCGGCCCCGCGCCCGCCGGCTGGCTCTCGGCGATGCTGGGCACACTGAACTTCGCGCTCTCCTACGGCATCGTCTACTGGGCCGAAACGGTGCTGCCCTCGGCTCTCGCGAGCATCCTGTGGGCGGTCTTCCCGATGATGATGGCGGTCGCGGGGCACCTGTTCCTGCCCGGCGAGAAGCTCGCCGGCCGCCATTGGATCGGCTTCGCGCTGGGCTTCGTCGGCGTCGGGCTGCTGTTCGAGACCGACCTGCGCGACCTGAGCAGCATGCACGAGAACGCGCTTTGGGTCGGCGGCGTGTACCTGCTGTCGCCGCTGGTCTCGGCGGTCGGGCAGACCTGCATCAAGCGCTACGGCGAGGGCGCCAGCTCGGTCCTGCTCAACCGCAACGGCATGTTGCTCGGCGCGGCGCTGCTGTGGATCGCGGCGCTGACCCTGGAGCGCGGCGCCGAGCTGCGCTTCACCTCGACCGCGGTGTGGAGCGTGCTGTACCTCTCGGTGATGGGCACCTGCGTCACCTTCGGGCTCTACTATTGGCTGCTGCGCTTTCAGCCGGCTTACAAGATGAGCCTGATCGCCTACGTCACGCCCGCCATCGCGATCCTGCTGGGCTGGGCGGTGGCCGATGAGCCGATCACGCGCTTCACGCTCGCGGGCACGGGGCTGGTGCTGGTCGGCGTCGGCCTCGTGCGCAGGTAGAGACGCGGATTCCCGTCACGCGGACGGGGCGGGGGCGTAGCGCGCGCGGCGGTGAGTTGAACCGCCCTTCATATGAGCGCAGAATCATGCCCGTGAGGGGAGCGAGGTCCAAGGCCGGAGAGCTGTGCGTCGACCGGCTCAAGGTGCTGGCAGACCCGACGCGCCTCGAGGTCATGCAGCAGCTGCTCGACGGCCCCAAGCACGTAGGCGAGATGAACGCGGCCCTTGACGTCGAGCAGAGCCTGCTCTCGCACCACCTGAAGGTGCTGCGCGAGGCCAAGCTCGTCGAGGCCGAACGCGACGGCAAGGCGGTGCTCTACCGGCTCGCGCCCGACGTGCGCATCGGCCGCGGACGACGCGGGATCAACCTCGGCTGCTGCTCGCTCTCGTTCCGGTAAGGACTAGAGAATCGAATATGGCACGAACCCGGATCGTGGCGCTGCTTCTCCTAGCCGTCTTCGCGGGCGGCTGCGGCGTCGGCGACGCCGCAGCGGCGTCGGGCGCACGGCTGGTCCTCACCGGATCGAGCACGGTGGCTCCGCTGGCGGCGGAGATCGGCAAGCGCTTCGAGGAGCTGAACCCTCCCGCGCGCGTCGACGTACAGACCGGTGGATCAAGCCGCGGCATCGCCGACGCCAAGAGCGGCGCCGCCGACATCGGGATGGCGAGCCGCGCGCTGAAGGACGGTGAGGAGGGCCTGACCGTATTCCCGCTCGCACGCGACGGGGTGGCGCTGATCGTCCACGCCGACAACCCGGTGCGCGAGCTTTCGCGAGACGAGGTCACCGGCGTGTTCACGGGCCGCATTCAGCGCTGGAGCGAGCTCGGCGGCCCCGACTCCGAGATCACCGTCGTCAACAAGGCCGAGGGCCGCGCGACGCTCGAAGTGTTCCTCGCCCACTTCGGCCTCGACAACCGCGAGGTCCAGGCCGACGTCGTGATCGGCGACAACGAGCAGGGCGTCAAGACCGTGGCCGGCAACCGCAGCGCGATCGGGTACGTGTCGGTCGGCACGGCCGAGCTCGACATCGCGCTCGGCGTTCCGATCCGCCTGCTGCCCGCGGGTGGCGTCGAGGCCAGCACCGAGAACGTCGCAAACGGCACCTTCCCGATCGCTCGGCAGCTCAGCCTGCTGACGCCGGGCGAGCCGAGCGGGCTCGCGCGCGAGTTCCTGACCTTCGCCCAGTCCGAGGAGGTGCATGACCTCATCGCCCAGCAGGGCTTTGCGCCGATCGCGCGCTGACGGCGCGCTCGTGGCCGCGCTGGCGGCCGGCGCAGCGACGGCCGGCTCGATCGTCGTGCTGATCTTCGCGTTCGTGGCGCGCGAGGCGTGGCCCGCGCTGCGCGAGCGCGGGCCGCTGCGCTTCGTGACCGACGAGGCCTGGCACCCGAGCGACGGCGAGCTGCTGCTGCTGCCGATGGTGGCGGGCACGCTGCTGACCACGCTCGGCGCTCTCTTGCTCGCCGGACCGCTCGGGATCGCGTCGGGCATCTTCGCGCGCTTCTACGCGCCGGCGCGGGCGGCGCGGCTCTACCGCAGGCTCGTCGCGCTCCTGGCGGGCATCCCGTCGGTGCTGTTCGGGCTGTGGGGACTGGTCGTGCTCGTGCCGCTGGTCGCGCGTCTCGGCGGTTCGGGGCAGGGGCTCTTGAGCGCGACGCTCGTGCTCGCGCTCATGATCCTGCCGACCGTTGCGATCACCGCCGACGCGGCCCTCGGCGCCGTGCCGCAGCCGGTGCTGCAGGGCGCGGCCGCGCTTGGGCTCGGTCGCTGGACGATCGCGCGCCGCGTCGCGGTGCCGGCGGCGCGCTCGGGGATCGCGACGGGGCTGCTGCTGGCCGCGGGGCGCGGCCTGGGCGAGACGATGGCGGTGCTGATGGTGGCCGGCAACGTCGTGCAGGTGCCCGACGGCCCGCTGGCGCCGCTCCGCACGGTGACGGCGAACATCGCGCTCGAGATGGGCTACGCGACCGAGGGACACCGCTCGGCGCTGTTCGCAAGCGGGCTCGCGCTCATGGTCACGGTGGGCGCGCTGGTTGTGCTCGTGGAATGGCAGCGGCGGAGGACGGTCCGTGCGTGAGCTGCGGCTGCCGGCCGGCGAGCGCGTCGCCACCACGCTGATGTGGGCGGCGGCGGCCTTCGTTGCGGGGAGCCTGCTGTGGATCCTCGGCGACATGATCGTGCGCGGCTTGGGAGGCCTCTCCCCAGCGTTCCTCACCTCCGCCCCCGCCGACGCGGGGCGCGCGGGCGGCATCGGTCCGATCCTGGTCTCGACGCTCGCCATCCTCGCGGTCTGCATCGGAGTCGCCGCGCCGCTTGGCCTCGCGACGGCGGTCTTCCTTTCCGAGCTAGCGGTCGGACGACGCGGCTTCGGCGATCTGGTGCGGCGGAGCCTCGACGCGCTCGCCGCGGTGCCGTCGATCGTCTTCGGGCTGTTCGGCAACGCGCTGTTCTGTCACGTGCTTGGCCTCGGCTTTTCGATCCTGTCCGGTGGGCTCACGCTGGCGTGCATGGCGCTGCCGCTGCTGATCCGGACCACCGAAGAGGCGCTGCGCGCCGTCCCCCAGGAGCAACGCCTCGGCGCGGCGGCTTTGGGCCTCAGCCGCCTGACCACGCTCAGGCGGCTGCTCCTGCCGGCGGCGGCGCCGGGCATCGGAGCGGGACTGGTGCTCGGCGTCGGCCGCGCCATCGCCGAGACCGCCGCGCTGCTCTTCACCTCGGGCTACGTCACGCGCATGCCCGGCAGCCTGCTCGACTCGGGACGCAGCCTGTCCGTGCACGTCTTCGACCTGGCGATGAACGTCCCGGGCGGCAACGAGAACGCCTACGCATCGGC
This sequence comes from Planctomycetota bacterium, assembly GCA_039029355.1. Taxonomy (GTDB): domain Bacteria; phylum Planctomycetota; class UBA1135; order UBA1135; genus JBCCGI01. Next base: position 135,480 of record JBCCGI010000001.1, read on the forward strand.
CTGCGTGCTGGTGCTCGCTCTGCTCGCGATCAACGCGCTCGCCGTCGAGGGAACGCGCTGGTGGGCGCGGAGGGCCGCGCGGTGATACGCACCGAGCGCGTCTCGGTCTCGTACGCCGGCAGGCCGGTCGTGCGCGACGTCGATCTGTCGGTGCCGCGCGGTTCGATCGGCGCGATCGTCGGGCCGTCGGGTTGCGGCAAGTCGAGCCTGCTCGCGGCGCTCAACCGGATGACGGACCTGATCCCGACGGCGCGCGTCGAAGGTCGAATCTTCGTGGACGACACCGACGTACTCGCGTCGGGCACCGACCCGATCGCCCTGCGCCGGCGCGTGGGGATGATCTTCCAGAAGCCCAACCCGTTCCCGCTGTCGATCCGGCGCAACGTGCAGCTCGCGCTTGCCGAGCACGGCACGCCGCGCGACCGCCTGGACGCGATCACCGAGCGCGTTCTGCGCGACGTCGGGCTCTTCGACGACGTGAAGGACCGGCTCGACGCGCCGGCGCAGCACCTGTCGGGTGGGCAGCAGCAGAGGCTCTGCATCGCGCGCGCGCTCGCACTCGAGCCCGAGGTGCTGCTGATGGACGAGCCGTGCAGCTCGCTCGACCCGCTGGCGGCCGGCGTGGTCGAGGACCTGATCGCCGGCCTGCGCGGCCGCTACACGATCGCGATCGTCACGCACAACCTCGCGCAGGCCCGCCGGCTGGCGGACGAGACAACCGTGTTCTGGCTGCGCGACGGCGCCGGCGCGGTGATCGAACAGGGGCCGACCGAGCGCGTCTTTTCGGAGCCCCGGGACGAGACCGCCGCGGCCTACCTGCGCGGAGCGCGCGGGTAGAATGCGCGCATGCCGACCAAGCTCCGCGTCCTCGTCGCGCTCGTGTCCACGGTCCTGGCGCTCGCGATCGGGTGGGCTCTCCTGCCCGAGCGGGAGTCCCGGGACACCGGCATCGTCGACGACCGCGCGTCGTTCAGCGACTTCCTGACCGACCGCGCCTCAGAGAGCGACGCGCTGACGCAGGAGTTCGAGCTCGTCGTCGAGACGATGCCCGAGGAGCACGCGTACAAGCTCTTCGCCGGGCTGAAGTCCGACGACACCGAGTACGACCCCGAGGTCTACTATCGCCACAAGCCGAACCTCAGCTACCCGCGCGAGTTCCCCGAGCACCCCGGCGGAAAGTGGACGCTGCGCACGAACGCGAGCGGTTTCCGCGACGATGACGAAACGCTGACGGACAAGCCCGACCTGCGCGTGCTCGTCATCGGCGACTCGCACACGGACGGAGCATGCGACAACCGCTTCACCGCGGCGAACGTGCTCGAGGAGCTGCTGCGCGAGCGCTCGCCCGACCGAACGGTCGAGGTCGTCAACGCCGGCGTGGGCTCGTACTCCTTCTACAACTACCTCGGCGGAATCGAGAAGTTCAAGCGCGAGCTCGACGTCGACGTTTACGTCTGCATGGTCTTCGGCGGCAACGACTTCCTCGGCACGCTGCGGCCTACGCACTACTTCCAGCGCACGCTGCTGCCGGTTTCGGGCAAGCCGTACTACAAGCGCATCGACCGCTTCCGCAAGGTCGCGCGGCACCCGGACCGCAACCTGGGGCAGGCGGTGTTCCAGCTCAGCTTCCTGACGGAGTTCCCCGAGCAGGCGGAGATCGCGATGCACGCGACCGAGCTCCTGACGAGCGCCATGGCCGAGCGCGCCCGCGAGCTCGAGCTGCCGCTGGTGTTCGCCTACATCCCGCCGGCCTGGGACATCCAGCTGGAGCGCTACGAGCCGCGCGCCGCCGACTTCGCCAAGGCGCTGATGCTCGACGAGTCGGGCGTCGTAGGCGCCGACGGCTGGGCCGACCGCTGGATCGCGCACGTGCGGAGCCTGGGCCTGCCGATCTTCGACCCGCGCGACGAGTGGCGCGAGGCCGACGTCGACCTGTACTGGCTGGGCGACCACCACATCAACATCGAGGGCCAGCGACGGATGGCCGAAGGCCTGCTGCCGTTGGTCGAGGCGGCCGCGCTCTAGTTTCTAGTGCCCTGAGTCAGAAGTTCGGCGCCGAGAAGCACGCGATCTCGTCGACAGCGCGGAAGCCGAGCGCCTCGGCCAGCCGGAGCGACGCCTCGTTCGACGCCATCGCACCCCACACGGGACGCCGCCCGGCGTCCGCTTCGGCACGGATCAACGCGCTCGCGGCGCGCCGCGCGAGCCCGCGGCGGCGGAACCACGGCGCCGTGTCGATCGACATGTCGAAGCGCGTCTCGGTACGCCAGCAGGCGTACGCAAAGCTGGCCGCGACGTCGGCCTCGAAGGCGGCGTGCACCGCGTGACGGGAGAGAGCGCCCTCCATTTCCTCGCGCAGCGCCGCGGGCAGATGCGCGAGCGAGTCCTCCGGCGTCAGCGCCCGCACCGTGCCGTCGTCCGGCGCCAGCCGCGCCGGGTCCGCCAGCTCGTGCAACACCGCGCGCTCGCGCGACCAGCCGGGCAGCTGTGCGGCGTTCGCCTCCTCGTCCTCGGGAGCCGTCAGCACCTCGCTCCCCGGGCGGCCGGACAACGCTTCGTCGAGCACAGCGGGGCTCGGGCGACCGACGAGCACGACGAGCCGTCCGCCGGGCTGCTCGTTGCGAAGCACCCAGCCGCCCGCGCCGCCGAACACCCCGCAGTCGCCGGACAGCACCAGCGCGCGCGCCTCGATCCAACGGGGCTCGTCGGGGACCGCGTCCAGCAGCTCGTCGCAGACTTCCCTTTTCGGCATGGTGCTTCGCTCCGAGCCGAGTGTAACCGCGGCGAGACCGTAGACTGCTCGCATGCCGTGGCGTCTGGAAGACCACACCGCCGACGCGCTGCTGGCGGTCGAGGGAGCGGATTGGCCCGCGCTGCTCGAGGAAGCCGCGGCGGCCCTGGCCGGCTTCGTGACCGGCGGCGACATCCCCGGCACGACGTTGCGCAAGATGCGCCGCGTCGCGGTCGGCGCCGACGAGCCGAGCGAGGCCTGGGTGCAGTGGTGGCGCGAGCTGTTCCGCCTTTGGAGCGTCGAAGGCCTGCTCGCGGTCTCAGCCGGCGTGCGCGAGGACTCGACCCCGCAGGAGACGCGCGCGGTGCTGCGCTGCGTGCCCGCCGAGCAGCTCTCCGCGGCGTCGCTAACCGACGTCAAGGCGGTCACGCGCCACCGGGCCGAGGTCGAGGCGCCCGCGGCGGGCGACGCTTCGTGGCGCGGGAGGATCGTGCTCGATGTCTGACGTCCCTCTGGAGCGCGTCGACGACACGACCTGGGACATCCCCATCCACGGCGCGATGCGCGTCCCCGGGCGCATCTACGCCTCGGCGCGCATGATCGAGTCGATGCGCTCGGATCCGTGCCTCGAGCAGGTGCGCAACGTCGCCACGCTCCCCGGGATCGTCGGCCACTCGATCGGCATGCCGGACATCCACTGGGGCTACGGCTTCCCGATCGGCGGCGTCGCGGCCTTCGACCCCGCAGCGGGCGGCGTGATCAGCCCCGGCGGCGTCGGCTTCGACATCAACTGCGGCGTGCGCCTCCTGGCCGTCCGCGGCGTCAAACCGAAGCGCGCGAAGAAGCACCGCGGCGAGCTGGCCGCCGACCTCATCAAGGCCGTCCCCGCGGGCGCCGGCCGCGGCGGGCCGCTCAAGCTGAAGGCGCACGAGCTGGACCAGGTGTCACGCGGCGGCGCGCGCTGGGCGGTCGAGCGCAAGCTGGGCCGCGAGGAGGACCTCGAGGTGCTGGAGGAGCGCGGCTGCGCAGCGTGGGCCGAACCGAAGCACGTCGGCGCCGACGCCCGCGTACGCGGCGCGCCGCAGCTCGGGACGCTGGGCTCGGGCAACCACTTCCTCGAGCTGCAGACGGTCGACGAGGTGTACGACGCGGAGGCCGCCGCCCGGCTCGGAGTCGAGGAGGGCGCGATGACCGTGCTGATCCACACCGGCTCGCGCGGCTTCGGGCATCAGGTGTGCGACGACTCGCTCGAGCGCATGCTGCAGGCCTCCGAGCGCTACGGGATCGAGCTGCCGGACCCGCAGCTGTGCGCGGCGCCGTTCGACTCGGACGAGGGCCAGGCCTACTTCGGCGCCATGGGCGCGGCGATGAACTACGCCTTCGCCAACCGCCAGGTCATCACCCACCGCGTACGCGAGGTGCTGCGCACGCGCTTCGGCCCGCACGCCGAGGCCGAGGTCGTCTACGACGTCTGCCACAACATCGCCAAGAAGGAGAGGCACGTGGTCGACGGCGAGGAGCGCGAGCTGATCGTGCACCGCAAGGGCGCCACGCGCGCCTTCGGTCCGGGGCACCCGCTCATTCCAGACGCCTACCGCGACCTGGGCCAGCCGGTGTTCGTGCCGGGCGACATGGGGCGCTACTCCTTCGTGCTCCTCGGCACCGAGGGCTCGGCCACGCGCGCCTTCGGCTCGTGCTGCCACGGCGCGGGACGCCTGCTGTCGCGCAACCAGGCGCGCAAGCGCGCCCGCGGACGCAACATCCCGCGCGAGCTCGCGGCGCTCGGTATCTCGCTCCAGGCCGCGGGGAAGCGCACGGTCGAAGAGGAGCTCTCGGACGCCTACAAGGACGTCGCCGACGTGGTCGAGGTGGTGCACCGCGCCGGGCTGGGGCGCCTGGTGGCACGCGTGCGGCCGTTCGCGGTCGTGAAGGGCTAGCCCGGCCACACGGTTTTTGGTCCCGCCGGCGAGTGCCGCGCGTACGGTAGCCCGATCGATGGACTTCACCCGCAGCATCAACGCCACCCGCCCGGGGTTCCTACGCTTCCCGATGAGCTGGATCCTCGGCGCCCACTGGCTCGGGCTCATCGTGCTGCCCTATTTCCTCGTCGCGGCCTGGGCGGATGCGGCCGCGGATCCCGACGCCTGGCGGACCCACCGGTGCTGGGGACAGCCGCACGTGGTGTGGCTCGGGCTCTGCAACGCGGGGCTCCTGATCTTCGCGGTGGCAGAGCTGCGGAGCGCCGCGATGCGTGCGGTGAGCCGCTGGAAGTGGGCCGGGTATGCGGCGCTCGGGCTCGGGCTGGTGACCGCGCAGCTGGCGTTGTGGCGCTGGGTCGAGGTCGTCGGCTTCCTGACGCCGACCGCCTAGTCGCCGGTGCCGGTGTAGCCCATGTCCGCCATCGCGCGCAGGTCCGAGGCGTCGAGCTCGGCCTGACCGGCGGCGGCGCGCGGCTTGAGCAGCTCGAGCACGTCTTCGGCCAGCCCGTCGAGCGCGGTGCGCGCGCGCTCTCCCGAGCCGAGGTCGTTGCGCTCGCCCGGATCGCTGCGCAGGTCGAAGGCGTGCACGATCTCGCGGCCTCGAACGGCCTCGGCGCGGGGCGGGAAGACGACCTTCAGCCCGTCCTCGATGAGCAGCCCGCGCGGCTCGCCGCGCTGCGCGCAGTCGAAGGCGTACAGCGGACGGTCTTCGTCGAGCGATAGCAGCGACGACCCGAGCCAGCCCGGATCCGGCGCGATCTGGGCGATCTCGGCCAGGGTCTGCGGCACGTCGACGAGCGACGCGGCGTAGTCGACGGCGCGCGGCTCGAGGCCCGGGCCGCGCACCAGGAACGGGATGCGCAGGTTCTCCTCCCAGATGCCGTGCCCGTGGAAGAGGTTCTGGTGCTCGTTGAACGCCTCGCCGTGGTCGCTGGTGAACACCACGAACGTCCCGGCGGGTCGCGGGCGGGCGTCGATCTCGACCATCAACTGCCCGAAGGCGTGGTCGAGGCCGTGCGAGGCGCCGAGGTAGAGCGCGCGCAGCCGCTCGAGCAACTGCTGCCCCTCGACGGTCGAGCCGGTGCCCAGGCCGAGCAGCTCGAGGATGCCGTGGAAGTCGCCCTCGCGCACGAGCTCGAGCAGCTTCGTCGCGTCCTCGCCGCCGTCGGCGATGCGCGTCTTGGCGCTGTCCAGGATGCCGCCCTTCAGGTCGTCCCATGAGACGTCGAGCGGCAGCCGATCACCCAACTGCTCGGCCGTGCGCGGCGACACGAGGTAGGGCTCGTGCGCCCGATAGCTGTGCACGAAGAGGAAGAGCGGACGTCCGTCGTCCTCGGCCAAGAGCCTGCGCGCGCCCGCGAGCGTGCGCTCGACGTCGCTGCGCCCCTGGTGCTCCTCGAAGTGCTCAAAGCCGCGGTCGAGCTCGAACTTGCGCGACACGTAGAGGCTGTCGGTCACCGCGGCGGTACGGTAGCCCGCCTCGCGCAGGCGCTGTGCGATCGAGGTCAGGTCGCGGCTGGGGGTCGTGCTGAGGCCGGTGGCGCCGTGCTGTGGCGGAAACAGACCGAAGAAGAGCGACGCGTGCGAGGGCAGCGTCCAGCAGGCGGTTGACCAGGCGCGGCGGAAGCGCAGCGACTGCTCGGCGAAGCGGTCGAGGTTCGGCGTAACTCCGGGCTTGCCGCCGTAGAACGCCATGTTGTCCGCGCGGAAGGTGTCCGCGAGGAACACGACGATGTCGGGGCGCTCGGGCTCGGGGCGGGCGTCCGGCAGCGGCACGAGGCGCGGGGCGAAGATACCGAGCCAGCGGCTCTCGCCCTCGACGGTGAGCTCGAGGCGCGCGCCAGGCGCGCCGCGCTCGGGCAGCGTGAACTGGCGCGACTGCTCGACGTAGGTGGGCGAGGGGCGGACAGGCACGCGACCGTGCTCCTCGCCGTCGAGCCGCAGGACGATCTCGGGCTCGCCGCCGCTGGCCTGGCCGATGCAAACCGCGTGGAAGCGCAGCAGGCAGTCGGGCGGCACGTCGAGCGTGAACGACGCCGGCGCGTCCGCGCGCAGCACGAAGCCGTCGGCCGCCAACGGTCCGGCCGCAAGGCGCCAGGCGTCGTGCCCGCGCCGGCCGGCCGAGGCGACGACCTCGAGCTCGGCGCGTTCGGGCGGCTGGGTCCCGGCAGGGATACGCAGGAAGAGGTACTCGCCGTCCGGCTCGCGGATCACCGCGAAGGTGCCCGGCTCGTCGAGGTCGGCGGCGCGCCGTACGGGGGCCTGCCGGAAGAGCATGTCGTCCGCGCGCAGGGCCGCGGGCTCGTCGGCCAGCACCGGGAGCGCGCTCCGATACCACGGCGCCGGAGCGCGCCATAGACCGGGGATGGCCTGGTCGCCCCAGTCGCCGCGCTCGACCGTGAACGTGAGCGCGAAGCCGCGGCGGTCATCGTCGGCTTCGACGAGCGCCGGCGGCGGCTGGTAGGCCTGGGCGAGGAGCACCGGCCTCGGTACCGCGCCGCCCCCGCAGGAGCCGAGGCCCGCCGCGGCTAGGAGCGCGAGCCAGCGCAGCCGGAGCTGCCGGAAGGCGGGGAGGGCGAGGCGCATGGGCTGCTTCCGAGTCTAACCGAGCGGTGTCGCTGCGGCCGGGGCGCGCGCTCAGGCGGCGAGCTCGCGGAGGCGCGCCAGCACCTCCTGCGCGGAGCCCGAGTCCAGCGAGTTCACCGCATGATCGACCCCCTCGGCCAGCGTCATGGCCTTGCCGGCGGCCTTCAGCACGACCGCCGCGCCGAGCAGCGTCGCGTTGCGGGCGGGGCCGGACTCGCCGCTCAGCACGTTCTCGACGACGCAGCCGGCGGCCTCGACCAGGAGCGGGTTGTCGCCGGTGCCGACGCCCTCGTCGGGCGGTCCGTAGATCGGCAGCTCGGGGTCGGCCTCGCCGTTCAGCCCGAAGTCGGCCGGCTCGACGGCCAGCGGTACCTGGTGCGTGCCGGTGAGCTCGATCCCTCGCGTCCGGCGCCGGATGGTCGGGATGATGCCGCCCTCGCAGCCCTGGATCGCGATGCCGCGCGGGTGCCCGAGGCCGGCGATGGTCTCGACCGCGGTGCCCAGCACCGGGCCGTGCTGCGCGCCGAGCACGACGGCCGAGCTGGCCGGTGCGATCAGCTTCTCGACCGTGTGGAGCGGCGTGCGGACCCCGAGGTCCTTGCGGACGTCGCGCAGCGCGAGGATGTCGGGGAGCATCCCCGAGAGCGCGATCGTCGCGAAGCGCGCCTTGGCGACCCAGTCCTCGGCCTCGTCGGGATCCCAGGTCACTCCGGAACCGAGGTACTCGAGCACGCTGACCGACGTCAGCCCGCGCTTCGGCGGTACGCAGCGGTCGGTGATGAGCAGCACGCGCGCCCCGGCGCCGGCGGCCACCAGGCCCGCAGCGACGTCGAGCGGCGGAATACCGTCGTGCCCGTCGTGCGGCGGGCAGAGCGTGACCAGACCGGGCATCTCGCGGCACGGCATCTTGGCGCGCTCGCGCGCGGCCCGGGCGAAGCCCGTCAGCTCGTCGACGCGCACTCCCTTCCAGCGCATCGCCATCAGGAAGGCCGCGACCTGGATCGGGCTCTCGCTCCCCGAGAGGATGGACTGAAAGGCCGAGTAGGCCTCGTCGTGGGTCAGGTTGCGCCCGTCCCTGGTGTCGGCGGAACCCAGGACGCGCAAGAGATCACGTAGCGGCATGTGGGAAGGCGGACGAGGGGGCAGCAGGTCCCGATCTCCTCGTCTCGTAACCCTAGTCAGGGCGAGGGTTTAGCCTACCCCCGCAAAGCGGCCGAGGCAATGACCGGGACCGGCGGAACGCTGCCATTGCGTAGGTCGCCGCGGCCCCAAATGCAACCACCCCCGGCGCCCGCGCTGGGCACCGGGGGTGGTTCGAACGAAAGGGGCGTTGGGAGCCCGGGGATCGGGTTGGAGCGCCTAGGCCGCGGCGCGGCCGTCGCCTTCGCCGTCGCCCTCGTCCTCTTCCTCTTCCTCCTCATCGCCGTCGTCGTCGTCCTCCTCGTGCTCCTCGTCGTCGCCGGAGCCCTCCTCGTCGTCGTGGTGGCCTTCCTCCTCGTCCGACTCGTCGTGGTCCTCGGCGGGCGCCTCGGGCTCCGGCTCGGGGGCCGGCGGCTCGGGGCGCGGGCGGATGTGGTGGAACAGGAGCTCGTCCTGCTTGTCGTAGACGAGCTTGCCGTCGACGACCGCCCACTGGACGAAGGTCTGGTAGTGGAGGACGTCTCCGTCGGTGACGATCACGTCCATGTCCTTGCCGGACTCGAGCGAGCCGACCCGGTGGTCGACGCCCAGGATCCGGGCCGGGATGATCGTGATGCCTGCGAGCGCGGCCGCCGCCGGCATCCCGCCGCGGATGGCGAAGCCCGCCTCGACCGGGAAGTGCAGGAGGTCCCGGCCGGTGATGCCGCCCAGGTCGATGCCGGTGTTGGCCGGGATGATCGCGACCTGCACGCCGTGCTTGTGGAGGACCGCGGCGTTCTCGATGCTCGTGCCGCCGGCGCGGACGAGGCGCTCGTCCTTCGGACGACGCGTGCGCGGCGTGACGATCGCGTAGGCGCCGGCGCGGCCGAGCTCCTCGGCGACGGTCCAGCCCTCACGGCAGCCCTGGATGACCGGACGGAAGCCGTACTGCTGCGCGAAGCGCGCGATCGTCAGCAGGTCGTCGCGGTCGTTGGAGTTGAACTTCGCGAGCTTGCGGCCCTCGAGCACGTCGACGACCGAGGTGTCGACGCCCTTCTTGCTGGGCTCCTTCAGCTCCTTGTTGCTCTTCTTCTTCTGCTCGTACACCTCCATCTCGCGCAGGTACTCGGAGGCGCGCTCGAACTTGGCGCGCACGTCCTTGCGGCTGCTCGAGGTCCAGGCGTAGGTCGCGAGGTACTTCTCCTTCATCGCGACGCCGTCGATCTCGCCGCGCTTCAGCTTGGCGGCGACGCCCGACTGGTCGACCGTCGTGATGCCGGTCGAGAGCGCCATCACGAGGTACGAGCTGAACGGGTCGAAGCCGTGCTCGAAGTCCGGGCGCTCCTCGCGCTCCGCGGCGCCCTGGGTATCGGCGGAGGCATCGCCGTGGTCGTAGTCGTCGTCGGTCGCGAAGGCGCTCTTGGCGGCCGACTCCCAGTCGTCGTCGGGGTGGAGCGGGTCGGTGTTGTCGTCCGAGTGCGTGTGGTCGTGAGCGAGCGACGGGTCGGCGGGCTCGAACTGCTCGGCCGCAAACAGGCCGCGGCTGATCCGGCTGGTGCCTTGCACGGCGACCAAGCCGGGGTAGACGCGGTAGCCGGTCGCGTCCAGCACCTCGGTCTCTTCGGGCAGGAAGAGGTCGAAGCCGACCTCCTCGATCTTGCCGTTCTTCGACAGCACGGTCGCGCCGCGCAGCACCGCGCCGGTGCCGGTGTAGACGTCGCCGCCCGTGATCGCGTACCAGCGATCCTTGTCCTCCTCTTCCTCTTCCTCCTCGTCGGCGTCCTTCTTCTTGTCGTCGTCGTCGAACGACGCGGACGCGAGCGCCGGCGGGGTCAGGAGGGCGAGGAACAGGGCGAAGCCGGCGGCTCCGGTCGACAGGGTGGTTTGGAGTGCCTTCACTGCTTGCCTCCGGAGTAGGGCGCCTCGTACTCGTAGACGTTCTTCCCTTCGAGGATGACCATCTGAACCTTGCTGCTGGGCTCGAGCGGATCGCCGTCGAGCAGGATGAGGTTGGCGTCCTTGCCGGCCTCGAGGCTGCCGACGCGGTCGGCGAGGCCGAGGACCTCGGCCGGCTCGAGGGTCATGGCGCGCAGCGCGGTCTGACGATCGAGGCCGGCCTTCACCAGGTGGCCGGTCTCGACGCGCCAGTTGCCGAAGCTGCTCACGTTGTCGAAGGTCGGGACGAGGGCGAGCTTGGCACCCGCGGCGACGAACTCGGCCGGCAGGTTGCGGTCGCGGCGCGTCCAGGGCTGGAAGGTGACCTCGGGCTCGAGCACGACGCGCAGGCCGGCCTCGCCGAAGCGCTCGGTGATCTCGTAGAGGTCGATGTCGTCACGCAGCTCGCAGTGCACCGAGAAGGTGATCTCCTCGTCGCCGAGAGCGTCGAGCAGGTGCAGGTAGTCGGCCGCCTTGGAGATGTCGATGAGCGCCGTCAGCTCACCGGTGCGCAGGTCGAGGAAGGGCTGGACCTTGGGGTCGGCGTCCGGCGGCGTGAAGACCTCGGGCACCTTGTCCTTGTCGTCTTCCTTCTTGTCGTCGTCGTCGTCGTCCTTCTTGGACTTCTTCTTCTTCTTCGCCTTCTCGAGGTCCTTCTCCCACTTCTCGCGGGCCTTCTCGACCTTCTCGCCGTGCTCGTCGGCCTTGCCGAAGCCGTCCATCAGCATCTTCTTCGACTTCACGTTCGAGCGCAGCACGACCTTCAGATAGGCCGAGTCGCGCAGGAGCATGTCGTCGAGCGAGCTGCCGTGCGGCCGCAGCGCCACCGACTGGCCCGGGATGCCGGAGCCGGCCGGGTAGAGCGCCACCGTCGTCACGCCCGCTTCGAGCATGCCCATGAAGGAGCTGCTCCGCGGGTAGATCTCGTCGGAGGCCATGACGTGCGGGTCGAACGAGCTGGACCCGCGCCCGCTGAGCCCGATCCGCGAGTAGCAGTTCACGAGCCCGGGCATCACCACCCAGTCCGGCTTGTCGATGGTCGGGATGCCCCGCTCGACCGGGAGGTCTTCGCCGAGGACGGTGATCTTGCCGTTCTCGACCAGGAGGACGGCGTTCTCGACCGTGCCGCCGGACACGGTTTCGGCCACGCCAACGCGCAGCGCGTAGACCGGGGGCAGCTCCGTCTTGTCTTGCGGGACGGCGACGGAGAGGGCTCCGAGGAGGATGGTGGTGGTGATCATGACTGTTCTAGAACCATTGCCCGTCGTCCTGACGGGAGTACTGGATCTCGCCGTCGATGAAGACCACCTCGACCCGCGAACGCGGGTCGAGCGGATCTCCGCTCGACAGCACGATGTCTGCGTCCTTGCCGACTTCGAGGCTCCCCACGCGATCTCCCACGAGGATCGACTGCGCGGGGTGCGTCGTCAGCGCCCGAAGCATCTGGTAGGCGTCGGCCCCGAGCCGCGCGGACATGGAGCCTTGGAGGAACAGCTCCTCCTGAGGCACGACCGGCGAGTCGGTGTTGAGCGAAAAGAGCGGCACTCCGGCCGCGGTGTACTCCGCCGCGCCTCCGACCACGCGGCCGGAGCGGAAGAAGCGGCTGTAGTCCATGGTGCGCGGGCCGTGGTTCACCGGCACGCCGTGCTTGGCTGCGAAGCCGGCGGCCTTGTAGCCGTCCCAGCTACCGTGGCTCACGACGCACTTGGTGCCGTAGCGCACCTTCCACATGCGCACCGTGTTGGCGACACCCTCGGCACTCGCGCAGTGGATCAGCACGGGCAGCTCACCGGCGTGAACGCGGATGAGGTTCCGCAGGCCGAAGTCGTCGCGCCCTTGAGCAAAGGCGGCGGCGGCGCGGTTGTTGGCCTCTTCCATCAGCCAGCTGAGCCCGCTCCAGCCCGCGCCGACGTCGCCGGCACCGCGCTGCGGGTTGTAGTTCTGCGCCGCCTTCATGCCGCCGGGGTCGCGGAGCACGCACTCCTCGTAGCCCGCGTCGATCTTCGGCTTGAACAGCACGCCGAAGCCGCCCATCGAGGTTCCGCTGCCGGGGATGAGGAACATCGTCGTCACGCCGGCGGCGGTCCCCATGCGCATCAGCGAGTTGCTGGGCGTGATCGAGGGCCGCGTCGAGAGGTCGGCGTTGACCGGATACACCATGTCGTTGATGTCGAAGCCCGGCCCGACCACGTGGGCGTGCAGCTCGACCATCCCCGGCGAGGCCCAGACGGCGCCCAGGTCGAGCTCGCGGTAGCCCGCGGGGACCTCGACCGGCTTGCCGATGTACTCGATCTTGTCGCCCCTCAGCAGGATCATCCCGCGGTTGACGATCGTGTCGTCCTCGTCGCAGGTCAGGATCTTGGCGCAGCGCAGCGCGAAGCCGGGCTCGGAGGCGGGGGTCGGCGGGCAGGTCGCGAAGAGCGCGGCCGCGGTCAGCGCGAGGCGGGCTACCACAGGCGCTCCTCCTCGGCGTCGTAGACGCTGCGCCCGTCGACGTACACCCGCTCGACCGACGTGCGCGGGTCGCCGGGATGCCCGGTCAGGACCAACACGTCGGCGTCCTTGCCGACTTCCAGGCTGCCCACCCGGTGGCCGATCCCGGCCGCCTCGGCGGGCACGATCGTCAGGCCGCGCACCGAGTCCATGCCGCGGTCGTCGAGGCCGTAGCGCACGGCCATGCCGGCCTGCAGCTGCAGCGTCTCCTGCGGAATCACGGGCGAGTCGGTGTTGAAGCCGATGCGCTTGTGGCCGCGGGCCTGGTACTCGGCCGCGATGCCCATCATGCGCCCGTCGTGGTCGTAGCCGCGGCCGATGCTGCGCCACGAGGCCGAGCGCGGCCCGAGGATCGCCGGCACGTCCAGCTCGGCGACCAGGTCCGCGCCGCGGAAGGCGTCCATCGAGCCGTGGTCGATGAACGTCGGGATGCCGAACTCGCGCACCTGGATGCGCATGGTCGACTGCACGACGGCGTGCTGCTGGGTGTGCGATGAGACCTGCGCGTCGCCGCGGTTCAGGTCGCGGAAGACGTCGAGCGTGATGTCGCGCGCGGGCTCGGGGCCTTCGCCGGCCTCGAAGGCCTCCCAGGCACGGTGGTAGGCGCGGCCGCGGAAGAAGATGTCGCGGATGTGCCAGTTGTAGAGCGCCGGGCCGCACCCGAGCAGGTGCGCCTTCGGGTTGTTGCCCTGGGCGGTCTTCAGCGAGCCGGGCTGGCGGACGAGGATGTCCTCGTAGGCGCCGGGCGCGGTCTTGATCAGCACGCCCTGCCCGCCGACCGCCGTGCCCGAGCCGGGGATGAACAGCACGGTCGTCACCCCGGCCGCCAGGCCCATCATCAGCGCCGGGTTGCCCGGCCGCACGGCGGTGTTCACGCGCAGGCCGGGGTTGGCCTGGTAGACCATATCGTTGATGTCGAACGTGCCGCCGACGTGGCAGTGCAGGTCGACCATCCCCGGCATGACCCAGAGGTCGCCGTGGTCCTCGATCGCGTAGCCCTCGGGCACCTCGAGCTCGCCACGCTCGCCGACCGCCTCGATCCGCCCGTCGCGCACCAGCAGCACCGCGCGGTCGACGACCATCGCGTCCTCGGCGCAGGTCAGAGCCTTCGCGCAGAGGATCGCGAGGCCCGGCCCACCCGGCTCCCCCGGGACGCCGGGCGAGGCGGGCTCGGCCGGCGCGGGGGTGTCGGGACCCGCGAGCAGGCTCGCGGCCAGGGCGATGGAGGCGGCGGAGATCATCGCTCTACCAGCGCTGCTGCTCCTCGTCGCCGTTGTAGACCAGCTCGCCGTCGATGAACACCTGATCCACGGTGCTGCGCGGGTCGGCGGGGTGGCCGTGGATGACGAGGACGTCGGCGTCGCGGCCCGGCGTCAGGGAGCCGACCCGATCCTCGATCAGCGCCGCCATGGCGGGCACGACCGTCAGGCCGCGGACGGCCTCGAGGTTCGCGTCGTCGAAGCCGTAGCGCACGCCCATGGCGGCCTGCAGCTGCAGCGTCTCCTGCGGGATCACCGGCGCGTCGGTGTTGAAGCCGACGTTCTTCAGGCCGCGCTGCTGGTAGCCGGCGGCGACGCCGCGCATCCCCTCGTGGTGGTTGTGCGCCCAGTTCATGAAGCCGCGCGACACGGTGTCGACCGAGCGCGGGCCAACGATCGCAGGCACGCCCTTCTCCTCGGCCAGAGCGCCGGCGAGCCAGCCGCCGATCGTCGAGTGATCGAGGAAGACCGGCAGGTCGAACTCACCGGCGACCATCGTGATGGTCATCAGCACGACCTGGTAGACCTGCGTGTGCGTCGAGATCGACGCCTCGCGGTTGAACAGCGAGCGGAAGATGTCGAACTGGATGTCGCGCTCGGGCTCGGGGCCCTCGCCCGCCTCGAACGCGGCCCAACGCTTCGCGTAGGCCACGCCGCGGCGGAAGGTGTTGCGCGTGTTCCAGTTCTCGAACGACATGCCGACGCGCGGGCCCCAGGATTCGGGGTTGCCCCACTGGGCCAGCTTCATCGAGCCCGGGTCGCGCAGCAGCGCCTTCTCGTAGGCCTCGTGGGCGGTCTTCATCAGCACGCCCTTGCCGCCGATGTTGGTGCCCGAGCCGGGGATGAAGAGCACGGTCGTCACGCCGCCGGCCACCGCGACCTTCAGCGCGTCGTTGCCCGGACGGACCGCCGTGCTGACGTTGAGTCCGGGGTTGGTCAGGTAGACCATGTCGTTGATGTCGAACGTACCGCCGACGTGGCTGTGGAGGCCGACCAAGCCCGGCATGACCCAGCGGTTGCCGACGTCGCGCACCTCGTAGCCCTCCGGCAGCTCCGTGCCGCGCTGCGGCACGACCCGCTCGATCTTGCCGTCCTTGATCAGGACGTACGCGCGGTCCATGTGCTGCTTCGCCTCAGGGTCGGGCGGGCAAACCAGCGCCTTGGCGCACTTGATCGCCAGACCCGGACCGCCGACCTCGCCGGCGGCCGGAGCTTCGTTCTCGCTCGCCCACGCCGGGACGGCGAAGGGCAGCGCAAGGAGCAGGAGCGCGACTCGAATGGGGTTCCGCATGACTACTCGACCTCCACGCCGTTGACCCACACGCGCACGACGCTCGTCCCGGGGGAGAGCGGCGGGCCGTCCAGCAGCAGCACGTCGCCATCGCGACCAACGCTGATCAGGCCGACGTGCTCCGAGATCGAGAGCATGTCCGCCGCGTCGGACGTCAGCGCGCGCAGCGCGCCGGTCGGGCTCATGCCGTTCGCGACGGCGTACATCGCCATGATCGGCAGGTCGATCGCGCCCTCTTCGGCGGCGGAGTGGAACGCGACGGGGATGCCTGCGTCCTGAAGCCGCGCGTAGGGGTTGACGGTGTCCGTCCCCACGCTTCCCTGGCGCACCGTGTGCGAAAGCAGCACGCCCGCCACGCGTCCGACGATGTGGTCGGCGACGACGTACGCACTGCTAGCGCCGTACAGCACCGGGGTGATGCCGCACTCCTCGAAGAGCTCGACGCACTCGAGGATCTCGTCGTCGCGGTCGACGTTGACGATCACGGTGGCCGAGCCCTCCATCGCCGCCTTCAGCGGCTCGAGCTTCTGGTCGCGCCGCGGAGCCTTCGGCATGCCCTTGGGCGGCTTGACGTCGTCGCTCTTGTCGGCGCGGCGCTCGGAGCGCTTGGCGACGACGAAGTCGCGCGAGGTGCGCTCGAGCTCGACCTCCATCGAGGTCTCGCCCACCGAGGCGGTGCCCTTCAGCTTGGCTTCGGAGTACTCGCCCTCGATGGCGACCCAGCCGTTCGAGCCGAGCCCCTTCAGGGACACCGACTTCGCCTCGGCGTCGTAGAAGCCGGCGACCTCGACCAGCCCGTCGGTGAGCGCGGCGCAACGCAGGTTGCCCTCGATCGGGCCGCCGCCTTCCTCCACGGTCAGCTTGAGCTGAGCCCGCAGACGCGCGCCTTCGAGCTCGCCAAGCCAGATCCCGGTGACCGGGTCGGGCTCGACCTCCTCCTCGTCGTCCTTCTTCTTCTTCTTCTTTTTCTTCTTCTTGTCGTCGTCCTCGTCGTCGTCCTTCTTGTCGTCGTCGTCGTCCTCTTCGTCGTCCTCGTCCTCGTCGTCCTCCTTCGGAGGCTCGGGCGGAGGAGGAGTCCAGTTGGCCATCGCCTCCTCGTACTCCTCCCACTTGCGGACGTACTCCTTGGCCTTCTCCAGGAGGCCGCGCACGGCCACGCCGGAGTTGCGGCGGTTCGACGAATCCGTCCACTGCAGGCGGACGGCCGCCGGATCGCCAAGCACCTGACCGTTGGTCGAGTGCGCGGCCGGCTTGTAGGCCATGACGGGCGAGCCGGCGCTGCCGGTTCCGCGCGGCGCCATCGCGACGGTGGTCACGCCGGCCCGGGCGACACGCCGGTCGGCGGCGTCACCGGGCGCGAGGATCTGCGCCATCCGCGTGTCGAGACCCGGCACGCGCGACGAGCCTTCGAGGCCCAGGTGCCCCATCGCGTCGACGATGCCCGGCATGGCCGCGGCGCCGCGCACGATCGTGGCGCCCGGAGGCGAGGAGGCGCCTTCGGTGACCGAGATGATATGGCCGTTGCGCATCACGACCTGACCGGGCGAGAGCACGCGGCCGTCTCCGAGGTAGAGCTGGTCGACCTGCAGAGCGACGGTGCCCGAGCGCGGATCGCGCGTCATGCCCATCTCCTCGGCCAGCCCGCGGGCGCCCGAGGTCGCGAAGTCCCAGGCGAGGTCGCCGTCGACCCACGTCGCGATCGGCGTTGCGCCCAGCGAGATCGGCGGGGCGTTCAGCACGACGAAGTCGGCGTCCTTGCCCGCGCGGATGCTGCCGACGCGGTCGGCGACGCCATAGATCTCCGCCGGAGTCAGCGTGATGGACCGCAGGGCCGCGGACGGGTCAAGCTTGCCCTGGCTCGCCGCGCTGGCGGCGAACAAGAGGTCGCTGGTCGAGCCCGAGCTGATAGCCACGCGCGCGCCGGCGGCGAGGAGCTTGGCCGGAACGTCGTAGCTCGGCCAGCGCGCGTCGTCGTCCTTGCCGCGGTCGACGCCGCGGCGGTTCGGCGACCAGGGGAACCCGTACACCACGGGCAGCCCCGAGGCGGCGACCTCTTCGGAGACGTAGCCGGCCTCGGACGCACCGTCGAGCACGACCGGCAGGCCGCTCTCGGAGGCGAAGTCGAGCAGCGCGAGGATCTCGGTCTCGGTCTCGGCGGTGATGCGCCACGGGACGCCGGCGTCGAGCTGCTCGCGCAGACCCTCGGCAGCGTACGGGCCGTACTCCTCTTCGAGGTCGACCCCGCCGCGCGCCGCGTTCACGAGCTCGGTCAGCGCGACGATGGCGCCCATCGGGCTCTTCGGGAGCTGCGGCTTCTCGTAGCCGATGCCCACGTCGACCGTGGCCGGAACCGGCGGATCCCAGTAGCCGGGAGCGTTGCGCGCGGCCGAGTGGATGGCACCGTGCACGGTGGCCGGCGCGCGCAGGGTGCGGCGCTCCGGATCCTCACCGTGCAGCTTCACGAGAGCCCCGGACCCACCGATCAGGCGCTGGTCGGTGGGCTTGACGTAGGCCGTCGTGACGCCCGACGAGAGCGGCCCCGCGAAGCTCGAGTAGAAGTCGAAGTTGTCGATCGCGTTGAGCCCGGGCTCCGCCGTGCGGTTGGAGCTGCTGCCCGACCCGAGCGTCGTGTCCGCGGCGACGAGCCCCGGGATGATGACCGCGTCGGCGCCGTAGTCGACGACCTTCGCGTCCACCGGCACGGCGACGTCGGTCCCGACCGCCTGGATGCGGTTGCCCTGCACCAGGATGGTCCCGTCGGTCACCACCTGGCCGTCCTCGACCAGGTAGATCGTGCCGGCCTTGACCGCGACGTAGTCGCGGCCCTCCGTCGTGGAGGCTCGCCCGCTACCGGTCGCGGAGACCGCGAACGGAGCCGCGGCGAGCGCGGCGAGCGAGAGCGCTAGATGAGAGGTTCGCATGTCGGCTCGTCCTACTCCTCGTCCACCGGGGCGGTCGTGCCGGGCGGCCGCGTGCCGTCCAGCAGGTGCGTGTTGCGGACGTCTTTCGAGCGGTCGTAGACCTCACGCCCCTCGATAACGACGTGCTCGACCCAGGAGGTGATGCTCATCGGGTCGCCGGAGAACAGCACCACGTTGCCGTGCTTGCCGACCTCGAGGCTGCCGACCTCCTTGCCCAGGCCGAGGATCTCGGCCGGCGTCTGCGTGACCGAGCTCAGCGCGACCTCGGGCTCGAGCCCGAAGCCGATCGCCGACGCCGCCTGGAACCACAGCGAGTCCGTGTCGCTGTTGGTCGAGGAGAGCGCGAAGCGGATGCCCTTCTCGTGCAGGATGCCGGGGACGAAGGTCTCCTTCTCCTTGCCGGTGAAGGAATCACGCTCGGTGTGGATCTGGTCGCCGTCGAGCACGACCGGCACGCCCGCTTCGGCGATCACGTCGGCCGCCTTCCAGCAGCCGTCGTCGATCACCAGCGTGGTACGCGCCAGGAAGCCGTTCTCACGCGCGACGTCGAGCGCGTGGTGCACGTCCATGGGCGTGCGGCAGTAGATGTAAGCCGGGTAGCGCCCCTCGATCAGGTGCAGCAGCGGCTCCTGCTTCTCGTCGATCTCGCCGCGCGGGACGAGCTCGAGGCCCTCGACCTTCCAGGCCGAGCCGCCCATTGCGCGCCCTTCGGCGTTCTCGCCGTCGAGGTCGCGGCCCTGGTACAGCGCCTCGCGCCGCGCCCGGTCGCCGCCGTCCTTCTTCTCCTGGACGAGCTCCTCGAGGTAGCGGCGCAGGTCGCTGAAGGCGCGGTTGAGCGTCTGCAGCTGCGTCGCGCGCGACTTGCGCGTCTTCGGCGCCACGGACATCTTCAGGCCGTGCTCGGGGCGGACCATCATCTCCTCGACGGTCATGCCCACCGGGCGCACGATCATCCCGCGCGCGCCGACGACGCAGTTGTTGCCCTGCTGCACGTTGACGGTCGTGATGCCCCAGCGCAGGCAGTCCTCGAAGAAGTATGCGACCGGGTCGATCGAGTCGCGGATGTTCAGGAACGGCGCGACGTCGATGTTCTCGTTCGCCCGGTCGAGGCCCGAGGAGGCGTGCGCCTCGACGAACCCCGGCATCGCGGTGAAGTCCTCACCGCCAATCACGACCGCGTCCCACGGAGCCTCGACCTCATCCGCCGCGCCGAGCGCCGTGATGCGGCCGTTCTCGATGACGATCACGCCGTTCTCGATCGGACCGGTCGGGGTGACCACGCGGCCCGCCTCGATGACGATCTTCTCGGCGTCCTGGGCGACGGAGACAGCGGCGCCGGCCGTAAGGGCGAGGGCGGGAAGCGCAAGCCGCGCGGCGTGCCGAAGGGTTTGGGCGATCATGGCTCTGGAGAGAATCTGGGTTCGGGTCGGGGACGCGTTCGGGACGACTTGGTCGTGGGAGAGCGGCTTGGTGGAGGTCACTGGTTCGACTCCCTCGGATCGAGCACGAGCTCGCCGTTCAGGAGGACGCCGATGACGCGGGACGTGGGCTCGAACGGCGTGCCGCTCCAGAGAACGAGGTCGGCGTCCTTGCCCACCTCGATCGATCCCACCCGGTCGTCCACCCCGACCATGCGGGCGGGGTTGATCGTGACGGCGGCGAGCGCGTCGGCGAAGTCGAGGCCTCCGCGCATCGCGTAGCCGGGTTGTTTGTTCAGGCGCATCACGGGGTCGCTCGCGCCGTGCCCGGAGAGGGCGAACATCACGCCGCGCTCCTGGAGCCTGGCGGCGGTGTCGTAGGCGTAGAAGGACCCGTCGGTGCCGGGTCCGCCCTGGAAGCGGAACGGCGGCAGCACGACCGCGGCGCCGGAGCGCACCAGGAGGTCGGGCTCGTGCCACGCCTCGGCCGCACCGTCGATGAACATCTTCGGGATGCTGAACTCCTCCTTCAGGTACACCGCGGTACGGATGTCCTGGGTGGCCCAGCCCTGGATGACCAGCGGCACTTCACCCTTCAGCGTGCGCTGCAGGATCTCCAGCTCGGGCGTCGCGCCCTCGCCGGTCCGCTCGACCGCCAGCGCGTCGTAGAACGACTTGCGCAGGATCCACTCGACGCCCATGCGGGTCGTCGGGCGGCGGTAGTAGAAGGTGGAGGGGCCGCTGCCGCGCGGCGGACGGTTGCCCGAGGACGGCTCTGCGCCCAGCGAGCCGCGCAGCACCGCGTCCTGGCGCAGCACCCGCGCGTCGAGCGTCGGCTCGCCACCGGTCTTCAGCACCACACCGAGGCCGCCGAGCACGGCCTTGTCCTCGGGGTTGGCGAGGACCGTGGTCACGCCGCTGCGGAGCTCGCGGTCCCAGCGGTAGGAGTAGAGATCGAGCGCGTCGGACACCCGCAGGGCGATCGGCGTCTCGTCGGCCTGCTCGACCGAGTAGGCGCCGGTGTCGATGCGCACCGAGAGGTCGATCAGACCCGGCGTCACGGCGGCGCACTCGAGCGTGCCGCTGCCGCCTCCGCTGACGGCGGAGATCTTGCCGTCCTTCACCGCGACGACGCCGCCTTCGATCGGGTCGCCGGCCGCGGTGTAGATCCGGTCGGCGCGGATGGTCCAGCTGTCGTCGTCCGCCGGAGCGGTCGCCGGCACCGGATCGGTCGCGTCGGCGTCGGTCGAGGTCCCGACGACCGTTGCGCCGGCCACCGGCGCCAGGCTCGGCGTGGCGAACAGCAGGACGGCGAGGACTTGAGTGGGCTTCATTGGGCTCCTCCGTGGACCAGCTTGCCGTCGATGAACACGGCCTCGACCTTGCTGGTCAGGTCGATCGGGTTTCCGCTCCAGAACACGAGGTCGGCGTCCAGGCCGCGGGCCAGCCGGCCCACGCGGGACTCGACGCCCGCGATCCGAGCCGCATCGGACGACAGCGCGTCCCAGGCGGCGCCGGCGTCGAGCCCGGCTCCCACCGCCATCGCCGCGGACATGCGGGCGAAGGCCGGGTCGGAGCCCGAGCGTCCGAGCGAGAAGGCGAGCGGCACGCCCTCCTTCGCAAGGGCCGGGAGACCCGCGAGCGAGCGCTGCGACTGGCCCGCGTCAAAGGGGCCGAGGATCACGCCCAGCCCGCTGTTCTTCAGCACCGAGAGGACCTCGCCGGCGAGCGGCGCTCCGCGCACCGCGCCCTTCAGCCCGTGCTTCTTGGCGAAGCCGGCCGCGCGCGCCACCTCGTTGCGGTCCCAAGCCTCCAGGAGCACGGGCAGCTCGCCGCGCGTCTCGGCGCCGGCGGCCGAGCCCATCCACTCGTCGAGCGCCGCGACCGTGCCCGAGTAGCTGGTGGGATAGCGGGCGCCGTTCGACGCTCCACCCGAGGTCTCGAAGCCGTCGTCGACCGCGGCGGGCTCGACGTCGCCGAAGAAGAAGAAGACCGACCGCTGGCCCTGCCGCAGCGCCTCCTTGGCGAAGGAGAGCGCCAGGTGCCCCTCCTTCTTGAGGATCTCGCCGTTGGTCTTGACGACGCAGGTCTTCCCGCCGGCGACGTTCTGCGCGGTCGGGGCGAGCACCATCGTGGTGACGCCCGCCTCGCAGGCCTTCTTGAAGTCGGAGTGGTCCGCCCGGAACGCGTGCGCGATGCGCGCGGTCGGGAGCATCGCCCGCGTCTCGTCGTGGTTGAGCCCGCCGGTGCCGAACCAGCTGTGGGCGACCACCATGCCGGCGGTGAGCACGCCGTCGTGCTCGAGCACCGGCAGCGCGGCGTTCACGTCGGCGCCGGAGCCGACGCCGGTGATCTTGCCGCCGGAGACGAGCACCAGGCCGTCCTCGATGCGGCTGCCGTCGCCGGGGTACACGACCTTGGCGCGGATCTGAAGCGTGTCCGCCGGGACGACGGGCGCGGACGCCTCGACCGGCTCGGCGTCTCCGGCGAGCGCAGCGCCCCCGAGGAGCGCTAGGGGCAGAAGGGAGGAGAGAAGCGCGGTGGGTTTCATGGGTCCTACTGCTCCACGACGACGCGGCCCTGGGAAATGACGAACTGGATGCGGGCGGTGCTGTCGAGCGGGTCGCCGCTCAGCACCAGGAGGTCGGCGTCCTTGCCGCGCTCGACGCTGCCGAGCCGGTCGTCGACGTCGAAGGCTTCGGCCGCGCCGAGCGAGATGGACCGCAGCGCGGCCTCGCGCTCCAGGCCGTGCGACACGGCGAGGGCGGCCAGGAGCCGCAGCTCGCGCGCGGTGTCCGAGCCGCCGCTGCCGATCAGCACCTCGACCCCGGCCTCGCCCAGGGCGCCGGCCAGCCCGAGGTCGTGACCGTCCCACTCGTCGCCGGCCGGCCCCATCGGCTTGGGCCAGACGATGACGGGGATGTTGCGCCGGGCGAGCTCTTTGGCGTGGTGCGCCGCCTCGGTCGCGCCGGCGATCACCAGGCGCAGCCGGTCGAAGGCCGCGGTCTGGTCGAGCAGGGTGCGGATCTCCTCGTAGCGGTGCACCTCGACGACGAGCGGAACCTCGCCGCCGGCGACGCGGGCCATCGCCGCCGAGTCCTCGTCGAACTTCGGCCTGCGCGGCTTGCTCTCTTCTTTGTACCGCTCTTCCTTGAACTCCTTGCCCTTCTCCTTGGCCTTCTCGATCTCCTTGTCGCGGTCCTTCTTGGCCTTCTTGAAGTCCTTCTCGAGCTCCTCTTCCTTCTCGGTGATGGCCTTCTGCCACTCCTCGAGCTCGTAGCGGTACTCGGTCCAGTCCTCGTCGTACTTGCGGCCCTTCTCGAGCATCCCCGCCAGGCGGCCGACCTCGCCGACCCGGTCGAAGATGTCGCGCTGGCGACCGGCTCGCGGGAGCCCGACCGAAGCGGCCTGGCTGGCGTCGCCGAGCACCACGGCCCGCGAGGCGTCGACCGACGGATCGAGGCGCACGACCGCACCCAGCCCGCCGATCACCGCGCGGCCACCGGCCTGCACGCGCACGGTGGTGACGCCGGCGCGCAGCGCATCCTCGAGGTGCTGCTCCGCGCCATAGCGGTCGAGCGCGTCCACCGTGCGCGTGGAAGCGCTGGTGGACTCGTCCCTCGCGCTCCCCGCGTCGACGCCGAGCGACGACCAAGGATCGAGGAACCCGGCGCAAACCACCTGGCCCGAGATCTCGCGCGCGCCCTCAGGCGCGGCCAGCCCCTCGCCAACCGAGACGATGACCCCGTCGTGGATCAACACGTCCTGGTTCTCGAGCTCGACGCCCGGCCGGACGATCACGCGCTCGGCGTGGATCAGCAGCGGAACGCCCCCGACGGGGTCGTTGGTGGGATCGTTAAATGAGGGGGAAGCCAGAGAGAGGCCGGAAACGGCCAGGGCGACACCAAGCATCTGCATCCTCGTTAGGGAGTCCCGACTCGTGGTCCGACTTCACCGCAGTCCGGGAACCCACTGCAGATCGGCATGGGGCAGAACTCGGTGAAGTGCGTGGGCCAGCCGCCAGGTCCGGGATGGGCCGAAGGCGGGCGCGAATGATAGGACAGCGATCGGCAATCCCGCCACAACGAGGCGCTGTGGCCAGGGATCGGGTTCGGACGCCTTACCATTCGTATACCGGGCGAAGGGGTGGATGGGGAGGGGGACAGGTCTGCGGAGCCAGCAAGCCGGGTGAAGCAGGCGGCCTCACCCCATCATGTGGAGCCGCCTTGGGGCTTGGCCGACTCCGCTGACCCACGCACGACTGCGGATCCCTAATGGCCAGTATGTCGCTCAAGGCGCCTCTCAAAAACAAACCTCACAGAATCGGCGTTCGGAAGGCCCACCGGCGCGGCTACCGCCCCCCATGCCCTCCCCCGACGGGGCCCCCTTCCGGGACCTCCTCCTGGACCCCGCGTTCTGGCGACCTCGGTTGGAAAGATTGACGCAGGTACCCCGCAGCCTGCTGGTTTTCCCGAGGCCCGATCTCGCGCGACCCGGGATAGAGGTAATTGAATTGCGATTGAAAGCGCACGACGGCGCACGGCTGATTTGCATCCTCGGCCGGCCCGCGTTCTGCGCGACGGGGGACTCGGTGCATGTACGCGTGACCGACGAGCTGGCGGGGACCGAGCTCGACTGGCACGCGATCGAGGAGGGGCGAAGCGACCTGGTCTTCTCGTTTCCGCCCGAAAGGCGCCTGGAAGACCGTGTTTTGGACGTTCTGCGGGTGGCGCAGGCGGTCGGCTCGGTCGAGTCGACCAACTGGGAGGAGGTCGACCTGCTCCCACGCCGCGACTGCCACAAGGACGAGCTGGTGCTCGCAAACCTGCTGCGCTCCAAGGGCTGGGTCAGCCCCACCGGCTAGGGACTCGGGCCGAGGCTGATAGACTCTGCCGCCCATGGCGCCCGCCAAGCCGCAGTCGGAAAGTCTTTCCGCCCGCCTCCCCGAGATCGTTCGGCGGGTGGTGGGCCGGGCCCTGGCCGAGCGCGGGCGGACCCGCTTTCCGGCGGCGTCGCCCGCGGGCGGTCGCGAGCGCGGAGTCCACGTGGAGATCCGCCCGCCGGCGGGTCCCGATCGGCCCGTCCCGGACGGCTCGGGCGGAGGCGACACGCTGGTCTCGGTCGACACACTGCGCGACGTCCCCGACGGGGGCACCCTACGCGTCGCGCGCGGGGCGCAGGTCACGCCGCTCGCGCGCGAGGAAGCCTTCCGGCGCGGCATCCGCCTGTCGCACGGCGGCGAGAGCGGCTCGAGCTCCTGCCCCCGGGACGGCCAGCCGCTGCGGGTCGCCGTCGGCTGCGACCACGGCGGCTTCGAGCGCAAGCTGGACGTGCTGATCTGGCTCCGCGAGCTGGGGCACCGCGCGATCGACCTCGGCACCCACGACGAGAACGCGGTCGACTACCCCGACTACGCGCAGCAGGTCGCCGAGGCGGTGTCCGAGGGCCGCGCGGACGTGGGCGTACTGATCGACGGCGCGGGCATCGGCTCGGCCATGGCGGCCAACAAGGTGCCCGGCATCCGGGCCGCCAACTGCCACGACACGAAGATGGCGGCCAACGCCCGGGAGCACAACTACGCCAA
The DNA here is from genome assembly GCA_039029355.1 of Planctomycetota bacterium. Classification (GTDB taxonomy): domain Bacteria; phylum Planctomycetota; class UBA1135; order UBA1135; genus JBCCGI01. Next base: position 160,796 of record JBCCGI010000001.1, read on the forward strand.
CGTGCTCACGCTCGGCGGGCGGATGATCGACGTGTCAACAACCTATGAAGTGCTGCGCACCTTCCTAGCAACGCCCTTCGGCGCAGAGCGACACGGGCGGCGCGTGGACAAGATCACGGCGATCGAGCGCCGCTACGGGCGCCCGGGAAGCGAGCCGGCCGGCAGGCCTTGAGCGCCGCGGCCGCCGAGCGCCCGCTGGTCGTCGTCTTCGGGGGAAGCGGCTTCTTCGGCCGGCGCCTGGTCGAGGATCTGCTGCAGCACTCGACGGCGCGCGTGCGCGTCGTCGGGCGCAGCGGCCCGCCCGAGCCGGGGGACGGATCCCAGCGCGTCGAGGCCCTGCGCGGCGACCAGCGCGACCGCGGCCAGGTCGAGCACGCGCTCCAGGGCGCGGCCGTCGCCGTCCACGCCGCCGGCCCCTACGTCGGCCTGGAGCCCCACGTCGCCGAGGCGGCGATCGAGCTGGGGCTGCCGTATGTCGACCTGGCGGACGACCGTGCGTTCTACGGCCGGGTGCGGGCGCTGGACGACCGCGCCCGCGAAGCCGGCGTGCCGCTGATGCCGGGCGCCTCGGCCGTCCCGGGCCTGTCCGGGGTGTTCGCGCGGGCGGCGGAGGCCGAGCTCGGGCCGCTGCGCGCGGTGCGCTCCGCCGCGGCGCCGGGCACCTATGGCTCACGGGGCGGCGGCACCTTCGTGACCCTCCTCACGGGCGCGGGCCGGCCGCTGCGGGTCCCCGACCTCGCCGGGCCGCGCGATGCCTGGGGCTGGAGTGAGCCGGAATGGACCGCCTTCCCCGCCCCGGTCGGGCGGCGGCGGACGTACCTGGCGGTCGACGTCGCCGACCTCGAGCTCTTTCCCGAGCGCTTCGGCGCACGCCGGGTCGAGTTCCGTGCGGGCAGCGAGTTCCCCTGGCTCAACGCCCTCCTCGGTCTGGTCGCCCGGGTGCGGCGTCGGATCGGGATCCCGAGGCTAGAGCGTTGGGAACCCTGGGCGCGGTACGCGGTCGGTGCCGTCGGCCAGTTCGGGACGCGGGCCGGGGGGCTCTGGGTCGAGACGACCTCGGAGCCCGACGCCGCGGCGAGCCCACCGCGCCCGCTCCGGCGCCGCCGCTACGCGGTGGTATCAGCCGACCGCGGGGCCTGGATCCCGGCCCTGCCGGCGGCGATCCTGACCGCACGCCTGCTCCGCGGCGAGGCGCCGCCGCCGGGGCTGGCGCCGCCCTGGACCTGGGGCGCGCCCGAGGCCTTTGCGGCCGAGCTCACCGCGCGCGGCTTCCCGGTCTTCCTGGCGGACGAGGACGGCCCCTGGGCGCCCTGGCCGCGAGCCGAGGAGCACGGGCCCGACGCGGCTCCCACCATTCCGCCGGCGTAGTTCTCCGCCGCTCCGTGCCCGGCGGGTATCCTGCGCCCCGCCCATGGAGACCCTCCCCCAAGGCGGTTCGATCACCGAAGAGCAGCTGGAGCGCGTGCTCCAGGAGATCGCGCGCCAGATCCTCGACCACGGCCTCGGCGCGATCGGCCAGTTCGGCCAGTGGGGCTGCAGCACCGTCTGTGTCGAGGTCTGCCCCGAGCGGGTCGGCGAGATGCTCGACGCCGGCGCCTGCCGGGTCGGCGTCGCGTGGCGCGACGCGGCATCGGTCAGCGACCTGGCGGGGTACATCGACCACACGCTCCTGAAGCCCGACGCGACCCTGGCGGAGGTCGACCAGATCTGCGACGAGGCGCTGCGCTTCGAGTTCGCCTCGGTGTGCGTCAACGGCACGCACGTGCGGCGCTGCGCCGAGATCCTGGCCGGGTCACCGGTGCGCGTGTGCAGCGTGATCGGCTTCCCGCTGGGCGCCATGGCGCCCGAGGTGAAGGCCTACGAGGCGCGGCGCGCGGTCGAGGACGGGGCCTGCGAGATCGACATGGTCCTGAACGTCGGCGCGCTGAAGTCGGGCCAGGACGACTTCGTGCGACGCGACATCGCCGGCGTGGCGGAGGTCTGCCACCGGCTGGGAGCCAAGCTCAAGGTGATCCTCGAGACCGCGCTGCTCACCAACCCCGAGAAGACCCGCGCGTGCGAGCTCGCCAAGTCCGCCGGCGCGGACTTCGTGAAGACCTCGACCGGCTTCTCCAAGGGGGGAGCAACGGCCGAGGACGTCGCGCTCATGCGGCGCGCGGTCGGACCGACGCTGGGCGTCAAGGCGTCGGGCGGAGTCCGCACCGCCGACGACGTCCGCGCGATGGTCGAAGCGGGCGCCACCCGGATCGGCGCCTCGGCGTCGATCGCCATCGTCGAGGGCGGCGAAGGCGGCTCAGGTTACTAACGCGCCAAAAAGAGCCGATCGAAGGTCCCTTGCCGGAAAGCATTGACTCGCCTGTTCCGTACTGATGCGATCGGCACCCAAGGAGGAAGCATGAGCCAGGAAGCACTCGCCAAGGTCAAGGGCCCGGCCCTAGGCATCAAGATCACGGCCGGCATCGGCATCGCCTACTGCGTGCTGAACATCGGCCTCACCATCTTCGGCGTCCAGATGCCGGGCCAGGAAGTGCCCGAGGGCATGGAGTGGCTGAACGCGGTGGGGATCGGCTCCAGCCTGATCGGCATCGGCGTCGGCGTGTTCCTCTGGATCTCCGCCGCGAAGATGCAGCGGCTGGAGGCCTACAACCAATCGCTGATCGCCGCCATCCTGGCGGTGGTGCCCTTCTGCTCGCCGTGCTGCTGCATCGGCATCCCCGTCGGCGTCTGGGCGATCATCGTGCTCTCGAAGGCCGACGTGAAAGAGGCCTTCGGTCAGGGCTGACCCGCGTCGAGCACCGCGGCCAGCTCGGGCACGGCGTGCTCGAGCAGCCGCGAGAAGCGCTCGGCGACCGCGCGGCCGGTCTCGACCACCTCGTCGTGCGAGAGCGGCTCGGCGGTGATCCCCGCCGCGTGGTTCGTGATGCACGAGATCGCGGCCACGCGCAGCCCGCTCGCGGCGGCGGCGCACGCCTCGGCCACCGTGGACATGCCGACCGCGTCGGCGCCCATCCAGCGCGCCATGCGCACCTCGGCGGGGGTCTCGTAGGCGGGGCCTAGGTTGCCGGCGTACACCCCCGCCTCGAGCGGCACCCCGGCCTCGGCCGCGGCGCGGCGCAGCGCCTGGCCCAGCTCGGCGTCGTAGGGCGAGCCGTTCGCGCGCTCTGAGGCCCCGACCGGCGAACGCCCGCTGAGGTTGAGGTGGTCGGTGATCCGCATCAGCGTGCCGGGCTCCCACTCGGGGCGCACGCCTCCGGCGGCGTTGGTCAGCACCAGCCCGCGGCAGCCGAGCGCGGCGAAGGCGCGCACCGCGCGGGTGACCTCGGCCGCACTCCAGCCCTCGTAGAGGTGCACGCGGCCCTGTTGCACCAGCACGCGCACGCCGCCGAGCGTGCCGAGCACCAGCCGCCCCGCGTGGCCGGGGACGGCGCTCTTGGGCAGGAATTCGAGCTCCTCGTAGGCGATCGACCGGGCGTCGTCGAGCCGCTCGGCGAAGGCGCCGAGCCCCGAGCCGAGCACCAGCGCCAGCGTCGCGCCGTCGAAGCCGCGCTCGCGGAGCTCGCGTTGCAGCGCGTCGACCGCGTCGCTCAATCGAGGAACACCCCGGCGACGGTCGCGGTCATCCAGGACGCGAAAGCGCCGCCCAGCATGGCGCGCAGAGCCAGCTGCGCGAGGTCGGTCTTGCGCTCCGGCGCCAGCGACGACATGCCGCCGATCTGGATGCCGACCGACCCGAAGTTCGCGAAGCCGCACAGTGCGTAGGCCGCCATCTTCGCCGAGCGCTCGTGGTGGAAGGTCGCGACCATCGCGTCGGGCGCGGGCTGGACGAGCTCCATCATCTGGCTGAAGGCGACGAACTCGTTGATCGCGACCTTGGTGCCCAGGAGCGAGCCGAACAGCTGGCTGTCGTGCCAGCCTTCGACCCCCATCAGCCACGCCACCGGGGCGAAAATCCAGCCGAAGATGCGCGCCAGCGACAGCCCGCCTTCGAGCGCCAGCCAGTTGCCGATGGCGTCCAGCGGCCAGTCGATCAGCCCGACGAGCGCGACGAACGCGATGAGCATGGCGCAGACGTTGAGCCACAGCTTCAGCCCATCCTGCGTACCGTTCGCCGCCGCCTCGACGAGGTTGGACGCGGTGCGGTCGAAGCGCAGCTCGACGTCGGAGCCCGTCTCGGTCTTCAGGGTCTCCGGCTGCATGATCTTCGCGATCACGAACGCCGCGGGCGCCGACATCACCGATGCGCTGAGCAGGTGCGGCCCGATCTCGGGGCCCAGGATGCCCATGTAGACCGCCAGCACCGATCCGGCGATGGTCGCGAACCCACCGGTCATCAGCGCGTTGAGCTCGGACCTCGTCATCGACGGCAGGTACGGCTTGACGACGAGCGGCGCCTCGGTCTGGCCCACGAAGATGTTGGCAGCCATCGCCATCGCCTCGGCGCCGGAGACGCCCATCGTGACCGTCATCACACGCGCCAGGAGCCAGATCAGCACCTGCATCACGCCGAGGTGGTAGAGCACCGCCATCAGCGCCGAGAACACGATGATCAGGATCAGCCCCGAGCTGGCGAAGGCGAAGATGAAGCCCGCGGCGCCGTCGGCCTTGGCGAGGTCGCCGAAGACCAGCTCGGACGCCGGGGCCGAGCGGCGGATCAACTCCTGCACGCCGCCCGTGATGCCCTCGAAGAAGCGGCGGCCGAAGTCGGTGCTGAGGATCAACGCGCCGAGCGCAACCTGCAGCCCCAGCCCGAAGAAGACCACGCGCCAGGGGAACCGCCGGCGCTCGCTCGAAAGCGCCCAGGCCACCGCGCAGAAGAAGGCGATGCCGAGGAGGGCTCGCAGCAGGTCCATGGCCCGTACGCTACGACCCGAGTCGGGCGAGCACCAGGGGCGAGAGCTCGGGCGCGGGTCCGATCTCGATCGCACGCGAGAGGTACCCGCGGGCGGCCTCCAGGCCGCGGCCGTCGCGGTGATGCAGGAGGAACAGCTCGTCGCCGGCCGCGACGCGCGCCCCCGCGGCCCGCTGCGCGGTCACGCCCACCGCGGGATCGATCTCGTCGCCCAGCCGCAGCCGGCCGCCGCCGAGGGCGCCGGCGGCGCGGCCGACCTCACGCACGTCGCGGAAGCGGAGGAAGCCGTCGCGGTCGGCGGTGAAGGGCTCGGTCGCCGGCGCGGTCGGCAACCGGCCGGGATCCTCGACGCAGGCGGGGTCGCCGCCCTGAGCCTCGACGATGCGCGCGAAGGTCCGCAGCGCGGTGCCGTCGTCGAGCGCGGCGCCGATGCGCTCGGGCCCGCGGTCCTGGCCGGCGGCTTCGAGCATCGCGCCGCCGAGCAGCGTCACGAGCTCGCGCAGGTCGGCGGGCCCGCCGCCCTGGAGGCACTCGATCGACTCCGCGATCTCGAGCGCGTTGCCGACCGCGCGTCCAAGCGGCCGGTCCATCGCGGTCTGGAACGCCACCGCGCGCAGCCCGAAGCGGCCCGCGAGGTCGGTCATCGTGCGCGCGAGCTCGGCCCCGCGCTCCGGCTCGGCCAGAAACGCGCCCGTGCCGAACTTCACGTCGAGCACCAGCGCGTCGATGCCCTCCGCGAGCTTCTTCGACAGGATCGAGCTCGCGATCAGCGGGATCGACTCGATCAACCCCGTCACGTCGCGCAGCGCGTAGAGCTTGCGGTCGGCCGGCACCAGCGTCTCGGTCTGTCCGCCGAACGCGACGCCGGTCTCGGTCAGGATGCGCTCGAACGTGACCGCGTCGAGATCGGTGCGCAGGCCGGGGACCGACTCCAGCTTGTCGAGCGTTCCACCGGTGTGGCCGAGGCCGCGCCCCGACACCATCGGGACGCTCACGCCGCACGCGGCGACCGCCGGCGCCAGCGGGATCGAGACCTTGTCGCCCACGCCGCCGGTGGAGTGCTTGTCGGCCATCGGCCGCCCGAGGCCGTCGAAGCGGTAGACGTCTCCCGACTCGAGCATGGCGCGCGTCCAGCGCTCGAGCTCCGCGTCCTCCATGCCGTGCACGAAGATCGCCATGAGCAGCGCCGAGGCCATGTAGTCGGGGACGTCGCCGGCGACGTAGCCCTCGAGGAAGGCGCGTACGTCGTCCTCCTCGAGCACGCCGCCGTCACGCTTCTTGGCGAGGATCGAGCGAACGTCCATCAGGCTCGGATCTGGGCCGCGAACGAGGTGCCCGCGCCGCCGCGTGCGTCGGGCGTGTGGACGAGCAGCTCCTCGACGGTCGCGCCGATGTCCGCGAAGCTCTCGCGCGTGCCGAGGTCGACGCCCGCGCACACGCCCGGGCCGAAGACCACGACGGGCACGTATTCGCGGGTGTGGTCGGTCCCCTCGGTGAACGTCGGGTCGTTGCCGTGGTCGGCGGTCAGCAGCACGACATCGCCGGGGCGGAGCTCGGCCTCGAAGGCGGCGAGGTCGACGTCGAACTCCTCGATCGCCCGCCGGTAGCCGGCGGGGTCGCGGCGGTGTCCGTACAGCATGTCGAAGTCGACCAGGTTGCAGAACACGAGGCCGCGCTCGACGCGCGCCGCGCAAGCGGTCATGGCGCGCATCCCGTCGCGGTTGCCCTCGGTGTGGATCGACTCGCCCACGCCGCGGCCGGCGAAGATGTCCTCGATCTTGCCGACGCCCACGACCGGCACGTCGGCGGCGTGCAGGCGGTCCAGCGTCGTCGGCTCGGGGGGCTCGAGCGAGTAGTCGCGCCGGTTGTAGGTGCGCTCGTAGCCGCCCTCCTCGCCGACGAAGGGCCGCGCGATCACGCGGCCGACGCCGTAGGGCGTCAGGATCTCGCGCGCGACCTGGCAGATCTCGTAGAGCCGCTCGAGGCCGAAGGCCGTCTCGTGCGCGGCGACCTGAAAGACGCTGTCCGCGGAGGTGTACACGATCGGCTTGCCCGTCGCGACGTGCTCGGCGCCGAGGCGCGCGATCACCTCGGTGCCCGAGGCCGGCTTGTTCTCGAGCACGCCGGGCAGGCCGGTGCGCTCGAGGAAGGGCGCGAGGATCTCGTCGGGAAAGCCGTCGGGATAGGTCGGGAAGCGTTGCGGTAGGACGCAGCCCATCATCTCCCAGTGGCCGGTCGACGTGTCCTTGCCCGCGGACTTCTCCGCGCAGCGACCGAACGCACCGGCGGGCTGGGCCGGACAGGCGACCGCCTGGACGCCCTCGATGCACCCCAGCCCGAGCTCGCGCAGGCGCGGCGCATCGAGGCCGCCGGCCGCACGGACCAGGTGGTCGAGGGTGTGCGTTCCCTCGTCGCCGAAGGCCGCCGCGTCGGGAAGCGCGCCGACACCGAGCGAGTCGAGCACGATCAGGAAGACGCGCCGCGTGGAAGTGGGCTGGGCCATGAAGCGCATGGTATCGGCTGCCCGGGCTCCGTGTCGCGCGTGCCCGCTATGCCGGCCGCCAAGCGCCCGCTAGCGGGGCTCGGGGCGGTACTCGGCGTGGCAGAGCTCGCAGGACATGCGCAGCTCGAAGTACTTCGCCTGCAGCGCGGCCGGGTCGCCGGAGCGCGCCGCGGACAGCGCCGCGTCGAGCCGCGTCTGGAACAGCGTCTGCCGCTCGCGGAAGTCGGCGGGGTCCCCCTCGAACGTGCCGCGGGCAACGTAGGCCTCGAACGCAGCGTCGGTCCCCCAGCGCTGGAGGCTCTCGAGCGTACCGAGCGCCTGGTCGGGCTGACCCAGCTGCTGCGCGAGGGCCTTGTCGTCGTAGTCCATCTGCAGCATCACGGTGTGCAGCGTGTACTTCGAGCGAACCCCGCCTTCGCCGGCGCACGCGGGCAGCAGCGCCAGGGCGAGGACGGACGCACCGCGGGCGCCCAGCACGACGACCCGTCAGCCTCCGGTCTTGGAGACGGCTTGGTCGATCGTGTTCTGGACCGCGCTTTCCATCTCCTCGACCCACTCCTCGCCGAAGTCGCGCTCGAGGAGCTCCCGCTCGGAGAACTCCCAACGACCCGACCGAGGATCGAAGTCAAACTGGTAGTCGTGCTCGCTGCCATCGTCCTCGGTGACCATCACCAGGACGATGTTGTTGGGTTCGTCGAGTTCCAGTCGGAAGCTAGCCATCGTTCGATCGTGCGTGGAGAAGAGGTCGCCCCGTCCGCCGGGAGGTCCGGCGGACGGTCGTCCAGGGGCGCAGAATACCTGGATTCCCGCCCCGGTGGCAACGTCGCTCCGATCCGGCGGTGTCGGGGGCTAGCCGGCGGCCTCGCCCTCGCACGCCGCCGACTCGTCGAGGAGCAGGTCGAACTCCCGGTCCTCGCGCCATTTCGACACGCTGTGAAGCTGCTGTTTGACCTCCTTCAGGACGGCGAGATAGCCCTCGTCAATGGGCACCCGGCCCACGTCGACCAGCCCGCCGTGGGTGTCGAAGAGTTCGAGTTGGAGTTGGCTACTCCTTCCCTCATCGGGGCGCAGGGCGACGAGCGTCAGCTCGGGTCGCTCTCCGCCGCCGATAGGACGAACGCGATAACGTGCTGATTGTCCCGGAGCTAAGCGGAACATCCGTAGCGGCATAGCAATCATGAAACCTCCGCGGGGAGACGGAAGGTTGAGAGGGCGGCCGCGGACGGCTCTCCCCTCGCTTCTCTTATTGAATCTCCTTGAGGTGCCCGCCACGGTTGGCGCGCCCCTCTCTCTCTAGCAACCGAAGGTATGCGGACTCTGTGAGGACGCAAGCACTTCTTCTTCGTGAGGAAGCTGCGCGTCCCGATCTTTAGACTTCGTCGGGTGTACCAGGAGCTGCTCGAACCAACGCCGACCTCGTTGCGTGAGGCTTCTCACAAGTGCCGAAGTTGGCTGTTTCGTCAGAACCTATGGTTCGCCCTGCTGCTGCGCGCGGATGCTGTGGAATCCGGTAACGCCCTGGCAACGGCCGCCGCGTTCGAGTCGCTGGTGCGCAAGATCTTCGCGGTTCCCTCGATTGCGCAGCGGGAAGAGCATGCGCACCTACTGGGCCAAGAGATCGATCTCGGCGCCGAAGGGCGTGCGCTGAGCGTGATGGGGCGCTCGCTCTCCGAGCCGTTTCAAAGATACGAGATTCCTCCATTTCTTTTTCGAAGCAGGCTTCCGGCCCTGCAGACCGAGGCCTCGCTCGCGACGGTTGGAACCCGCGAAGAATTGCACGCACTCGCCAAGCGGCTCGCGCATCCGACCGGCCGCATCGCGCTGCGCATCTTGGGGGCGGCGTCGGAGCGCAACGAGGTCCTGGCCGACGCGCTCGCCACCGGCGTTCAGCTTGCGCTCTGGTTGCGGTGGCTCGCGGAAGACTGGCGCGCCGGCCGTCTGCGCTTGCCGATGGATGAGCTCGCTCACCACCGCGTCGACCTCGCGTCGCTCTCGAGCGAACGCACCGGCGACGGCGTGCGCAGCGTGGTCGCGCGCTCGGTCGCCGATGCGCGCGAGGCGTTGGCGAAGGGCTGGCCGCTGACCGACGCGCTCGGGCCGCTGCACGGCCGCCGCCTGGCGGTCTTCCTTCGCTGGCACGCGGCCTCGCTGTCGGCGATCGAGTTCGCGGACTACGACGCGCTGCGCCATCCGCCGCGCGGCGGCCTGCTGCGTGGGCTCGCGTGCGTCGCCGCGGGCTCGGCTACGGTGCGCGCGCCCTTCTAGGTGCGCGCCGACGGAGAAGCGGGAGCCGACCTTCCGGAGGCCGACTCCCGCGGGGAGGTTGGAAGCCCGAAGGCTAGTCGGGAATTTTCTGGGTCCTCTCTCCCAGAGGACGCGGTCACCGTCACCAGGCGGCGCGCGGTCCGCGCGCCGTGTGTGAGCCGCATGGTGCGCAAGAGAGAGGGAGAAACGACAACCCGCTGCGGAGGTGCAGCACGCGACTCACTCCGTTGGAAGAGAGGGTTCGGTCGACTGCGCACCCCGAAAATCCGCGCGCACGGATTCGCCCGCGATGGCCTGAGCTCACCCGCAAGAGGCAGAGACAACGACTCGCAGGCCGCACCCGAAAAGCGCGAGAAACGATGTTGCCATCGGCGCGCGGCGCCGTACCTCTGGCAACCGAGCCCGCTCGCAAACGGCTAGAATCGGGCTCGAAACACGGTTTCTCGGCGCTGCCCGCCTCTCCCCATCGGCCCCGCTCGGCAGCGCCTCAACGCAGGGAGCAAGGCGCTCCCGGGAGCGTGCAACGTTGAAGTCGATCAGGTCCCTCCCTATCGCGGTGCTCGGCGCCGCGGTGGTCTCACTCTCCTCGTCCCCGTCGTCGCAGTGCATGACCGAGCCGCTCGAGCTCGCGTGGTCCGGAGGCATCATCGGCGACGCGGTGACCTACTCGCTCGCGGGCGACGGCAGCGTGCTCGCCGCGCTGATCCCATCCCCGTCCCAGGGCCCGACGCCGCTTGCGGCGGTCTTCCCAGCGGACCCGCGCACGCTCGATGTCGGGATCGAGCTGCTCGACTTCATGTGGGTGGGCTTCCTCGACCCCGCCGGCTCGGCGGAGGTCGTCTACCCGATCCCCGTCGTGCCCACGCTCAGCGGCGTAGCGCTGCACGCACAGGCCGTCACCGCGGCGGCCGATCTGTCGCAGGCCTTCGACATCAGCAACCCGGCGAGCTTCCGGCTCGCCTTCCCGGGCGAGTCGCACTACACGGTAGGCGACCCGACCTTCGCGCGCGCGATGTCCACCGCGACGGTCCTCGCCGACGGGCGCGTGCTGATCGCCGGCGGTGAGGACGTGGTCGTGCCCGACACGATGCTCGACTCCTGGGAGATCTTCGACCCTGTCACCGAGACCTTCGTCGCGGAGGGGCCGATGGGCGGATCGCGCTCGCGCCATACCGCGACCCTGCTGGACGACGGGCGCGTGCTGATCGTCGGCGGCGTGACGGACCTGGGCGTGGTGCTCACCGACGCGATCGTGCTGGATCCGTGCACCGGCACCTTCCTTCCGGTTTCCAACCCGATGAAGAAGGGGCGCGTCTACCACACCGCGACGAAGCTCCCCGACGGGCGCGTGGCGATCCTCGGCGGCTCGGCCGCCTTCTCGTCCGGGCACGAGGTCGGCTGGCCGCTCTCGATGCAGGGTGAGCTCGTCGAGAGCGTCGACGTCTACGACCCGTCGCTCAACAAGTGGACCGGGATCGCCGCCCTAGAGGAGGGCGTCACGCTCCACGGGGCGAGCCTGCTGAGCGACGGTACGGTGCTTCTGAGCGGCGGCATCACCGTGGACCCGGGAACCGCCGACCGCATCACGACCGGTGTCACGTGGACGTACGACCCGACGGTCGACAAGTTCTTCGCGGCACCGCACATGCCGGAGGCCCGCGCGATGCACGGCTTCAGCGAGACGGCGACCGGCGGCGCGATGGTGGTCGGCGGCGCCGACGTCGACCCGATGGGCCCGACCCTGACCCCGTACTCGAACTCGCGCAGCTACGAGGACACGGGCACCGACTCGTTCTCGTGGGGCCCGCCGAATCCGTTCCAGGGCGGGCCGCCGATCCTGCGCGGCGAGGTGATGTGCCTGCAGCAGCCCGGCGGCGGCTACGAGTACATCGTCTACCCCTGCCCCGAGATCTTCACGCAGCCGGGCCCGCCGGCGACGATCGACCTGTACGGGCGGACGCCCGGCGGATCCTCGTGGAGCAAGATCGGCAACACGCTCGAGTGGCGCCGCCACACCGCCAGCGCGATCCTGCCGGGCGAGGAGCGCGTGCTGATGCCGGGAGCCGGCGCGATCGACGCGACCTCGGCGGAGGTGTTCGCGATTCCCTAGCTAGCGATCGAGCGGACGCGCCGGCCGCACGCCGTGCACGTCCGCCGCCGCCGAGGGGAACTCGTCCATCCGGAAGGAAACGCGAGCGATCAGCGTCACCGCCTCGCGCGTGAGCCAGAAGTGCCCGCCACGCCAGGTGCGGTGCTTGCCGCGCGCGAGGCGCTCGCCGTCGCCCGGGGCGAGCGGCCAGCGGCCTTCGTCGAGCTCCTCCACCTCGGCATCGACGAAGTCGGTCACGTCGCCGTAGATGTCGAAGACGTCGCGGCACCACTCCGCAACGTTGTCGAGCACGTCGTGCAGGCCGTACGCATTGGGCTCGCGCAGCCCAACCTCGGTCGGCGACGTCGCCTCGACGTGCAGGCGCTCGCGCAGGCTGGACGCGTCGGGGCCCCAGTACCACGGAGCGCCGCCGACGCCGCCGCGCGCCGCCGCCTCCCACTGCGCCTCGGTGGGCAACGTCAGACCGAGCTGCCGCAGGACGCGCGTCGCGTCGTTCCAGCTCACCTCCTGCACGGGCCATAGCGGCTGGGGCTGGACGCGCGCGGCGAAGGAGGCCGTTTCCGCACCCGTGGCCCGGAGCCACTGCGAGCGGGTCATCTCGTACTTCGAAAGGAAGTAGGGCTCGAGCTCAACCTCGAACACCGGCCCCTCGCGGTCGAGCGCGAGCGTGTCGCGGTGCGCGTGTCCGTTCTCCTCGCCTTCGCCCGGCCGCATCGCGCCGATCCGGCGCGTACCGCCGGGGATGAGCACGAGCACCAGCCCGGTTTCGGCATCTCGCACGAGCTCGCCGTCCGCGCCGCGCACGGCGGGCGCGCCGCTGGCCAGGTGCGCAAACTCAAGCAGGCCCGAGCGCGGGTCGGGCCCGAGCGGAATCAGACCGACCTGCGGCGTAAGCAGCATCCCGGCATACCAGTCGGCGCACCAGCGCGCGGCATCGTCCCACTCCGCCGCGTAGCTCTCGACCGTGCGCGCGCGCACCGAGCCCGCGAACGCCAGGCGTCGCTCCACCTCGGCAATCGCACCGTCCGGCGCCTCCAAGCCGTCCAGGGCGTCGCGGAACGCAAGCAGCTTGGCCCGCTCGGTCGTCGACTCTCGCCCCGAGCCAAGCAGGCGCGCGAGGCGTGCGTCGTGCTGCGGGCGTCGCTCGGCGAGCTCGCGCGCGTCACGCAGCCAGCCTTCGAGGCGCGGAATCAACTCCGGCCGCAGCGGCCAGAGCTCGTCGAGCTCCTCGAGGTACGCCTCGAGGCGATAGCGATCCGCCGCCAGCCGCTCCTCGCGCTGCCGCGCCGACTGCTGGCGCAAGCTCAGCAGCGCGCCGGCAAAGGCGATCGCCACGGCCGCGCCGATCGCACCGGCGAGGGCACGGTTGCGGCCGATCCACTTGCGCAGCTCGGCCAGCCCGCCGCTCTCGTACGCCCCCACCACGCGCCCTTCGAGATAGGCGCGCAGATCGGAAGCCAGCGCCGACATGTTTGCGTAGCGGCGCGCCGGGTCGCGCTCCATCGCCTTGGCGGCGATGGCGACGAGCTCGGGTGGTAACGGACGCTCGGTCAGCGCCTGCGGCGGCCCGGCGCGCAGGCGCTCCAATATCCTCGCCGCGGGCGGCGACGCGCCGTCTTCGGCGTAGGGCGCATGCCCGGCGAGGAGCCGGTAGAGCAGCGCGCCCGCCGAATACACGTCGCTGGCCGGCCCCAGCCGGTCGATCTCGCCCGCCGCCTGCTCGGGCGACATGTAGGCCGGCGTGCCGACGACGTCGCCCTCCATCGTCATCAGCCCGCTCTCGCCGACCTCGCTCCCGTCGGCCAGCCGCAGGTCGCGCTCATCCTCGCGGCCGAGCACGCGCGCCAGGCCCCAGTCCATCACGTAGGCCTCGCCGAAGCGACCGACCATCACGTTCGAGGGCTTCAGGTCGCGGTGCAGCACGCCACGGTCGTGCGCGAAGGCCATCGTGTCGCAGACGCGGAGCAGCACCTCGAGCGCGCGCGCCCGCCCGCCGCCGCGCACCAGTAGCTCCTCGAAGCTCTCGCCCTCGATGCGCGGCATGGTGAAGAACACGCGGCCCTCCGCATCGACGCCACGCTCGTGGATCGGGACGATGCCGGGGTGGCTCAGGCGGCCGGTGATCTCGGCCTCCTCGACGAAGCGCGATAGCCGCCGCAGCACCGCGCGGCGCGCCGCGGTGCCCTGCACGCCGGCGTCGGAGCGCACGACCTTCATCGCGAGCACGCGGCCGAGGTCGTTGTCGAACACCTCGTAGACCACGCCCATGCCGCCGCGACCCAGCTCGCCGCGCACCTCGAAGCGCGGGTCGTCGGGCACGTCGTGGTCGGGCGCGGGCGCGTCGGTGCCGAGCTCGGAGTCGAGCGCCGAGCTCAGCGCGTGGATCGCGCGCAGCGCCTCGGCGTGCTCGGGGCGCTCGCGGCAGAAGGCCTCGAAGGCGAGCTCCTCGCCGGCGCTCCGACGCTCGAGGAACTCGACGTACGCCTCCTCGGCCGCGTCCGACGCGGGCCAGGACGCCGCGAGGCCGGAGTCGGAGTCAGGCGTCGCCTTCATCGAGCTCGGTGGCGAGGACGCGCGCCAGCTTCACGCGTGCGCGCGCATGCATGCGTCGCGCGGCGCCGGCGGTCGGAAGGCCCATGGCGAGCGCGATCGCCGCCCAGCGCTCGCGCCCGTTGAAGCGCTCGATCACCTCGCGATAGCGCGGCTCCAATCGCTCGAGGCCGGCGCGCACGCGGTCGGACAGCTCGGAGCGCTCGGCGCGCTCGACCGGCGTCGGCCCGGAGTCGACCAGCGGCGGGTCGACCGGCACGTCGCCCGAATCGAGCCCGCCGCGCTCCTGCAGCGCCACGCGCTTGCCGTCGCGCTTCTTGGCGCCGAAGAACTTGGCCGTGTCGCGGATGCGGTTCTCGACGAGGTACGACATCCAGCGGATCAGCGCGCGCTCGTCGCGCATGTCGAAGCCCTCGAAGCTCTTCACGACCTCGATCATCGTCTCCTGCACCAGGTCGTCCGACTCCACGAACTGACGCAGCCCCGGACCGAGGCGCGACCGCACGACCGACAGCACGCGCGGGTAGTAGCGCCCGAGGATCTCCTCGACGGCTCGCCGGTCGCCCTGCTGGGCGCGCGCGACGAGCTCGAACGTGTCCTGAACAGGATCGTCGGGAGGAGGGCTCGCGGGGGTCATCCGGCCCCAATTAGAGCACAACGTCGATTGGCAAAGCCGGCCTCCTCGTGTGCAATCCAGCGTGCTCGACGGCGCGCCGCGCGGGCGCGCAGGCCGACCCTTGAGGGGTCCGGAAGGCAGTGGTGATGAAACAGATTTTGCTGGTGCTGGCGGCATGGCTGCTGGGCTCGACGGCGGGGGCGGTGCAGGACGCTCCGGGCGGCGGCTCGTTCGAGGTGCGCTACGGAGGACGCGCGGTCGACGCGCTGCCCCGCGAGCTGGGGCCGGGGGCGCCGATGGCGGCTTCGACCTGGTGGCCGTGGGCCAAGGAGAACGGTTACCGCCTGCACCTCACCGAGGACGGGCGGGTGCTCGTGATCCTGCCGAAGAAGGAGAGCGGCAAGAAGCAGCTCAAGCTCGTCGGCAAGGTGACGGCGTACTTCGACGAGATCCTGCCGGCCCCCGAGCGCGAGGAGCCCCCTGCCCCCGCGCCTCCTCCGCCCGCCGAGGAAGGCGGCGAAGAGGGCGAAGACGGCGAGGAGAGCTGGAGCTTCGAGTGGAGCGACGACGGCCCGCCGCTCGACTCCGAGACCGCGGTGCTGATCCAGGCGCGCGGCGTAAAGGAGTACGAATCGGCGCTGCGCTACGCTGCCGAGCGCTACCCCTATCTGGAGTCCTGGCTCAACGCCGGGCTGCACTACGCCGGGTTCCACCTCGAGCGCCCGCTGGCGGCGGTCTGGGTGGAGGAAGCCGAGGGCCTCGAGGAGTACGACGTCGAGAACGAGCTCGTTCACCGGCTGACGCACCTCCTGACGGTCCGGCGCTTCGACCAGCAGCCGTACTGGCTCACGACCGGCCTGGCGTGGCACGTCGAGTCGAAGCTGCTCAAGTCGATCTACTGCTACCCGTACCGCGCCGAGTTCGTCTACGAGACCGAGCACACATCCTGGGAAGCCGACCTGCGCGCCGCGCACAAGGGCTCGACGGCGCTGCGGATGGACGAGGTCGTGGGCCTGCGCCGCGGGACGTTCACGATCGCCGAGGCCCGCAACGCATGGGGCGCGGCGACGTTCCTCGCCCGCCACCACACCGACGGGCTGGCGCCGATCCTCGAGGAGCTGCGGCTGCTGCGCGACGAGAAGGGCATCGTGCGGCACGGCGACGGGTCGTGGGAGCGCGTCGCGGGCTACGAGGTGTCGCACGTCGATCAGCTCGCTGTGCTGCAGCGGCATGCGGGCGAGTCGTTCCTGACCGAGCTGCTCGCCTTCTACGAGAAAGGCAAGCGCTACCGGCCGAGCTCGCGCTAGCCGCCGCCCAGGAGGGCGCGCGCGACGTCGTTGTCGGGATCGAAGCCGAGGAGCGCCTCGGCCACGCCGCGCGCGTCGGCGGTGCGGCCGGCCTGGCTCAGGGCCTGGATCGCGCCCTCGTAGGCGGGCACGCGCGCGTCGCGCAGGACGGCGCTCGCCGGGTTGGTCTGCTCCAGGAGGGCGCAGCCGGACATCGCGGCCACCCAGTCGCCGCGCCCCATCGCGCCTTCGACCCAGGCGTTGAGGATCCGCTCGAGTCCCCGCGCCCAGAACGCGGCCCGCGCGGCGTCGCCCGCGGCCTGGGCCTGGGCCAGGGGCGCGCGCGTCGCGTTGACGACGTCGCGCAGCAGCGGCAGGTCGTCGGCGCGGCCGACGACCGCAGCGAGCACGCGCTCGACATCGGCCCGGCGCCGCGGGTCGGCGCTCTCGACCGCGGCCCAGCTCTCCAGGCTCGCGACGAGCTGACCGTCGCGCTCCAGCGCCCACGCGAGCTGCGCGACGTTCAGCGACGTGCGGTGGAAGTCGACCGACTCGCGGGCGACTTCAAGCGTGCGCGGCAGCAGCTCGGCCTCGCGCGCCGGACTCGCCTGCAGCTCGCGTATCCAGACATCGGCGAGGCCGGAGAGCGCCAGGTGCCCGCGGTAGCGGCCGCTCTCGACCGTCTCGGCGAAGAGCGTCGCGTCGTCGGCCCACACCGGTGCGCGCACCGCGGAGCGCACGGCGAACGCGAGCACGACCACCGCCGGCAGCGCGGCGAGCGCGCGGTGGCGCGCCAGCAGCCACGGCGTCGCGGCCGCCACGAGCCCCGAGAGCGCCGCCGAAGGCAGGTAGAGCACGCGCTCGGCCATCACGATGCCGCTGACCACGACCAGGTTCGACACCGGCAGCAGCGTCCACACGAAGAACGATGTCCAGGTCAGCGGCTCGCGATTGCCTCGCCGCCAGGCGGAGGCCGCGGCCGCGACTAGCGTCGCGAGCACGAGCCCCGCCGCCACGACCGGCAGATCCGGGCCGGTGTGATGCGGGAAGCCCGAGTAGTCCGCGGACAGGCGCAGCGGCGCAACGAGCAGGAGCAGGTACTCCCCGATGGCGCGCGTCATCGTCAACGGAACCTCGAGCGGCGCGGGATCGGTGAACCCGAGGTAGCCGCCGGCCGAGTACAGCACCCAGGCGCGCGGCGGGTCCATCTCGGCCCCCAGCACGGCGCCGCGCAGCCCGAGGAAGACCGCGAGCGCGACCGCGTAGGGCGCCAGCATGCGAACCTGCAGCGCGAGCCACCGCCCCCACGACAGGCCGCGGCAGAAGATCAGCGACTCGGCCAGCAGCACCGCGGGAAGCGCGGCTCCGGCCTCCTTCGAGAGCAACGAGAGCAGATAGAACAGCGCCCCGAGGCACGCCCGCGGCAGCGCCGGCCGGCTGGGCTCGCCGTGCGCGTACCAGGCGGCCAGGAAGAAGAGCGCCGCCAGCACGTCCGCCCGCCCCACCATGTGCACCACCGCCTCGGTGTGCACCGGATGGACGGCGAAGAGCGCCGCGCCGAACCACGCGCCCAGCACTCCACCCGCCCGATCGCCGAACCGACGCGACAGCACCAGGAAGAGCAGCACCGCGCAGGCCGCGTTCAGGCCGAGGTTGGTCGCGTGAACGCCAAAGGGTGCAGGCGCGCCATCGTCGCCCGCACCCCACACCACGCGGTCGAGCCCGTAGCTGAAGATCGTCAGCGGCCGGTACAGCCCGCCCCAGACCTCGCCCCAGTAGTTGTCGCTCCAGACGTCCAGCAGGCTTCCGCCCTCGCGCAGGTCCGCGTTGTCGCGGATGATGCCGAGGTCGTCCTCGATGAACTCCCCGCGCACGCCGCCGAGGAACGGCAGCGTGCCGAGCAGCACGAGCGAAGCCAGGGCGAGGATCTTCCGGAGCGTCACGCGCAGACGGTACGCGATCAGCGAAGGACTGCGTAGGCCCGGACCGGGAACGTGCCAAGCCCGCGCGCCTTGACCGGCGCGGCGTGCAGGCGGGCCCCTTCGGTCGGCAGCGCGTCGAGGTTGGTGAAGTGCTCGCCGATCGGCACGCCCTCGGCGAGGAGCAACGAGTGCACGGGCCGCTCGCCGTCGTCGGTGTCGTCGACGTTCAGGGCGTCGACTCCGAGGAAGGCACAGCCGCCTTCGAGCAGCGCCTCGGCCGCCGCACGCGTCAGGAACGGGTGGCCGCCGGCCGCGTACGTCGGCGTCGCCCAATGCCGCGACCAGCCGGTCACGACCAGCACCGCGCGCCCGCGCAGGCGCTGGCCGCGGAAGAGCTCGGGGCCGATCGCGGGCCCACGCGAGAGGTCGGGGCGGAGCACGAGCGCGTCCAGGTCGGCGAGCCGCTCGAGCGGAAGCTCGGCCAGGTCGGCGCCGTCCTCATAGCGGTGGTACGGCGCGTCGACCCACGTGCCGGTGTTGCCCAACATCTCGACCTTGCCGAAGTGGAACCCGACGCCGGGCGCGTAGTCCGGCGCCGTCTCGGCGTGAGTGCGGTAGTCCGAGATCTTCGGCGCGGGGAGGTTGGGATACGTGTGGACGCCGTCTTCGAGCGGATGGGAGAGGTCGATCAACGCCATGCCCGCATCTTCGCCCGCCGGCGGGCGCAGAGCACTCCGAAACGCGCGGCTACTGCAGCCGCTCGCGCGCGAACGCCAGCGCCCGCTCCCCCAGCGCCTGCGGCGACAGGCCGAACGCCCGCTCGACGTCCAGCTGCTCGGCGTCGCCGCGGTAGTAGGCTCCGAGGTACGCGAGCAGCGCCTCGCGGTGCCGCCCGCCCTCGGCCTCGAAGAGGTAGTAGCACGCCGTCTGCGACTGGGCGTAGAACAGCGAGGTCGCGCTGGCGTGGCTCTCCATGCCGAGCCTCGTGCGCAGCGGAACGCGCAGCGCCGTGTCGCGGTCGAGCCGCTGGAAGTCGGCCTGGCTCAGGCCGAAGACCAGCTCCCAAGGCACGCGCTGTTCGTCGGTCGCGCCAGTCGCGACGTCGCGCCGGCGCGAGTTGGGCTCGTCGGTGCTCCAGACGCCGGCGCCGGTATCGAAGCGGAACTCCTCCAGCAGCGACGCGAAGCCCTCGACGATCCAGAAGCCGGGGGTCGGGTCGCGGTGCAGCCGCTGCACGGCCTGCTCGTTGGTGAAGAGCGGGCAGCGGTTGCGGACCCACTGGTGCGTGAGCTCGTGGACGAAGGTCTGCGTGACGTCCTCGAAGCTCTCGTCGTCCGCCGGCAGGAAGAGCCGCGACACGTTCTCGCCGCGGTCGTAGTGCCCCGCGGTCCACTCCAGGCCCGAGTGCCCGCCGCCGCGCGCGCTTTGAGCCAGGTACTCCTTCTTCGACTCGAACAGATGGATCTCGAGCAGATAGCGCTGGTCGCGGACGTGGTCGCCGGTCGCGAACATCTCGTCGAGCGCACCGCAGACCAGCTCGCCGACCGAGATGCAGCGGGCGAGCGAGCCCGGCTGCGAGAGCGGCGTGATCACCAGCAGGTGCTCGCTTTGGAACGCCTTGACGTCCTTGCGCCAGGTCACCGCGGCCGAGCCCAGCGCGCGCTCCTCTGGCGTGAGGTCGCCGCCGGGCGGCTTGGGTGCGGAGATGGTGACGGGCGAGCGCTCGATCGCCTCGAGGAACGCGAGCCACTGGCGCGTTTGGAACGGCTCGGTCGCGCTGACGCCCGCGGGCAGCGACGCGCGCACGACGTCGGCGATCGCCGGGTGGTCGGGGGCCTCGTCCACCACTTCGCGCAGCAGATCGATGCGGTGGAGCGGCGGCAGGGTGCCCAGCGCGCCGAGGCTGGAGGCGTGCCCCGGATCGCGCATGAGCGCGCCGCGCAGGAGGGCCGCGCGCAGATCGTGCTCCTCGGCCGGCAGCGCCGTCGTGAGCCCGAACAGGTTCTCCTGCGGGCGCTCCTCGAGGGCCGCCAGCCGCGCCTCGATCTCGAGCGCGCGCTCCTCGCGCCGGCCGGCCGAGCCCTTGCCGGCGTGGACCTCGAGCTGACGCCTCACGCGCTTGAGCTTGGAGTTGTCCTCGGCCACGCCGCAGGCGAGCGCTTCGGCGACGATGGCCTCGACCAGCTCGTAGTCCTTTGCCGGCAGCGCGTCGACCGCGAGCGCGGCGTACTCCTTGGCCAGCTCGGCGTCGATCAGGGCGTCGGCCGCGCGCAGGAGCGTGACGGGGCCCGCGGCGAACGCGACGCGGTCCTCCGCGTCCAGCAGCAACGCGACGTCCTCGATCGGAAACGCCGGCTTCTTCGTCAGGTCCTTCGACCGCCCCGCGTGCCGCAGCTTGCGCAGCGTCAGGGCCTGGCGCCGCTCCTGCAGCTCGAAGTCGCCCTCCTCGATCGCTCCGTCGGCGAGCACCGCGCGTGCGCCCTCAAGCCGTACGCCCAGCTCGGCCGGCGGCCGCACCGAGCCGAAGGCGAGCGAGCTGGAGCCCACCAGCTCGCGCACCCGCCAGAGCTCGATCGTCTGCTCGTCGCGCTGCACCAGGAGCGCGTCGCGGGCGGGGATCACCGGCCCGATCCGCCCACCGTCGATCCGCCAGAGGACGCGCCAGCTCTCGAGGTCGACCGCCGCGCCGCCGAAGTACACCACGCCGCCCGAGCGGCTCGGCGCGCCGCTTCCGGCGACGAGCGTGGGATGCGACGCCGCCGAAGCCAGGGGCACGACGCCCTTCGATCGGTTCAGGAACCAGCTGCGCTCCGCCGCCTGGCCCTTCAGCCCGATCCACCCCTTGGGAACCTCGACGACCTCGACCTCGTGGAACAGCCAGCTCTCGCGGACGGCGTCGCGCGGGCCGCGCTGCTGCGGAGTCGCGACCAGGCTGCGGGTCTTAGCGTCGGGCCGCCAGGGGAACGGCTGGTCGAGGTACGCGATGTAGTTGTCGGCGGTGGCGGCGATCAGCGCGTCGCCCGGCTCGCCGGCGGGAGGCACGCCGCCCTCCGCCGGTATCAGCTGGATGCGGTTCGCCAGCGCGCCGGTCTCGCGGTCGATCGCGTCGATCGTGAAGGCCCCCGACTTGCGGCCGGGGACCAGCACGAGGTCGCCGCGCAGCGACGGGCGGCCGTGGTGCGAGGCGGACGAGCGCCAATCCGGCCGGTCGCTCCCGACCTGCAGCCGCAGGAGGTCGTCGCCGCACACGACGTACAGCTCGTCGCGGAACAGCAGCGGACGGCCCACGTTCGCGCCGCACGCGAACTCCCACACGCGCCGCAGCCCGCGCGCGCCGACCCGGTACGCGTGCAGCGCGCGGTCCGCGCGGAGGACGAGCAGGTCGCCCCAAACGCTCGGCGCGAGCGGCCGGTCCGTCGCGAGCTCGACGTCCTCGACGACCGACCCGTCGCGCAGATCCAGCACGGTCAGGCGCCGCCGCCCGTCGTCGATCCGCTGCGACAGGAAGACGCGCGCTCCCCAGACGAGCGGCTCGTCCTCGATCGCGTGGCCGGCGCCGAACATCCAGGAGAGGCGCGGTGTCCCGCGCAGCGCCGGAGTCGCGGCCGCGCGCGTACGCGCCGGCGAGCCGCCGTGCGTGACCCAGGTTCCGGCCGGCGCGAGCGCTCCCTCGGGCGCCGCGGCCTGGGCCGAGGCACCCGGTGTGGCGGCGGCGATCGCGAGCAACAGGGCGAGCAAGCAGGCGGGAAGCGGCATGGGCCGCAGGCTAGTCGCCCTATCTCGACCTCGCCACCCGAGTGCTACGATCCACGGCATGGAGGATCCCCGATGACGACGACCGCCGGCGTGTTGGCGGCCGAGATGGCCAGGTTCCTGCGCGACACGTACCTGCCGCGGATGCGGCGCGCGCTCGACGCACTGCCGGAGGGCGACCTCTGGTGGCGCCCGCACGACGAGGTGTTGAGCTTCGGGGTGATGCTGCTGCACCTCGAAGGCAACGTACGCCAGTGGATCCTGTCCGGCGTCGCCGCAGCGCCCGACCATCGCGACCGCGCCGGCGAGTTCGCCGCCACCGACGGGCCCTCGGGCGAGGAGCTCTTCGCGCGGCTGACCGCGACGGTCGAGGCGGCGGCGAGCGTCATCGAAGGCCTGGACGAGGCCGCGCTGCTTCGCTCGTACAGCATCCAGGGCTTCGACGTCACCGGCGTGTACGCGGTCTCCCACGTCGTCGAGCACTTCTCGTGGCACACCGGCCAGGCCGTCTGGCTCGCCAAGGCGCGCGCCGGTGCCGGGCACGGGGTGGCGTTCTACGACGACTCGCGGGTCAACACCGCGCGCAACGGCTGATCCCTTGGCCGGCTTCGAGCAGCGCCTTGGCGCCCTTCCGCGGCTCGGCGTGGGCGTCTCGACCGAGTTCGGCGCGGGGCGCGAGGGCCTCGACATCCTCGCGCTGCGCGACGCGCACCCGCAGCTGGTGCAGTTCCTAGAGATCGGATGCGACCTGGCGCGCGGAGTCGACGAGGACGCGCGCGCGTGGGTCGCGGCGGGGCACCCCACGACTTACCACTTCCTCGACGTCAACCTCGAGGAGCCCGAGGACCTCGACCCGGCCTGGGTGCGCGACACCGCGGCCCTGGCGCGCGAGGTCGGCGCGGCCTGGCTCTGCGGCGACGCCGGGCTCTGGCACGTGGGCCCGCGCGACCGCGGGCATGGGACGCTGATGCCGCCGGTGCTCGAGGAGGCCTCGGCCCGCGAGATGGCGCGCGCCGTGCGCGAGCTGCGCGAGGCCACGGGCTTCGAGGTGCTCCCCGAGAACCCGCCCGCCCACGTGTTCGCCGGCCGCATGCACCTGGCCGACTACTTCGCGCTGGTCGCCGAGGAGGCCGACTGCGGGCTGCTGCTCGACGTGGCGCACCTGGCGATCTACCAGCACGCGCGCGGAGCCGACGCGCTCGACGGGCTCGAGCGGTTCCCGCTGGAGCGCGTGGTCGAGATGCACGTCGCCGGCGGCTCGTTCTTCCGCACGCCATCCGGGCGCGAGTTCATCGACGACGACCACGGCACCGACGTGCTGCCGGCGACGTGGCGCATCCTCGAAGCGGCGCTTCCGCGAGCGACGAGCCTGCGCGCCGTCGTGCTGGAGTGCGAGCGCAACGCGATCGCCGACGTGGTGCCGCTCTACGAGCGCCTGCACGCCGCGCTTCCGGAGGCGCGCGCGTGACCGACCACCGCCGGGTGCAGCGCGCGCTGTTCCGCATGCAGATGGACGCGGCCTTCGCCGCGCGCATCGCGGCCGGTGAAGGCGAAGCGGAGGCCTCGACCGGCCTCGCGGACGACGACCTCGCGCTGCTGCGCGCGCTCGACCCCGAAGCCGTCGCGGCGGACGCGCGCGACCAGCGCAAGGGACAGCTCCTCGGCAACCTGGCGTCGGAGTTCGGGCTGACCGCCCTCGCGGCCCCCGACGGCCTGCTGCCGAGCTTCCTGTCGTCGCCCGAGTTCCACGACGCGATCGCCTCGGACGCGCTGCTGCCACTCGCGTTCGGCGCCTTTGCCAAGCGGACCGCGGCCGAGGAGGAGCTGGCCGGCGTCGCCGCCATGGCGCGACTCGAGCTGGGCATGGCGCGGCTGCGCCGCAGCCGCGGCGACGCCCCGCCGCTGGCGGAGGACGAGCTGAGCCTGTCCCCCCGCGCCGCGCTGGTCGAGCTGCAGGAGGGCACGCTCGCGTGGGCCTCCGAGCTGAGCGAGGCGCGCGCGCTCGGACAGGCCCCCCGCGGCGCCTCGCTGGGAGCCGCCACCGAGACCGTGCTGCTCGTCGCCGACCAGGCGCCACCGCACCGGCTGCCGGACGTCCGCCCCGAGCTGCTCGAGCCCGCCGCGCGCGAGCTCCTCACCCGCTGCACGAGCTCGCTGGACCGGTCGGCCCAGGCCGAGCTGGCCACGGACCTGGGGGCCTCCCTCGAAGAGCTGGACGGCTTCGTCGCCTCGCTGGTGGCCGAGGGCGTCCTACGGCGCGGATGAGAGCGGCGAAACCGGCGACGTGACAAGCGGCCGGTCGGCGTCCTATGCTCTGGGCCCAGAGCAGGTGACCCCCGATTTGCGCGCGCTGATTATCGACGACGATTCCGACTTCCTGGTCTTCATCTCCACGTCTCTCGACGAGGCCGGCGTAGACCACGTGACCGCCCCCAACGCCGAAGAAGGACTTCGCATCCTCGACGACGAGGCCAGCGGGACCTTCGACATCGTTCTGCTCGACGTCACCATGCCGGGTCGCTCGGGGTGGGACGTCCTGATGGAGGTCCGCGAGAAGGGCAACGAGGTCCCGGTGATCTTCGTGACGTCGCTCGCGATGGTCGAGCAGCGCGTCAAAGGCCTGGAGCTCGGCGCGGACGACTACCTGGTCAAGCCCTTCGAGTTCGAGGAGCTGATCGCGCGCATGAACGCGGTCATCCGGCGCCGCAACTCGCTGGCGCCGATCGACTACGGCGACGTGCACCTCGACCTGGTCCGCCGCAAGGTGAAGCGCGCGGGCAACGCGATCGACCTGACGCCGCGGGAATACGACCTGCTGGTCGCGCTGGTCCGAGCCGACGGCGAGGTGCTGTCGCGCGAGGATCTCCTGCGGGAGGTCTGGGACATCGACTTCAACCCTGGGACGAACGCCGTCGACGTCCATCTAGGCAGGCTCCGCAAGAAGCTGGATCGCCACGGACGGATGCTGATCGAGACCGTCTGGGGCGAGGGTTATCGGATCCGCAGGGCCGAGCCCACCCAGTCCTGACACCGCCCCCCGCGGAGCTTCGCCGAAGCCCCGCTCTGCGCATTTCGGTTACCAAGAAGCGAAGAAAGAACGCTAGCAACATGGCCCCCCAGTCCGACCCCAAGGAAGACAACCTCGAGAAGGTCCGCGACCTGCTCTTCGGGAAAGAGGCGCAGAAGTCCGCCAAGCGCATCACGCAGCTCGAGCAGAAGGTCACCCGCGAGCTCGCGGACGTCCGCAAGGACCTGAAGCGGCAGATGGACTCGCTCGAGGACTACGTGCGCGGCGAGATCGAGACGCTGCTCGAGCGCATCTCCGACGAGAAGCTCGCCCGCGAGGCCGAGAAGAAGGAGCTTTCGGCGCGCATCACCGAGACCGGGCGCGCCGTCGGCAAGCGCGTGACCGCGTTGCAGGACCAGACCGCCGCCAACTTCCGCGAGCATCGCAAGCAGCTCTTGGAGCAATCGAAGGCGCTGCGGGGCGAGATCGAGCAGGGCCGCGAAGAGCTCGGGGCGGAGGTCGACGAGGAGCTCGCCGAGCTGCGGGAAAGCTCTATTCCCCGGGCCGAGCTCGCTCAATTCCTCGCCGACCTGGCGATGAAGCTGGGCGGCAAAGGCGCCGGGAAATGACTCAACTCCGTTAGGGGTATAGAATGGGCGGGTCGGCTTCGGCCGATAAGAGCAGCCCATGAACCCTGGCGAAGAGCCCTTGGCGCGTCCGCGCGTCCAGCCCCCCGCGTTGGGGAACGGCAGCCTTCCGCCCGAGCGGCCCGAGCAGCCCGAGCGAAACGGCAGTGCCGACGCAGACGAGTTGGACGAGGTGCGTCGGCTGCTGCTCGGCCCCGAGCAGCAGCGCCTCGAGCGCCTGGAAGACCGCGGCCTGGACGCGAAGGAGCTGGCCGACGTGCTCGGCCCCGCCGTGCGGATGAGCTCCGCGCGCGACGACCAGCTCAGCAAGGCGCTCGCACCGACGATCGAGACGTCGATCCAGCACTCGGTGCGCCGCAACCCGAAGGCGCTGGCGGACGCGATCTTCCCCTCGCTCGGGCCGGCGATCCGCAAGTCGATCCGGCACTCGCTCTCGACGATGATCGAGAGCTTCAACCAGATCCTCGAGAACACCTTCTCGGTGCGCGGCCTGAAGTGGCGCCTCGAGGCCTACCGCACCGGCCGGCCGTTCTCCGAGGTCGCGCTGATGCACAGCCTGGTGTATCGCGTCGAGCAGGTCTTCCTGATCCACCGCGAGGACGGGCTGCTGCTGCAGCACGTGGTCGCGCCCGCCGTCCCAGCGCAGGACGCGGACATGGTGACGGCGATGCTGACCGCGATCCGTCAGTTCGCGCGCGACTCGTTCCCGGGCAGCGCGGGCGAGGCGGGCGGCCAGCTGCCGCTCGGCGAGCAGCGCTTGGTCATCGCCGATGGTCCCGAGGCGATCCTCGCGGCGCTCGTGCGCGGGATCCCGCCGCTCGACCTCCAGGAGCGGATCGAGGAACGCTTGGCCGAGGTCCATTCGACCTGCGCGGACGAGCTCGCCGAGTACGACGGCGACGACGTCGCGTTCGAGCCGGCGCGGCCGCTGCTGGAAGAGCTGCTCGAGCAGAAGGTCCGCGAGCACCAGCGCAAGACGCGCGTGTCCGCGCCGCTGGCTGGCGTCGCGGTGGTGCTCGTGCTGCTGGTGATCCTCGCCGCGCGGGCCTTCTTCGCGTCGCGCGCCCAGGAGACCGAGTTCCAAAGCCTTGTCGAGCGCGTATCCGCCGAGCCCGGGCTGTTCGTCGTCGAGTCGCGCCGCGACGGCGACGAGGTCTGGATCTCCGGTCTGCGCGACCCCGCAGCGCGCGACCCGGAGCAGGTCGCCGCCGACGCGAGCATCGACAAGATCATCGTCCACTGGAGCTGGCAGACCTTCCACTCCATGGAGCCGGGCATGGTCCTCGCCCGCATCGAGAGCGCGCTGATGCCGCCTTCGGGGGTGGTGCTCGTGCTCGACGACGGCGTGCTCGAGCTGCACGGGGCGGCGCCGGAGGCGTGGCTCGAGCAGGTGCGCACCCTCGCGCCGGCCCTCGGCGCAAGATGGGTCGACGAGAGCGGGCTGGCCGCGGTGGACGGCGAGTGATCCGCCGCAAGGTCTGCATGCTGGGCGCGTTCGCGGTCGGCAAGACCAGCCTGGTGGAGCGCTTCGTACACAGCATCTTCTCCGAGGACTACCTCACCACCGTCGGCGTGCGCATCGAGAAGAAGGAGCTCTCGGTCGACGGAGTCGAGGTCGTGCTCGTCATCTGGGACCTGCACGGCGACGACGACTTCCAGCAGGTCCGCAGCTCCTACGTGCGCGGCTCTTCCGGCTTCGTGCTGATCGCGGACGGGACGCGCGCGCGCACCGTCGAGGCCGCGCTGACGCTGCGCGACCGCATGAGCGAAGACCTCGGCGACGTGCCGTCGGTCTTCCTGCTCAACAAGAGCGACCTCGCGGACGAGTGGGAGCTCGACGACGCCGCGCTCGAGCGCCTGCGCGCCGAGGGCCTCTCTCCGCGCCTCACCAGCGCCAAGACCGGCGAGGGCGTCGAGGACGCCTTCCACGAGCTGGCGGCGCGGATGATGGCGCCCAAGTAGGCGCGCATGCAGTCGGTCCCCAGCGAGCTGGCGAGCGTCCTGCTGCCCCTGGCGCTCGGCCAGCGGCGCTTCGCCTACCTGCGCACCGACGACGCCGGCCGGGTCCAGGCAAGCGGCGGCGACCTGGCCGCGCTGGCCCTCGCCCGGCCGGAGCCGGGCACCGAGCTCGGGCAGGTCGCGGACTTTCTGGTCGGGCTCGACGCGCCTCTGTCGGGCGCATCGACGCTCCCGCGCGTGCAGCTGCCCGGCGGCGCCTTCGTCGACGTGCACCAGATCGCTGAGCCTGGCGGCGGCACCGTCGTGCTGCTGGTCGACGTCACGGACGACGCCGAGCGCTACCGGCTGATCCAGCAGGAGCACAACGCGGCCGTGCTCGCGTCCGCGCGTGGCGAGGACGCGACCGACGCCGGCGTGATCGGCGAGGTGCTCACCTCGATGGCCGCCATCGCGGTCGAGGAGGTCCGCGGCGGCCGGCTGCGCCGCATCGCCGGCTGGCCCTTCTGGATCGAGGCCGTGCTGGGTCCGCAGGCCACCGGAGGCGAGACGTTCGACGGCGGCGACGTCGTCCCGTTCCTCGAGAACTTCCTGCACGACGCGCGCGAGCAGTGGGACTCCGGCCGGTCCGGCCGGCTGCACTCGGGCATCTGGATGGAGCAGATAGGCGAGCTCGAGCTGGCGCTCGAGGCGACCGCGCTGCTCCTCGCCGGGGGGCGCCGCGTGCTGGTCGTCCGCTCGCAGGAGGACACCGCCCACGAGAAGCGCCGGCTGCTGCAGAAGGCGCGCGAGACGACGCTCGAGTTCCGCCGCACACAGCGCGAGATCGAGAAGAAGGAGATCCTGCTCGGCTGCATCGTGCACGACCTGAAGGGTCCGCTGGCGGGCATGATGGGCGCCCTCTCGCTGCTCGAGCGCGGCGTGTCGCCCGAGCGCGAGACCCAGATGGTCGAGCTCGGCCTGCGCCAGGCGCGCCTGCAGCGCGAGATGATCCAGGACGTCCTCGACCTCTTCTCGGCCGACCTGGCCGAGGTGGACCCGGCCGCCGGCTCCGCGGGGTCGACGGATCTCGCCGGGTGCGCGCGCGAGGCGCTCGACGGTCAGAGCACGGCGCTCGAGGAGCGCCAGCTGGGATCCTCGCTCGACGTCGGCGACCTGGCGCCGGGCACGTGCGTGGCCGGAAACGCGGACCGGCTGCGGCGCGTGTTCTTCAACCTGATCGAGAACGCGATCCGGCACTCCCCCGCCGGCGGCGCCGTCGAGATCGCGCTCTCGCGGTCGGACGAAGGAGCCCGGGCTCAGGTGCTCGACCGCGGCCCCGGCGTGCCCGAAGACAAGGTCGAGCGCATCTTCCGCCCGCGCAGCCGCTCGGGGCCCAACGCGGGCTCGGCGGGGCTGGGGCTCTACTACTGCGCGACGACGGTGCAGCGCTGGGGCGGGAAGATCGGCTATGCGGCGCGCGAGGGGGGCGGAGCCGCCTTCTGGTTCGAGCTCCCCGAGGCGCCTACTCCGGCCGGCTGAGGATCGCCCCGCAGCGGCGGAAGTGCTCGGCCTGGTCGGCGTCGTAGCGCGCCTCGCGCAGGTCGACCAGGTAGAAGTCGGTGCCCTGCACGCGCGCGCCGCGCAGATCGGCGCCGCGCAGGCTCGCCTTGCGCACCTCCTCGGGCGCGCGGAAGGCGGTGTCGGTCAGCTCGTCGTCGTAGAAGCCGGTGCGCGTGCCCTGGCTGGGATAGCCGGTGAGCGTGCCGCTGCGGGTCGAGCCGAGGTGGAACGAGGCGCTGGACAGGTTCGCCTCGCGCAGATCCGCCCCCTCCCAGTCGATCCCCGCCAGCCCCGCGCGGCGCAGGTTGACGCCCTGAAGGTCGGCTTCGCGGCACACCGAATCGGTCAGCAGCGCGCCCTCGAGATCGGCGCGGGTGAGGCTCACGCCGCCGAGCTCCATGCTCTCCAGATTGCTGCCCGCCAGGTCGGCGCCCGCGAGGCTCGCGCCTTCGAGCTCGACCGAGCGCAGGTCGAGCCCGGTCATCCGGGCGCCGCGCAGGTTGGCGTGCGCGAAGCGAGCGCCCTCGACGATCGCGCCGACGAGCGAGGCATGGCTGAGCTCGGCGCGCCGCAGGTCCGCCGCCGCAAGCAGGGTGTGGGCCAGGTCGGCCCCGCGCAAGCTGGCGCGGCTCATGCGCGCGCCGCTGAGGTCGGCCGAGCTGAGGTTCGCCGACGGCGCGATCAGGCCGCGCAGGTCGGCTCCCTGCAGGTTGGCGCCGACCGCGGCCAGCGCGCGCACGCGGGCGAGCCGCAGCACGGCCTCGCGCAGGTCCGCGCTGGATGCCGAGAGCCGCCCGATCTCGGCCCGCGTCCAGTCGCTGCCGTGCAGGTCGGCGCGGTCCACCGTCAGCTCGACGCCGCCCTCGAGTCCCGCCAGGCACGCTTCGGGCAACCGCGCTCCGGCGAGGATCGGCAGCGGCCGCTTCGCGTCGCGCCCGCGCGCGAGGAAGCCCCGCAGCCACTCGCGGTCCGCGGCGTGAAGCAGGCTCGCCGCGGGCGCGGGTCGCACGCGGCCCTGTTCCTCGATCCGCTGCTCGAGGAAGCGCCGCGCCTCGGGCTCGGCCGCGAGCAACGGAGCCGCCAGCGCGCAGACGTCCGGCGGCAGCGGACGCACGAGGTCGAAGTCGGGCGCGCCTTCGCGCAGCTCGGCGACCAGCTCCTCGGCCGCGAGCAGCGCGTGTACGAAGGGGTGCCGGACCAAGCGCGAGGAGTCGGCCGGCAGGTCGGCCAGGTTGCTCAGGCCGCGCGGCAGCGCCTCGGCGTCGCCGAGCGTGGCGAGCAGGCAGCTGCGCCGCAGCATGCGGCCGAAGCCGCGTCGCGAGAAGCAGCTCTCGACCTCGCCCCGCAGTGCGCGTGTAGCGCCGACCAGCGACTCGTCGGCGGCCAGGGCGCGGAGGGCGACGCTCCAGAGCTCGGGGCTGCCACCGAGCTCGGCGCCGCTGGGCTCCTCGCCCAGGCGCGCGAAGACCGAGGCGCAGCGGGCGGGATCGTAGGCGAGCAGGAACTCCAGCAGGTCGTCGCGGCTCCAGGGGCACAGCTCGAAGCAGGCGCGGTGCACCTCGACCGCCAGCTCGGCATCGAGCCCGGCCGAGTAGACGACCAGCCTCGACGCACCGAGGTCGAGCACCTCGTCGGCCGGCGGCTCGTCGAGATACACGCAGCCGCCGTCGGGCGGCAGCACGCGACACAGGTGTTCGAGCGCGGACGTCTTCCCCGCGCCGGTCGAGCCGGCGAGGCGTACGAGCCCCGTCGCGTCCCGCGCACGCAGCTCCGCAACGACCTCCTCGAGGAGGACGGGAAGCGAGCCTGACGCATCGATGCGCCGTACGCGGGGACGGACGAAGGCGGATTGCAAGGGGCCACTCATCGGTCCTGGAAAGGTCCGATTGTCGCCTACGGCTCCATCCTGTGGGGGGAAACCGCCGCGAATCCGCCCGCGCCGCGCTGAACTTCGGTTAACCCTCGGTGTCGAGGTTGGCGCCGGGCCGCAGCGCCATCAGGAACTTCTTCACCGGTCCATCGGGATCGCTGCCCTCGGGCGCGCGCAGCACCGACTGCGGATCGTCGAGCCCCAGGGTGCCGCCGAACAGCTGCATCGAGTCGTTGCCGCCGCCGAAGCCACCGCGCAAGCCATCCCGCAGCGCGTCCGGGTCGAAGCCGTTCTCGCGCAGCGCGGACTGGATCGCGTCGTGGATGATCGAGCGCAGGTCGCCCTGGCCGCCCGCGTCCGCGATCGCCTCGCGCACGGCGGACTTGAGCTCGTCGCGCAGGTCGAGCGGCGTCTGGCCGCTGTCGTTCCTGATCGGCCCGCGGTCGTTGCCAACGCGCTGCGCGCCTTCCGCGCCGCCGGGGATCGCGCCGTTCGCGCCGCCGCCCGCCAGAGCCCTCGCGACCTGAGACAGACCGCCGATGCCTTGAATGCCGTCCATGCTGAATCCCTTTCCTGTTCCCGGCCGCGCCGCGAGACCGTCTCGTCGACGGGGGCCGGACGTGTTGCAAGAGCAACGCGGGTGCCAAGCGCAAAGGCGGCTCTCCGCGTCGTGAGGGACGCGTCCGGCGGGCGCGGCTCGCCTTCCTTTCCGCAAGGCTCGGGGCGGGAGCGAAGTCGCTTCCGGCGCCGGCCGCCGACACGCGGGCAACGCTCAGGGATAGAGCTCGGAGCGAACGTCGACCAGCAGCACGACGCGCGGATGCTCACACAGGTTCGCGGCCTCGTGGCGCACCGAGCCGTCGAACACGAAGCCGGAGCCCTCGTGCCAGTTTCGTCCCATCCCTCCGACCGCGCGAATCCCGCCGTCGCCGGGGATCACGAGGGCGAGGTGCGCGCGGTAAGTCGCCGGCGAGAGGTAGTCCTGGTGGGGCAGGATGTGCGCGCCGCCCTCGAGCCGCGAGAAGGCGGCGAGGAACGCGCCGGGGATGCTCCGCACCAGCTCGGCGGTGTGCGGGCAGCGGCGGGCGTTCGCGCCGAGGTCCCAGGGGTTCTCCGGCAGCTCGAGCCCGCGGTTGAGGAGCGGAAAGACCCCCCACCCGCCGACGCTCGCCTCGCCGTAGACCCAGGGGCTGTAGTCCTCCGCGCCGAGGGCCTCGGATTCGGCCCGGACGGCGCGCCAGCTCCCTTCGAGCTCCGCGAGGAACGGAAACCGAGCCCGATCGAGAAACATGGCTAGCTGTCTCCAGGATAGCCCCGCTCGGGAATGGTGGGGGTCTCGCTATCATGTCGGGCTGCGCTCCCGCCCTACCCCCCACGGAAAACCCCTAATGCAGACCCTCGCGCGCCCCACCTACGAGGCCCTTAGCCGCAACTTCCATCACTGGGAGAAGGTCGGCGACCTGATGGACCAGTGCATCGACCTGATGCTCAACCTGCGCCAGAGCGGCCACCCCGGCGGCTCGCGGTCCAAGGTGCCGATGATGGTGGCCTCGACGCTGGGCGCGGGCATGCGCTGGGACGTGCGGCATCCCGAGAAGGCCTTCGGCGATCGCTACGTGCTGGTGGCGGGCCACTGCTGCCCGGTCGTCTACGCGATGCTCGCGGTCTACAACGAGGCGCTGCGCCTGCGCTACGCCGAGACCGGCGACTCGCGCTACCTCGTGCCCAACGCCGAGGACCGTCAGCTCGTGTGGGAGGACCTGCTGCACCTCCGGCACAACCAGCACCTGCCGGGGCACGCCGAGATGGAGGGCAAGACGCTCTTCTTCAAGTTCAATACCGGCCCGTCCGGCCACGGCATGCCGGCAGCGGTCGGCGAGGCGATGGCGCTCAAGCACGCCGGCGCCAGCGACACGCGCGTGTTCGCGGTCGAGGGCGAGGGCGGCCACACCGCCGGCGCGCACCACGAATCGAAGAACTCGGCCTGGGGCCTGGGGCTCGACAACCTGGTCGTGCTGTTCGACTGGAACGACCACGGCATCGACTTCTTCGCCAACAGCACGGTGGTGAAGGGCACGCCCAAGGAGTGGTACGAGCCCTACGGCTGGCGCGTCGCCGGCGCCGAGGACGGGCACGACTACGGGCAGATCACGCGCGCGCTGCTCTCGATCGTCCACGCCGACGACACCGAGGGCCGCCCCGGCATGGTGTGGTTCAAGACGCGCAAGGGCCGCGGCTACCACAAGTTCGACTACTCGTCGCACGGCGCGGCGCACAAGCGCAACTCCGAGCTCTTCTGGCAGTGCCGCGAGGACTTCGCGAAGAAGTACGGCGTCGAGTTCGAGGGCGCCGGCGACACGACCGACCCCGGCGAGGACGCGTGCCGCGAGCAGACGCGCAAGTGGATGGAGACGGTCTTGTCGGTCCTGCGCGACGACCCCGAGCTGGTCGCCTATCTCGCCGACACGCTGATCGAGCTGGGCGAGTCGGTCCCGGCCAAGCCCGACGAGTTCCGGCTGACGGCCGAGAAGAACCTGGCGCAGGATCGCTCATGGCTGGCGGTGGACACGCTGCCCGACGAACTCTTCGTCGCGCCCGGCGACAAAGCGCCCAACCGCAAGGGCTTCTCGACCTTCGCCGCGTGGGTCAACGCCCAGTCGGCCAAGCACATGGGCCGGCCGCTCGTCCTGGCCAGCTCGGCCGACCTCGCCGACTCGACCAACATCTCGGGCTTCGCCAAGCCCCACGGCGACTTCGAGGGCTTCGGCTGGTACGAGCGCGGCGAGAACCCCGGCGGCAGCCTGCTCCCGCAGCAGATCACCGAGTTCACCAACGCCGGCCTCTCGGTCGGCCTCGCCACGGTGAACATGTCGTCGGAGCCCGAGGCGGAGTTCAACGGCTACTGGGGCGCCTGCTCGACGTACGGCTCGTTCTCCTACCTGAAGTACGGCCTCTTCCGCCTCTTCAGCCAGCTCGCCCAGGACTGCCCCCTGAAGGTCGGCAAGGTCATCTGGGTCGTCGGCCACTCCGGCCCCGAGACGGCCGAGGACAGCCGCACGCACTTCGGCATCTTCGCCCCCGGCGTCACCCAGCTGTTCCCCGACGGCAAGGTCATCAACGTCGTGCCGTGGGAGCACAACGAGGTCGCTCCGCTCCTCGCCGCCGCCCTCGCGTCCGACAGGCCGATCGTCGCGCTCCACACGACCCGCCCCCCGGTCGTGATCCCCGACCGCGCCGCCCTCGGCGTCCCCTCTTTCCGCGAGGCCGCCAAGGGCGCCTACGTCATCAAGCCCCACGACCCGGCGCGCCCCAAGGAGGGCACGGTCATCGTGCAGGGCACCAGCACGACCGACTCGGTCTACCAGCTCCTCCCGCGCCTCCTCGCCGGCGAGGGCCCGAACGTCAAGCTGGTCCAGGCCGCCTCGTGGGAGCTCTTCCAGATGCAGAGCGAGGAGTACCGCGACTCGGTCCTCCCGTGGTCGGACTGGCTCGACTCGACCGTCATCACCAACGGCTCGCGCCGCATCATGCACGACTGGATGGCGACCAAGATCGCCGGCGAGTACGCGATGAGCTCCGACTGGGACGACCGCTGGCGCACCGGCGGCAGCGTGGACGAGCTGAAGGTCGAGGCGCACATCGACCCCGAGGCGCTGTGGGCGGGTATCGCGCGCTTCGCGGCGGATCGGGAGAAGCGGCTGGCGCGGCTGCGGGCTTAGGGGCGCGACTCGGCGCTTCGTCCGCGAGCGACGGAGCGCCGAACGCAGGGCGCTACCGCAAGGCTAGGTGTAGCAAGGGGTTGCGCCCGCACCCATATGCAACCCAGCATATAATATACAGCGCCCCAGGGGCGCATAGCATACCTGTCCTTTAGCATGGGCGAGCAGAGGGCGGACATCACAGGCCGTGCAGGCCGCTACGTCCCGCAGTCGGGCGGCCACCGCACCTTCTCGCCGGCGCCGCTCCCGCCGGACCCTCCGCTCGTTCTGGACGGACCACTCCAGGTCCAGCTCTCGGCAGCGGACCGCGCGCTTGGGCGGCTGGACGGCTCGGTCCAGACGCTCCCCAATCCGGACCTGTTCGTCTTCATGTACGTCCGGAAGGAAGCCGTTCTCTCGAGCCAAATCGAGGGGACGCAGAGCTCGCTCCACGACCTCTTGGCAGCGGAAGCAGACCTGCTCACCCCCCTGCCGAACGACGTGGACGAGGTGGTCAACTACGTGGCTGCGATGAAGCACGGCCTGTCTCGCCTCGACGAGCTCCCGGTCTCCGTCCGCCTGATCCGGGAGACTCATGAGCGACTGCTCCGGGGAGTCCGAGGCGGCAAGCTGACCCCGGGGGAACTGCGGCAGACGCAGAGCTGGATCGGGCCTTCGGGATGCGGCCTGAACAACGCGACCTTCGTTCCGCCGCCTCCCCAGGATGTCCCGGAGGCGCTGGCGCAGCTCGAGCGCTTCCTCCACGACGGCGACGACCTGCCGGACCTGATCAAGATCGGCCTCGCACACGCCCAGTTCGAGACGATCCACCCCTTCCTCGACGGAAACGGGCGCGTTGGGCGGCTCCTCATCACCTTTCTGCTCACCGAGCGGCTCCTGCTCGCGAAGCCGGTGCTCTACCTCTCGCACTTCTTCAAGCGCCACCGCTCGGAGTACTACGACCGGCTCCAGGCGGTCCGCGACCGGGGCGACTGGGAGGCGTGGCTCGAGTTCTTCCTCCGCGGCGTCACCAACGTCTGCGCGGAGGCGGCCGAGACCGCCCGCCGCATCCTCGAGCTGCGAGAGCTGCATCGCGCCCGAATCACCGAGGAGCTGGACCGATCGGCGGCCAAAGGGCATCGAGTCCTTGAGTCGCTGTTCGACCGGCCGATCGTGTCGGTGGCCGACGTCCAAGAGATCACCGGCACGACCTACGTCGCGGCCAACAACCTCACTCGCCGCATGGGCGAGCTGGGCATCTTCTCCGAGATCACCGGCAACGCGCGCAACCGGCGTTTTCGGTATGAGCCGTACGTCGCTTTGTTCCTCGACGACGGGCCCGGCGTCGCGTCGTCCTAGTCCCGCCACTTCCCTCCGCGCCCCATCACGAGCCCCATGCTTCCGACGATCCTCCTGGCCAGCATGCTGGCCGCCCCACAGCGCTCGCCCAACATCCTCTTCGTCTTCAGCGACGACCACGCCCCCCACGCCATCGGCGCCTACGGCGGCCCGCTGGCCGCGGTCGACCCCACCCCCAACATCGACCGCCTCGCCAGCGAAGGCATGCGCTTCGAGCGCAGCTTCTGCACCAACTCGATCTGCGGGCCCAGCCGGGCGGTGATCCTCACCGGCAAGCACAGCCACATCAACGGCTTCCGCAAGAACGGCGATCGGTTCGACGGGTCGCAGCAGACCTTCCCGAAGCTGTTGCGCGGCGCCGGCTATCAGACGGCGCTGGTCGGCAAGTGGCACCTGACGTCCGATCCCGAGGGCTTCGACCACTGGGAAGTGCTGCCGGGGCAGGGGCGCTACTACAACCCGCGCATGCTGCACGACGGCGGCGAGCGCGTCATCGAGGGCCACAGCACCGACGTCGTCACCGACCTCGCGATCGAGTGGATGGAGGGGCGCGACGAGGAACAGCCCTTCCTGCTGATGTGCCAGTTCAAGGCGCCGCACCGCAACTGGATGCCGGCGCCGCGCTACCTCGACCTGTACGACGACGTCGAGCTGCCGGTGCCGGCGACGCTGTTCGACCGTTGGGAGGACAACGCCAGCCCCGCGCGCCATCAGCAGATGGAGATCGACCGGCACATGAACCTGGTCTACGACCTATTCGTCACGCCGCGGGAGGGCTACGACCCCAACAGCGAGATCGGCAGCGACCGGTCCGGTTGGCGCAACCTCGACGCGATGACCGACGCGCAGCGCGCAACGTGGCTGGCAGCGTACGAGGATGAGAACGACGCCTTCTGGGAGGCCGAGCTCGAAGGCGAGGCGTTGGTGCGTTGGAAGTACCAGCGCTATGTGAAGAACTACCTGCGCTGCGTGCGCGGCGTCGACGACGCCCTCGGGCGGTTGCTGGCGTACCTCGACGAGGCGGGGCTCGCGGACAACACGATCGTGGTGTACTCGTCGGACCAGGGCTTCTATCTCGGCGACCATGGTTGGTACGACAAGCGGTGGATGTACGAGGAGTCGCTCGGGATGCCGCTGATCGTCCGCTGGCCCGGCGTGACCGAGGCGGGTGCCGTGGCGGACGAGTTGGTGCAGAACCTCGACTACGCGGCGACGTTCCTCGAGGCTGCCGGCGTCGACGTGCCGGAAGATCTGCAGGGGCGCTCGCTCGTTCCGCTCCTGCGCGGCGAGGAGCCCGAGTGGCGCGACGCGATCTACTACCACTACTACGGCTTCCCCGCGGTCCACATGGTCGCGCGCCACGACGGCGTGCGCACCGACCGCTACAAGCTGATGCGCTTCTACGAGTTCGACGAGTGGGAGCTGTACGACCTCGAGGCCGATCCCGACGAGACGACCAACGTCTACGGACAGCCCGGGTACGAGGAGGTCGCGAAGGGCCTGACCGAGCGTCTGCACGCGCTGAGGCGGCACTACAGCGTCGAGGGCGACCTTGCGCCCCGCCCCGAGGAGTGGCGCGCCCAGTATCGGTGACGGCGGGGGGTACCCGCGAGTAAGGTGGGTGCCATGGCGCCGCGCGACGATCCTCACCGCCGGAAGGACCCGTTCGAGATGCTCGAGCAGTCACACCGGCGCCTGCAGGAGCACCTGGAGCTCCTGCGCGCCGCGGTGGCGGGGCTGGGCGGCGACGGCAACACGGCCGCGGTCGAGCGCGTGCGCGAGGTCTCGGAGTTCATCGACCGCTCGGTGAAACGCCACGAGCGCGACGAGGAGGAGTCGCTCTTCCCGCGGCTGACTTCCGACGGCGACCTGGCCCCGATCCTGGCCGAGCTCGAGGGCGAGCATCGCCACCACGAGCAGCTGCACGCCGAGCTGCGCTCGCTCGCCGAAGCGCCGGATGCAGCCAAGCTCCAGGACCTGTCGCGCCGCCTCGACGACGCGTACGAGCGCCACGTCGACATCGAAGAGGCGCGGGTCTTTCCCGCGGCCCGCGCCGTGCTGGACGACGCCACGCTGGCGACGATGGCGCAGGAGATGCACGCCCGCCGCGGCCGCGGGGGACCGGGCGGCCGGACCGGCGGAGGCGGGGGCGGAGGTGGCGGCGGCCGCCGGAGAGGTGGCGGCGGAGGCGGCCGCGGACGCCGCTAGGCGGCCACGAGCCGCCCTCTTTGGATCGAGACGGGCGGGATCCGTATCCTCGCGCGTTATGAAGCGCATCCAAGGACTCGCATCGGCCGGGCTCTGCCTCCTGCTCGTGCTCGGCGCCTGCCAGACCGTCCCCGACTACAACCAGGAGCTGGCGCCGGGGGCGAGCGCGCTCCTCCCGTTGGGGCCCGGCGATCCGCTGCCCGACTTCGGCCCGCAGTGGGAGCGGCGCGACGAGATCCTCTCCGCGCTCGAGAACTCGATCGCGTGGACGCGGCGCGAGCACGCCAGGCAGTTCTTCCCGGTCGAGGGCGTGACACACGAGCGCGCGCTCGCGTCGCTCGAGCGCTTCCGCGACATCCTCGAGACGAGCTACGGCCCGGGCGAGTTCCAACGCGCCGTCGAGGCCGAGTTCGAGGTCTACAAGAGCGCCGGATGGAACGGCCGCGGCGGCGGGGTGCTCTTTACCGCGTACTGCACGCCGATCCTGCGCGGCAGCCCGGTCGAGTCTTCGACCTACCGCTTTCCGCTGTACGCCAAGCCCGACGACCTCGTGAAGGCTCGCGACGGGTCGGTGCTGGGCTGGGAGACCGCTGGCGGCACGCTTCCGCACTACCCGACGCGCGCCACCATCGAGTCGCGCAGCCTGCTCGCCGGCAAGGGCCTCGAGCTGGTGTGGCTCTCCGACCCGATCGATGCGTTTCTCGCGCACGTCAACGGCTCGGCCTTCATCGAGCTGCTCTCGGGCGAGGTGCTGCGGCTCGGCTACGCGGCGAAGAACGGCCGCGCCTACACGTCGCTGGGCAAGGAGCTCGAAAGCGCGGGTGTGATCGAGCGCGCCTCGCTGCGTGCCATCCGCGACTGGGCCGCCTACGAGGACGAGGGCACGATCTTCGACTACCTCCACCGCAACGCGTCGTACGTTTTCTTCACGCCGATCGACGGCAACCCGCACGGCAGCCTCGACGTCGAGGTCACCGCGGAGCGCTCGATCGCGACCGACAAGAGCCTGTTTCCGCGCGGAGCCATCACGTTCGTCGAGGCGGACGTGCCCGGCGCCTACGGAGGGCCCGAGGAGCGCTTTGAGCAATTCCTGCTCGACCAGGACACCGGAGGCGCGATCCGCACGGCTGGCAGGGCGGATCTTTATCTGGGCATCGGCGACGAGGCGGAAGATCGAGCCGGTCGCACCAAATCCGAGGGACAGCTCTATTATCTGTTCCTACGCGATTAAGGCCCCGCTTGCCTTCCCCCCGCCTGTTGTTGCTCTGGCTCTCTTCGGATGACTCGTAGGTTCCGCTCCCAACCCCACCGCATCCTTCCGTTTCTCACCCTCGCGACGCTCGCATCCGCGCAGGGCTTCGTAGACCGTACCGCCGACCTCGGGATCGCACATGCGTGCGTCACCGGCTTCGACGGGATGGCCGAGACCGGCATCTTCGACTGGACCCAGCGCGGGTTTGCGTTCGGCGACATCGACAACGACCTTGACGTCGACATCGTCCTGTGCGGCGGGCTGCTGACGAACACGGTGCTGCGCAACGACGACGGCGTCTTCACCGACATCAGCGACTACGCGGGCATCGAGGTGGGCGAGTTCGACTCGGCGCCGGCGCTGGCGGACTACGACGACGACGGCGACCTCGACCTCATCATCGGGGTGATGGAGAGCGGCAGCGACGGCCTGGTGACGCTGCCGGGCGCGAGTCGGCTCTACCAAAACGACGGTACGGGCCGCTTCCAGGAAGCGACCGCGCTCAGCTCGACCGTCGGCAAGGGCCAGACGCTGTTCGTCCAGTGGGTCGACTTCGACCTCGACGGCCTGGTCGACCTGATCTTCGCCGAGTTCCACGCGCAGACCAACCTCGCCTACCGCAACAACGGCGACGGGACGTTCACCGACGTCAGCGCCGAGCTGGGGCTCGACCTGCCGGGCTCGACGCACGTCACCTGCGTGCTCGACGCCGACGACGACGGGTACCTCGACGTCTGCGCCGGCAACGACTACATCGCCGGGCAGTACCTGCCGGCCGAGAACCACGGCGACCAGATCGCTCACGGCCAAGCCGACGGCACCTGGCTGAACGTCAGCGCCGGCTCGGGCTTCGACCACGTCCGCGGCATCATGGGCTTCGCGATCGGCGACGTGAACTACGACGGCCGCCTCGACGTCTACAAGTCCGACGCGAACGACAACCGCATGTCGATCAACGAGGGCTGGCCGGGCGGCGGCGCCTGGCACGACGAGCAGGAGTTCTACGGCGTTGCGGCCGCGACCGTCCCGGATCCGGAGGACCCGAAGAACGAGGGCCGCGCGATCGCCTGGGGCTGCACGTTCCAGGACTTCAACTTCGACCTGTGGCTCGACCTCTTCCTGGTGAACGGCCAGGTGGCGGGCTCGAGCCCGACGATCGCCTTCAGCCCGCGCAACCAGCGCAACTTCCTGTTCACCGGCGACGGGCCCGGCAGCTCGTTCACGTTCAGCGACGCGACGCAGGCGCTGGGCCTGTACGACGAGAACGACGACCGCGCGATGGCCGTGGCGGACGTCGACCGCGACGGCGACCTCGACATCCTGATCGGGTCGACCGTCGGTCCGGTGCGCTACTTCGAGAACCAGATCGACCCGGCCGGGCAGGGCTGGTTGATGGTGCGGCCGGTGTGTCGCACCTCGGCGCGCGGCGGATTCGGCGTCAAGGCGAGCTTCACGGACTCGTTCGGCTACCCGCACCTGCGGCAGGTGGGGCTCGACGGGCCGACGGCCTCACAGCACGAGAACTTCGCCTACTTCGGCCTCGGCACCGAGCCCGCGGTCGACCTGACGGTCGAGTTCCCGTCCGGGCTGACGCTGCTGTATCCCGGCACGACACCCAACCAGGTGCTCTACGCGCTCGAGCCCGAGCTCGTCCGCACCAACGCGCGCACCATCGCGCTCGGCGCCGTGGCGCCGCCCGCGGGGCTCGCCGGCAAGCAGCCGACGACGATCGCGACCGAGCCCGCGCTGGCGGTGACCGCCTTCGCGCACGACCAGAACGGCAACCCGATCAACGGCGTCCCGGTCACCATCGAGGTCCCGGGGCTCGCCCCGAGCGGGCCGGTGCAGCACCTGCAGGCGAACCAGTACGTGCGCTATTTCGCGCCTCCGGCGGGGCCGGGCTCCTACCGCGCCCAGGTCTCCTTCGACGGCTGGGAGGTCAAGATCCGGCCGCGCGTGCACTTCTACGACCCGCGCGACGCGAGCGGCACCACCGGCACCGTGCGGCCCGAGGCCGTCCGCGCCGGCAGCACCGACACCGTGCGCGTGCTGATCGCGCCGAAGACGGCGGACGGCATCGCGCTGGGTCCTGGGCAAGCGGTCGAGATCGGCGGAGCCGGCCTGGACCTGCTCGCCGGCCCGACCGACCTGGGAGACGGGCTCTACTCGGCGGTCTTCGCCGCCCCCATCGACGCGGGCCTCTACC
Organism: Planctomycetota bacterium; assembly: GCA_039029355.1. Lineage (GTDB taxonomy): Bacteria > Planctomycetota > UBA1135 > UBA1135 > JBCCGI01. The sequence goes on from JBCCGI010000001.1 coordinate 202,395, forward strand.
CGCTCGACGTGACGGTGAACGGCGAGCTCTTGTCGCGCACCGAGTTTCAGATCGAAGCCGGCGGCCAGGTCGTGGGCAGCTCGTCGACGATGCTCAAGGAGAAGCCGAACCAAGCCGGCTCGGCCGCGCCGAACCTCTTCAAGCTGCTCCTGGATCCGCGCGACGAGAACAGCCTGCGCTGCGGGCCGAACCTGAAGTCCTCGATCATCGTGACCGAGGACGACGGCAGCGCGCCGATCACGGTCTTGGAGGGCACCTACGAGGCCGGGCAGCCGGACGGCGAGTATCTGTGGATTCTCGCCAAGCCCGCCAACGACCCGGCGGCGATGGCGACGGGCGTGGTCGACATCATCATCGACGGGCTGACCTTCTCGACGACCTACTCGTTCTAGCGCGAGCCGGGTACGTCGGGCCCCGCCGACGGGCGCGGCTCAGTAGCCGAGCCGCTTGAGCGCGGAGGCCTGCTTCGCGTCGATCGCGGCCTTGGTGTCCTCGACCATGACCTCGCCGAAGTTGCGGCGCAGCAGCTCGAGCCGCTTCCGCATCTGGTTGACCGACTTGATGTTGTTCTTGTTGGCCCGGTTGTCGTTCTGCTTGCGGTCGCGGTCCAGGTCGAACAGCTCGCGCCCCTTGGCCTTGCGGAGGGTCGGGTAGATCTGGCGACCCTCGATGTAGACCAGGTTGCCGTCGCGCACCATCTCAAGCAGCCCCGCCTCGGGGTGGTTGCGCTGCGCGTAGACCGGAGAGCCGCGCTTGCCCGTGAACAGCGAGCGCCCGGCGAAGGTCGTGCCGGCGGCAATGCCCTCCAGCTCGGAGATCTGCATCAGCGTCGGCGCGACGTCGAGCGTCGATGCGGGCTCCTCGCGGCGGACGCCGCCGCGCTCGTTGCCGGGCAGCTTGAAGAAGAGCGGGACGTGCACGCTCTCGACGTAGAGCGCGTCGCCGTGCCCGACCAGGTTGTGCTCGCCGAACTCCTCACCGTGGTCGGAGGTGATGCAGATGGCGGCATCGTCGTACAGCCCGCCCGCCTTCAGGTCGTCGAAGAAGCGGCCCAGCGCGGCGTCGGTGTAGGCGACCTCGGCGTCGTAGAGCTCGGAGAGCGCCTGGAACTGCTTCTGCGTGATCGCCTCGCCATCCAGCGCGTCCGCCACGAACGGCTGCGGCTCGGGGCGACGGTCGCGGAGAGCGTTGGGATAGCTGCGCCGCACCGACTCGGCCGCTTCCTCGGGCGGCTCGTAGGGCGAGTGCACCTCGTACGTGTGGAGGAAGAGGAACCACGGCCCTCCCTCGGCGTCGTCGAGGAACTCGCGCGCGCGGTCGAGCACCACATCGATGCCGCCGCCGCGCCCGTCGAAGCGATGGAACCCGCGGTCGACGCCGAAGACCGGCCCGACGAAGCCGCCGCCGGTGAAGGCGGCCGTGCGATAGCCGGCCTCGCGGTACGCCTCGGCGATCGTGGTGACGCCGCGCCCCAGCCTGCTGTCGTGGAGCCACGCTTGGTGCTGCGTGCTATGCGTCGACGTCAGGATCGACGCGACGGCCGGCAGCGTCCAGCAGGACGTCGACCAAGCGTGCTTGTAGCCCACCATGTCGAGCGATAGCCGGTCCAGGTTGGGAGTGAGCTCTCCCCGCCCGCCCAGCGCGCCGACGCGATCTCCGCGCAGGGAGTCGACGACCACCAGCAGCACGTTCGGCGTATCCCGCCAGCTGCGCGGCCGCGACCAGATCGGCGCCTCGAAGAACGCGACGCTTCCGGGCGCGTCGATCACCTCGATCTCGACCTCGCGCGGATCGGTGGAGCGCTCGAGCGCGAGGTGCGGCTGCGTGCGCGTTCCGATCGGCGTGGTCGAGCCATCGGTGCCGAGCACGTTGCGGAACAGCTCCTTGCCATCGACGCGCAGCACGACTTCGGGCCCGGTGCCGGACAGGTCGCTCGTCAGCGCCGAGAAGTCGCCCTCGAGCCGCCCGGCGGGGACCGGCGGCAGCTGGATGGTCATCGTGGCTCCCGACGGGATCGCCAACGCCTCGACCGACGTCGGCCCGCGCTGGACGCGCGCCACGAACATGTCGCTCGCCGGAAAGCCCGCGCCGAGCGCTGTGTCGGCGAGGTGCGCCGCGCTGACGGGGTAGCAAAGCTGGATCTTCTCGGGCAGGCGCTGCCCGACGCGGTGCACGATGCCGAGCTCGCTGCCGCGGACCCAGAAGCCGCTCACCTGCTCGCCTTCGAGCTCGGCCCCCAGCGACAGGCGCGCGATCGGGAGCCCGATCAGCTCGGGCAGGTCGTCCGCGCCGCCGGAGGAGCTCGCGGCCGGCAGCGGCAGGGGCCAGCGCGTCAGCCGCAGCCCGTCGGCGTTGCCGCCCATGCCGTCGTCGCGCTCCAGGTCGACCACGATTCCGGCGAAGCCGTCGCGCACCCACGCGACCTGGCTGACCACGCCGGACAGCGGAAGCGGCGCAGAGACGTCGAGGTCCGCCACGTCGACCCGGTCCGCCAGCGCGAGGAAGGCCCCCTCGAATTGGAGCTCGCGGTCCGAGCACGAAGCCGTGCCCAGAGCCAGCAGCAGAGCCGCCAAAGACCCGCCCGTGGAACGCATTGGGCACTTTCTACCATAGGTAGCACCCCGAACGGCCATCTGGCGCCGGGGGCTGCTTCCGGAACCGCGGATCCAGCCCTACCATGTCGGGCTCTTTACCTCCGCCCCTCCCACCCAGGCCGAGATCTCCCTTCAAAATGGTCAACTACGACGTCGTCGACTACGCCCTGAAGCCCGTCGAGGGCGACGACCAGATCGAGCTCGTGATCCACGCCTCCGACGGGAGCCGCTGGGAGTACGGCATCCCCTTCAGCCGCTCGACCGGCCGCTACATGTTCGAGGAGATCGACGTGCTCGAGATGGACTTCGGCGAGGAGTTCACCGAGAAGATCTCCGAAGAGCTCGACGCGCTGGTCGCGAAGCTGCTGGGATAGCCGGGAGCGGGGCCGCTCCGGCGGATCAGCGCGCCGCGAGGCGCGTCTCCAGGTGCTCCCGCCGGCGCGGGTCGGTCTCGACCCGCAGCGCCTCCTCGTACGCGTGGCGGGCCAGGTCCAGCTGGCCCTGGCTCTCGAGCGTCCACGCGCGGCGCGCGTAGAAGACCGCCGCCTGCCGCGCGTCGCCGCGGGCGCCCTTCACCTCCGCGAGCGCGAGCAGGAGCGCGGGGTGACGCTCGCCGAGGCCGTACGCGCGCGCGAGCGCCTCGTCGGCGCCGTGCAGCAGGCGCAGCTTGCGCCGCACCTCGCCCAGCGCCCACCAGAAGCACGACGTGTCGGGCCGCAGCCGCAGCGCGTGCTCGAGGTCCTGCTCGCCGGCGCGCAGGAAGCCCATCTCGGCCAGCAGCGTGCCGCGAGCGGCGAGAAGCGCGGGGTGCTGGGAGCGCAGCGCCATCTCGCGCTCCAAGACCTCCAGCCCGAGCCGCAGGTCGCGTCGTGCCGAGAGTCGCGCATCGGCGAGTGGCGCGCGTAGCTCGGGGCCGCCGTTGTGCTCGACCCAAGGTCCCCAAAGGCCCACCGGCCCGCAGGGATCGTGTAGCCCGCCCACCTCGTTGCGGCGCGCCTCGGCGACGAGCTCTGCCCCGGGATCTTCGCGGGCGATCGGAAGCCGGCCAAGGCACCCGCCCGAGACCAGGGCGAGAAGCCCGGCACCCGCCGCCCCCCCGATCCTGCGTCGAAAAAACATGTCCACATGGGCGCCGCGGATGAGCCCGCGTGCGTGCCCGGTTGCTCTGCAGGATCTAAGATCGGCTCGCGCCGTGCCCGATCTGGCGCGAAACCGGATGTCCCAACGCGAGCCCCTGCGAGCAGTCTTCCTCGACGTTGGAAACACGCTGGTGCGGGAAGAGCCTTCGCGCTTTGCGATCTATGCCGAGGCCGCGTGCTCGCGCGGGGCGGAGCTCGACGAACGCGCGATGCTCGGGCTGATGCGCCGCGCGCACGAGGAGCTGCCGCCGGAGATCGACGGCGCCTTCCGCTACTCGGACCCCTGGTTCGAGGCCTACATCGGAAAGATCTTCCACGACTATCTGGGGCTCGCCGAGGCGCACCTCCCGGCGATCACCGCGGAGCTCTTCGGGCGCTTCGAGGACCCGCGCACGTTCCGCCTGTTCGCGGGCGCGGACACCCTGCTCGACGCGTGCCGCGAGCGCGGCCTGACGGTGGGCGTGGTGTCGAACTGGAGCGCGCGGCTCCCCCGCGTGCTCGCGGCCGTGGGGCTCGCCGAGCGGCTCGACTTCGTCGTCTGCTCGGCGATCGTGCGCCAGGAGAAGCCCGACCCCGCGATCTTCCACACCGCCCTGGAGCACGCCGGCGTCCCGCCCACGGCCGTCCTGCACGCCGGCGACCACCCCGACAAGGACGGCGCCGCGGCGCTCGACGTCGGGATCGCGCCGGTGCTCGTGGACCATGCCGGAGCCCTCGCGGCCGGCGCCGCGCCAGGGATCCCTCGGGTGACGAGCCTGGGAGAGCTCCAGAGCCTTATCCTTGCGCGTCTCCCGCGGGAGGCCCGATGACCGAAACCCAGCCCACCCCCGACGTCGCCGAGCGCTTCGAGCGCGCGCGCACCGGCGTAGCCGAGCTGCGCGAGCGCGTCTCCGCCGGCTTCCTCGGCCACCGCGAGGTGGTCGACCTCCTCCTGTCCTGCATCCTGGCCGACGGCCACGCGCTGCTCGAGGGCGCGCCAGGCCTGGGCAAGACCACGCTGGTGAAGAGCCTCGCCGGATCGCTCGGCATCCGCTTCCAACGCGTGCAGTTCACGCCCGACCTGATGCCGGGCGACATCCTGGGCATGCGCATCCTCGACGAGGACGCGTCGGGCGCGCGCACCTTCCGCTTCGAAGCCGGCCCGATCTTCACGCAGGTGCTGCTGGCGGACGAGGTCAACCGCGCCACGCCGCGCACGCAGTCGGCGCTGCTCGAAGCGATGCAGGAGCGCCAGGTCACGATGTTCGGCGAGACGCGCGCGCTCGAGGACCCGTTCTTCGTGATCGCGACGCAGAACCCGATCGAGATGGAGGGCACCTATCCGCTGCCCGAGGCACAGCTCGACCGCTTCCTGTGCAAGATCGAGCTGCAGGCGCCGGGCGAGGACGAGCTGGTGAAGATCCTGGCGGCCACGACCGGCGCGCCGCCCGCGGAAGCGGGCGAGCCGCTGGGCGTCGAGCTCCTGCGCGACATCCGCCGGCTGGTGCGCGAGATCCCGACCTCGACCGACGTGATGCGGCTGGCGGCGCGCATCGTGCTGCGCACCGACCCGCGGCACGAGCGCGCGCCCGACGACGTGAAGCGCCACCTGCGGTTCGGCGCAAGCCCGCGCGGGGGTCAGTCGCTGCTGCTGCTGGGCAAGGCGCGCGCGCTCCTGCAGGGGCGGCCGTGGGTGTCCGACGAGGACGTCGTAGCGGTCGCGCCCCCCGCCCTGCGCCACCGCGTCGTCTTCAGCTATGAGGGCGAGGCGAGCGGCGTGCACGCCGACGAGCTCATCCGCCAGGCCGCCGCCGCGGCACAGTCGTAGCCCGGAGCCTCCCATGGATTGCCGTGTCACCCTCGTCCAGTCCAATCCGCGGCTCGGAGACCTGCACGCGAACCTCGCGGGACACGTCGAACGCATCGAGGCGCTGGCCGACAACGCCGACCTGATCGTGTTCCCCGAGCTCTCGCTGACGGGTTACTTCCTGAAAGATCAAGTGTTCGAGCTGGGGCTCGCGCTCGACTCGCCCGAGCTGGCGCAGCTGGCCGAGCTCTCGCGGCGCGTGTCGCTGATGGTGGGCTTCGTCGAGCGCGCACCCGAGGGCAGGCTGTACAACTCCGCCGCCTTCTTCGAGGACGGGCAGCTGCTCGACGTACACCGCAAGGTGCACCTGGTCTCCTATGGGCTCTTCGACGAGGCGCGCGACTTCTCGGCCGGCGAGGACTTCCGCGTCGTGCAGAGCAAGCACGGCCGCTTCGGCCCGCTGATCTGCGAGGACGTCTGGCACACGCCCAGCGCCTATCTGCACTTCCTCGACCACGCCGACGCGATGGTCGTGCTGTCGGCCTCGCCCGCGCGCGGCGTCGAGGCCTCGGGCGGCGAAGGCCTGGCTTCGCAGCGCACGTGGGACACGCTCCTCGCCGCGACCTCGCTGTTCTACCGCACGTACGTGCTGTACGCCTCGCGCGTGGGCTGGGAGGACGGCATCGGCTTCACCGGCGGGTCGTGCGTGTTCGGGCCGGGGGGCGACCTCCTGGGGCAGCTTCCTCCGCTCGAGACCGGCGAGCTGGCCGCGCGCCTCGACACCGGGGCGCTCCACCGCGCGCGCGTCGCGACGCCGCTGCGGCGCGATGAGAAGCCCGGCATCCTCTACCGCGAGCTGGCGCGCCACGTGCGCCTGCCGCGCCCCGATACCGGGGCGGGCATCGACCTGGAGAGCGCGCCGTGAGCGACGCCCACGAGCTCGACATCCAGCCCCAGCTCGTCACCGACATGCTGGTGAGCTTCCTCCGCGAGGAGCTCGGCTCGGCGGGCTTCTCGCGCGCGCTCGTCGGCCTGTCCGGCGGCATCGACTCCGCGGTGGTCGCGGCCCTGTGCGCGCGCGCGTTCGCGCCCGAGGACGTGCTGTGCGTGCTGATGCCCTACCGCACGTCGAACCCCGACAGCGAGGCCCACGCGCGGCTCGTCGCGGACAGCCTGGGCGTCGCGACGCGCAAGGTCGACATCTCGGCCATGGCCGACGGCTACCTCGATCAGGAGGCCATCGAGCACCCCATGCGCCGCGGCAACGTGATGGCGCGCTGCCGGATGGTCGTGCTGTACGACCTGTCGGCCGAGTGGCGCGGCCTGGTCATCGGCACCAGCAACAAGACCGAGATGCTGCTCGGCTACTCGACGCAGTTCGGCGACTCGGCCCACGCGGTCAACCCGCTGGGAGACCTCTACAAGCACCAGGTGGTGCAGCTCGCGCGCTTCCTCGGCCTCCCCGGAGAGGTGATCGACAAGCCGCCGTCGGCCGACCTCTTCGAGGGGCAGACCGACGAGGACGAGCTGGGCTTCACCTACGCCGACGCGGACAAGCTGCTGTTCCGCATGATCGACCAGCGTTACCGCGAGCCGGCGCTCCTGGCCGCCGGCTTCTCGCCGACGCTCGTGCGCGAGGTCGCACGCCGCGTCGTGATGAACCAGTACAAGCGCCTGACGCCGCCGATCGCGAAGCTGTCGCGCCGCACGATCAACCACGACTTCCGGTACCTGCGGGACTGGGGCGGCTGAGCGCGGAGCGCCGCTCCGATGACGGACGACTTCTACTGTGACGAGGTCCTCAGCGGCCGCACGCGGGTACGGGTCGTCGCCGAGACCGACGACGTCCTCGCGTACCACCACACCCGTCCCCACTGGCCGGTGCACATCGTGGTGATCCCCAAGGTGCACGTGCCGTCGCTCACGAACCTCGGCGAGGCCGGAGAAGCGCTCCTGCCCGCGCTGCTGGCCGTCGTGCGACGCGTGGCGGCCGAGGTCGAGGCCGAGCACGGCGCGGCGCGGGTGCTGACGAATCTAGGTCGCTACCAGGATTCGAAGCACCTGCACTTCCACGTGTGCTCGGGCGAGCCCGGGGTCTAGTCCCAGGGCGCGATCAGCTCGCGCCACTCCTCCGCATCCGCGAGCGACTCGCCCGTCGCCGCGCGCAGCGCCGCGAGCGCCGAGGCGCGCACGAGCTCGCTCGCGCTGTCGAGCAGCTCGATCAGCGCAGGCACCGCCGCGCCGCCTCCGAGGCGCGCGATGGCGCCGCAGGCGGCGACAACGATGCTCTCCTCGCTGCGGCGCGCGAGCACGATGCGGCCGATTTCCGCCCCAAGCTCGTCGCGATAGAAGGGATGGGCCGACAGCTCGCGGAGAGCCTTGACCGCGCCGGCGGGCTCGGCCCTGCGGGCGTCCTCGAGGAGCATGTCCGCATGACGTCCACGCCAGGCGGCCTCGCGGTCGTACCACGACAGCCAGCGATCGGTCTCCTCGGCGCGACGCAGGCCGCTGACGGCCTGGAGCGCCTTCTGGGCCGCGGAGCGCACGCGCGAGTCGCGGTCTTCGGTCAACGTGACGAGCGCCGGGAACGCCTCCGCGTCGGCCAGGGCGCCGAGCGCAAGAGCCGCGTGGCGACGCGCTTCGACGTTGGCCGAGTCGAGGTGCGGGCGCACGAGGCGCTGCACCGAGCCGTCGCGGACGAGCTCGTCCCACGACGGAATCGACCCCAGCGCGTCGAGGATCAGCGGGTCGAGCGCCAGGCTCTCGCCCGCCAGGCGTGAGAGGATCGAGACGGTCGCGCCGCTCTCGAGCTCCTTGAGCGCTTCCACGAGCCCCGGCAACAGCAGCGGGTCGAGCTTGGACGCGCGCACCTTGAGCGACGCCATGGTCGCGCGGTCCCGCGGGTCGAGCACCTGCGCCCAGGCACGGCGCGCGGCAGTCGTCGCGAGCGCGGTCTGCAGGTGCTCGCGGTCGAGCCCGCCGAGCAGGTCGACGAGCGTGGGCATCGCGTCGGGGCTGTGCGTCTCACCGGTCAGGCGGATCGCGAGGAGCTGCTGAGACAGCGTGGGCTCCTCGGGGAGGGCGGCGCGGATGCCCGTCAGCACGGCGTGGTCAGGCCAGCCGCGCATGACCTCGAGCAGCACGGCTTCCTCGCCCCGCGTGAGGCGCATCGGCTCGCCCCCTTCGACGGGCAGACCGATGCCGGAGAGCACGGCGAAGACGCCCCCGACCGCCGAGACCCCGAGCTCGTCGAGGTCGTGGCGGAGGAGCTGATCGTCGAGCTCGCCGGTGCGCTGCCTCGCGAACAGCGAGAGGATCCGCTGCGCTCCGCCAGGGGCGGCCGCGGCCGGCGCGGGGTCGGACTGCACCGACCCGAACGCCGCCGGCGTCGCACCGCCTGCGAGGGCGAGCGCGAGCACGATGGCCCGGGCGGCTTGAGCCGCCCGGCAAGGACCGCGGAGTACCGCGGCGGGGGGGGATCCGAGAGCGGTCACAGCTTCACTCTTCTCCGGCGACTCTCCAGAAGACGACTTCGTAGCCCTCCACTCCCGCGCTGGCCGTGGGAAGGCCAGGCAGGACCAAGTCTCCGGTCGAGATCCGGTTGTCGAACTCGACCGTCAGCTTCGAGTGATCGACGGAGCCGTCGGCGTGCACGTAGTCGCGCTCGATCGCGACGTGGTTGCCGGCGGTCATGTTGCCGATGATCTCGATCTTCTTCGAGCCGCTCGCGCTCAGGTTGTTGTCGATGAAGTCGTTCTCGGCGTAGAGGAACGTCTCCATCATGTCGAGCGTGCCGTAGCGCGGGTCGCCCAGGTAGATGTTGCCGCTGTCGTCGACCTTGTCGTCCTTGACCGCGATGAACGCCACGCCGTCGGCGTAGTCGTCCACGATGTAGACGTCGTCGCAGAAGTACACGTTGCCGCGCACGACGAACGTCACCTTGACCTTCTCGCCGCCGTCGCTGAAGAAGCGCAGGCGGCCGAAGGGCTTGTTGTGGACCCAGAGGTTGCCGTCGACGTAGTACACCTTGTCGGTGCCGCTCTCGCCGGGGTAACCGGACACGCCCGAGAGCGTGATCGTGTGGCCCTGCTTGCCGGTCTCGGGCGCGGTGAAGTCCTTCACCGGCATGTAGGGGTCTTCGAGAAAGTAGTCGTCCTTCGCCGTGTCGACGGTCTCGTCGGTACGGTCGTCGGGGTTGAGCCGGAAGATGTGCGCCGGGTTCGCTTCCGGCAGCTCGTAGGCGCTGCCGCCGAGCGCGTTGCTCTGCCAGCTCGAGTCCGACGCGAACATCGCCGCCACGTTGTAGTCGTGGTTGTTCTCGTAATCCATCCCCACGATGTCGGGGACGGGGTGGGCGATGCCTTCCAACCCCAGCGAGCCGGCGATGCCGCCGACCGCGTGGACCTCGCCGGTGATGCCGGCGTCGCCGGTCACCGAGATGTCGCCGCCGGAGTAGATGTTGCCGACGATCTCATCCGCCTGGGAGCCCTCGCCGCCGAGCACGAGCTCGTACGCGGGGTCGCCCGAGGTGTTGCCCGCGAAGATCGCGTGGTCGAACACGCTGCCGCCGACGGGCGCGACGACCGCCTCGACCACCCGCTGGTGCAGGCCGGATCGACCGGTCGAGCGAATCGTGAACGTGCCGTCGACGTTGTCGTCGATCGAGCACCACAGGTCGCCGTTCTTGAGCTCTAGCGGCGCGCCATCCGACCAGAGGTCGGTCGGGACCGCACCCGCCTCGCCGCCGGCGGCGGCGATCTCAAGGATGCCTTCGCTGACGCCCGCGTCCGCCAGGTAGAGCGCCTGACTGGCGTGCATCGCCGAAGAGACCTCCGTCTTGTGCGCCACCCCGATCACCATGATCGAGGCGAGCACCGCGGAGAGCGTCAGGGCGACGAAGAGCGACGTTGCGAGCGCGCTACCTCGTCGGCTCTCGGAGCCTCGTACTCGGGTCCTCATGCAGCTCTCTCCTTTCGTCCCTTGGTGCGTCTCATCGCTCAGTCCCTCCCAGCTTCGCGCCAGAACACGACGGCGAAGCCCTCGACCCCTACCGAGGGCTGTGGGAGGCCGGGAAGCTCGAGCGTGCCGCTCGAGATTCGGTCATCGAACTCGATCGTCAGCTTGGAGTGCTGCGTCGAGCCATCCCAAGCGATGTAGTCCCGGTCGATCGAAACGTGGTTCCCCGCCGACATGTTGCCGAGGATCCGCACGTCCGATGAACCGTCTTCGCTCAGGTTGTTGTCGAAGAAGTCGTTCTCGGCGTAGAGGTACGCCTGCATCTCGTTCAGCGTTCCGAAGACCGGATCGCCGAGGTAGATGTTCCCGCTGTCCTCGTAGGCCTCGTCCTTGATCGCGATAAAGGCAAGCCCGTCCGCGGTCTTGTCGCCCAGCAGCAGGTTGTCGGAGAAGTACACGTTGCCCTTCACGACGAACGTGACCTTGGCTTTCTGGTTCGCGTCGGTCTTGAACTTCGCTGCCAGGAACATGTAGTTGTGCAGCCAGAGGTTCCCGTCGATGAAGTAGACCTTGTCGCTGCCGTCGGGGCCCGGCGTCGACGTGAAGCCCGACAGCGAGATGCCGTGCCCGATGTCGCCCGCGGGGTTGGCGAAGGCTTCCACCAACTCGTACGGATCCTCGAGGAAGTAATCGTCCTTCGCGGTCGTCGCGATGTCGTCGGCGCGGTCGTCCGGGTTCTTCCGGAAGATGTGCGCGGGGCTCGACTCGGGAAGCTCGTAGGCCGAGCCGCCCAGCGCGTTCGACTGCCACGTCCCGTCGGCCGCGAAGAGCGCCGCGACGTCGTAGTCGTGGTTGCTCTCGTAGTCCATCGCGTCGATGTCCGGCTCGGGGTGATGTGCGCCGGTCTTGCCGGTGTAGCCCGAGATGCCGCCCGACGCGTACACGTCGCCACTGATGCTCGCGTCGCCCGCGACCATGATGTCGCCGCCCGAGTACACGCTGCCGATGATCTCGTCGGCCTGCCCGCCCTCGCCGCCGAGGTTCAGGTCGTAGGTCGCGTCGGCGGAGCTGTTTCCCGCGAAGATCGCGTGGTCGAACACATTGCCGCCGATCGGTGCGACCGTGGCCTCGATCGAGCGCTCTACGCGCGCGGCGCGACCGGTCGACCTGACGGTGTAGGTGCCGTCGGCGTTCGGCGTGATGTCGCACCAGAAGTCCCCGTCCTTGACGGAGACCGGTGCTTCGGGGGACCCGATGTCGGTCGGGACGACGCCGCCCTGATTCGAGGAGATCTGCAGGACGCTCTCGCTCACCCCCGCGTCGGCGAGGTAGAGCGCTTGGCTGGCGTTGAGCGATCCCGAGACCTCGCCTTTGTGCGAGACGCCCACCACCATGACGGCGGCGAGCACGGCGGCTAGCATCAGGGCGACGAAGAGCGCGGTGGCTAGCGCGCTCCCCGTTTGGCCGCCCCGGGCCGTGGTTCTGATCCTCATCTTCTCTTTCCGGATTAGTTTTTGAGGACGACCGCGTCCTCGAAGGTGCGAGCGATCAAGTCTCCGGAGGGTGAGATGCCGGCCACGGTAAGCCGAACGGTGATGGTCTCCCCCTCCTGGTCGAAGCACAGTCCGCCTTCGTCGGCGATCCCGTTGCCGTTGTCGTCGACGCCGTTGTCGAGCTCGCCGGCGAGCAGCTCGCTGACGCGCGTCGCGAGCACGACGCGCATCTCGTCGATCGCGCCGGGGTTGGTCAGCAGCACCACGACGTGGTCGTCGACGATGCCGTTGCCGTTGTCGTCGATCCCGTTGTCGATCTCGCCGGGGGCGAGCTCGAGCTCGATCCGGCGGTCGGGTCCGAAGACGATCGCGTTGTCCTGCCAGCCCAGCGCCTGCCGGAAGTCCGCGACCGGACTCCAGAACTTGGGCGCGCCGGCGGGGGTCGTCAGGTCGGTGATCGTGGTCGAGCCCGCGGTGCGGAGCTCTTCGACGATCCGGTGCAGCGAGCGACCCGCCTTGGTCTCGACCTCGCTGTTCGCGGTCGAGGTGCGGAAGAGCTCCATGCCGCGGTGAATCGCGAGGCCGAGGCCTCCGAGGGTGATCGCAAGGATCACGCCCGAGATCATGACCTCGATCAGCGTGAAGCCTGCGCGCTTCGATCTTCCTCCCATACGGTTACCTCCGTAGCAGGGTCTGCATCTCGAGCGAGCGGTTCCCCGACGCGCCCCGCCACTCGATGCGGATCCGCACCGGTAGGAGCTGGTAGTCGTCGGCGTGATCGTTGGCATCGATCGCGCCGTCGACGTTCAGGTCCTTGGGCAGGTCAAAATCGTCGCTCACGAGATCCTCGCGCAGCGAACCCGGCGCTCCGGCCGGAGTGGGAAAGAGGATCTGGCCGGGCATCCCGTCCGCGTCGTCGGCCCGGGCGTCGAGCCCGTCGACTGGGAAGCTCGGGCCAGCGGCAATGCCGGCCGGATCGTCGCCGGCGTCCTCGTTGTACGCGGCGAAGATCTGTTCGAACGGGATGTCCTGCATCTGCTCGATCATCCCGCGCGCCGCGAAGTGTGCGACGGCGGTTTCGCGGTTGGACTCCTCCAGCTTGACGAAGGACCCAACCGCTCCCATCGTCGCCCCCACGGCGATGACGAGAACGACGATGCCGAGCATGAGCTCAATAAGCGTCATGCCGGCGCGCTGCGCAGACGCAACGCGCCGCGCGAGCACGGCGTGCTTTCGAAACGGACCCATAGTGCGAGATCGGGACGACGACGGGAAAACTGGCCTTGGTCCGCATCGGGCGTTCCCACTCGCTGACTTGAACGGATCTTCGGATTCCGGCGGCGGGAAACGACTCAAGCCGCGCGCGAGGCTCGCCGATAGATCAACACCTTTGCTCCCATCGGCTCCCGCATCGGCCCAACCTCACATGTCCACCCCCGCGCGACCGCGTCGCAGGAAAATCGTTCCCGGCTCGTTCCAGCTTCGACTGGTGAGCCAGTTCGTCGGCTTGGCCGCCTTGGCCATGTCACTCCAGTTTCTCTTGGTGGGCTATTTCTTGTTCCAAGAGGTGTCGGGGCTCGACGGCGAGGGTGGAGAGCTGTTCGGCGAGCTCCCGGGCCTGCTGTTGATCGTGTTCGGGCTGTCGCTGACGGTGCTCCTGCCGCTCCTCTTCGCGTTCGGGCTCTACATGACGTTCCACATCGCCGGTCCGATCTATCGGATGCAGGTGTTCCTGAGCGATGTCGTCCGCGGCGAGGCGAAGGAGCCCTGCAAGATCCGCGACTCGGATCAGCTGCAGGAGCTCTGCCAGCTCGTCAACGAAGCCACCGCGCCGCTGCTCCGCAAGGACGGCGACGACGGCGACGGCACGACGCAGCTGCGCCGCGTCAGCTGACGCAACCGAGCCGCGCGGCTAGGGAGTAACGACCCAGCTGTGGGTCGCCCCGCCGTCGGTCTCCGCGAGCAGCAGCGTTCCGGTAGACCGATTCCAGGTCCAAGCGGCGCGCAGGCCGTCGCGCAGGACGGACGCCGGAGCTTGGCTGTAGCCGTCGAGCAGAACCTCGTCCGCCAGCCCGTCGGAGGTGCTGAGCACCACGGTCAACGGCGCCGCCGGATCAAGCCCGAGCGAAGCGGTCCGCACCTCTATCCGCTCTAGGTTCGCGGTCGCCGAGAGCGTGAGCTGGTTGAGCGCCGGGTCCCCCGCCCAGGTGAAGGGCGTGAACGCCAGCGGCGCATCCTGACGCACGAAGAAGTGGAAGTACGCGCCGTCGTGATCGGCCAGGGTCTCGCCGGAGAGCGGGAGCTGCAGCGAGTACTGCTCGAACCAGTCGCAGGTCTGGGCCTCGTTCAGCGTGTTCCATGAGTGCCCGAAGCCCGTCTTCACCAAGAGCAGCGAAGTCCCGCCGCGGAACTGCAGGTGGCTGTGCAGGATCTTGGTCTGGTCGATCAGGTACTTGTTCGGGTCGAACGAGGTATAGATCGACCGCACCGGCACGTGCGTCAGGTTCCGCGCGAGGTCCGAGTCGAGGTCGACGGCCGACGCCTCGTCGAAGTTGAGCACCGAGGCGCGCTGGTACTCGAACAGCTGCGCGGCCGGAGGCCCTCCGAACCAGAACTCGAACACCCAGTGAACGGCCGGCTGGTTCGCGTAGCTGTCCAGCAGCGCCACGCCGCCGGTGTGGTTCGCGACGGCGGCGAACATCGCGTGGGCGGGGTCGAGGTGGCGGGCGGCGTAGTTCAACGCGTTGCCGCCGCCCATCGAGAAGCCGGCGCCGTAGATCCGCGCGGGGTCGACGCCGGTGGGCCACAGGCTCGACACCAGGTCGAGCACGAGCTCGGTGTGGATCTGGCTCTGCTGGCACGAGAAGCTCACCTGGCTGGCGCCGAGCGGCGCGACCAGGAACCAGCCGCGCTGCTCGCACTCCTCCTCGAAGGTCGTGTTGACGTCGATGTCGTCCTGGCTGACGCCGTACGCGTGGAACGCCACGAGCAGCGGCGCCGGAAAGGCGGAGGCCGGCGGCACCTTCAGCAGGAAGGTCTCGTCGAAGCCGGTGCCGGCGGGGTCCGACAGGAAGATCTTCCAGGTCGACGGCGGCTGACCCTTCCCGATCAGGAGCTCGTCACCGTCGAGGACGGGAACCACGGTCACGCCGGGGGGGACCAGCGTCAGGTTCGGGTCTTGGCTGAGCGCCACCAGCGGCGAGAACGGACCATCGGTGGTCTGGACCGCGGCGGCGGCGGGCGCGCCACATAGGCCGGCGGCCAGCAACCCGGCGAGGAGCCGGTCGAGGGGGATCATCAGCAGGCGGGTAAGTCGTTCCTAGGAGGACGGGGGGTAACCATTCAAGTGTACCGCGTATCCCGGCGTCCGGGGGTTACCCTGACGCGCGCAATGACCCGCCTTCGGCCCTCGCTTTACCGGACCGCGACCTGCGCGTTGGTCGTGCTCGCCGCGGCCTCCTGTGGTTCGAAGCCGCCGCCTCCGCCCAGCGTGCTGCTGGTCACGATCGACACGTTGCGCGCGGACCATACGTCGCTCTACGGCTACGACGTCGAGACCACGCCGGAGCTCGAGCGCTGGGCCGCGGGAGGACGCGTCTACGAGCACGCCTGGGCGGCCTCGTCATGGACCGCGCCGTCGATGGCGATGCTCCTCACCGGCCGCGCGCGGACCGACAACTCGGGCACGATCCGGCCGTCGGAGCTGTCGCTGGCCGAGATCCTGCAGGGCTACGGCTACGCCACCGGCGCCGTGATCGCCAACCCGCTGCTGAACGAGAGCCAAGGCTACGCGCGCGGCTTCGACAACTTCGAGATCCGCGGCGCGGGCGAGCAGGAGTGGAACGCCGAGCGCGTGCTCGGGCGCGGCCAGGAGCTGCTCGAGAGCTACGGCGAGCGGCGCCCGTACTTCCTCTACCTGCACCTCTTCGACCCGCACTATCCGTACTTCCCCGACGAAGAGGGCGAGCCGCTGCCGATCCGCAACGACTCGAAGCGCCGCACCGCCTTCCGCAACGCGCTGCCGGAGGACAAGCGCGACCTCTTCGGCGAGGAGGAGTACCGCGGCATCGAGACGTTGATCTCGCTCTATGACGGCGAGATCCGCCGCACGGACCGCGCCCTGGGGCGCCTCTTCGCCTGGATGGAGGAGCGCGGGCTCGGCGAGCGCACCTTGGTGATCGTCACCTCCGACCACGGCGAGGGTCTGTGGCAGCGAGCTCCGGCCGTCGGCGAGGAGCTGAAGAACAAGGTCTTCTTCCCGCACCTGTACTACTCGCACGGCGTCCAGCTCTACAGCGAGCAGGTCGGCGTGCCGCTCGTGATGCGCGGGCCCGGAATGCGGCAGGGCGACACGCGCAGCGAGGACGTATCGCTCCTCGACGTCGTGCCCACGGTGCTCGAGATCGTCGGCATCGACAATCCCGGCGACCTCTCCGGCCTATCGCTGGCGGCCGACTACTTCCCCGAGACGGGCCGCGAGATCTACTCGGTCTGCTCGCGCGTCTCGACGGTGACCGTCGACGGACGCTGGCGCCTGCACGTGCCGCGCGAGCACCGCGTCGACCGTTACGGAGCGCGACCCGAGCTGTACGACCTCTCGTTCGACCCCAAGGAGCTCTCGCCGCTCGACGACACGATCCGCACCAAGCAGCTGGTGCGGCTGGTGGCGGCCTGGCGGGCGCGCAACACGGGCGTCCCCGAGGGCGAGATCGACCAGGAGCAGCTCGAGCTGCTCGAGTCGCTCGGCTACACCGGCGAAGCGGACCGCTAGCGTGCGGTACTTCGCGCTCCTCATCCTCGCGTTCGCCGTCGGCACCGGGCTCGCGCTGCTGGCGCGTTGGGTCGCGCCGGGCGCCGTACCCGGCGCGCGGGGGTGGTTGGACGCTTGGCCGCTGCTGATGCTCGGCGCCGGCGTGGCGATCGGGGGTGCGGCGGCGTTCCGCCGGGTCGACGCGCGGGCCTGGGCCCTCGGCGCGCTGGCGTGGGCCTTTGGAGTGCTCGCGATCACCGAGCTGCCGACCGCGCCCTCGACGTACCACCTGGGCGACGGCCCCTGGCTCTACCCGGTGTACCTCGCGATCGCGCTCGGCGCGGGGCTGTACGCGGTGGTCGGGCTGCGCGGGCACACCCAGGAGGAGCGCGTGGCGGCGCTGCTCGTCTTCTTCACAGTCGCCAACGGCAAGCTGCTGTCGCGCGGCGAGGTGATGGTCTTTCCGCTGCTGGTGGCGGCGGTGGCGCTGGGCTTCGTCGGCGCCAACCGGCGCTTCACGCTGCGCGAGCTTCTGACGGGACGCGCGCGGCCGGTGGCGGGCCTCGCCGCGCTCCTTGTCGTCTGGACGCTGATCGCGTCGCGACTCGGCGATAGCCCGACGCACGGGCTCGTGTTCTGGTCGCACCTGGCGACCGGCGCGCTGCTCGCTTGGACGTTGGCGGGCTCGGTCGGGCCGCGCGGTGCGTCGCGCGCGTTCGAGGCGCTGTTGGTCGGGCTCGGGCTCTCGTTCGCGGTGTTGGCCGTCGGGCTGACCGAGGCGTCGCGGACGCTCGGCTGGAGCTGGCTTCCCTACACGCGCCTGCGTCTGTTCAACCTTCACCCCGGGCTGATCGCACCATTCCTGTCGGTCGGTCTCTGCCTGGCGCTCGCGCGCGCCGCGGCCGAGCGGCGGCGCCCTGCGCGCGCGCTGCCCTACGCCGCGCTGGCCACGCTGGCCGCGGGCGCGCTGTGGATGAACGAGGCGCGCGCCAGCCTGCTCGGCGCCGCGGCGGGTGTCGCCACGCTGGCGCTGGCGGCGGGGCGGTGGCTCCCCCGGCGTTCGCGCCTGATCGGAGCCGCGCTGGTCGTCGCGCTCGTCGCCGGCCCCGCGCTGTTCCTGTCGCCGCTCGGCGACGGGGTGCGCGCGAAGCTAGAGGCCAAGACCCACACGCCGTCGGCGCTCGGGCAGCGCTACCACTACTGGCAGATGGCGGCGGGCGCGATGCACCGCGACCCGCTCTTCGGCCAGGGCCTGCGGTCGGAGTGGGCGCGCACGGACCTCGCGCCGCCTTCCCACCTCGACGGCGGCGACCAGGGGCTTCACGCGCACAACCTGTTCCTGAGCATCGGCGAAGCGGCCGGGATTCCGGCGCTCGTGCTGGCGGTGCTTCTGGTGCTTGGCGCCCTCGAGCTGGGGCGCCGCGCCGCGCTGCGCGAGGACCCGAGCGAAGGGCCCGGGCGGCTGCTCGCCGCCGGGCTGACAGCCGGTTTGGTGGCGCACGTCGTCGCCAACCTGCTCAGCATGGGGCAGGCGCGACTGACCATCCTGCCGCTCTTCGTGTGGGTCGCGATCGGCCTGCTGGGCGCGCAGCTCGCGGGCGAGCCCAAGGAGCAAGAACCCCGCGAGCCGAGCGTGGCCCGCCTCGCCGCCGCCGTCGCGCTCTTCTTCCTGTTCGCCGCGAAGCCCACCGTCGGGCACGTCGCGGTCACGCGCGGGCGCGCGGCGCTCGCGGACGGGGACGCCGAGCGCGCCGTCGAGCTCTTCGAGACCGCACTGCGCTTCCACGCTTTCGACAAGAGCCCCCACATCGAGGTCGCCAAGGCGCACTTCCAACTGGGCGAGGGCGAGGAGGCCGTGCGCAGCATCGAGCGGGCCTGCGAGTCCTCGCCGCGGCGCGCGAGCTGGCACTTCACGCGCGGTGCGGCGCTGATGCAGGTCGACCGCGCCGCCGACGCGATCGACGCCTTCGAGCGCGCCTTCGAGCTCAACCCGCGCGGCCGTCGCGCCGGCGACTTCCTCGCGGCGCGCGGCTGGGCCCACCTGCGGCTGGGCGAGGTCGACGCTGCGCGCGAGACGCTCACCGAAGCGCTGCGACGCGGAAGCACCTACTGGAAGTCGATTCCGAAGGTGCGCCTCCCGGCTCAGCCCGACGACGGCCCGAACGCCGCCCGCCTGGCGTTCGTGATCGGCGCGGCGGACAGCGCGGCGAACCTCCCGCTCAACGACCTCGTCGACGCACTGCGCGGCGAAGCGCTGGCCGCGCTCGAGCAGGACCCGCCCGACGTCGTCACCTCGCGCCGTCTTGTAGGCCGCTCGATCGAGGTCTACCGCACGCAGGGGCTCTGGCGCGAGCCGCTCGAGCTCATGGAGGCCTACGCCGCGCGCGTGCCCGACCGCTATTCGAGCACCGACACGATGTACGTCCGCCTGCTGTGCGATGCGGGGCGCTTCGACGAGGCCGAACGAATCGCGGCGCGGACCCTCGGCGTGCGCAGTCACGTGCCGGCGCAGGAGATGATGCGCTACTACCGCACGCGCTGGCGCTCCTCGCACGACCCGAAGATCCTAGAGCTGGGGCAGAGCTTGGTCGGCGTGCTCGACACGCTGCACCGCGACGACGTGTGGTTCCACCGCGGTAAGTTCTTCGAGGTCTACGGCTTCCTGGCCGAGCTCGCGCTGCGTCGCGGCGACCTTGCACAGGCGGAAGAGCTGCACCGCATGGAGCTCTTCGACGTCCCCGACCCCGCGGCCCGCGCGGGCGCGGCGGCGAACCTGCTCGCGGTCATGGTCGAGATGGAGCTCGACGACGCGGCGCTCGCGGCCCAGGCCGCGCTGCTGGTCCATGAAGCCTCGCGCGCGCCGGGCCTGGTCGACAACCCGGAAGCGTTGCGGTCCTACGCCCGCATCCTGCGCCCCGCCTGGGGCGGCCAGCCAGACGCCGCGAACGCCGTCGCGGAGCGCATTGGCGGCGCCGGGTCGACCGGCGAAGCGTTCGTGAACGAGCTGCGGAGCGTGTTGGTCGAGGGCTAGAGCGCCCCCGTCAATACACGTACCCCAACGCCTCCATCATCGCCCGCTCCTCGCCGCTCAACTCGTTGGCCTCGCCCGCCGACCGCTTGCGCGAGCTCTGGACCCAGCCCTGCAGCCGCTCGATCGTCGCGTGGAGGTCGCGCGACACCTGCGGGTAGATGTTGTTGAGCTCGCGCCAGTCCTCGTCGAGGCGGAAGTGCTCGGCGCTCTTCACGCGGCCGGTTTCCTTGTCGTAGTCGACGATCGTCTTGGCGGTTGCGCTGCGCGTCGCGGCCAGGAACTTCGGTCGGTAGGAGCGCAGGATCAGCTCGCGGTCGTCGGGCTCGGATGGGTCCGCGCGAAGCAGCTCCTCGAGCGAGATGCCGTCGAGCGGCGCCTGCGGCAGCGCCAGGTCGAGCCACTGGCACAGGCTCGGGTAGACGTCGGTCAGCGAGGCGAGGCGCTCGACCTTGCGCCCGCGTTCGCCGCCGGCGTCGGCCGGGAGCTTCACCACGAGCGGGATGCGCAGCTCTTCGTCGTAGAGGTAGCCGCCGTGCCCGCGCCGGCCATGCTGCCAGAAGGCCTCGCCGTGGTCGGAGGTGACGACGATCAGCGCGTCGTCGTAGAGCCCGGCCGCCCGCAGCTCGTCCAGCACGCGCCCGAGCACCTCGTCCACCCAAGCGACGTTGGCGTCGTAGAGGGCCACGACGGCGTCCTTTTCCTCCTTGCCGGGCACCATCAGCGCGCCGTACTTCTCGAGGTGCTCGAGCGTGATCTCGGTCGTCAGGCCCTCGAGGAAGGGGCCGTCGTAGTCGGGATCGAGGAAGCGGTCGCGGTGCTCGTTCGGCGGCACATAGGGCTCGTGCGGCTCGAGCAGGTGCAGGTAGAAGAACGGCGCGCCGCCCTCGGTGCCCTCGACCTCAGCGCACCAACGCCGGACGATCGGCACGAACTCGTCGGCGCGGGGGACGTGGATGCCCTCGCCCTGCCACACGCTCTCGGCCGAGCGTCCTTCGCCCGATCGGAAGAGCTCGACGAACTCGTCGAAGCCCTGCTCGTTGCCGTAGACCGAGCTGCCGTTCAGGTTGGCCACGGCGCCGAACGTGCGGTAGCCCGCCTCGCCCAGGTGCTCGGCCAGCGTCACCTCGTAGCCCGCCAGCTTGCGGGTGTTGCCCGTGACGCCGTGCGAGTCCGGCAGGCGGCCGGTCATCAGGCTCGGGATGCTCGCGAGCGTGAACGGCGCCGGGGAGAAGGCGCGCGTGAAGCTAACGCCGTCGGCCGCCAGGGCGTCGAGGTTGGGGGTCGTAAGGCGCGGGTAGCCGAGGTGCGTAACGTGAAAGCCGTGTAGCGCGTCGAGCACGACGACCACGACCGGCGTGCGCGCTTCGGTGGAGGGGCCTCCCGAGCAGGCCGCGAGCGACGCGACCGCGCCCAGGAGCAGCGCGAGGGATCGGCAGAGCGGCATGAGCGCGAGAGCATACACGGCTCTCGGCAGGACCTCGCCCCTTGGTATACAACGGGGGGCCACGCGAAGCCCCACTCCCGCAGGAGAGCCCCATGAAGCCCCTTCTTTGCCTCGTCGCACTCCTCGTTTCCCTAGCCGGCCCCGCCGCCGGCCAGGACGAGGAGGCCGCCCCCAAGCTGACGCTCGAGGTCGTCCCCCAGGACGTCGAGCTCGACGTGTTCGACCAGCTCCAGCTCGAAGTCCGCGTGCTCGACGAGAGCGGGGCCGAGGTCGACGTCGACAAGGTCGACGGAGTTCGGCTGGTCTACTTTTCACGCGACCGCGAGATCGCGGACTTCTCGCCGCCGGGAGTGATCACGGCGAAGGGACCGGGCGAAGGCACGGTCGTCGTGCGCGCGGCGGGCCTCGGCGGTCCGGGAGCGTCGGTCAAGATCGCGGTGCGCGTGGCCTTCCCGCCGCTCGACCGAATCGAGATCCGGGACGTGCCGGAGGTGCTCTACACGGGCACGCGCGCATCGGTCAGCGCGATGCTCGTCGACAAGGCCGGCCTCGAGCGCGCCGAGGTTCCGGTTCAGATGGCGCTCGGGAGCTCGGGAGCGGCCACGGTCGACAGCCTCGGACACCTGACCGGCGTGGCTGCGGGCCGTTGCGAGCTGTTCGCCGAGGTCGAAGGGCTGCGCGCGCAGGCCGCGTTTGAGGTGGTCGAGAATCCGATCCGCCGGATCGAGCTCACCGCTCCGACCGAAAGGGCGCAGACGGGCGATGTCCTCCAATTCGAGGCCATCGGGCGCGACGAGGCGGGCAAGCCGGTCGAGGGCGTCCCGATTCACTTCTCGTTCGAGGCCCACCCCGACGACACGCTCGGCCAGGCCGCGACCGGGCAGGTCGAGCAGGACGGGCGCTTCGTGGCCGAGGCGCCGGGGGTCTACACCGTCGTCGCCTCGAGCGGCGGCGCGACCGCGCGCGCCTCGGTGCGGGCGGAGCCGCGCGACGTGCAGCGCGAGGTCGAGTTCATCGGGCACGGCGAAGTGCTCGACGTCCACACCTCCGACCTGTGGGTCTGGGAGGGTGTGGACAAGCGCGACTACGCCGTGACCGGCACCTGGGGCGCCGACGGCGACGCGCTTTTCTGGGACGTCACCGACCCGGCCGACATCCAACGGATCGCGAACGTGCGCGTCGACGCCCGCACCGTCAACGACGTCAAGGTCTCCGCCGACGGCCGCATCTGCGTCCTGAGCCGCGAGGGGGCCTCGAACCGCAAGAACGGCATCGTGATCCTCGACGTGGTCGATCCGCGCAACCCGAAGATCCTGTCGACCTTCACCGACGAGCTGACCGGCGGCGTGCACAACCTCTTCATCTACGAGGACCACGTCTACGCGCTGAGCGCGGCGCGGCGGTACGACATCATCAACATCGAGGACCCGGCGCAGCCGTACCGGGTGGGCTCGTTCGAGCTCGAAACGCCCAACCACTCGATCCACGACGTCTGGGTCGAGAACGGGATTGCCTACTCCTCGAACTGGCGCGACGGCGTGGTGATGGTCGACGTCGGCGGCGGCGGGATGGGCGGCAGCCCGTCGAACCCGGTGCAGATGGGCAGCTACGCCTACCCAAGCGGCTGGAACCACGCCGCCTTCCCCTACCGCGACCCGGAGACGGACAAGTTCTACATCGTCGCCGGCGACGAGGCGTTCCCCTTCGGGCTCTACACCTCGGAACGCCCGACGTATCCGCGCGGCTGGATCCACTTCATCGACTTCAGCGACCGCGAGAACCCGGAGGAGGTCGCGCGCTACCAGGTCCCCGAGGCGGGGACGCACAACCTCTGGATCGAGGACGACCTGCTGTACGTCGGCTACTACAACGGCGGCCTGCGCGTCGTCGACATCTCGGGCGACCTGCTCGGCGACCTGTACCGGCAGGGACGCGAGGTCGGCTGGTTCCTGCCGACGCACCACGAAGGCAAGGTCCCGAACGCGCCGATGACCTGGGGCCCGCAGCCTCACAAGGGGCACATCTTCTTCTCGGACTGGAACTCCGGCCTGTGGTCGGTGCGCCTCAAGCCCGAGGTGGAGGAGTGACGCGCGCCGGGGCGCTCGCTCTGGCCGCGTCGGTCGTATCGATCGGCACGTTCGGCACGCTCGCGGCGGGCGAGGCGTCGGCCCTCCGCCCGACCACAGCGCAACTCGCCACGCCCGCGCCGGCGGCGGCCGAAGACGAGGAGCTCGACTACCTGGTGTACGTCGCGGCCGAGTCGACGGACGAGGTCTACAAGGTCCGCTTCGACGGCGAGAAGGCGACCGTCGACAAGGTCATCCCGGTCGGCTACCAGCCCACCGAGATCGAGGGCCCACACGGCATGACCGTGAGCCCCGACGGTCGACACTGGTTCCTGTCGATGGCGCACGGCAAGCCCTTCGGGCTGCTCTACAAGTTCGACACGGAGACCGACGAGCTGGTCGGCCAGGTCGAGCTCGGGCTCTTCCCGGCGACGATGCAGATCTCGCGCACGACGGGCTTGCTCTACTGCGTCAACTTCGACCTGCACGGCGACATGACGCCGAGCTCGGTCTCGATCGTCGATCCGGACGCGATGGTCGAGGTCGCGCGCACGACCACCGGCGCGATGCCGCACGGCTCACGGGTCAGCCCGGACGGCCTGCGGCACTACTCGTGCTCGATGATGTCGGGCGAGCTCTTCGAGCTCGACGCCGCCAGCTTTGAAGTGCGACGCACGCTGAAGCTCGACGAGGCGCCCGAGGGCGGGCACGGCGACAGCAAGCGGCACGGGGAAGACCGCGGCGGCGGGAAGCACCGCAGCTCGAAGCCCACCTGGGTGCACCCGCACCCCAGCGAGCCGCTCGCGTACGTGTGCCTGAATGGCGCCGATCAGGTGGCCGAGGTCGACCTCACCACCTGGACCGTCCGGCGCCGCTTTCAGACGGGCCACGGTCCCTACAACGTCGAGATCACGCCCGACGGCGCCAAGCTCGTCGTCAGCTACAAGGCCTCCGGGGAGGTCGGCATCTGGGACGTCGAGCGCGGCGTTGAGCTCGCCCGCATCCGGTCGAGCCGCCGCGTGACGCACGGCGTCGCGATCTCGCCCGACGGACGCTACGGCTTCGTGTCGAACGAGGGGATCGGCGGCGAGAGCGGGACGGTCGACGTCTTCGACCTGCGCAAGGACGAGCTGGTCGCCACGGCCGAGGTCGGGCTGCAGGCCGGCGGGATCACCTTCTGGCGCACCGAGACCCGCGATTAAGAGAGAACGGCGGCGGCCGCAAGGTTGCGACCGCCGCCGTGAGAGAAAGGCAGACAGAGTCCGCGCCCGGGAGATCGGAAGGCCGGGAGCGAACCCGCTCCGCCTAACCGAACAGGAGCTTGTTGCAGAGCTCGTCGAGATCGACCGCGCGAATCTCCTCGCGCGTGATCGGGCCGAGGTCGGCGAACTTGCGCTTCTCGACGTCGGACTCCATCTCGGGCGAGCGCGACGGATTGGGCTCGGGGTTGCCGCCGAGGAAGCTCACCTCGCCACCGGCGCCCAAGATCGGGGGCAGGTCGGCCGGCAGCTCTTCGCGCCGCTGCAGCGCCGTCTTCGCGCGCTGGCACACGCCGAGTGTCTCCTTGAGGTTGCGGTGAATCCGCGTGAGGCGCTCGACGTCCGGATCGGGACCCTGAAGCGAGCGTCGCACCTTGGCGCAAGCCACCTCGAGCACGGCGATCAGGGTGTTCAGCTTCCGCAGCAGGCGCTTGCGGTAGGCCGTCGATTGCAGGTGCGACTGCGAGAAGGGTTGATCCTCGAACTGGGAGCTCATTGGGTTCCTCGGACTGCGTGGTTCCGGCGCCTCGTGTGCGCCACTCAATCCAAAGCTATCCCAGGATACGAAAGTGCGTCAGAAAGGGGCGGAAAGCCCGTTTCGGGGCAGGAAGCGCTTTCCCGGTGCTCCCGCGCATGGGCCGTCCAGGCCGCCTGGTGCTCGCAAGGTGCGGGCACAGAGCAACCGGGGCGATCCTGGCTACGAGCTTGTGAGGCCTACGGCCTAGGCCGCCGGGGGCGGCATCTGGACGACCATCCGGAAGGGCTCGAAGTCCTCGACCGAGATCGCTGCGCTGGCCACGGCCAGCTCGTCGCCCTCGCCGTAGTCGAAGGCGGGCCGCACGTCGGCGCGCACGCCCTGACAACCGAGCGACCGACACGAGGCGTCGCTCGGGTACCAGGTTCGGATCACCGCATCGATCGCGCCGGACACGAAGTTGCCCACTTCGAGCATGGCCTCCTTGAGCGGCCGATCCAGGTCCGGATTCTGCCGCTGCTCCTCGATCTCCTCGGGAGCCATCATCATCAGGTAGCTCGCAAGCGCGATCGCATCGGGCAGCGGAACCAGCACGCTCCCCTGCCGCTCCACGCCCTCGTGGTGGACGAGGAACTTGAAGGAGATGTGCACCTGTCCCTCGCCCGCGGCGCGCTTGTTGGCCCGCTCACAGGCCAGGCCGTCGACCGCGATGGACGTGTCCATGATCATCGCCAGGTCCGCGGCGATGGACTGGAACATGGCTTCGAAGAACTCGGTGTCGGGAGCGATGTCGGCAGGCATGTGGAGACCAGGCGGGGAACGGCCTGAGCCCCCTTCTTCGAGCCGATCGCCCCCCCGATCTTGAGGCTCGGCCCCAGCAATGTTTTCCGCCGCCCGCGCGGGCGCAGGTGGCGCCGATCCACCGGTAGGGGCAGAACCGCCCCACGGGCACGTCGGGAGCCGCAGCCGCGCGAGGCGGCCTGCGCGGGTTCGCGCTAGTCGATCGCCGACTCGAGCAGGTCGAGCAGAGCGCCGTCTTCGACCTTGCCCATGGCGATCACCGAGCGGTCGCGCAGCGTCCCCTGGACCACGTTCACGGCGCCGATCTGGTAGACCCAGACCTCTTCCGGCTTGACGACGTCCACGATGTGGTTGCCGTCGATCACCTTGGCCTCCTTCATCGTGCCCAGGTCGTGGAACAGGAAGAGGCTCTCGACTCCGTCGGTCAGGACCTGCTTGACCAGCACCTTCCCGTTGGGATCGGTCAGGGTCGAGGCCTTCCAGAGGTGGAAGCCCTCGGGGTAGACCGTCGGCTCCATCACGTCCGCGCCGGCCTGCTCGGTCAGCGGCAGGGCGATGTCGAGCATCGTCTCCGGGTTGTCCGCCGCGAACCAGGTCACGTAGGTGTGGTCGGGGACGAGGTCGATGGTCTCGAAGTCCATCTTCGTGACCAGCGCGCCCAGCGGATCCCGCTCCTCAAAGCTGAGGACCAGCGCCGTCTCTTGGTCGACGGCCACCTGGTAGGTGGGGCTGCCCTCCATCTTCGAGCGAATCTCGACCTGAGTGCACAGCCGGTCCGCAACCGTCACGTCGTCCAGCTGTTGAACGCTGTAGTTCAGCAGGAACCAATCGAACTGGCGGATCTGGAAGTCGCGGTAGCGGAACAGGAAGCCCTCGCGCGCCTTGAGCTGAAGCATCGTCTGCTGCGCGTTCGGGACGAACCCCTCGATGTTGAGCGGGTCGATCGAGAAGCCGCCGGCACCGTCGGAGTGGACGCTCTCGCGGTAGGCGAGCTGCTGAGGCACGCCCCCGACGACCGTGTTCGACTCGACGCGCCGGACCCCGCTGTAGCGCACCGCCTGGGGCGCTTCGGTCGACTGGTTCAGCAGCTCGAGCAGCGGGTCGAGCATCGCCGGGAGCGAGCCGCCCGGCTCGCCGAAGCCCGACGAATCCGAGCCGCTGTCCGCACAGCCGACCGCGAGCAACGCGGTCGCGCCGAGCGCGAGGTGGAGGATCGATCGACGGATCACCGCTGGCCCCCCGCCCAGGCTTGGGCGCGTAGCGTCGCGATGTCGACTCCGCGCACGTCCGCCATCGAGGCGGCGAGCGGATGCATCTTCGCGGGCAGGCCGCTGTGGACCGCGAACGAGCGTTGGACCGCGAGGGGGCCCTCGGCCGGGCCCCCGGCGTCGCCGGACAGGTTCAGGCCGACCCAAACCGTCAGGGCCGCTGCCGCCGCGGCGGCGTAGCTGAGCAGGCGCGGACGCCGCAGGGCGTGCGGCCGGCGCTCGTCGAGCGGGAACAGGCGCCGCTCGAGTGCCGTGGGCGCAGCCTGGCGCTCCAGCCCGCCGGCGAAGCGCCGGGCGCGGGCCTGCGCGACCTGGCGCAGCTCTTCGTCGACCAGGCGGTCGAGGACCGCTGGCGCCTGCAGCTGGGGCAGGTCTTCGAGAGCGTCCATCCAACGCGGCTCGGGCTGCTCGGACGAGATCGATGCCGCCCCGCTGGCCAGCGGGAAGACACGCTCGTCGAGCTCGTCCGGAGCCTTGAGCTGGCCGAGCTGGCTAAAGGCGGCCACCTGGGCATGAGCGCCGCCTACCCAGGCTTGGCAAGCCTCGCAGCCATCCAGATGCGCGGACCGCAGCTGGACGGAGGCGATGTCGATCGCGCTCTCGAGCCAGTCAGTCCGGAAGGCTTTGCAGGCGGTGTCCATTGGGGGTCAGCCGAGGTAATGCTTGTCCAAGACCGGGGTGAGCTCCCGGTCCAAGGCCTCGTGGGCGCGCGAAAGGCGCGACTTCACCGTCCCGATGGAGATGGAGAGGGTCTCCGCCAGCTCCTCATACGAGAGGTTCTGGTTGTAGCGGAGGACGGTGATCGTTTGCAGTTTGGGTGAGAGGCGCTCGATCGCGCGCTGGACCTCGTCTTCCAGCTCGCGGCGCGAGGCCGAATTGGCGGGCATCTCGACGTGCTCGTCCCGAACGTCAAAGCGGCTGCCTTCCGGAGACACCACGTCTCGGACGGCGTCGAGAGAGGCCAGCCGGCGGGAGCTGGCGCGACGCTTCAGATCGATCGAGGCGTTGACCGCAATGCGATAGACCCAGCTCGAGAAACGCGACTGAAACCGGAACTCGCGAATGCGGCGGAACAGGATCCCAAAGGTCTCCTGCGAGGCATCGAGAGCATCCGAGGCGTTGCCGGTGATCCGATAGCAGACGTTGTAGACCCGGTCTTTGTACCGGTCATACAGTCGACGGAACTCCCCTTCGAGCGCTTCCGGACGTCCCTGCTGGCAAGCGAGGACGAGGTCGTGATCCGGATCAATCTTCATCGGGGGGTGGCAAGCTGGTCTGAGTGCCGACCTGTACTGGACGTATCAGGTTGGTCTTGGGTTCCCTCCTACAATAACGCTTCTGGGAAACCTGAGGCCAGAGTGCACCCTCTGGGGCTCCCAGAAGCGGTATTGGCGCCTAGCTCCCTCCGGCCAGGGCGCCCGCGTCGAGCACGGTCACCTCGGTCGAGATGGAGTTTTGGCAAGAGGTCGTATGGCAATAGCTGTCAAGGTCCTGGCAGGCGGCGTCCTCGACGGACAGGGTGACTGAAGCGCCGTCGATCCCCACCTGGTTGGTGAGCTGCCAGCAGATCTTGTCGGGCTGCCAGGTCGAGGGCAGATCTTCGCCTCGGCCCAGGGGTTCGTAGACGGACCCGGTCCCCCCCTGCACGGAGGGAGGCGAGGCCATCAGAGCAGCGGTGTCGCCGTCGATGTCGAACGCATTAAGAACACCCGCGACGATCTCGGGATCGAGCGGGTCAGCGGGGTTGGTCTCGGTGACCACGGAATAGAGCCCCATGTAGCCGGTGGCCTGGACCATCGACTCGGGGATCGGGGTCTCGAGCAGGATGATCCAGCCGGTGGGATCGGCGCTCGCATTGATGGTGATCGTGGACGCCGAGAGCACCAGGTTCGTGTTGATCGGCAGGACGACGCCCTGCCACGAGATGCCCATCTCAAAGCCAAAGCCGGGGAACTGGGCGTCGCTCGCGTAGATCGCGGAGACCAGCGTAAGCACGCCCTGATCGGTTCTGCCGGAGACGCCGACGCTGACGGCCTGTACGGTCGGGATGCTGTTGGCGTCGAGGGGGTTGCTCCCGCGAGCGAACTCGACCAGATCGTCGACGAAATCGCCATCGCTGTCCGGCGTGGTGTCGAGCGTGCCCAGGATCGCCTCCTGGTGCGCGACCAGCCCGTCGCCGTCCAGGTCGGTCGTCATCGGATCGTCCCATGCGAGGAGGACTTTTTCGGCAGGGTCCTCCCTAGCGAGCAGCGAGATGCCGGCGGCGATCGCAAGGACCGGCAGCCCAACCTGGATCGAGCGCACCCTAGACACCGCGTGGGATAGGTAGCGTTTTTTTCTCATTCAAGAAGTGGGGCACGTTCCAGCTTCTTCTCGAGCGCGCGGGCCGGCAGGACGCGTCGAGAACCGCACCCAGTACGATGTTTGTACCCTAGCGAAGCGTTTGAGGTAACCCCCGCGCGCCGGATTTCGGTGGACCCTACCACCGCGGTGCGCTAGGGCCGATTTTTTCGAAGTCGCAATGCAGACCATTCTATAGACCGAGCTTGGTCTTGTGCCCATGGGGGCAGCTCTCCAAACTAGGCCGCCCGTTTCGGCGCCCGTAGCTCAGCTGGATAGAGCGCTTGCCTCCGGAGCAAGAGGTCACAGGTTCGAATCCTGTCGGGCGCACCACCGGCGCCGAATCGCGCTCTGGAGCGGCCTACGCGGCCGGACGGGCACCGTCGATCCGTTCGAGCATCGCGCGCCGTCGCGCCTCGACGTACGCACGTACGGCCGCCTGGGCGTCGCGGAAGGACGCCTCTTCCGCCTCGAAACGGATTCCGTACTGAACGGCGGGGCGCTCGAGCCGCCGGTACCGCACGTTTCCCCAGAAGCAGAGACGGCGATCGACGCCTGGCAGCCGCAGTTCGAGCCGCAGCCGCTGCAGCGTGCAGAGGGTCCACTCGTCTTCCTTGCCCACCAGGAAGCTCAGGCCGCTCTCGGAGATGTCCCGCAGCAAGGCGAACACCCGCGGCCCGGAGCCGTCGTCCGCCCGCACGACGACGCGGACCGGCTCGCCGGGGTCGGGCGTGACGCGGAAGGCGGCGCGCCGGTTGACCGCCGCGTCGAAGGCGGCGCCGTCGGCGCGATCGAGCTGGAAGCGGTACACGCGTTGGTCGCCGACCTCCGTGCGCAGCAGCACGAAGCCGCGCACGCGCGCCTCGCCCTGGACCCTCGGGCCGTGAAAACCGAGGTCAACGCTCTGCCCCACCGAGAGCACCGGCGCCGCGTCCGCCGGGAAGGCGACCTGCGCCTCGCTCCAGTTGATCTGGTCGACGGGCGCGTCGAACGCGTCGCCGGGGCGCGGCGCGATACGAACGTACAGCTCGGGGGACGGTTCCATGGCGCGGGGTACCGGTCCGGAAAGGACCGCAGGGCGACGATCGTCCGCCCTGCTCCCCGCGCTTCAGGGAATCCCTAATCCATGTGCGAGACGACGCGCTCGTCGCCCATCTGCAGGCTCAGGGCCAGCTGCTTGGGCTTGAGGAAGCGATCCACATACTTCGCGAAGAGCGCCTCGTAGACGCGCAGCACGCCCTTCGTCGACAGCCGGTACACAAAATCGACCGACGCCCAGTAGCGCGGGCCGCGCAGTCCCTGCGCGTGCGCGTACAGCTTGGCCTGCTCGGCGACCATGTACTCGCTCCACAGCATGTACATGATCAGGTACAGCTTCGACATCAGACGCCAGTGCACGGCGCGGCGCGCGAACTTCTCGAGCCACGGGAAGCGCACGACGAGCGGGAACCACTTGTGGATGTTCTCGAGCACGTGCTTGTTCTCGAACTCGATCGAGGACGTGCGGTTGAACTTCACCGGGAAGTCGTCGTACCCCGCAACGGCGAAGCCCATGTCCTGGGTCATGTCGTTGATGTCGAACTCGGGGTACGGCTGCATGATCGAGACCAGCGGATGGTCGACCTTGCACTCGACGTTGAGCAGGATCGTCTCCCACTCGTCGTCGATGGTGCCGCCGGGGCCGCCGATCATGTTCAGCGAGCCGAGCCGGATGCCGTACTTCTTGATCCAGGCGGCCGAATCGACCAGCTGCTTGCGGGTCGTGTTCTTGCGGAAGACGGCGTTGCGGACGTAGTCGTTGGCCGCCTCGAACGCGATGCGGGCGTACACACACCCGGCCTTCGAGAGCATCTCGATGTGCTTCTCGGTCGTCATGTTCGCCATCAGGATGACGTCGAACGGGAGGCCGACCTCCTTGGGGTAGCGCTCGCAGAACTCCTCGAGCCAGTCGTTCTTCAGGTTGAAGATGTCGTCGAGGAAGTGGACGAACTTCAGCGGGTACTTCGAGCGCACGTCGTTGATCTCGGCGATGACGTGGCTCACCGAGCGCTTGCGCGTGTACTCCTTGTTGCGTGCGCCGTAGACCTTCTTCTTCCACGCGTGGTGGAAGCAGAACGAGCAGTTCATCGGGCAGCCGCGCTGCGTCACGAAGACCTTGCGGTCGCTGTTGCGGTAGATCGAGCCGGTCTTGTAGACGATCTCGCGGTCGGGGAAGCCGAGCTCGTCGAGGTCTTGGATCAGCGGCCGCTGGGGGTTCTTGACGATCTCGCCATCTGACTTCTTGAACCAGAAGTTAGCGGTCTCGTAGATATCCTCGCCCGCCTCCATGCGGTTGAGCAGATCGACCACCGCGCCCTCGCCCTCGCCGCGGCAGATAGCGTCGGCGCCCTCGGTGATCTCGAGGTACTCGGGCGAGAAGGTCGGGTGCGGGCCGCCGAAGACCGACAGCGCGCTGGGCGCGGCCGCCTTCACCTGACGGTTGATGTCGGCGAAGAAGAGGTGCATCCCCGTCGTGACCGAGTAGCAGACCACGTCGGGGTCGTACTCCTTGACCTTGTCGAGCCACTTCTTGTCCGGGATAAACAGCGCCTCCGCCTCGTGGCCGGCATTCTTGATGGCTCGCGAGAGCCACATCATGCCGAGCATCTCTTGGGGCAGATATTCGTTGACGAACAGGACCTTCATGACCGCTGAGGGGGTGGAATCTAGGCGCTAGGTGCTGTGGATCCGGGCCAGAGGCAGCCGCCGCGACGCCTCGACGGAGGCATGGCGGGCAGCCGCGAGCCCTGAAGTATATCGGCCCCTGGGCTTCCCGGCGCCGATACCCGCTGTCGGTTTCGGATCAGATTTCCTACTCGGAGGCCGGGTTGCGGCCCCGGGGGCCGGATGCGGCGCCCTGGCGAGCTCCGCCGGCCGGCGGACCGGGCCGGATCCCGATCGAATCCAGACCGGGAAGAAGCTTCCCGGAAGGCCGCGCGGCGCCTGTTGCGGGCGCGGGGACCGCCCCCGCGTCGCTTGAGCCGCCGGCGGCGCGGGCTCAGTCCTGCTCGACCTCGTCGACGTAGCCCAGGGCCTGCAGCTCGCGGCGCGCCGCCTGATCCAGGCTGTCCAGATCCACCGCCGCACCGGGCAGCGCCACGCGGGCCACCTGCGCGTCGCGGTGAGCGCGCCGCAACGCTACAGCCTGGGGCCGTCCCTCCTCCGACCGCAACGGGTAGGGGTTCAGCTCGGCTCCGTCTTCGCTCAGGTGGACCACCTGGCCGCTGCCCTCGGCCTCGGTGACCTTCCAGTCCGGGCCGATCAGGGTGAGGATCGAGTCGCGCTCCGCCAGGACCACGCGCTCGGCGGGCAGCGCCTGCGCCAGCGACCGCCCGCCGCGCCAGGGCTCGATGTCGAGCCCGACGTAGTCGAGCACGGTCGCCGGGTAGTCGATCACCGAGGCGACGCCCTGCTCGCGCTCGCCGGCGCGGTAGCCGTCGGGGAAGCGGATCAGGAGCGGGATGCGCAGACCCTCCTCGTACATCCCGCCATGCCCGCCCACCAGCCCGCGCTGGCCGAGCGACTCGCCGTGATCCGCCGTCAGGATCAGCAGCGAACGGTCCAGCAGCCCTTCGGCGCGCCAGCCCTCGATCCAGTCCTCCAGCACGCCGTCGATGTAGCGCACGCCGCCGTCGTAGAGCGCGACCATGCCCTCGACCTGGTCGTCGGTCAGCGAGCCCTTGCCCAGCCAGACCGGCGCGCAGGGGACGTCGGCGAGCCGCTCGCGGGCGTCCGCCAGGAACATCGTGTCGAACGGGGGCGGCGGGTCGTAGAAGCCGCGGAAGCCCTGCCCGAAGGCCGCGGTGTGGACGTCGAAGAGGTGCGCGAAGAGGAAGAGCGGGCGGTTTGGGTTGTGGCCCTCCAGGCCCGCGCGGAGGTGGAGCGTGGCCTGCTCGGCGTTCTTGTGCGCGCGATAGACCTCGAACCCGCGCCGGAAGCCGTAGCGCGCACCGAGCCACTCGCCGAAGTAGAAGCCCAGCGTGCGGTAGCCGTGCTCCCGCAGCCGCTCCGCGAGCATCGGCACCTGCGGCGAAACGGCCTTCTTCGCGTCGACGACCCCGTGTTCGGCCGGCTCTAGGCCGGTCATCATCGACATGTGGGCGATCAGCGTCCACGGGGCGGTCGTGTAGGCGCGGTCGAACACCAGGCACTCCTGCGCCAGGCGGTCGAGGTAGGGCGAGGTGTCGCGTTCGTAGCCGTAGAGCCCCAGATGATCGGCACGTAGCGTGTCGATAGACAGCAGGATCACCGAGGGCGGCGGCTGCGAGCCGCGGGAGCCCGCGCTGGCGGCACCGCCGGGAGCGGAGGTGCCGCCGGCCTCGCCGGCTCCTTCGCCGCCGCCGCAGGCGCTGAGAAGCCCGATGAGCAGGGCGGATGCGCGTACCAGAGCTCGCATGGCGGGCAGAGGATACCCCGCGGCGCGGGCTCTAGTCGCCGAGCTCTCCCGCGTAGCCCAGGTTGCGGAGCTCGGCGCGCGTCGCCTCGTCGAGCTCGCGCAGCTCGACCGCCTGCCCCGGCAGCGGCGCCCGGGCGGCCAGCTGCTCCTCGTACCGGCGCCGCAGGTCGCGGATCGCAGCGCGCATCTCCTCGGACTCGACGGAGTAGGGAGCGACCTCTCCCGCGTCCTCGGCCAGGTTGAAGGCGAGCCGTTCCGCGCCGGTCTGGTTGAGCTTCCACGTGCCCCCCACCAGCGCGCGCTGCGCCCGCACGACCCGCTCGGGGAGCGGGGGGAGCCGCAGCGAGTGGCCCGAGCGCCACGGCTCGGCGGAGAGCCCCGCGATCTCCAGGAACGTCGGCGCGAAGTCGACCACCGACACCACCCCCGGCTCGCGCTCGCCCGCGCGATGTCCGTCGGGGAAGCGGACCATCAGCGGGATGCGCAGGCCCTCCTCGTACATCCCGCCGTGTCCGCCGACCCGGCCGCGCTGGCCGAGGGACTCGCCGTGGTCCGAGGTGATCAAGAGCAGCGAGCGGTCGAGCAGCCCGTCGGCCCGCCAGCCCTCGACCCAATCCGACAGCATCGCGTCGGCGTGGCGTACGCCGCCGTCGTAGAGCGCGACCAGGGCTTCGACCTCGTCGTCGTTCAGCGGCCGGCCCTTGCCGTCCCACACCGACCGACAGTCCACGTGCGCGAGCCGCTCGCGCGCGTCGGCGATGAACTGCGTGTCGTAGGGCTCGGGCGGGTCGTAGAAGCCGCGGAAGTCCGGCGTGAAGGGCGCGGTGTGGACGTCGAAGATGTGGAGGAACAGGAACAGCGGCCGGGCCGGGTTGTGCTCCGCGAGCGCCTCGCCCACGGCGGCGCGCGCCTCCTCCGGCGTGTCGTAGCCGCGGTACACATCGAAGCCACGATCGAAGCCGTAGCGCGGCTCGACCCACGAGCCGCTGTAGAAGCCGATCGTCCGATAGCCGGCTTCGCGCAGGCGCACGGCCACCGGCGGCACCTCGGGCGACAGCGCCAGGTTGGGCTGCACCACGCCGTGCTCCTCGGGCTCGAGCCCGGTCATCATCGACATGTGCGCGACCAAGGTCCACGCGGCGGTCGTGTAGGCGCGGTCGAAGACGAGGCACTCGTCGGCCAGGCGGTCGAGGTACGGGGAGGTGTCGCGCCCGTAGCCGTAGAGCCCCAGGTGATCGGCGCGCAGCGTGTCGACCGACACGAGGATCACCGACGGGGGTGCCTCGCCGGAGCCCGAGGGGTCGGACGCCCCTCCCCCGCCACACCCCGCTAGGACCACGGCGGCGGCCGTCCAAAACGTGCTGCGCATCCCGAGGAAGATACCCCCCCGGCCGGTAAGATCGCCCGCCACCATGCCGCAAACCGGCGCCGACATCGCACGCGGGCGACGCATCGTGGCCCTCCTGGCGGGCCTGTGCGCGGCCCTGACCGCGGCCTGCGTGCTGCTGTTCGCGACGCGTTCGCGGGGGGCTGGGCTGGACGATGTGAACGCGCTCTTCGCGAACGACGAGGTGCGCGAAGCGCTGCTCGCCAAGCTCATCCAGGGCACGCCGGCGGGCCTGGACTCGCATCCCGACGCGGAGGTCGCTTACCTGAACCTGCCCGGCGAGGCCACGAGCAGCACGCTGGGACACGCGGTCGACGTGAACCCGATGGGGATGCGCGAGCGCCCCTACGCGCTCCCCAAGCCGCCCGGCACGCTGCGGGTGGTCGTGCTCGGCGACTCCTACGTGTTCGGCTGGGGCGTGGCCGCCGAGGAGCGCCTCGGCGTGCACCTCGAAGCGGCGCTGCGCGAGGGGGCGTCTGACCTCTCGGGCGAGGTCGAGTGCCTGCACCTGGCCGTGGCCAGCTGGAACGTCGTGGCCGAGTGCGCCTGGCTGCTGCGGCAGCTCGAAGCGCTGCGCCCGGACCTCGTGCTCCACGTGACCGCCGAGAACGACCTGAGCGAAACCGCCGGCGTGCGCGGCTTCGGCGGCATGTCGACCTTCGTGCCGGCGCGCCGGGCAGAGGCCGACTCGCGCATCCACTCCGGCGCACCGCGCAAGCTGGGCGTGCAGGGCACCAATTTCCTCGCCTTCGGGCTCGACCACGAGAGCCGCACGCGCCTCGACGAGGCCGCCGGGTGGATCCGCCGCGTGCAGGACGCGGTGCGCGAGCAGGGCGGCGAGTACGTGCTGATCGCGAACTGGGACTACCTCGGCGGCGTGCTGGCGCGCCATTGGGAGGGGCTGGTGCCGGAGGAGCGCTTCCTGTTCCTGCCGAGCACGTTCGTCGCGGCGCCCGAGCTCCGCATCTCGCGCGACGACCGCCACTGGAGCGCGGAGGGGCACGCGCGGCTGGCGCGGATGCTGTACGGCTACGCGGCGGCGCGCGGGTTGGTTCCCGGAGCTGCGCTGGCGGTCGACAGCGGCCAGGCACGCGAGGCCGAGGCCTTCTTCGCGGAGGGCCGCGCCGACGCGGAGGGCATGGCCGGCGACGACCGCGGCGGGGACCTGGGGCGCCTTCTGACCGCCGTTGACCTCGACGCCATCGACCCGGCCGAGGCGCTGCAGGTCCACGGCGGGATCGACGTCGAGGGGCGGGTCTCGCCGTACGCGTCGGTCCTCCTGCGGCGCGGCGACGCCACGCGGATCGAGGTCGAGGCCGAGGACGTATCGCTCCTCGCGCTGCGCGGTGCGCGCGTGGAGGTGTTCGTCGAGGAGCACTCGGTGGGGACGCTCGAGCTCGGCCGCGGAGCCCCGCTCGCGCTCGACGCCGCCCTCCCGGAAGACGTCCAGGACCGCGACTTCCTCAGCGTCCGCTTCCGCAGCTCGGACTACATCTACGCCGGCGACGACCTGCGTCGCTGCATCAGCTTCCGCCTGCGGCGGGTCGCGCTCGTTCCCTAGCGGGCCGACGCCGCCGCGTCCCGCAGCACGTCCTCGACCAGCGGGAAGGTCGCGGCGCGCGTGAAGCCCTCGGCCTTCTTGCGGCCGGCCGCAGCGAAGCGCTCGCGCAGTGCCTCGTCGTCGAGCAGCTTGGCGATCGCCGCGCGCAGCGCGGCGTCGTCCTTGGGCGGCACGGTGAAGCCGTTGACGCCCTCTTCGACCACCTCGGGGTTGCCGCACACGCCGGTGCAGACGGCGGGCGTGCCGAGCACGGACACTTCGAGCAGCGTGTGCGACAGCCCCTCGTACTCGCTGTTCAGCACGAACACGTCCGCGGCGCGGATCCAGGTCGGGATGAGGTCGTGCGGCACGTTGCCCAAGAAGTGCGCGCGGTCGGCGATGCCGAGGTCGGTGGCGAGCTCCTTCCAGGTCGCCTCCATGTCGCCGTCGCCCGCGATGTGCAGGTGTACGTCGGGCGGTAGCTCGGCCAGCGCGCGCAGGATGCCGTCGACGCCCTTCCACACCATCAGGCGGCAGATGGTCAGGAGGTGGCGCTGGCCCTCGGGCAACCCCAGGCGCTGCCGCGCCTCGGCGCGGGGGAGCTCGGCGTCCTCGGGGTCGACGCCGTGGTAGGCGTTGACGATGCGCACCACCTTGTCAGGCCCGACGCCGTAGCGCTGGATCGCGATCTGCCGCAGGAACTCCGAGCAGGAGATGATGCGCTGGCACCACGACCACCACCGGCGCTGAAGGCGCTGCGCCAGGCTCACCTTCCAGCCGTACGTCTTGGTGCCGAAGGTCACGATGTCGTCGCCGTCGCACCAGCCCTTGCGGTGCGAGATCTCCCAGGCGCCGTCCACCATCATGCGGATCACCGCGGGCTTGCCGCGCAGCTTGGCGGCGAGCACGTGGAGCAGCGCCAGGTGCTCCTGGACGTAGACCACGTCCACGTCCTTGGCCTCGCGCAGGACGGCGAAGAAGGCCTTCAGGTAGCGGATCGGCAGCGGCCCGCGCGGCACGGTGACCACCGGGAAGGGGTGGCCCTTCGGCTCGGGCTCGCTGCAGAACGCGACCACCTTGAGCTGGTGCTCGCGCTCCAGCAGGAAGGCCGCCAGGCTCGGCACGTAGACCGCCGGCCCGCCCAGGTCGGGCGGAAACACCGGAGAGGTGATGAGGATGCGCACGCGCCGCGCTTACTCGGGGGTGAACGAGAAGATCTTCTGGCTGCTCTCGTGGCGC
This sequence comes from Planctomycetota bacterium, assembly GCA_039029355.1. Classification (GTDB taxonomy): domain Bacteria; phylum Planctomycetota; class UBA1135; order UBA1135; genus JBCCGI01. The sequence continues at coordinate 240,398 of JBCCGI010000001.1, forward strand.
TCGCCCTCGATGGCTTCGAGCACTTCGCGCGTGATGTCGCCGGTCGGGTACTCGCCGGTGAAGCAGGCGTTGCAGAACTCCTTCACCTCCGGGTTGCCCCTCCGCGCGGCCTCGTTCATGCGGTCGCGCTCGAGGTACACGACGTGGTCGGAGCCGAGCGCCTCGGCCACCTCGTCGACGGTGCGGCCGCCCGCGATGAACTCGGTCTTGGTCGCCATGTCGATGCCGTAGGGGCACGGCGAGGTGAGCGGCGGGCTCGTGATCGCCATGTACACGCGCTTGGCGCCCGCCTCGCGCGCCATCTTGACGATGCGGCGCGCCGTGTTGCCGCGCACGATCGAGTCGTCGACCAGCAGGACGTTCTTGCCCTCGAACTCGAGCGGGATCGCGTTCAGCTTGCGCCGCACCGAGTTACGGCGCGACGCCTGGCTCGGCATGATGAAGGTGCGGCCGATGTAGCGGTTCTTGACCAGCCCCTCGCGATACGGCACGCCCAGCTCGGCGGCCATCGCCATCGCAGCGTCGCGCGACGAGTCGGGGATCGGGATCACGACGTCGGGCGCGGGAGCGCCGCTTTCGCGCCATTGGCGCGCGAGCTCCTGCCCGAAGCGGATGCGCGTCTTGTAGACCGAGATCTCGTCGAGCATCGAGTCCGGACGCGCGAAGTAGACCAGCTCGAACACGCACGGCCGGTGCGGCTTGGTCGTGATCTGCTTGCGGTGCAGCTCGCGCTGGTCGTCGATCAGGATCGCCTCGCCCGCCGCGATGTCGCCGACGCGCTCATAGCCGATGACGTCGAGCACGACGCTCTCGGAGGTCGCGGCATAGCACACGCCCTCGGGGGTGTCCTTCTTGCCGAGCATCGCCGGCTTGATGCCGAACGGGTCGCGGAAGGCCACCATCCCCACGTCGGGCACCAGCGCGACGACCGAGTAGGCGCCACGCACCTCGTTGAAGACCGCCTCGACGGCGCGGAAGACGTCGTCGGGCGTCACCCTCTCGCCGGGGCGGATGCGCTCGGACAGGGCGCGCGCGAAGACGTAGAGGATGACCTCGAGGTCGCAGGAGCTGTTGAGACGCGTGCAGGCGTTCCGCATCGTCATCTCCTTGAGCTCCTGGAAGTTCGTGACATTCCCGTTGTGGGCCATCGCCACGCCGACCGGGAAGTTCACATGGAACGGCTGGGCGTCTTCATGCGAGCCGGTCCCGACCGTGGGGTAGCGCACGTGCGCCACGCCCAGGTTGCCGCACAGCCGCCCCATGTCGGCCGCCGTGAACACGTCGCGCACCAGCCCGAAGCCCTTCCGCACGTGGAAGGTGTCGGTGAAGGTCGTGATGCCGGCGGCGTCCTGGCCGCGGTGCTGAACGGCGAGGAGCCCCTCGTAGAGCTCCGGCGCAACGTCCACGCCTTCGGGGCCGTAGATCCCGATGAATCCGCACATGGAGCAGGTTGGAGAGGAGGCGAATCCGGAGGCTTCCCGGATCTGGGTAGATGGGGGCGGGTAATCCTCCACGATACGCCCGCCCCGCGGGAGGAACAACCCGGCCCGCGGGCGGTGGCCGGCGGGCGCCCGACCCGGGGTCGCCGACCGCGGCAGGAGCGGCGCAAGGCCGTCCGAACCGAACGCCCACAAACCGCGCCGCCGGCGTTGGTTACCATATCGGTGGACTCTCCATGCCCATCCCGATGCACGACCTCCAGCGGGCGGACCGGACCCTCGGTCAGCTCGCCTGCATCGCGCTCCAGCCGGTCCGCTGGGCGCGGGCGCTCCGGCGTCGCGGGAAGCCGGTCGAGCGCGTGCTGCTGATCAAGTTCTGGGGCATCGGGAGCCTCGAGCTGCTCACCCCCGCCGTGCGCACGCTCCGCCGGCGCCATCCGTCCGCCGAGCTGCACCTCCTGACGCTCTCGCCGAACGGGCCGTTCGTGCAGGGGCTCGGGATCTTCGACAACGTGCTGGCCTTCGACGTCTCGTCGTCGTCGTGGCTGCAGGTCTGCCGCCACATCGCCGGCCTGGTGCTCGACCTCCGGTCGCGGCGCTACGACGCGGTCTACGACTTCGAGTTCTTCACGCGCTTCTCGGCGGTGGTCTCGCTGCTGTCGGGGGCCACGGTCACGCGCGGCTTCGCCTCGCCCTCGGTCTGGCGCGGCGGATTCCATACCGAGACGTCGCCGTTCAACCGCTACTGGCACGTCGCGCGCAACTTCCGCTGCCTGGCCGGCGGCGAGTCGGGCTTTGACGTCACGCACGACGAGCTCTCGACCTTCCGCATCGACGCCGCCGACGAGATCGAGGCCGCCACGGTGCTCTTCGAGGCCGGCCTGGGGCCCGGCGGCCCGCTGATCGTGCTCAACCCCAACGCGGGCACGCTGTCGCTCGAGCGCCGCTGGCCGCGCAACCGCTTCGCCGAGCTGGCGCGCCGGCTGATCGTCGAGAACGGCGCCCGCGTCGTCCTGATCGGCTCCGCCGCCGAGAAGGAGTGGACCGACGACACCGCCGCGATGGTCGGCGAGGTGCCGGGCGGGCGCTTCGCCAACGTCAGCGGCAAGCTGTCGATCGGCGCTCTGCACGCGCTGCTCGACGGCGCGCACGTCTTCGTCTCGAACGACTCCGGCCCGATGCACCTGGGCTCGGCCCTCGGCACGCCGACGATCGGGCTCTTCGGCCCCGAGACGCCGATCATGTATCGGCCGCTGGGCCAGCGCGCGTCGTTCCTTTACGACCCGCCGCCGTGCAGCCCGTGCATCAACGTGCACAACAACAAGTACACCGTCTGCTGGCGCGGGCGGCCCGAGTGCTTGATGAACCTGTCGGTCGACCGGGTGCACTCGCGGGTGCTGCTCGAGCTCGAGGCGGGCCCCAAGCCCCAGCTGCGGGAGCTGACCCGCGGATGAGAGTGCTGCTGCTGAACCCGCCGGGCGAACGGATCTACATCCGCGACTACTTCTGCTCGAAGACGACCAAGTCGAACTACCTCTTCCACCCGGTGGACCTGGTCGTGCTGTCGGGCACGGTGGGCGAGGAGCACGAGGTCGACGTGCTCGACTGCATGGCTGAGCGGCTCGATCCCGACGCCGCGCGCGCCCGCATCGACGCCTTCGCGCCCGACGTGGTCGTGTCGCTGGTGGGCTCGGTGTCGTGGAGCGAGGACCGCGTCTTCCTCGCCGACCAGCAAGCAGCGGGGCGCCGGATCCTGGCGCTGGGCGACGTGCTGCACGAGGCCAGCGAGCGCCGCATGGCCCAGGAGCCCTGGCTCGAGGCCGTCCTGCACGTCTTCTCGAACCGCGACGTGCTGCACTACCTGCGCGGCGAGCTCGACGCCGTCGAGGATATGACCGTGCGCGACGCCGCCGGCGCCCCCGAGCGGCTGCTGCGGGTCGAGCGCCGCCACCGCAAGGGCGAGCTGCGCGTCCCGCGCCCGCGCCACGAGCTGTTCCCCGACGGCTACCACTTCTCGTTCGCCAAGCGCGAGCGCTTCGCGACGGTGCTGACCGACTACGGCTGCCCGTACCCCTGCACCTTCTGCGTCATCGGCACGCTGGGCTACCAGACGCGCCCGGTCGAGGACGTCCTGGAAGAGGTCGACGACCTGCGCGCGCGCGGCGTCAACGAGATCTTCTTCATGGATCAGACCTTCGGCGTGCAGCGCGACCGCGCGCTCGAGCTCTGCCACGCCTTCGAGCAGCGCGGCGACCTCTCCTGGACCGCCTTCACGCGCCCCGACACCGGCGACGACCAGCTCCTGGCCGCCATGCGCCGCGCCGGCTGCCACACCGTGATCCTGGGCGTCGAGTCGGCCGAGGACGACGTGCTAGAGGCCTACCGCAAGGGCTACGTCGCCGACGCGGTCCGCGACGGCTTCCGCCGCGCGAAGCGGCACGGCCTGCGCACGGTCGGCACCTTCATCATCGGGCTCCCCGAGGAGACCGAGGAGTCGCTGACCAAGACCCTGGAGCTCGCCGTCGAGCTCGACATGGACTTCATGAGCCTCAACATGGCCGTCCCGCGCTTCGGCACGCCCTTCCGGGCGCGCGCCATCGAGCTGGGGCTGGCCGCCGAGGACGACCTCGAGATGGACCAGGGCGGCGAGGATGCGTTCCTCCCGACCAGCACGCTCGACCGCGGGCGTATGCTCGCGCTCAAGAAGCGCATGGTGCGCCGCTTCTACCTGCGGCCCTCGTACCTGTGGAAGCGGCTCAAGAACGCGTCGTCGCTATACGAGCTGCGCGCGCAGGCTCGCGAAGGGCTCGCGCTCCTGCGGCGGAACGTGTAGAGCTCAGTCGGTCTCCCACGAGTCGCTCTCCATCGGATAGCACAGGTACTCGCGCGAGCGTCCCGCCGAGGGGTTGTAGAGGTAGACGTCGTCGTAGCCGACGACGCGGGCGTGGCCGATCACGTCGACCAGCTCGGCGGCCGTGGTGTCGGCGGGAAGGCGCAGGCGCAGGGGGAAGTCGCGGCCCTTGGCGTGCAGTTCATCGAGGTGTTCCATCGCGCGCCCCAAACTGACGCCGATCACGGTGCCGAGCCGGAACTGCGCCAGCCGCGAGCGGCTGTCGCGGGTGAGCTGCAGGTTCACCGTCTCGACCGGCTCCGTCGGTACGCGCGGGAGCGTGATGGGCAGGTAGCCCTCGTCCCCCTCGGGCGTAAGGACGGCGACCCGGTAGCGGTGGATGGCCACACCCGGCTGCGCTCCCGCCCGAATCACCTCGAGCAGCGCCCGGTACGGCGCGCCCGGCTTCAATCGCAGCAGCACGGCGGCCTCCGGCACTTCGGGGCTGGTCCGCCGCGACGGGTCGTAGGGCACCTTGGAGCTGGTCGTCGCGACGGCCTCGAGCACGCGGGCAAGCCGCGCGAAGGACTCCTGGTTGTCGAAGTCGGGGCCGTGCAGCGACTCGCCGTCGTGCCGGATCTCGCCGCCTTCGGCGACCTCGAGCACGAGGCTCGCGGCGTCGTTCGGGTCGAGCGCCTCGGCGACCGGGCTCCTGGGGAGCGGGTCCGGTGCGACCGCCTTGGCGATGGCCACGGGCCGCGCCCGGGTGGGCGAGACCGAGACGTCGACCGGCGCGTAGGCCAGCAGCCAGAGGACTCCGAAGATGAGCAGCGCTCCCAGCGGCACGAGGATGGCGGGGATCACGATCCACGGGAGCCAGGAATCGCTGGTGGCGGGCTTCGCGGGCTCGCCTGTGGACATCGCGTCGGCCGTGGCCGGCGCCGCGCGCCCCTCGACGAGGTCGACGTCGGTGCGGATCTCGGACGCCCGCTGATAGCGGCGTTCGGGCTCGCTCTCGAGCGCACGCAACACGACGCGGTCGAGCCGCACGTCGACCTCGACCTTCTGCGAAGGCGGCTGGAAGCGGCCGACGGGGAGCTCGCCCGTCAGGAGCTCGTAGAAGACCACGCCGAGCGAGTAGATGTCGGCGCGCTGGTCGACCTCGGGCGAGCCGCCGAGCTGCTCGGGGGCCATGTAGTGCGGCGTGCCCATCACCTGGCGGCTGCGCGTAAGGCGCTCGGCCGGCGCCGCCTTGCCCACGAGCTTGGCCAGCCCGAAGTCCAGGATCTTCACCCGTCCCGCCGCGTCGATGAGGATGTTCTCGGGCTTGATGTCGCGGTGCACCACACCCTCGGAGTGGGCGAACTCGAGCGCGTCGCAGATCTGCCGCACGATCGCCAGCGCCTGCGGCGCGTCGACCTCGCCGCCGCGGATCAGCTCGCGCAGGCTGGCTCCATCGGCCAGCTCCATCGCGATGAACCAGTAGGGCCCCGCCTGCCCCACCTCGTGCACCGTGACAAGGTTGGGGTGATCGAGCCGCGCCAGCGCCCGCGCCTCACGGGTGAAGCGCGCGGCGAACGACGGGTCCTCGGCGGCGTCGATCCCCAGGATCTTGAGCGCGATGGGCCGCTCCAGGCCGCGCTGTACGGCGCGGTAGACGATGCCCATGCCGCCCCGGCCGATCAGGGCCTCGATCTCGAGGTTCGGAAAGTGCGGCGCGAGCTCGTCGACCGCCGGCGGCGGCTCGCCGGCGTGGAAGCCGCCCTCGCCCGAAGCGACGCTGTCCTCCGCCGCCATCGCCGCCTCGACCAGGCACCTCGGGCACAGCCCGCCGGGCGTTTCAACCGGCGGGAGTCCCGCTCCACAGCGTTCGCATAGGGTCTTCATCACCCACCCCAGAAGCGGGAGGCGGCTTAGGTTACAGGCGCCGCGATGATTTTCCGCGGCTTAGGATGGGAGCGGTGACCGTCGACGAGAGCTTCCTGACGACCCGCTGGAGCGTGGTCCTCGCCGTAGGCGACCCCGACCCCGCGTCCGCGCGGGACGCGTTGCTGAGCCTGTGCGAGGGCTACTGGTACCCGGTCTACGCCTACATCCGGCGGCGCGGCTCCGGGGCCGACGAGGCCGCCGACCTGACCCAGGGCTTCTTCGCCCGCTTGGTCGAGAAGCGTGACCTGGGCGGAGCCTCGCCCGAGCGCGGGCGCTTCCGCGCCTTCCTGCTGGCCGCGGTCCGCAACTTCATGGCGAACGAACGCGACCGCGCGGCGGCCGCGAAGCGCGGGGGCGGCGTGACCCCGCTCTCCTTCGACTTCGAGGGCGCCGACACGCGCTACGCGCTCGAGCCGGCCGACGAGCGCACGCCCGAGCACGTGTTCGAGCGCAGCTGGGCGCTGGCGCTGCTCGACCGCGCCTACGAGGCTCTGCGGAGCGACTACGAGGCGTCGGGCCGCGGCGAGATCTTCGACGCGTTGAAAGAAGCGCTCCAGGGGAGCGCACCGGCGCGCCCTTACGCCGAGCTCGCGGGCGAGACCGGGATGACCGTCGCCGCGGTCAAGGTCGCCGTGCACCGGCTGCGCCGGCGCTGGAAGGAGCGGCTGCGCGCCGAAATCGCCGGCACGGTGTCGACCGACGAAGAGGCCGAGGCCGAGCTGGGGGCGCTCTTCGAGGCGCTCTCGCGCGGCTAGCGCAGCCCGCTACTTCGCCTCGATCCGGTAGGCGCAGCTCAGGTCGCCGTCGAGCAGGTACTCCGTGCGCACGACCTCGACGCCCGGCCCGAGCACGCGGCGGAAGAGGCTCAGCTCGCCGGCGCACAGCCCGACGCAGGCCTCGGCGGCCACGCAGATCGGGCAGTGGTGCTCGACCAGCCGGAAGCCGTCGCCGGCGCGCGACCACTCGGCCAGATAGCCCTCCTCGCGGCGAATGGCGGTCAGCGCGGCCACCTTGTCGCCGAGCGGCGCCGCGGGCGGCGGCATGCGCGCCGCGTAGTCCTTGGCCTGCGCCGCGGTGCGGCGGTCGATCAGGCGCTTCACGCCCGCGTCGCCGAAGGCCTCGCGGGCGGCGTCGATCAGGCCCACGGTCAGCTCGGCGTGGCTGTTCGGGAAGCGCTCGTCGGCCGCCTGGGTCACGCGCCACTCGCGCCGCGGGCGCCCGACCTGGCCGGCAAGGTCCTCGAAGTCGACCAGGCCCTCGCCGGCGAGCTTCGACAGGTGCTGGCGCGCCGCCGTGCTGGTGACACCCAGACGACGGGCGAGCTGTGCAGCCGTTTGGGGCCCCTTGGTCTTCAGGTGGAACAGGAGCTTCTCACGGGGCCCCGCCGAGCTCGGAGGTCGCATTCGCCCAGCGTAAGCCACTTCAGCTCGATTTCCGAAGTGATTTGTTGCCATATCCTCGCCCTCGACTCGCAGGCCGGAACATAAAGCAAGCACCGACTTTCTTTTTCCAAGGAGCCCAGCATGCGCGTCAAACACCTCGACCATCTCAACCTCTCCGTCGCGAGCCTCGCCGAGAGCATCGATTGGTACCGCCGCGTCTTCGGTTTCGAGCCGATGGAGAGCGGCACCTACCGCGGCGGCCCCTGGACGATCGTCCGCTGCGGCGACGCGCTGCTCTGCATGTACGAGCACGCCGACCGCCTGCACCTGGACGGCGACCAGCTGCGGGCCCGCCGCCTCCACGGGCTCAGCCACTTCGGGCTCCGGATCGACGATCGCGAGGCCTGGGAGCGCACGGTCGAGCGCGAGGGCCTGCACCTGCTCTACGGCGGGGCGTCGCGCTGGAAGCACTCCACCTCGTGGTATCTGCTCGACCCGACCGGCTACGAGATCGAGGTCGCGCTGTGGGACGACGACCGCGTCCACTTCGATCCGGCCGCGGCCCTGGCAGAAGCGCGCTAAGGCCGGGAAAGCGCGGGAGGCGAGCCGCGGCTACGCCCGGGTTTTGAGGGGAAGCTCTCGCCCTAGCGCCTGCATTCGCGGATGCCCCCCGCGATCGGTAGTCTCGCTTCCCGCGCCCCCGCGGTCGACGAAAAAGCCGGATCGGGGGGTCGCGCTAGGGCTGGATCGTCGCGTGCGCCGCGTTCGAGGGATGCAAGAGAGCGCCGCTCTGCGCGTCGACGGTCACGAAAGCGAGATCCATCTCGAGCCCGGCGATCACGGGATCGTCGGGCAAATCGATCGACGCCATGGCCTGTCCGGTTCCGTCGAGCACGCCGTTGAAGCCCGAGAACGGCGGTTGGCTCGCCGCCGACAGCAGCGCGAAGAAATCCGGGTTGAGCGGCAGGTTGCAGCCGCCGACCGGGATCCCCGGAGACGTGCCCGACAGCCCCGCCGCAGCGAAGTAGAGCTGGTTCGCGTCCGCCGGCGCCCCGATGTCGAGCGTCAGCTTGGTGCCGGGCTGCAGCGGGCCCAACACCGCCGCGCTGGCGATGGCTTGGAGCGCGACGTCCTGCGCCACCGGCGTGCCCGCGGTGACGGTCACCAGCACCTCCTGCGTCGCGTAGCCCGGGCGGCTGAACGAGAGCGTGTAGTTGCCCGCCGGCGCAAACACGTGGTAGCGGCCGTAGGGGCCGCGGCTCTCGTTGCTCTCGCCCTGCGTGAAGTTCACGCCCACGAGCTCGACGTCCGCCTCGAGCGGCGCGCCCGTGCACGCGTCGGTTACGACGCCGCTGATCGGGACCTCGCGCTGGGCCATCCACAGAACGCCGAACAGGACCTGCGCCGCCTCGGCCTCGGCCGTAGCGAAGGCGGGCTGGAACTCGGTCGCGGTCTCGACCAGGAAGGCGTGGCCGCCCTCCTGGGCGAACTGCCACTCGTAGTGCTCGCCCTCGGCGCTGGGGCGACGCTCCTCACCCTGGTAGCCGCACGCGAAGGAGAGGTCGATCGCCTCGCTCAGGAAGAAGTCGTCGAACGGGTGCGGGAGGCACGCATAGCCCCAAAGAACCTCCTGCCCCGACGAGTGGAAGTCGAGCGTCTTGGCGAAGTGCCGGTCCTCCGAGAACGCCATCATCGTCAGCGTCTCGGCCTCGCTGGCCGGCGCGGGGCCCTTGTAGATGGACGACGACGGGTCGGTCGAGCCCGAGCAGGGATCGCTCCACCCCTGCGGGTAGTTGCGGTTGAGGTCCACGCCGATCCCGCCGGGGAACACGCGCCGGTTCTTGCGCCACAGGTTGTCGACCTCGAACACGTGCACGTAGCCGTCGGGGTTCCAGATCGGCACCACCCACAGCTCGTGCTCGTCGATCGCGTCGGTGATCGCGGGCGAGTTGCCGTAGAGCGGCAGCCACAGGTCCATCAGCGTGAGCGCGATCACCGGCGTCACGGTCTCGCGCGAGTGGTGGCACGACACCACCAGGAGCTCCGGCTCGTCCTCGTCGACGTCGACGTTGTCCGAGATCTTCATCGCGAAGATGTGGCGGCCCTCGACGGTCGGAGGCGTGCCATAGGTGGCGGTCAGGTCGACGATCGTCGCGATCTCGGGATAGGTCGCGGCATAGGTCGCCATGTCGGCGTAGACCTGCGCCAGGTCGGGGTAGCCGACCGTGCCCCCGTCCGCCGCCTGCTTGTCGCGGAAGGGCTGGCCCACCTCCAGCAGCTCGGGCGCGTAGCCGAGCCGTTCGAGCTCGCCGAGCTCCTGGACCGAGACCACCAGCTCGAGCGAGCCCGGCTCAACCGTGCCCTCTAGCACGTCCCTGCCTTCGGCGAGGAAGGCGGCCGCCAGGGCCTCGGCGTCGTCGGCGTCGACGCGCACGCGGCGCAGCGTGTCCTGGGCGGAGGCGAGCGAGAGCGAGGCCACGGCGAGCACCGCGACGAAGGGGGTGAGAGAGCAGGTCTTCATGGCTCTCGCCATCGTACGCGCGTCCATAGGAAGGCGGGGTCGGGCCCTCGCAAGCGGCGGAACATCGCACGGGTTTTCGTCTTGCGCGTCCGCGGAGGCCGTCCTACTGTCCCGACAATCCCATGAACGCGACCCGCCAGAGCCGCGCGCAGCGCCATCACCATCATCATCCGTACCCCCTGGGTCGGGTGATGGACCGCGCGTAGCCGCAGACTCTGGTCCTCTCACGCCGGCCTTCGGGGCCGGCGCTGTCGTTTCTGGGGACGCGTTGGACCTGAAGGTCGGCCTTTCCGCCGAGACCTTCCATGCCCAACGCCAACCTCTCCCCTCCTCCCGCCGCCGAGCCCGCCACCGAATCGGTGCGCCCCCGCACGCGTGCCGCCGATGAGACGGCCGCGCTCAAGCTCGCCCTGCCGAAGGGCCGCCTGGCCGACGGCGTCGAAGCGCTGCTCGCGGACGCCGGCGTGCGGCTCCAGCGCTCGGAGCGCGGCTACCGCCCGCGCGTGTCGCTGGAGCGCGTCGAGACCAAGATCCTGAAGCCGCAGAACGTCGTCGAGATGGTCTCGCTCGGTACCCGCGACGTCGGGTTCGCCGGCGCGGACTGGATCGCCGAGCTCGACGCCGACGTGGTCGAGGTGCTCGACACCGGCCTCGCCCCGGTGCGCGTGGTCGCGGCCGCGCCGCCCGGCCTCGTCGCAGGCGCCGCGGAGCTCGGCCGGCCGCTGGTCGTCGCCTCGGAGTACGAGCGCCTCACCCGCGCCTGGATCGAACGCCGCGGGTTCGAAGCGCGCTTCGTGCGCTCCTACGGCGCGACCGAGGTCTTCCCGCCCGAGGACGCGGACATCATCGTCGACAACACGTCGACCGGCTCCACGCTGCGCGCCAACGGGCTGGAGATCGTGGACGAGCTTCTGACCTCGTCCACGCGGCTCATCGCGAGCGTTCGCGCGTGGAACGACCCCGACCGCCGCCGCCGGATCGACGACCTAGCGCTCCTCCTGCGCGCGGTGCTCGACGCGCGGCAGCGGGTCATGCTCGAGGTCAACGTCGCGCCCGACCGGCTCGACGCGGTCGTCGAGGCGCTCCCCTGCATGCGGCAGCCCACGGTTTCGGCGCTGGCTGCGTCGGCCGGCTTCGCGGTCAAGGCGGCGGTCCCGCGCGCGGCGTTGGCCGACCTGCTGCCGGTGCTGAAGGAGCGCGGCGGTACCGACATCGTGGTCACCCCGGTCGAGTGGATCCTGCCGTGAGCGTGCCCGCCCTCCGCCCGCGAGTGCTCGGCGCCTACGCGCCGCCGGGAGCCGACGACTCGGCAGCGCTGCTGCGCCTGGCCTCGAACGAGGGGCCCGCGCCGCCGGCGGCGGTGGTGCGAGCGCTGAGCCGTGCCGTCGAAGCCGTGCACCGCTACCCGCGCGGCGACGAGCTCGAAGAGCGGCTCGGCGAACGCTTCGACCTTCCCGCCTCCCGCGTGCTGGTCACGGCCGGCGCTGACGACGCGCTGCTGCGGCTGTCGCTCGCCGCCCTCGGCCCCGGCACGAACGCGGTCGTCGCCGCCCCGACCTTCGAGATGATCCCGCGCTACGTGCGCCTCGCCCTCGGCGAGCTGCGCGAGGTCCCGTGGCGCGACGGAGAGCCGTGGCCGCGCGAGGCGGCGCTGCGCGTGATCGACGAGCGCACGCGGCTGGTGTTCGTCGTGTCCCCGAACAACCCCACCGGTGCCGGCGCGCGCGCGGACGACGTGCGCGCCGTGTCGCAGGCGGCGCCCCAGGCGTGGACCGTGCTCGACGCCGCCTACGGCGAGTACACCGACGACGACCCGACCGCCGAGGTGCTCGGGCTGCCGGGCGTGTTGGTGCTCCGCACCTTCTCGAAGGCCTTCGGGCTGGCCGGGCTGCGCGTGGGCTACGTGCTCGGCCACGAGGGGCCGCTCGCCGCGCTGCGCGCCGCGGGCAACCCCTTCCCGGTCGCGGGGCCCGCGCGCCGCGCCGCCGCGTACGCGCTGAAGGCCGGCTACGTCGAGCGCGGCGTGCGGCGCACGCGCGCCGAGCGGGCCTCGATCGGCTCGGCGCTCCGCGCATTGGGCGCCGAGACGACGCCGAGCGAGGCCAACTTCGCCTTTGCGCGCTTCCCCTCGGCCGCCCGCGCGACCGAGGTCTGGGAGCGCCTGCGCGACCGCGGCGTGCTGGTCCGGCGCTTCGAAGACGACCCGCGCCTCGCGGACGCGCTGCGCGTCACCTGCCCGACCGGGGCGTCGGACCTGAAGCGCCTCCTGCGCGCCCTGGAGGCCACCCGATGAGCGCTCGAACCGCCACCGCCACGCGCGAGACCTCGGAGACCCGCATCCGCGCCCGGCTCGCGCTGGACGGCACGGGCACGGCGACGGTCGACACCGGCGTCGGCTTCCTCGACCACATGCTGGCGCAGCTCGCGCGCCACGGGCGGCTCGACCTGTCGCTCTCGTGCCGCGGCGACCTGCAGATCGACGACCACCACACCGCGGAGGACTGCGCGCTCGTCCTGGGAGAGGCGCTCGACCGCGCGCTCGGCGACCGCGCCGGCATCGCGCGCTTCGGGTATGCCTACGCGCCGCTCGACGAAGCGCTCGCGCGCGCCGTCGTCGACCTCTCGGGCCGGCCTTGGCCAAGCGTCGAGCTCGGCCTGCGCCGCGAGCGCCTGGGCGCCCTCGCGACCGAGAACGTCACGCACTTCCTCAACTCGCTCGCCATCGCCGCGCGCATGACGCTGCACGTGGACGTGCTGCGGGGCGAGAACGACCACCACCGGGCCGAAGCGTCCTTCAAGGCCGTGGCCCTCGCCCTGCGCGCGGCCGTCCGCACCGAAGCCTGCTCGAACGCGATCCCCAGCACCAAAGGAGTGCTCCGATGAGCGAGATCCTCGTCGTCCCCACCGGAACCGCCAACACCGCCTCGGTCCTCGCCGCGCTGCGCCGCGCCGGCGGCGAGCCGCAGCTCTGCGGCGAGCCCCACCGCGTCGCACGGGCGAGCCACGTCGTGCTGCCCGGCGTCGGCTCGTTCGGCGCCGCGTCCTCGCGCCTCGACCGCCACCTGCGCAACGCGCTGCGGCGGCGCATCGAGGAGGACCGCGCCACGCTCGGCATCTGCCTCGGCATGCAGCTCCTGTGCCTCTCCAGCGAGGAGACGCCCGGCGCGCGCGGCCTCGCGGTCGTGCCGGGCGTCGTGCGCCGCTTGCCCGACGGCCGGCCGCTGCCGCAGATCGGCTGGAATCGCGTCGAGGCGGCGGAGGGCTGCGAGCTGCTCGAGTCCGGCGAAGCGTACTTCGCCAACGGCTACGCGCTGCAGTCACCGCCGCGCCACTGGAACGTCGCGTCGACCGACTACGGCGTGCCGTTTGTCTCCGCGCTCGAGCTGGGCGCGGTGCTCGCGTGTCAGTTTCACCCCGAGCTCTCGGGCTCGTTCGGCCAAGCGCTGCTACAGCGCTGGATTCGGAAAGGAGCGATCTCGTGCTGAGCTCTCGACTCATCCCCTGCCTCGACGTCCGCGACGGCGCGGTCGTCAAGGGCGTGCGCTTCGCGGATCTGCGCGAGGCCGGCGATCCCGTCCGCCTGGCGGCGGCCTATCAGGAGCAGGGCGCGGACGAGCTCGTCCTGCTCGACGTCTCCGCCACGCCGGAGGGCCGCGGACACGCGCTCGCCCTCGTGCGGCGCGTGCGGGCCGAGCTGAGCCTGCCGCTCACCGTCGGCGGCGGCGTGCGCTCGGTCGAAGACGCCGAAGCGCTCCTCGCCGCCGGCGCCGACAAGGTCGCGGTGAACACCGCGGCGGTGCGCCGACCGGAGTTGCTCGAAGAGATCTCCGGCCGCTTCGGCGCGCAATGCACCGTGCTGGCCCTCGACGCCGCCCGGCGCGAGGGCGGCGCGCGCGGCTGGCAGGTCGTGGTGCGCTCGGGCCGCGACCGCGAGACGCTCGACGCGGTCGCGTGGGCGCGCGAAGCACAGCGGCGCGGCGCCGGCGAGATCCTGCTGACCAGCTGGGACCGCGACGGCACGCGGCGCGGCTACGACCTGCCGCTGCTGCGCGCGGTGGCGTCGGCCGTGACGGTGCCGATCATCGCGTCCGGTGGAGCGGATCGCGCCGAGCACCTCGCCGAGGCCCTGGAAGCCGGCGCGAGCGCGGTGCTCGCCGCCTCGATCCTCCACGACGGCGACGTCGCGGTGTCCGACCTCAAGCGCGAGCTCGCCGAGCGCGGCGTGGAGGTGCGGCTGTGATCGTCCCGTCGATCGATCTGGAGGCCGGGCGCGCGGTACAGCTCGTCGGAGGCGCTGAGAAGGCGCTCGACGGCGGCGACCCGCTGCGCTGGATGGAGACCTTCGCGCGCGTCGGCGAGGTGGCCGTGGTCGACCTCGACGCCGCGCTCGGCGCCGGCGACAACACGGCCGTGATCGAGGAGCTGTGCTCCCGCGGTCGCGTCCGCGTCGGCGGCGGTATCCGCAGCTACGAGGACGCGGTGCGCTGGCTCGACCGCGGCGCAGACAAGGTCGTCCTCGGCACGCGCGCCACTCCCGAGCTCCTGCGCCGCCTGCCGCGCGAGCGCGTTGTCGCGGCGCTCGACTGCCGCGACGGCGAGGTCGTGGTCGACGGCTGGCGGCGCGGCACGGGCCGCAGCGTCGTCGAGCGCATGCGCGAGCTGCGCGACGTCGCCGGCGGCTTTCTCGTCACCTTCGTCGAGCGCGAGGGTCGGCTGGGCGGCACCGCGCTCGACCGCGTGCCGGAGCTGGTCCGCGCCGCGGGCGATGCGCGCGTCACCATCGCGGGCGGCGTCACGACGCCGGCGGACGTCGCCGCGCTCGACGAGCTCGGCGCCGACGCGCAGGTCGGTATGGCGCTCTACACCGGCCGGCTCGACCTGGCCGATGCGGTCGCCGCCTGCCTGCGCTCGGACCGCGCCGACGGCCTGTGGCCGACGGTCGTGACGGACGAATCGGGGATCGCCCTCGGGCTCGCGTACTCCTCCGCCCGCAGCCTGCGGGAGGCGCTGCGGTCGGGGACCGGCGTCTACGAGAGCCGCAGGCGCGGCCTGTGGCGCAAGGGCGAGACGTCGGGCGCCGAGCAGCGGCTCCTGGCGATCGACCTCGACTGCGACCGCGACACGCTGCGGTTCACCGTACGCCAGCGGGGCGCGGGCTTCTGCCACCGCGACACGCTCACCTGCTGGGGGCAACCCGCCGGACTCGTCGCGCTCGAGCGCACCCTCGCAGAGAGGCGCGGTGAGGCTCCCTCCGGCAGCTACGCGGCGCGCCTCTTCGAAGACGACGGCCTGCTCTCCGCCAAGCTCCGCGAGGAAGCGGGCGAGCTCGCGGATGCGCGCACCCGCGCCGAAGCGGTCCACGAGGCAGCGGACGTCCTCTTCTTCACCCTCGCCCGGCTGGCGCGCGACGGCGTGCGCCTGTCCGAAGTCGAACGTGAGCTCGACCGCCGCTCCCTGCGCGTGACGCGCCGCGCCGGCGACGCCAAGGAGGTCCGCACGTGACGCCGCTCCGCCGCATTGAGCCGACCGAACTAGAGCGCGCCGCATCCGCGGTGCCGCCCGAGACCATCGCCGCCGCCGCGCGCATCCTGGATGAGGTCCGCGCGGAGGGAACCCCGGGCCTGCGGCGCTACGCCGAGCGCCTCGACGGCCTCGCACCCGACGCGCCGCTCGTTCTGGACCGCGCCGTGTTGCTGCGCGCGCTCGTCGAACGCCCGGCCGCCGAACGCGCGCTGCTCGAGCGCGTCGCCGCCCGCGTCGAGAGCTTCGCACGCGCGCAGCGCGACACGCTCGCCCCGCTCGACCACCCGGTCGAAGGCGGCCGCGCCGGGCACACCTGGGAACCGATCGAGCGCGCCGGCTGCTACGTGCCCGGGGGGCGCTACCCGCTGCCCTCGACCGCACTGATGACGGCCCTGGTCGCACGCGCCGCCGGGGTCCGCGAGGTCTGGATCGCCTCCCCATCGCCGCACCCCGTCACCCTCGCCGCCGCCGCCGTCGCGGGCGCCGACGCGGTGCTCTGCGCCGGCGGCGTGCAGGCCATCGCCGCGCTCGCGTACGGCGTCGAGCCCGCCCCTCGCGTCGACCTGATCTGCGGCCCCGGCAACCGCTGGGTCACCGCGGCCAAGAAGCTGGTCTACGGCGACGTCGGCATCGACATGCTGGCCGGGCCGAGCGAGCTCGTCGTCCTCGCCGACGACACCGCCGATCCGGGCCTCGTCGCCGCCGACCTACTGGCCCAGGCCGAGCACGACCCCGACGCGCGGACGTTCCTGGTGACGACCTCACCGGAGCTCCTCGCCGCCACCGAGGCCGCACTCGAGGCGCAGCTCGCCGACCTCCCCACCGCCGACATCGCACGCCGCGCCCTCGCCGGCGGCGGCGCGGTGCTGTGCGCCGACCTCGACGAGGCCTGCAACGCGTGCGACCGACTGGCACCGGAACACCTCGAAGTGCTCACCCGCGACCCCGCCAACCTCGCCCCACGCCTACGCCACGCCGGCGCCCTCTTCCTGGGCCCCGGCAGCGCCGAGGTGCTGGGCGACTACGGCGCCGGCCCCAACCACGTGCTGCCCACGGGCGGCGCCTCGCGCTACACCGCCGGCCTGTCGGTGTTCACCTTCCTACGGCCGCGAACGTGGCTCCACACGCAGGATCCGACCCAGGCCGCGACGGACGCGCAAGCCCTCGCGCGGCTGGAGGGCCTGGAAGCGCACGCGCGGGCGGCGGAGGTGCGGGTTGGAGGACGATGCTGAGACCGGCTCGCCCCCTGCGGAGCGAAGGCAACTAGACCCGCAGATCTACGCCGGCGCGAGCCTTAGCCCACGACGCGTTCCGAGGGAGGTCCTCGGATGGAGGCCGTCAGATCCCCAAAGGGGCGCACGGCCATTGGATGGGAGTCTCGGCCGGAATCGGCTACCTCGCCACAAGGCCCATTCCCAAGGGCCTCGCCTCAGCGCTTCGTCGCCGTCACCGGCCCGCTCATCGTCCGCAGTGAGATCCCCGCCGGCGCCCCCTCGGCGTCCAGCACGAACGTCAGTCCGTTCGACTGGCCGTGGCGGATGTCGTAGCTGGCGAACGAGGTACTCGAAAGCGGGCGGAACGTGCGGGCGGGGGGCAGCTCGTCCACCATCAGTCCGACCAGGGCGTCGACGCCGTCGTCCCAGGCGTGCTGCACGAAGCGCGCGCCGCGGGCGAAGCCGAGGCGCAGGTGGACGCGGGCGCCGTAGGGGAGCGGGTCGGCGCCGAGGTACTCGACCTCTTCGAGTGGACCGAGTTGGTCCGTGAGCGTCGTCCAGGTTGCGGTCTCGCGCTCTTCGAGGTCGCCGGGGAAGCCGGGTGCGACGGCGTTGACGACGGCGGAGTAGTCGCCGCGGCCGGCGGCGGTGATGAGCTCCTTGGAGCGGGCGCCGAACGAGGCGTGGCGCGTGGCGCCGAAGCCGCGGGTGGTGAGCAGGTGCTCGAAGGCTTCGGCGTTGGCGCAGTAGGCGCGCAGGCCGTTGCCGTCGGGCTCGATTCGGATCTCGGCTTGGGAGGGCAGCACGTAGGTGCCCGCGTACCGCTCGAGCTGGTCCGCGGGGAGCGGGACCACCTTCGGCGGCAGCGAGGCGCGCTCGCCGAACGCCAGCCGGCGCAGGGTCGGCGTGGTGCCGATCGCTCCGGCGTCGGCGTTGTTGGACGCGATGAACAGCACGACGTCGTCGTTCAGGTAGCGCAGGTAGTCGGCCGCGAAGATCCCGTTGCCGCCGTTGTGCGTGACGAGGTAGCGCGGCGTCGGCTCGATCGACCAGCCGTAGCCGTAGTAGGAGCCGGCGCCCGGGCCCTCGGCGATGTGCCGGCCGTAGAGCTCCTCCTTCGACTCGGCGGAAAGCAGCTCGTCGCCCGCCAGGGCCTGGTGCCAGCGGTACATGTCGCCGATCGTGGAGTGCACCCCGCCGTTGCCCCGCAGGGCCCAGTAGGGTCCATCCTCGCCCATCGGACGCCCGAGCACGGTGCCCCAGCGCTCGCCGCTGCGGTAGCCGATGGCGAGTCGGTCGCCGTAGTCGGGCAGCACGTAGCCGGTGTCGAGCATGCCGGCGGGCTCGAAGAGCTCGGTGCGCAGGAAGCGCTCGTAGCTCTGATCGCTGAGCTGCTCGACGATCGCGGCGAGCAGGCTGAAGCCGGAGTTGGCGTAGTGGAACTCATCCCCCGGCGCCGAGAGCAACTGGGACGCCAGCGCACGACGCACGTATTCCTCGCGCCCGACCGGGTCGTGGTCGCTGTCGGCGAAGTCCGAGCGCAGCCCCGAGGAGTGCGTCAGCAGGTGGTGCAGCGTGATCCCCGCCTTGTCGGGCGGCACGTCGTCGAAGTAGAGCTCGATCGGGTCGTCCACGCTCAGCTCGCCGCGCTCCTGCAGCAGCAGGATGGCCGCGCCGGTGAACTGCTTCGTGATCGAGCCCGTGCTGAAGACCGTGTCGGTCGTCACGGGGCGGGCCTGCTCGCGGTCGGCGACGCCGTAGCCCTTGGCCAGGGCGACTCCGTCCGAGTCGGCGTAGAGCGCGACGCCGGCGAAGCCGAAGGCCTCGAGGCGCGACAGGTAGTCGTCGATCCCGGCGGCGATCTCGCCGCGCACGATCGGCTCGTCCCCCGCGGGGAAGACGGCAAGACACGACAAGAGCATGGAAACGATCACCGGTTCACCTCCTCTTCTTCTTCACGGATACGCAGGACTTCACGCTCGACCTCGAGGGCTCCGGGCTCGGGCCGGTCGGGCGGTTCGCGGGTGAGCATCGCCTCGTGCCAGGCCTCGGCCTCGGCGTCGATCGGGCGCTCCTCACCGTTCACGAAGTACGTGTGGGTCGGGAGCCCGTCGGGTCCGGGTCGGGTCTCCCAGCGGCGCTCGCTGCCGTCGATCTTCTCGATCAGGGTCGTGTGCTCGCCGGTCTCCAGAACTTCGCGCAGCTGGCCCAACCAATGCACCGCCAGCTCCTTCTCGGCATGGGCGCGGTCGAGCTCCAAGCGCGCTTGGTGCGAGCCGCATCCCGGCGCGCCGGCGACGACGCCGACGAGAAGGAGCGCGAGCAAGCCGGCGGGAACGCCGCAGCGAGCGCGCGGAGCGTCGGCCGCCGCGCGCGCGCCCAGCACGCGTCGCACGCGGGCGAGGAGCGGGCCGTCGGTGGCCGCCAGGGCAGGCTGCGCGGCGAAGGGTGGCGTGGCGCGCAGGTCCTCTAGCCGCACCAGGGCGCGGGCGTAGGTCGCCGGCTCGCCGACGACGCCGACCGCCGCGTCGTCGCAGCAGAGCTCGCGCTCTTCCCGAATGCGGCGCGAGAGGATCCAGACGGCGGGATGGAAGAAGAGCAGCACCTCGACCGCGCACTGGAGCAGGTTGACGAGGTAGTCCGCGCGCCGCACATGCGCCAGCTCGTGCGCCACGACCGCCTCGAGCTCGCGCGGCGACAGGCTGAGCAGCGCGCCCGCGGGCAGCAGCACGGCCGGGCGCAGCCAGCCGACGACGAGCGGGACGTCGACGCGGCGCGACGCCAGGAAGCGCACGGCGCGGCGAACGCGCATGTGCTCCGCCAGCGCGGCGAAGCGCTCGGCCAGCTCCGGCGGCAACGCCCCGACGTCGACGCGCGCCAGGCGCCGCGCCATACGCCAGCCTCCGACGAGCCGCGCCGAGAGCACAAGCACCCCCGCGCACCAGGCCGCGACCGCGAGGGCGAGCCAGGACTCCCCCGGCCCTCCGCCCGCGTGGGGCGAACCGGAAGCGCTCCCGCCGGCGGCGCCCGACCCGAAGACCGCGGACGCCACGAGCGTGACCGCCGGCGCCAGCGCGAGCAGACCCAGCGCGACGACCGCCGCGGCGTAGCGCGCCTCCGGCGAGCGGCGAACCAGCGCGCGCTGAGCCGCGGCGTGAACGAGCAGCACGAGCGCGCCCTGCCAAAGCAGGTGCACGAGCGCCCACCCGAGCGCCAGCGAGCCCGGCGACTGAAACGGTTCCAGCCAGGCGCTCATCGCGAGCCTCCTTCCAGCTCGTCCAGCAGGCGTCGGATCTCGGCCAGCTCTTCGGGCTCGGCGGGCCGGTCGGCGAGCGCCCGCATGACGAGCGCCTTGGCCGAGCCCGCAAAGGCGCGGTCCATCAGGTCGCCGACCATGCTGCCCTGGGCCTCCTCCTCGGCGAGCCGGGCGCGGTAGACGTGCGAGCGCTGGCTCTCGTCGCGCTCGACCAGCTGCTTCTCCGTCATGATCTGCAGCAGCTTGAGCACCGTCGTGTAGCCGACATCGCGCCGCTGAGAGAGCTGGTCGTGCACCGCCCGCACGGTCGCGGGGCCGGTGGCCCAGAGGATCTGGAGCAGCTCGAGCTCCGAAGGCGTGGGTCTCGGATGCGTCATGACGCGACAGTACGAAGGCCTTCGGACTTTGTGTGCGAAGAGCTTCGTACTTTTGCCCGAGACGGCCCTAAAGACGCTGTGAGAAGGAGGTTACCTCGTAGAGAGGGTGGACCGCCGCGGCGGCGTGGGGACGGCTTGGGACACGACCAGCAGCCGCCGCGGCGATCCGCTCCGACGCCACGCTCCTGAGACAGGGCGCCGGAGGACAGCGCGCGCGGGGGTCCTTTCGCGGGCGGGACGACTTTTTTCGGGACCGCCCCTTGCGCGTGTGCAATTGAGACGCATTCTCAGCAGGCGAACCCGATCGGTCAACCCCCAACCCGTCGCAGGCCGCCGCGACGCGAAGCGAGAAGCGCCATGGACTCACTGCCTCTGAACAAGCTCGACTGCAACTCGCTCGATCTCGTCCTCACCCTCTGTGTGGATCATGGCGACCTGTCCGCCCTCGGCGCGCCGACCGGTTCGGGCTCGGGGTGGATCCCGAACGCGGTCGCGGCACGGGGTTGGCTCCACCGCGCGTGCCACCAGGATCAGCGCCGAGCCGAACGGCTGTCCGACCGACTGGACCTGCGCTGGGCCGACGAGGTGGCGCTCACGCGAGCGGCGAATGCGAACGAGCTGCGCTCGCTCGCGGCGCACGCCACCTGCCCCCCGATCGAGCGCCACCGCGGGCTCCTCTGGAGCCTGCTCACCGACGCGCGGCCGGACGTGCGGTGCCTGGGCAGCGCGCTCGGCCGCACCTGGATCGTGCAGGCGTGCGCTCCCGCCGCAATCGGCGAAGGCGCACGCGCTTCGCGCTGACCCCCTCAACAGCAACCCCGCGTACCTCCCAATGCACGCACAGTGTCCCTTCTCCCGCTGGCAGCTCGGCCTGCTGCTCGGCCTCGCCGCTCCCCTCGCCGCCCAGGACCCCTACGTCCGTCCTAAGCAGCAGATCGACCTAACTTCGACCGGAATCGGCCTTCAGCCCAGCGTCTCGTCCGGCGAGGTTCTGACCGCGATCGTGTACTTCGACGGCGGCAGCGCCGGCTCCGACAACGTCTACTCGGTCATCGGCCCCGGCAACGGCACGACCTGGCTCGCGCCCGAGCGCGTCGACGACGACACGACCGCCGCCAGCAAGCTCACGCAGTTCGACTCCGCGTACGTCAGCGGCGACGTGGTCTACGCGCTCTGGAAGGATGAGCGCAACGGCTCGTCGAACGA
Source organism: Planctomycetota bacterium (assembly GCA_039029355.1). Lineage (GTDB taxonomy): Bacteria > Planctomycetota > UBA1135 > UBA1135 > JBCCGI01. The sequence goes on from JBCCGI010000001.1 coordinate 262,075, forward strand.
CGACCTCTACTTCGCGCGGCGTCCCGCCGGCGCGGGCGCCTTCGATGCGAACGTGCAGATCGACACCGGCGTTGCGACCGGTACCAACGGGCGCGTCAACGCCTGGCGCATGGCCGTCAGCGAGGATCCCGTAGGCGACCACATCTACATCCTCGCGCAGGTGGATACGCCGGCGGAGTCCAACGACACGCTGTATCTCACCGCGTCGCACGACGGCGGCCAGACCTTCGGATCCGGCGTGCTCGTGCCCCAGACGACTTCGCCTTTCTCAGTCGAGAGCATCGCCATCGCGGCCGAGGGAATGACCGTGCACGTCTCGTGGGCCGACGACCGCAACGACCCGGAGGCCGGCTCGAGCGGCACGCTGGACGACGTCTGGTACCAGCGCAGCACCGACGGCGGGCAGACGTTCCTGTCCGCGGACGTGCAGCTCGACTCATCCGGTCCGCAGTCGGGTGACTCGGCCGCGACCGGCACCACCGGCTTCCGTATCGACACGGTCGGCAACCTGGTCGTGGCCGCGTGGCTCGAGGAGATCACCGACCCGACTGACGAGGAGGTCCGCGTGGCCGTCTCGGTCGACGGTGGAAGCACCTGGGCGGCCGACGTGCTCGTCGGCGGCTACGACATCGCCGGCGGCGACGACGTCGACACGATGGACATGAAGCTGGCGGCCAACGGCAACATCTGCGTCGCCTACAACGACAACCGCACCGGTGAGGGGACGCTGGACCGCATGTACGTGTCCACCTCGACCGACGCCGGCGTCAGCTGGAGCGAGGTCCAGGTCTCGGGCATCGACGGCGGCAACGACCCGCGCTTCGCGGGCTCGGGCGCCTTCATCGGGCTCTGCTTCGCCGACGACAACGGCCCGAACAACGCCGCGATGGGCGCCGATTCGTCGGACTCGGGCGTCACCTGGCGCACCGGTATCCAGCTCCAGGACAAGACCACCGACGCCGACAGCGCCGTCGGCGGCTGGAACGAGCTGTACAAGAACTGGACGCACGCCTGGCTCGCGAACGACGTGAGCACGAACAACGTGTTCGTCGGCGGCTACCGCGCCCAGAACGTCGAGCCGTCGGTGGTCGGCCCCGACGGCTCCGGCAACTACACCGTGGACTTCGAGCTCTTCGACTTCCCGGACTCCGACTCGCTGGGCATCGTCCTGATCGCGGCGACGCCCGGCTTCTTCCCGCTCGCTGCGTTTGGCGATGCGCGTGACCTCGGCCTGACGGCTGATGGGCTCTTCGATTTTTCCTCCGGATCAGCCCTTTGGCTAACCAGCCTCTCTGGTGGGGATGGTTCCGCTCCGACCCTGGTCACCGACCTGATCGGCCCCGGGTTCAGCTTCGTTGCGACTGCGTTCTCCTTCGATTTCCCGTCAGGGGTGTTCACGATTGGAGAGCTGAGCGACGTAGTGCCCGTGGTCGTGCCCTAGCGCAGCTGGCGGGGCGCTCCGACGCTTGCTCCTCCGAAGCTTGCGTCGGGGCGCCCCGCTCTCTTCCCGCTTAGTCGTCCTTGCGCTTGCGCTTCTTGCGCTTGCGCCCTTCCTTCCGGCGCCGCGACTTGCCGAGCGACGTAGCGTCGACGAGCGCCGCCAGCAGCACGATCGCCGTCGGCCAACCGCGGAGCTCGCCGTGGGTGTTGATGGCCCAGGCGTAGACCATCGTCGTCAGCGGCAGGAAGAAGAAGCCGAGCAGCGGCACCCAAAGGCTGTCGTACGCGCGGCCGATGTAGTCGCTCAACAGCACCACCAGCAGGAACGCCAGGCGCGGGAACGCCACGGCGAGGGTGGCTAGGCAGCAGTTCATAGCTGCCCCTTACGTCGCGCGGGACGAGTCCATTCGCCGTTCGATCCAGGAACCGATCTCCGCGGCGCAGGTGGCGGGGTCCGACGTGTCGAAGCGCGCGTCGTAGGTGCGGCCCTTTTCGGAATGGGCGTAGAGCGGGTCGTAGTAGCGCTCCAGGAGCGTCTCCACCAGCTCGCGCTCGTCGCCCTGGGAGAGCAGCGCGCACAGCCGACCGTCCCACTGCCGCGGGCCGAGGCGCTGCTCGATGAACGGCAGCTGCCGCAGCAGCTCGGCGCGGTTGTCGTCGTGGGCGAGGTAGTCCTCGATCAGCACGTCGATGCGGCGGTCGAGCGGTGCGTCGAGCTTCAGGTTGACGCCTGCGCCCAGCGCGGACCAAACCCGCGGCGGCAGGATCGCGTCGCCGACCTTGCGGCTCTCGCCCTCGAACACGCAGGGACCGTCGAAGCCGGCCGCGAAGCGTGAAGCGAGCCGCGTCTCGAAGGCCTTCTGCGTGCACGGCGCGAGGCCGACCATCCCCAGGATCGAGCTGCGGTGGCCGGCGAGGCCCTCGAGGTCGACCGTCCAGCCCGGGCGCTGGCGCTCGAGCTCGCGCAGCACGAGCGTCTTGCCGACGCCGGTGAAGCCGCGCAGCACGAAGGTCGGCGGCGCCTGCCAGCGGTCGAGCTCAGCACGCACGTGCGCGCGCCAGCCCTTGTAGCCGCCTTCGAGCCCGGTGGCGCGCTCGAGGCCGAGCCCGCGCAGGAGCGCGATCACGCTGCGCGAGCGTAGGCCGCCGCGCCAGCAGTGCAGCACGAGCGTGCCGGACTCCAGCTCGCCCTCCCGGGGCCGCGGCACGAGACCGCCCTCGAGGCGTCGGATGCCGCCGGCGGTCATCTCTTCGACGCGCGCCGCGAGGTCGACGGTCGGGACCTCCCAGCCCGCCGCCGCGGCGATGGCGCCGACCAGCTCGCCGACGCGGGCGCGGGTCACGCGGCGGCCCTCGTCGAAGGCGGCCGCGGGCGACTCCTTGGCGTACAGCGTCCCGATCACCGCGCGCTCGACGTCGTCGAAGAGCGGCACGTTGCGCGCACCCGGCAGGTGGTCCTCGGCGAACTCCGAGGGGCTGCGCAGGTCCACGACGCGTGCGTCGCCGCGCTGGAGGGCGCGCGAGAGCGCGTCGGCGCGCACCGTCGGCACCGGCGTTTGGGTCTGCAGCTCGGCCATGGCGACCCGACAGTCTAGCGACCCGGGCCGCGGGCGGGGCGGGCGCCCTCTCCCGGGGTCAGCGCGGGCGGCGTGGCGTGTCGGGCTCGTCGTCCCGGTTGCCCTCGTCGCGCCGGTGCCGCGAGCCGCGGCCCCAGCCGCGCTTCTTGTCGCGTCCGCCGCGGTCTCGGTCGCCGGAGCGCGCCGGAACACCGAGCTCGCGCTCGCGCGAGCGGATCGCCTCCTCGACGCCGCGTTCGAAGTCCTTGCCGGTCAGACCGCGCAGGCGCTCGACCTCGTCCGGGCCGAGCAGCTCCTGCTCGCCGATGAACCGCAGCACGCGCTCGCGGACGCGCTCCTGGATCCGCGCGCGGCGCTCCGAACGCGAGAGCTCCGAGTACTCGAGCCGATCCTCCATCCGCGGCTTGGCCACGCGCCGCAGGTCGTGGAGCTGCTCCCACGCCCGCCGCATCTCGGGCCCCAGGCCGAAGCCCGCGTCCTTGTCGTCACAGCGCGAGTAGTGCTGCGGCGGCTCGTGGTCGCGCCAGCGGCGGAAGAACTCGCGGTGGGCCAGGCCCTGCCAGCTCCGGTACTCGTTCTCGCTCACGCCCGGCGGCGGCCCGAGCTGCGCGACGACCCGATCGATGCGCTCGCGGCTCCAGAGCAGCGCGCGCTCCTCGAGTGCCTCGCGCGCCAGGCCCTTCAGCCCGGCGAGCTCGCCCGAGCCCTTGCCGAGCTCCTTGCCAAGCCGCTCGACGTCGCGCACGCGCACCGGTCGCTGGTCGCGCAGCAGCCGGTCGACCAAGAGCGGCCGGCGGTGCGCCGGCGCGTCCTCGATCTCGGCCAGGCGCTCGGGGGGCAGCTTGCCGCGGCGGCGGCGGCCCTCGGCGCGCAGGTTCTCCTTGAGCTCCTCGCGGACGAGCGCGTCGCGCTCGCGCGGGCCCAGATCCTCCATCTCGCGCCGCGCCTGCTCGGGCAACGCGTCGTGCAGCTCCTCCTCGAGGTTCTTGAGCTTGCGCGCGCGCTCCTCCAGCACCTCGCGCGCCTCGGGCGGCAGCTTCTTCAGCTGCTCGAAGCGCCGGCGCAGCACCTCGCGCTCCTCGGAGGACTTCTGCTCCCAGCGTTCTTGTATGCCGCCCTTGCCTTGCGCCGCGGCGCAGGGGACGAGGCACAGGAGCGCGATCGCCGCGACGAGGAGGCGCATCAGCGCGTCTCCTCCTCGAGCTCGTCGTACCGCTCCTCGTCGTCGCGGAGGTCGAGCAACTCGTCGGCGAGCGGATCGAGCGAGGCCAGCAGCACGTCGACGTCCTCGTCGAAGAGCAGGTCCCAGCGCTCGAGCACTTCGAGCGAGGCCAGCAGCTCCTCGTCCTCGCCTTCGGGCGCGGTCTCGGGGCCCGGCTCGGGCCGCGGCTCCGGCTCTTGGGAGGCGTCCGCGACGTTGGGGGACACCTCGACGCCTTCGCCGCCGTCGGACGGCCGCAGCGCGCGCCAGCCGAAGAACGCCAGCACCAGCGCGGCGGCCGCCGCCGCCGACCACGGCGCCACACCGCCGCGCAGCAGCGCGAAGCGCGGCGCCGGCCGGCGCTCGGCGGCGAGGCCGGCGAGCACCCCATCGGCCAAGCCCGCCGGAGGCACCGGCGCGGGCACGCGGTCCAAGAGCGCATCGAGCCGCGCCAGCTCGGCGCTTCGGTTCCGGGCGGGAGCGAGGCCCGCGAGCACGCTGTTGGCCAGCCCGGGGTCGACGTCGATGTCGTTCAGGTCGAGCAACCCGTCGAGCGCGGCTTCGCGCTCCTGGGCGAGCCGGGCGAGCAGCCGCTGGGTCAGGCCATCGGGCAGCCGCGGCTCGGGCAGCGAGGCGAGCAGCGCCTCGAGCGCCTCCTCGGCATCCAGCAGCGAGCGGCACGACGCGCAGCCCAGCAGGTGCTCGTGCCACGCGAGCTCGCGCAGCCGCTCGACGTGCGCTTGCCCCAGCAGCGACTCGGCCAGCCACTCGCGGAACTCGGCACAGGAGGGGTTCATGCCGCGTCCTCCTGCAGGAAGGGCCGCAGCGTCTCGCGCAGGGTCTCCCGCGCGCGGTGGACCAGCGACTTGATCGCCTTCTCGCTCGAGTCCATGACGCGGGCGATCTCGGCGTAGGGCAGCTCCTCGTACTTGGCGAGCACGAGCGCCAGGCGCTGCTTCTCGGGGAGCGCCGCGATCGCGCGGCGGACGGCGGACACCGCGTCCTCGCGCTCCAGGCCCGACGAGGGGTCGGGCGCCTGCTCGTCCTCGACCGAGTAGGCGCCGGCAGCCTCGCTCGCGCCGGAGGGCCCCTCCAGGGAGACCTCCTGGCGCCGCGCCCGGCGGTCCTTCTCGTTGACGCAGATGTTGAACACGATGCGGTAGAGCCAGGTCGAGAAGCGCGCGGTCGGCTGGTAGCGGTCGCGGGCCCGGATCACGCGCAGGAAGACCTCCTGCACCAGATCCTCGCGCGCGGCCACCGGGCCGAGGAAGCGCGTGAGCAGAGCGTAGACCTGAGCCGAGTAGGCCACCACCAGCTCGTCGAAGGCGGCCTCGTTCCCCGCCTGGTAGGCGAGCATGACGCGGACGCCGGCGTCGTCGGAGGGTTCGGTCTGGGGCGTTTGGTCGGGAGAGCTCATCGCAGGCCTGGCCAGCGGGGTTCAACCGCCGGGGGCGCGTGGGGTTCCGCGGCGGCGGCAGGCCTTTTTTTCGGTCCGCTCCGGCCGCCGAGAAGACGCCAAAACGCCGATTCTAGCGGTCCTCGTCCGGCCCGAGCGCGCCCCGCAGCCAGCGCAGGCGCGCCAGCGGCCGGACGACGGCCACCGGCCGGCCCAGGAGGCGCTCGGACTTCACCGGCCCGATGACGCGCGAGTCGTTGCTGCGGCCCGAGTTGTCGCCCAGCAGGAAGTACTCATCGGGCCCCAGGCGCAGGACCTCCTCGACGCCGTACTGGCAGAGCGGTGAGTCGGGGCCGTGCTCGCGCGCCGACGTGTAGTAGAGGTCGCGCAGTACCTGCACCGCGCGGAAGCCGGCGCGGCAGGCATCGCCGCCGAAGGCCACGCGGTAGCCGGCGCTCCGGCGCCCGACGTCGGTCAGGCCGGCGTGCGGCTCGTTGCCCTGGTAGCTGACCGCGAGCTCGACCCCGAGGCCCGGCAGCTCGAAGCTCAGGTGGTTGTCGACGTTCCGGAACGACACCGCGTGCCAGGCGTCGAGCGGGAAGTCGAGCTCTTGGCGGGCGACGACCTCGATGCGCTTGCGCGGATTCTCCGGCTCGCGCAGCGAGGCCGAGCTGTAGCGCAGGATGGTCGCGTAGGCCTTGCCGTCGGGCTCGGACTCGACGCGCGCCTCGAAAGTGTCGCCCTCCTCGACCAGACGAAAGCGCAGCGCGCCGCCGTAGTCCTCAAGCCGCACTTCGCAGCGCAGGATGGCGTCGTTGACCTCGAAGCGCCCGACGATGCGGCGGTGGTCCGGCGACAGGTAGTCGTCCCGCAGCGGCTTGTGGAACAGCATCATCCCGGCGTCCGAGCCCGGCCGGCGGTCGCACACGTCGACGAACCAGGCGCCGTCGGACGAGCTCCACGGGCCGTCCGGGTCGTCGTCGAAGAAGAAGAAGTCGCGCACGTCGAGAAAGGCGTCGTCGAACACCGGGATCGGCGCGGGGCGCGGCGCGTCCGGGCCGAGGCGTTCGCCGTTCACGATCAGGTCGCCGGCGGAGACCCCGATCGACTCGTTCGGCAGCGCGCCGACCCGCTTCACCATCGGCGCGTGCTCGGGCGAGCGCCGGAACACGACCAGGTCGAAGCGCTCCAGGGCGTTCGAGGCGCCGGGAGCGCCGATGCCTCCGAAGCGCACCAGGACGTGCTCGTCGGTGTAGACCTCGTCCCCGCCGAAGATGGTCGGCTGCATCGAGACCGAGACGACGCGGTAGACGTCGCCGAGGAACGACCTCGCCACGACGAGCGCGAGAACGAGGCCCGCCAGCGCCCACGCGACTCGCTGGAGAAGGGTCCGCACGGCCTCCTTTGGTAAGCGGTCTAGGCGCTGATCTCCAGCATCAGGTGCGCAACGCCTACGAAGATGGCCGCGCCGGAGATGTCGCTCAGGGTGATGAGAAAGGGTCCGGCCACGATGGCGGGGTCGATCCCGACCCGGCGGCAGGAGATCGGGACCAGGCAGCCCAGGATGGCGGCCCAGGTCACGGCGACGGTGATCGCGCCGCCGACGGCCGAGCCGAGATCGCCATCGGCCTCCAGGAAGGTGGCGAAGACGCTCGTCACGATTCCGCACACCACACCGATCAGGAGGCCGGTCAGTACCTCGGCGCCCACGACCGACGCCTCGCGCTCGGGCTGCACCTCGCCGGTGGCGAAGGCGCGCACCAGGATGGTCGACGACTGGATGCCGACGTTGCCGGCGAGGCCGATGATGATCGGCAGGTAGCGGAGCACGTCGGCGCTCTCGCTGGCGCCGGGCAACGCCAGCGCCAGGATGCGCGCGGTGACCACGCCGCCGAGCACGGTGAGCCCCATCAGCGGCAGCCGGTGGCGCACGCGCTTCCAGATCGGCAGGCGCGTCTGCTCCTCGGTGCCGGTCGTGCCCGTGCCGACCAGGCGCCGGATGTCCTCCTCGGCCTCCTCCTCGAGCACGTCGGTGACGTCGTCGGCCGAGATGACGCCGACCAGCCGGCCCGCGCCGTCCACCACGGGGACCGCGCCGACCGAGTACTTGAGCACCTGGTGCGCTACGTCCTCCTGGTCGTCGTCGACGCGCGCGACGACCAGCTCGGTGTCCATCGCCTCGTCGATGTTCGTGTGGATGCCGCTCGTCAGGAGGTCGCGGTCGGACATGAAGCCGACCGGGCGACCGGCCTCGTCGACGACGAAGACGCCCAGCTCCTCTTCGCCCGCGGGGCCCTCCTCGGACTTGATCTCCTTGATCGCGTCGCCGATGCGCGTGCCGGCGGACACGGCGACGAAGTCCTTGGTCATGATGCCGCCCGCGGTGTCCGGCTCGTAGCCGGCCAGCTCACGCAGGCCCTGGGCGCGCTCGAAGTCGACCTTGCGCAGCACCTCCTCGGTGGCCGCGTCCTCGGCCAGGGCGAGGATGTCGACGACCTCGTCCGCCGGGAGCAGCTCGACGTACTCGACCAGCCGCACGGTCGGGATGCGGGCGAGCAGGAACTCGCGCAGCGGGTCCGAGGCGTACTCGAGCACCTCCGCCCCGCCCTCGGTGTCGAGCGCCTGGAACGTGCGCCAGCCGTCGTCCTCGTCCAGCTCGAGCAGCCACTCGGCGAGGTCCGCGGGGTGCGCCTCGGACACGAAGGCGGTCAGCGCCTCCGGCCCGCGCCCGAGCACGTCTTCGAGATCCCTCAGCTCCAGCTTGCGATCGGCGTCCTTGCGCATCACCCGCTCCGGCGGCGGCGGATGCTACCTGGATCCCGCCCGCCACGGAGGGCGAATGCGTCGTGAACGAGCCGGAGCGCCGAGGACAGCTCCTTCGAAGGCGTCAGGAAGAGCCGGCTGAGCGGGCCGTCGCCGGCCGGGAGCGAGCGCGCGGTCAGGCCGGCGCCGCGGCAGAGCTCGACCACCTCGGCCACCACCGCCGGGTCGTCGCCGAGCGCGGGCCCCACCAGCGCGAAGCTCGCTAGGCCGCGCTCTACCCGTCCCTCGCCCACGACCCGCTCCAGCGCGGTCGAAGTCCCGGGCTCGGGATCGGGCAGCAGCAGCACGGCCTCGGCGCCGGGGACGGCGAAGAGGAAGGGGTCGAGGCCCGCCTCGCGGCAGGCGGCGTGGAGGCGGGTCATCTGCTCGCCCGGATCGCGTCCCAGGTCGACCCGATGGGTCACGAGGGCGACGGCCCGTCGATGGGCCAGCGCGTAGGCCTTGCCGGCGTCGCCCTCGGCGATGCAGGTGCCCGGCGACGCCCCCTCGGCCACGCTGCGGACCAGGATCGGGATTCCGCCTCGACGCGCGGGCTCGAGCGCGGCGGGGTGCAGGACCTCAGCCCCGTGCAGGGCCAGCTCGGCGGCGATGCGGGGATCGAGCCGCTCGAGGCGCCGCGCGCTGGGAACCACGCTCGGATCCGCGCTGAACACGCCGTCGACGGTCTTCCAGAGGTGGACCTCCTCGGCTCCGACCGCCTCGCCGATCCAGACCGCCGACAGGTCCGAGCCGCTGCGGCCGAGCGTGGTCACGTGACCCTCGGCGTCGAGCGCGATGAAGCCGGTGACGACCGGCACGCCGGGGACGGCGAGCACGGCCTCGCGCACGCGCTCACGGGCGCCCTCCAGCGGCACGGTGAGCCCGCTGCGGGTCTCGCTCAGGAGCCCCAGGTCGAAGGCGTCGACCGGCGTGGCGGGCACCCCGGCCTGGCGCAGGCCGGCGGCGACGACGCGGGCGCTCATCCGCTCGCCGAACGACAGCACGAAGTCGCGTCGCCGGCGGTCGAGGTGCCCCTCGGCCTGCACCGCCCGCAGCACCGTCTGCAGCTGGGCCAGGTGGCGATCGAGCAGCTCCGGGGGCAGGTCGAGCTGGCGGAGCAGCGAGCGGTGCCGCACCCGCAGCGCCCCCGCGTCGAGATCGCCCGCGGCGGCGGCCTCGGCGGTGCGCCCCAGCAGTTGCGTCACGCCGGCGTGGGCGCTGACGACCACCAGCGGGGCCTCGCCGCCGTGCCGGCGCACGACCTCGGCGGCGCGCCGGACCGCCGGTCCGTCCCGCAGGGCCGTGCCTCCGAACTTCAGGACCCGAACGCCACTCACAGTCCCAGGATAGCTGCCCGGGAAGGCGGGACTACGGCGGAACCGCGGCTCCCGATACAATGAGGCGTCCCCCTTTGCCCGCGAGGACCGAGCTACCTGCAAACATGGCCGACTTCGACCGCAACGAGCTGATCTACGACTGGAACACGGTCGCGTCCGCCCCCGTCGACCGCAAGGTCCAGTTCGACGACGAGACCCTGCGCGACGGGCTGCAGTCGCCGTCGGTGCGCGACCCCGACCTCGACCAGAAGGTCGAGCTGATCCACCTGATGGACAAGCTCGGCATCGACACCGCCGACGTCGGGCTGCCCGGCGCGGGCGCGCGGGCGCGCGAGCACATCTCCGTCCTCTGCAAGGAGATGGCGAGCCTCAACATCACGCCCAACGTCGCCTGCCGCACGCTGGTCTCCGACATCGAGCCGGTCGTCGACCTGGTGCAGGAGACCGGCCAGCCGGTCGAGGTGTGCGCCTTCATCGGCTCCTCGCCCATCCGGCAGTTCGCCGAGGGCTGGGACATGGATCGGATGGTCCGCCTCTCGCGCGAGGCGGTCGAGTTCTGCGCCAAGAACAACCTGCCGTGCATGTTCGTGACCGAGGACACGACGCGCGCCAAGCCCGAGGACGTACGCCGGCTGTACTCCGCCGCCATCGAGGCCGGCGCGAGCCGCATCTGCATCTGCGACACCTGCGGCCACGCGACGCCGCCCGGCGTGCGCGCTCTCGTCGGCTACGTCCGCGAGATGGTCGAGGAGCTCGGGGTCGACGTCGGCATCGACTGGCACGGCCACCGCGACCGCGGGCTGGGGCTCACCAACGCGCTCAGCGCGGTGACCGCGGGCGCCACGCGGGTGCACGCGACGGCGCTCGGCGTCGGCGAGCGCGCCGGCAACACCGAGATGGACCTGCTGCTCGTCAACCTCAAGCTGATGGGGCTGATCGAGAACGACGTGACCGCGCTGGCCGACTACTGCCGCGTCGCGGCCGAGGCCTGCGGCGTGCCGATCCCGCACAACTACTCGGTCTTCGGCGAGGACGCCTTCGAGACCGGCACCGGCGTCCACGCGGCGGCGGTGATCAAGGCCTACAAGAAGGGCGACGCCTGGCTCGCCGACCGGGTGTACTCGGGCGTGCCGGCGGGCATGTTCGGCCTCGAGCAGGTCATCAAGGTCGGCCCGATGAGCGGCAAGTCCAACGTCGCCTGGGTGCTCGAGCGCCACGGCGTCGAGGCGACCGACGACGCGGTGCAGGCGGTGCTCGACCTCGCCAAGGAGACGCCGCGGCTCCTGACCGACGACGAGGTCGTGAGCGCGGCGACGCGGCCCGTCTAGCCGCGGCTAGCGGTCGCCCATGTAGCCGATCTTCGAGAGAGCCTCGACCTGCTCGGGGCTCAGCTCGGCGTCGCTCGCCACCGCGTCGAGGCTGCGCCACACCCACACCGCGTACGGCGCGTCCGGGTCGTCTCCGCCGCCCGGACCGGCGCTCGCGTAGCGCTCGGGGTCGGTCAGGTCGAGCGCGATCGGATCGGTGAGCGGTGCCTCGCCGCTGGCGCCGAGGTGCACGTGCGCTAGGTCGACCGGGTCGACGTCGACGCGCAGCAGGAGCTCGATGCGCTCCTCGTCCGCCGCGGGCGCGAACACGAAGCCGTCGGCGTCGCCGGGCGCGGTGCGCAGCGTGAACTGCACCGCCTTGCGCATGCGCCCGTCGAGCTCGTGCTCCTCGAACAGGAACGGGCCGTCCCAGTCCTCAGCCCCCTCATGGTGCAGCTCGCAGCCCGAGAGCTGGCTACCCTGCACGTGGTCGACATCGGTGACGACGTAGCCGAAGAGCGTCACGAGCGCGTCGCCGCGGTTCTCGAAGCGCAGCGCGTAGCGCGCGGGTGCGCCCTCGACGTGCTCGTCGAGCGTGCGCTTCAGATCGGCCCAGTCGTCGACGCGGGCGGACAGCACGTCGCGGGTCTCGCCGGGGTCTTCGTCGAGGTCGAAGAGCACCTCGCCCTCCTCCGGGCTCCAGGTGCGCACGTACTTGAGGCGGTTCGCGACGACGGCCTTCTTGAAGGTGTGGAACTCCTCGGCCTCGGAGATGCCGAAGGGCGTCGGCGGCAGCGCGCCCAGGGCCTTGGCGAGCAGGCTGGAGCCCGGCAGGTCCTCCGGCGGGGCCAGCCCCAGCAGGTCGTGCACCGTCGGAAACAGGTCCACCTGCAGCACGAGGTCCTCGCGCGCCACGCCGCGGTGGGTCGCGCGCAGCGGCGGGAAGCTCGCGATGAGCGGCACGTGGAGGAGCTCCTGGTACATCGTCGGCGTGTGGCTCCAGCCGCCGTGGTCGAAGAGCTCCTCGCCGTGATCGGACACGAACACGACCGCGGTCTCGTCCAGGTCGACCGCATCCAGCAGCCGGCCGAACTGCGCGTCGGTGTAGGCGATCTCGGCGTCGTAGGAGTCGCGGTAGTGCTCCCACTCATCGACGCTGAGGTCGGTGGCGTGCACGCGCCGCTGCATCATGTAGTACGTGTCGCGCTCGCCGCGGAAGCCGCGGTCGAAGCGCGAGCGGTACGGCTCGGGCGGGTCGTACGGCGCGTGCGGGTCGAAGACGTGCACGTAGAGGAAGTAGGGCTCGCCCGCGGGCACCTCGTCGAGCCACGCGAGCGCGCGGTCGACGATCTCCTCGGCGCGCGGGTACGCGCGCGGCAGCGCGGGCGGCTCGATGCCGACGAACGTGTCGAAGCCCTGCTCGAAGCCCGTGCCGCCGAAGATGTGCGGGTTGAAGCCGAACGCGGCGCAGCGGTAGCCCTCCGCGGACAGCACCTCGGCCAGCGTCACCAGCTCGTCCCCCAACGCGGCCGTGTCGGTCGTCGCGCCGTGCCGCGAGGGGTAGAGACCGGTCAGGAGAGACGCGGTCGTCGGCTTGGTCCACGTCGACTGGGCCAGGCAGTTCTCGAAGCGCACCCCCTCGGCCGCGAACGCGTCGAGGCGCGGCGAGGTCGGGCGGTCGTAGCCGTAGCACCCGAGGCGGTCGGCGCGCAGCGTGTCGGCCAGGAACACGACGATCGGCACGCGTCCGCGCTCGAGCGCGGCGTGCTGCTCCCGCGGCGACTCCCCGCCGCAGGCGGAGAGGGCGAGGGCGAGACCGAACGAGAAGGTCGCGGCGCGTCGCGCAGCGGCGGATCGGAGCGGGGGGGCCACGGCGCGGCCCATGCTACCGAGGCCGGCTCAGCCCGCGACCAGGCGCCGTGGTTCCGCGTCGGACGCGGCCTCGTGGGCTACGGCGCGGCGCGCGACGTGGGGTAGCTCCACCACCGGAGCGGGAGGCCCGCTCGCGTTGCGGTAGACGCACTGGAAACACTTGTGGTACATCGCTCGCTGACGCGTCTGGCAGGCCGGAAGGGCAATCGTGTGAGCGATCAGCACTTCCGCGCCATCGTCCCGCGTCGGGCAGCTCCGGGTCTCTCCACTTGCGTTGGTCATGGATCCCTCCGGTGGATGCGTGCGCGGCCCCCGTGCTCCTCAGCAAGGGCGCCCGCACCGGGCAAGGCTCCATTCCTAGACCCACGGAGCCGCGGGCGCAACCCTGGCCTTAACGCACTCTCACGGACCCGGCTCCAGGCGCCCTGAGGGCCGCCGCGACGGCTAAAGGGAGCACAAAAGGCACCCTTCTTCCGCCCAAACGGGACGGCGCCGGCTCAGCCGGGCAGCCCCCCCAGGGCCGTCCGCAGGTGCCCCAGCGCCTCCTCCGCAGCGGCGGCGCCGCGGTGGCTGTCGCGCGAGAGCTCGACCGCCGCGAGGCCGGGGTAGCCCACCTCGAGCAGCGCGCCCAGCGTCTCGGCCAGGTCGAGCTCGCCCTCGCCGAACATGCGGTGCTCGTGCACGCCGCCGCGGATGTCGTCGAGGTGCACCATGACGAGCTCCGCCGCGTGGGCGCGGATCACGTCGCCGACGGGCAGGTCGCCGGTGCACAGGAGGTGCCCGACGTCGAGGCACAGCCCCAGCGCGTCGCCGGCCGCCCCCAGCCGGCCGCACAGCTCGCGGTAGCCCGCCGGGCGCTCGAGAAACATGCCGGGCTCGGGCTCGAAGCCCAGGCGCACGCCGGTCCCCCGGGCGTGGGTGAGCACGCGCGCCGCGCCTTCGCACAGCCGCTCCCACAGCTCCTCGTCCGCGCCGCCCTCGGCGGCGTCGCCCACCTGTCCGCCGGGCGCGCAGCCGGCCCAGAAAGACACCGTCTCGGCCCCGAGCTCGGCGGCGAGGTCCACGCAGCGCGAGAGGAAGTCCACGCGCCGCGCGCGGTCCGCCGGCGCGTCCTCGAGCAGCGTCGGGAAGTGCTTGCGCCGCGCGTCGAGCACGAAGCGCGCGCCGGTCTCGATCGCGAGCGCGAGCCCCAGGTCGTCGGCCGCGGCGCGCAGCTCGGCCACCTCGCCGGGGCGCAGCCCGAACGGGTCGAGCAGCCCCACGTCGGGCGTCAGCGCGACGCCCTCGTAGCCCAGCTCCGCGAGCAGCCGCAGCGCGTCGAGGGGCCGGTGGTGGGCCAGGCCGTTGGTGTTGTAGCCCAGGCGCAGCAAGCTAGAAGCCGACGGTCTTCTTCAGCGCGACGAGCTGCTGGCGCCAGGCGTTTCTGGCCTTGATCACCGAGTTGACCTCGGCCGAGTCGTAGCCGTGCTTCTTGCCCATCGTCTCCTCCCAGTCGGCGGTCGCGTCGAGCGCCTCCTCGAAGGCCTTCTTCGCCGCCTTGCCCTTCTCCTTGAAGACATCGCGGTCGCCGTCGAGCTTGGCCTTGGAGGCCTCCTGGGCCAGCGTCATGCCGCGCTCGGCCGCCTCGCTGGCTTTCACCCAGACGTCCTCGTCCTTGAGCGACGCGAGCCCGGCAAAGGGGTCCGAGGCGGCCTTCTTCTTCTTCTGGGCGCCCTTGCCGGAGGGCTGCTTGCCGCCGGGCGGAACATCGGGCGCCAGCCCGGCGAAGGGGTCGACCTTCTCGGTCGGGGTGTCGTCCTTGTCCTCGGGCGGCGGCTGCATGCGCGACACGAGGAAGGCGACGCCGACCGCGGCGACGAGGATGACGCCGCCCCCGAAGATCGCGGGCGACAGGCCGGAGGAGGAGGAGGGGCGGGTACGAGCCATGGAGTGCTTCCGGTTCGGGCGGCTTCAGCGCCGGTGCAGTAGGGCAGCGTAGCCGCCATCCACCGGACCGTCGACGCCGGGGAGCCCCTCGCGCTCCTCGGCCAGCTCGAAGCCCGGGTGGTCGGCCAGGAAGGCCCGCACGCGCTGCGCGTTCTCGTCGGGCTCCAGGCTGCAGGTCGACCAGACCAGCCGGCCGCCGGGGCGGACGCGCTCCGCGCCCTCGCGCAGGAGCCGGGTCTGGAGCTCGCCCAGCTCGGTCAGGGCCTGGGGCCCGAAGCGCCAGCGGGCGCCCGGGCGCGCCCCGAGCACGCCGGTGTTCGAGCACGGCGCGTCGACGAGGACGGCATCGAACTCGCCCGCCGGAACCGCGTGCGTGCCGTCGCTGACGAGCATCTGCGCGCGCTCGACGTGGCCGAGGCGCTGCAGCGTCTCGCGCAGCTTCGAGAGGCGCCCGGGGTCGTCGTCGACCGCCGTCACGCGCGCCCCCGCCTCGAGCATCACCGCCGTCTTGCCACCCGGCGCGGCGCAGAGGTCGAGGATCGACTCGTCCGGCTGCGCGCCGACCAGCTCGGCGGCGGCCAAGCTCGACTCGCCCTGGACCGTCGCGCGTCCGGAGGTGAACACCTCGGAGGCGAGCGCCGCCTCGGTCGACGCCGTAGGGACGCGCACCGTGCGCGGGTGCGCGCCCGGCTCGGCGGGCACGTCGGCGCCGCGCAGGGCCTCGAGCAGCTCCTCGCGCCCGATCCCCACCCCCCGCAGGCAGAGCGGCGGCTCGGCCAGGAAGTAGGTCGCAAGCTCGCGCGTGCGCTCGTCGCCGAACCGCTTGCTCCAGCGCTTGTAGAGCGGCGCGGGCACCGACAGCGCATCCTCGGCCCAAAGGAACGGGTGCTGCTCGGGGTCGCGGAAGACCGGCTCGGCCAGGAAGAGGTCGCGGCCGATCAGGTCGCGCCGTGGATCTCCCGACGCGCCCTTTTGCCGGTCGCGGATCGCCGCCCGCAGGATCGCGTTCACGTACTTGGTCTTCGAGAAGCCGCAGGTGCGCGAGACCGCGTCGACGGTCTCCGACACAGCGGCGTGGTCGGGGATGCGGTCGAGGAACAAGACCTGCACCAGCCCGAGCCGCATGTGCGCGGCGAGGTCGGGGTTCGGCTTGAAGCGCGAGTAGTGCTCGACCAGCGCACGCAGCGTGGCGCGCCGCCGCACCTCGTGGCCGACCAGCGCGCGCAGGAGGCCGCGGTCGCGCGCGTCGAGGCCCTCGCGCGCGGCGACGCGGTCGACCTCGCGCAGCGGCGTCGCGTTGCGGCCGCCCGGCGCCCGCAGGCACTTCCACGCCTCGATGCGGCTCAAGCCGGCGCCTCGAGTAGCACGCCCGCTTCGAGGCGCGCGCCCCGCAGGTAGTCCGCGGCGGCCATCGCGCGCTTGCCGGCGGGCTTGACCTCGGTCAGCTCGAGCACCGAGCCGTCGCCGCAGGCCACGAGGAAGCGACGCTCGGCCTCGAGCACCCGACCCGGCTCGCGGGCATCGCCCGGATCAACGGGAGCGGCGCGCGTGACGGCCAGCTCGGCGCCGCCCGGCAGGCGCGTGCGCGCGCCGGGCCACGGCGTCATCCCGCGCACGTGCCGGTGCAGCTCCGCCGCGGGAAGCGACCAGTCGATCCAGCCGTGCTCCTTTTCGAGCTTGCGGCAGAAGGTGACGCGCTCGGGGTCCTGGGGGGTGTAGACGGCGTCGCCTGAGGCCACCAGATCGAGCGCCGCGACCGACGCCTCGGCCGAGGCGACGGCGAGCCGCTCGGCGAGCTCGCCCGCGTGCTCGTGCGGCTCGACCGGGGTCTCAACGGCGAGCAGCACGTCGCCCGCGTCGAGCTCCTGCGCCATCTTCTGGATCGTGACGCCGGTCACCTCGTCGCCGGAGAGCAGCGCCGCTTGGATCGGCGTCGCGCCGCGGTGGCGCGGCAGCAGCGAGGGGTGCACGTTGAGGCTGACGTCACGCGGGATGGCCAACAGGTCCTCGCGCAGGATCTTGCCGTAGCTGACGACGAAGAAGACGTCGGGCTCCAGCTCGCGCAGCCGCGCGTGGAAGGCCGGGTCGGTGGCCTTGTCGGGCTGCAGCAGCTCGATCTCCTCGCGCCGCGCGATCTCGGCCACCGGCGAGGGCTGCACCTTGCGCCCGCGGCCGCGCGGGCGCTCGGGTTGGGTTACGACGCAGACCGGGCGGTGTGGGCTCGCGACCAGCCGCTCGAGGATCGGCGTCGCGAAGGGCGGCGAGCCGAGAAAGACCGTGCGCATGCCGCCCCCAGGCCTCCGCTACAGGAAGGCGTCGACGGTGGTCTTGAGCTGGTCGTACTGCTGGCTCCCCACGAGCTGCTTGACGACCTCACCGTCCTTGATCACCAGGAACGTCGGGATGGCCGTGATGCCGTACTTGGCCGGCACCTCGGGGTTGTCCTGGGTGTTGATCTTCATGACGCGCAGCCGGCCGTTGTACTCCTCGGCCAGCTTGTCGACGTAGGGTCCCATGGCGCGGCAGGGGGCGCACCATTCGGCCCAGAAGTCGACCAGCACGGGAACGTCGCTCTGGAGGACGGCGGTATCCCACTGGCTGTCGGTGACTTCGGCGGCTTGGCTCATGTCGTGTGTCTCGCTTGTTTCCTTGGGGAGAGGGGGAAGCACCCATGATGGGACGGCACCCGGGCGCAGTCCAGGGGGCAAAACGGCGCCGGCCTAGGCCTCGTGCGCGCCGTTCTGGGTTGGCTCGGGCTCGGCGGCGGAGTCGTCGGCCGCGGGGGGCCGCAGGTCGGCCTCGAGGTCGCCGGCGTCGCCGTCGGCCTCCTCGTCGCCCAGGCCGGTCGCGGCGACGACTTCCTCGATGTCGTCGGCGTGGTCCTCGCGCAGGGCGATGGCGATGTCGTCGCCGGTCTCGGGTTGGTCGACCTGGATGACCTGGAGCCGGACCAACTCGAGCAGCGCGCAGAACGAGCCGACCACCGCGTCGCGCTTGCCGACGCTGTCGAAGCTCTCGATCAGCTCGCGGAGCGTGAGCGCGCCGAGGTTTTTCACGCGCCCGACCACGTGGTCGACGTAGAAGCGCAGGGGATGCGGGTCGAAGCTGACGCGGTGCGAGCGGTCGCCGCTGGTCTCGCGCAGCAGGCGCGAGTAGGTGGCCAGCAGGTCCCACTGGTCCAGCTCGCCGAGGTCGAGCGTGCGCTCCTCCTCGCCGTCCTTGACCTCGCCGCGGTAGCCGCGCGGCTCCATCCGGGAGCGCCACTGGAAGCACTGCTCCAGCTGCTCGGAGGCGCCGCGGAAGCGGCGGTACTCGATCAGGCGCTCGATCAGTTCGTCGCGCGGGTCGAGCTCATCCTCGAGGTCGACCTCCTCGGCCGGCAGCAGCGAGCGGCTCTTGATCGCGAGCAGCGTCGCCGCCATCACGACGAAGTCGCCGGCGAGCTCCAGGTCAAGCTCCTGGATCGTCTTGAGGTACGCCAGGAAGCCGTCGACGACGCGGGCGACCTCGATCTCGTGGATCTCCACCTCCTGCTCGCGCACGAGGTGCAGCAGGAGGTCCATCGGGCCCTGGAAGACCTGCTCCAGGCGGACGGTGTAGTCGAGATCGTTTACCACAGCCCCCCCAGGGTAACGATCCAGAGCACGGCGTCCTCCATCGCTGCGGCGGCCTTCATCACCGGGCCGACCAGCCCGCCGAGGAAGACGAAGCCGAGGACCAGCAGCATCCCGTAGCGCTCCAGCGCCACATAGGGCTCCCGGAGGCTGGAAGGCAGCACCCAGGCCAGCACGCGCGACCCGTCGAGCGGAGGAATCGGAAGCAGGTTGAACGCCGCCAGGATGAGGTTCCAGCGGGCGGCGCCCTCGAAGATGCCGTAGATCGCCTTCTCGTGGGACACCCCGGCCGCGTCCATCACGCGCCAGAGGGCCACGAAGAGCACCGCGATCAGGAAGTTCGAGAACGGCCCCGCGATCGCGACCAGCGCCATGTCCCGGTAAGGCTTGCGCAGGTTGTGGAACACGACCGGCACCGGCTTGGCCCCGCCGAAGAGGAAGCCCGACGTCAGGAACAGCAGCGTCGGCAGCAGCACCGTCATGAACGGATCGATGTGCGGGATCGGGTTCAGCGTGATGCGCCCGAGGTCGCGTGCGGTCGTGTCGCCGCACTTCAGCGCCACCCAGCCGTGCGCCGCCTCGTGGGCGCCGAGCGACAGGATGAGGAGCCCGATCACGACGAGGTTGGCGTTCGTCGAGAGGGCCTGCGGCGCCAGGAACGTAAGGAGTTGCTGCATGCGATCAGCGGAGCTTTATAGCACAGCGCTCCGCGCCGTTCGCCCCGCGGGGAGCCTCAGAATCGGGGTTTCGGTCGGTTCCGAAAGCGTGAAACGGTACCTTCCGGTGGCCCGCGGCCAGACAACTCGCGGTGGCCGGGTGACTACCCCGTTCATGGGTCGATCCAACCACGCAGACGACCCGCGGCTGGCGCGCGCCGCGGAGGTAATTCAGCTGGAGGCGCGCACGATCGCGAACCTCGAAGCGCTCCTCGACGAGCGCTTTTCTGAGGCGGTCGATCGCATCGTCGCCTGCTCGGGGATGCTGGTCGTCACCGGCATGGGCAAGGCCGGGCTCATCGGGGCGAAGGTGTCGGCCACGCTGGCGTCGACCGGCACCCCGTCGCTCTCGCTCCACCCCGCCGAGGCCCTCCACGGCGACCTCGGCCGCATCCGGGACAGCGACGTGGTCCTGGCGCTCTCCAACTCGGGCGAGACCGTGGAGGTCAACGCCCTGGTGCCCCGCGCCCACGCCATCGGCGCCGGGGTCATCGCCATGACCGGCGCGCCGGAGTCGACCCTGGGGCGGCTGGCGGACTGCGTGCTGGACATCGGGCGGGTCGACGAGGCCTGCCCGCTGGGGCTGGCGCCCACCGCGAGCACCTCGGCCATGCTGGCCCTGGGCGACGCGCTGGCGATGGTCGTGCTGGCCGAGCGCGGCTTCAGCCGCGAGGACTACGCCCGCTACCACCCCTCGGGATCGCTCGGCCGCAGGTTGATGCGCGTCCGCGAGGTGATGCGGCAGGGCGACGAGCTCCCCCTGTGCCCGACCGGCGCGGCGATCACCGAGGTGATCCTGACCATGTCGCGCACCAAGGGCCGCCCCGGCGCCGCCCTGATCGTGGGCGAGGACGGGAGGCTGGCGGGGCTCTTCACCGACGGGGACCTGCGCCGGCTGCTCGAGGGCGGCAGCCACGCGCAGCTCGACCACCCGGTCAACGAGTTCATGACGGCGGCCCCCAAGGTCGCGCGGCCGGATCAGCTGCTCGAGGAAGCCGAAGGGCTCCTGCGCGAATACCGCCTCGACCAGGTCCCCGTGGTCGACGACGGCGGCCGCCCGGTCGGGCTCCTGGACGTCCAGGACGTCCTGACCACGAAGGTCTAGCGCATGCCCTGGGAGGAGCACCGCGAGGTCCTGGCGCGCGCGCGCCTGCTCGCCCTCGACGTCGACGGCGTGCTCACCGACGGGCGCGTCGTCTACGTCGGCTCCGAGGAGCTGCAGGCCTTCCACGTGCTCGACGGCCAGGGCCTGCGGTGGCTCCAGCGCGCGGGCGTCGAGGTCACCTGGATCACGGGCCGCGGGTGCGCCGCGACCGCGAAACGGGCCGCGGAGCTGGGCGTAGACGAGCTCCACATGGCTGCGGGCAACAAGCGCGACGTGCTGGCCGGCGTGCAGGCGCGGCTGGGCGTCTCGCCGCGGGAGACCGTGGCGGTCGGCGACGACGCGCCCGACCTGGCGCTCGCCGCCGGCGCCGCGCTCTTCGCCTGCCCCCCGGGCGCGAGCGCCGAGCTGCGTGCGCGCGCCGCGGTGGTCACCGAGGCGGCCGGCGGCGCGGGCTGCGTACGCGAGGTCGCCGAGGCGATCCTGCGCGCCAAGGGCGTATGGGGTGAGATCACCGGGTTCGGCGCCCCGTGAAGCGACTGCTCGCATTCCTGCTCCTTTTCGGGGCCGGAGTCGGCGCCCTGCGCTGGTTCCAGGGTCCGGGCACCGGCGGCGTCCCCGGCGCGCCCGAGGCGGTCGACGAGGAGTGGACCCAAAGCGACGGGCACAACGCCACCGGGCTCACTCCCCGCGGCGGACTGGAGTACCGCAGCTTCCCGCTGAGCGAGGTCGAGGGTGCCCGCCCGACGCTGCTGCACCTGACGGCCGAGGACTCGGGGCGCGACGAGGACGGCAAACACCTCTTCCTTTCCGGGGCCGAGCTCCGCTTCCTCGACCCCGAGTCGAACGCGCTGCGCATGCGTATCGACGCCGAGCGCGCGCGCGTGCGCGACATGGGCGCGGGCGCGAACTTCGCGCCGGAGCTCGGGCGCAAGATGACGCTCGAGGAGGTCGTGGTCACGGTGTACGAGGGCGCGCCGATCGTGCCGATCACCGCGCGCGTGCCGACGCTGCTCGTCGACCTCGAGACGCGCACGATGCGCACCGAGGAGGCGGTCGAGATCGAGGGCGATCTCCTGACCGGATCGGGGCTCGGCATGTTCGTCGACGAGGCGCGCTCGCTGCTGCGCCTGAACCGCGCGGGCGTGCTGCGGTTCGCGCCGGAGTCGATCGAAGGCGTGCTGCGCTCGGCCGACACGCTGGAGCTGACGCGTGGGTCGGACGAGGATCCCTCGGAGCTCCGCATCCGCGCGACCGGCGGAGCGCGGCTCGCGCCCCAGGTCGGCGACGACGGGCTCGACGCCGAGACGATCGAGCTGCGCGGCACCGAGGACGAGGCGGGCAACTTCGCGCTCACCTCGATCGACGCCGAGCAGGACGTGGTGTATCGGCTCGAGGGCAACGAGTTCCGCGGCAAGCGCGCGCACGTCGAGCTCGATGCCTCCGGCAACCCGACGCGCGCCGTGCTCGGCGGGACGCCACAGGCGCGGCTGGCCTTCGGCGGCGCCGCGGCCGCGCGCGCGCCCGGCACGGTGGACCCCGACGTCGCGGGCTCGATCCTGATCGACAGCGAGGCCGCGATGGACGTGCGCTGGGAGGCCGAGGGCGTGCGCTTCGAGACCGCCGGCCCCGCGGTCGTGCAGAGCGCTGAGGCCCGGCTGCGCTCGCGCGGCGGCCTGGTGGCGGTGTCCGATCACGAGGGCACCGAAGCGGAGCTGACCTTCCGCGACGGCGTCCACCTCGAGCGTGAGGACGCCGTGCTGGTCACGCGCGAGCTCGACGCGACCGTGCGCGTCGACGCCGACGGCGTCGCTCACCTCCTGGCGAAGGCGACCGGCCGCCCGCTTCTGACCGGCACCGGGACCGACGGGCGCGAGCTGCTGCTGAGCGCCCGCGAGCTCTTGACCTTCGAGCAGCACGGCGACGACTGGCTGGTGCCCGCGGCGGACGGCGTCGAGCTCACCGTACTGGGCGAAGACGGCTTCCGCGCGCGGGCCGAGCGGGTGTGGGACTTCGATCCGCGCGCGCTGTCCTTCCGCGCCGAGGGCAACATCCAGGTCGAGAGCTCGCAGGGCACCGCGCGCGGGCAGAGTCTGGTGGCCAGCGGCCGCGACCGCTTCGTGCTCGCCGGCACGGAGCAGCGCAAGGCCACCTTCGAGAGTCCCGACGGCGCCGGCGAGGCCCGCGAGCTGGTGCGGGACGGCGCGCTCGTCACCTTCCGCGGCGACGTCACCGCGCGCTTCGAACCGAGCGAGCGCGGCGGCGAGGTCTACGACCTGAGCTGCGACGAGCTGAGCGTCTCGCGCACCGAGCTGGGCGGGGCGGCGGGCACGGACAGCCTGTTCGACCTCGAGGCGAAGGGCAACGTGACCGGCAGCGTCGAGCGGCCCGAGGATCGGCTCGAGGTCACCTGCGCCCACCTGGTCGGGCACCACGAGGAGACGCTCGGCGACGGCGTCGAGGCGGGGCACAGGAGCTCGAACTTCGCTGCCGATGGGGTCGAGCGCGCGTTTCTCGTCAGGCAGGGCCAAGAGCAGCTACGCGTGCGCCTCGGCTGCGAGCGACTGAGCGCCACGCGTATCGAGACGTACGCCGAGGACGGCCCGCCCGCCGTCGAGGGCGAGGCCATCGCGAGCGGCACGGTCGTCTTCCAGGGCTTCCTGGGCGAGGACCCCTTCGAGGGCGCGGCGGACGAGCTCCGCATCGACCACGCCGGCAACGCCTCGGTGCTGGCCAACGAGCGCCGGACGGTCTCGTTCACCGGAGCGTTGCCCTCCTCGGGCCGTCCGTTCGACATGTCGGCGCGCTGGGTCGAGGTGTCGCCCGAGCGCCTCGAGGCGCACCTGCCCAACATCCGCGTCAGCAGGATGGAGACGGGCAAGGACGGCGCCGCAGACGTCGACATCCACGCGAGCGCGCAGCACATGATCTCGACCGAGACGTGGCTCGAGTTCCGCGACGACGTCCTGGTCGACGGCATCACCGACAAGGCGATCCCGTGGAACCTGGACGCGGACCTGGTGCGCTTCGAGGGCCGCCTCGCCGCGCCGGAGGACGGCGGGGAGGTCACCGCACTGCTCGCCTCGGGCGATGTAGCGCTCAGCCTGCCCGGCCGCGACATGCGCGCCACGGGCGAGACGGTGCGCGCGAAGACGCTGTCGGGGCTGATGCGCCTCGAGGGCAGCCCGGCGCGGATCGAGTCGCCGACGCTCGTCCACGAGGCCGACTGGATCGAGCTCGACGTCAACCTCGGCTTCGTCGTCGGCAGCGGCAAGGGACGCATGCGGCCGATGGACGAGGACGCCGCGCGCAGCGGTCCGTTCCAGGACGACGAAGAAGACGACGAGGGCGAGTGGACGATCCAGTACCTCTCCTCGCGCACGCTGGTCGAGCCCGACGCGCTGGTCTACATCCTGCAGGAGCCCGAGGTCAGCTACACCGGCAAGGAGCTCGACCTCTTTCTCCCGGTGCTGCCGTCGAGCAACGTCACCGTCAGCGCGAGCTGGGCGATCTTCTGGGTCGACCGGCAGGAGTGGACCGACCTCGGCGAGGGCGAAGACGCAGGGGCGCAACCCGAGCCCGAGGAGCCCGAAGCACAGGAAGGCAAGCCGAAAGGCCGCGGCAAGAAGGACAAGGGACCGCGCGGCTTCTTCGGTCGCATCCGTGACTTCGGGATCCTCAGCGAGGTCTACCTCGAGGGCCCGGTCGAGGTGCGCCTCCAGGACCGACCCGGCGCCTTCGCGTCGGCGGTGTACCTCGACGTGATCTCCGGGCACGGCTGGCTGGCCGATGCCTCGTTCACGATCGACGGCCAGCTGATCGGGCGCGACTTCCGCAAGGTGCAGGTGCAGGCGCGCTGGCTGCGCCAGTCCGAGGACACCTCGTTCCACGCCGACGAGGCGACGATCGCGCTGTGCGAGTTCGACGACCCGCACGTACAGATCACGACCGGCGACTTCCAGATCACGCCCCAGGAAGAGGGGCGCTACAACATCCAGCTGCGCGACAACCGCGTCGACCTGTACGACGTGGTCGAGATCCCGCTCCCCTCGATCGACTACACGTCGAGCAAGGAGAGCCTGAAGCCCGACTGGGCCAACCTCCGCATCGGCAACTCCGCGCGCTTCGGCTCGTTTGTGTCGGCCGGCATCGTGCGTCCCGCGAACTCGTTCGCCGACTCGGTCCACGGCTTCCTCGGCCGGGGAGCCGACATCGACGTGGCCGACGCCGAGTACAGCGTCGACGCATCCTGGCTGGGCTCGCGCGGCGTGCTGCTCGACCTCGGCGCCCAGGTGCAGGCGCGCGACGAGTACTGGTGGACCGCGCAGCTCGGCGGGGTGCCGGACGACGCCCAGGACCGCGGCTACGTCCGCGTCGACGAGGACGACCGCGACACGCTGCGGCTGTGGTTCCGGACGCACGGCCGGTACTTCCTGGACCCCGATCAGTGGCTCGAGATCGTCGGCAGCGTGCAGTCCGACGCGGCGGTGCAGTCGGAGTTCTTCGAGCGGGACTTCGAGCGCTACGAGCGCTCCGAGAGCTACCTGCGCTGGCGCAAGGCGGACGACGCGAACTTCTACTCCGCCAACGTGAAGGTGCCGTCGAACGAGTTCTTCACCGACATCGACGAGCTGCCGTCGGTAGGCGCCTGGCGCGGGCGCTCGCAGCTGCTGCCGCTTGGACCCACGTCGCTGGTCTACTCGGCCGAGGCGCGCGCGGCGTACCTCGAGCGCCGCGAGAGCGACGACGGCTTCGCCAGCCCCTTCGGGCTACCGGAGGTCTTCGCGGACGGCCTCGGCGACCGCGAGGTGCTGCGCTTCGACACGACTCACCGACTCGAGACGCCGTTCGACCTCGGCGCGCTCGGGCTGCGGGCGACGCCGTTCGCCCTGC
>JBCCGI010000002.1:0-244786 GCA_039029355.1 Planctomycetota bacterium
CCCCGCTGGGATTCTGCTTCACGACCGCCCGGGGGGCTCTCATGATGTAGTCGGCCGCCGCCCGCCGCCGACCGCTCCAGCCGGCGGGCGGGGCCCCGCGCGCGCGGGCACCGGCCCTCGTTCTTTTGAGTCCGCGCGACGAGCGCTCGCTATCATCGGCCGCCGCATGGACGAGCCGAGTCACTCCGAGCCGTTCGAACGTCGCATCCGCGCCGCGCTGCGGGCGCTCCTCTTGGGAGCCATCACGCTCGCAAGCTCCTGCTCCGGAGGCGGGCCAGACGCGAAGGAGGGCCCCTCGCTGGTCGTGGTGCTCGTGATCGACACGCTGCGCGCCGATCACCTGCCGTTCTACGGCTACGGCTTCGACACGGCGCCGTTCCTGACCGAGCTCGCCGAGAAGGGCGTCATCTTCGACAACGCCTGGGCAACGTCGTCGTGGACCGCGCCGGCGACGGCGTCGATCTTCACCGGCGTGTACCCCGACCAGCACGGCGTCACGACCGGCATTCAGAACTACGCCCGCAACAAGGCGCGCGGGCGCGACGTGACCCTGCACCGCATCCCGGACGCGCTCGACACCATCGCGACGCTCGCGGGCTCGCTCGGCTACCGCACGTTCGGCGTCGCCGACAACCCCAACATCTGCGAGCTTGAGGGCTTCCACCGCGGCTTCGACCGCTTCCAGAGCTTCGGCTACGAGGGAGCCGCCACCGTCAACGAGGTCGTCGCGAGCTGGGCCGACGAGGTGCGCGCGAGCGACAAGGCCTTCGTCTACCTGCACTACATGGACCCGCACGGCCCGCTCCACGAGCGGCCCGAGCGCGGCGAGCAGCGGGGGCGCCACGAGGCGAACTGGTCGTACGACGGCGAGATCCGCTACATGGACGACCACATCCGGCGCGCCTTCGAGCAGCTCGGCGTCGACGACGACACGCTGATCCTGTTCGTCGCCGACCACGGCCAGGAGTTCTGGGACCACGGCGCGTACGGGCACGGCCCGCAGCTCTATTCCGAGCTGACGCGCGTGCCGCTCTTCCTCTGCGACCCCGACCGCGTCGCCGCGCAGACGCGCGTCGCGGCGGATGTCAGCGCGATCGACCTGCTGCCGACCCTGCGGCAGCTGCTGGGCGCCACCGCATCGCCGCAGGACGCCGGCGTCAGCCTGGTGCCCTACTACGCCGAGGAGGACGCGGCTCCCGAGGCGCGCGCCGTCTTCGCGATGCGCCACGCCGGGCCGCTGCTGCTCAAGAGCGTGGTGCACGACGGCTTCAAGTACATCCGGCACCTGCGCGACGGGAAGACCAAGCACGAGCTCTACGACCTGGCCGCCGACCCCGCGGAGCAGCAGAACCTCGCCGACGCGCAGCCGGAGAGGGTCGCGGCGCTCGCCGCCCTCTTGGAGCGGTTCGAGCGCGACGCGCCGCGTTGGGAGCAGCGCTCCCTAGAGCACCGCGCCAGCGACGAGGAGCTCGAGATGATCGAGCGCCTCGGCTACGCCGGCGACGGGGCGGGCGACTAGCTACCCGGCTCTTCGAGCGCCCGCTCGACGACCTCGCCGACGTCCTTGGAGAGGCCCGGATGCTCGGCGACGCGCTCGATCTGGGTCCGCATCGCGGCGCGGCGGCCCGGCTCGAACTGGCGCCAGCTGAGGAACGAGGTCGCGAGCCGCGACGCGATCTTGGGGTTGAGTCGGTCGAGCTCCAGCAGTTGATCGACCACGAACGCGTAGGCCGCACCGTCGGCGCGGTGGAAGCGAACGAGGTTGAGCTGCGCGAAGGAGCCCAGCAGCGACCGCATGCGGTTCGGGTTCTTCAGCGTGAAGTCGGGGTGCTGCGACAGCTCGACGACGCGTTCGAACGTGTCCTCGGCCGACGAGATCGCCTGGGCGCGGAACCACTTGTCGATCACCAGCGGATCCTCGCGCCAGCGCGCGTAGAAGGCGGCGAGCGCATCCTCACGGTACCTGCCGCCGAGGTCGACCAGGCAGCCGAGGGCCAGCTCGGAGTCGGTCATGTTGTCGGCGCCGGCGAACTGCGTCGCGGCCAGCTCGTTCAGCTCCGACTCACCCAGCTGGGTGAGGTAGATCAGCGCCCGGTTCTTCAGCCGGCGTCGGTCGATCGAGGCCTTGTCGTTCGCGTAGGACGCGTCGCTGTTGGCGCGGTAGACCTCGAGCCAGCGGTCGCGCAGCGAGCGCGCGATCTCGACCACGGCGAAGCTGCGCGCCGCATGGATGGCGTCGGGGTCGACGTCGCTCAGGCGCTGCGCCACGACGCTCTCGTCCGGCAGGCGCAGGGTCAGCGCGCGCAGCGAGCCGTCGAGCTCGGTATCGGCCAGCACGCTGCCGTACGCCTCGACGAGGAGCGGGTCGAGCCTCAGCCTTTCGCCCGCCGCGCTCGCCGCGGTCAGCTCGATCAGGACCTGCAGCGCCAGCTCCTGCCCGGCGTCCCAACGCTGGAAGGCGTCGGAGTCGTGCGCCAGGAGGAACGCGAGCTCGGCGCGCTCGCGCTCGATCTCGCAGCGCACCGGGGCCGAGAAGCCACGGAACAGCGACGGGACGGGACGCGCGGCGACGCCGGTGAAGCGGAAGGTCTGCTCGCTCTCGGAGAGCAGGAGCACGCGCGAAGTGGCGCCCCCACCGGCCTCGCCGTCGAGGTTCAGCGGCAGGTCGCGCCCATCCGCGCCCAGCAGCCCCATCCGGACCGGAATCGGCAGCGGCCCGGGGTTCAGCTTTCCGGCGGGCAGCGCCTGGGACATCGTCAGCGAGTAGGCCTGCGCCGAGGCGTCGTAGTCGGCCCGCACCTGCACCGTCGGCGTCCCCGATTGCGCGTACCAGCGCCCAAAGTGCCCGAGGTCCGCGCCGTTCGCGTCGGCCATGGCGGCCCGGAAATCGTCGCAGGTCACGGCCTCGCCGTCGTGGCGCTCGAAGTAGAGGTCCATCCCCTTCCGGAAGCCGTCGCGCCCCAGCAGCGTCTCGTACATGCGCACGACCTCGGCGCCTTTCTCGTAGACCGTGGTCGTGTAGAAGTTGCCCATCTCAACGACCTCGTCCGGGCGCACCGGGTGCGCCATGGGCCCCGCGTCCTGCTCGAACTGGCGCAGCCGTAGGCCCCGAACGTCGGCGATCCGCTTGACCGCCTGCGACGTCATGTCAGCCGAGAACTCCTGGTCGCGGTAGACCGTCAACCCCTCCTTGAGCGTCAGCTGGAACCAGTCGCGCAGCGTGACGCGGTTGCCGGTCCAGTTGTGGAAGTACTCGTGGGCGATCACGCCTTCGACGCCCTCGTAGTCGTCGTCGGTAGCGGTCTCGGGCTTGGCCAGCACGTACTTCGAATTGAAGACGTTCAGGCCCTTGTTCTCCATCGCGCCCGCGTTGAAGTCGCCGACGGCGACGACCATGTAGACGTCGAGGTCGTATTCCCGCCCGAAGCGCTCCTCGTCCCACTTCATCGAGCGCTCGAGCGAGCGCAGCGCGTGCTCGCACTTGTCGATGTTCTCGGGCTCGACCCAGATCTCGAGCGCGACCTTGCGGCCCGACGCGGTCGTCACGTCGTCGCGGTGGCAGCGCAGGTCGCCGGCGACCATGGCGAAGAGGTAGCTGGGCTTCGGGAAGGGATCGTCCCACCGCGCCCAGTGACGCCCGCCGTCGAGCTCGCCCGCGCCGGCGGGGTTGCCGTTCGACAGCAGCACCGGGCAGCGATCGCGGTCGGCCTCGATGCGCGTCGTGAAGCGCGCCATCACGTCGGGACGGTCAAGGAACCAAGTGACGCGGCGGAAGCCCTCGGGCTCGAGGTCGGTGTAGAAGTTGCCGCCCGAGCGGTAGAGACCGAGCAGGCGCGTATTCTTTTCGGGGTGGAGCACCACCTCGGTTTCGAGCGTGAAGCTGTCGGGCACGCCGTCGAGCTGCAGCGTGCTCTGGGCGTCGCGGAAGACCTCCTCGGCGACATCCACGCCGTCGACGGTGACGCGGCGCGTCGTCAGCTCCTCGCCGTGCAGCACCAGCGGGCGGCCCGCGAACTCCTGCCCCTCGTTCCGCCGGACCGAGAGCCGGGCGCGGACCACGGTCTGTTCTTCGCGCAGGTCGAAGTCGAGGTCGACCGTGTCGATGAAGAAGTCGGGAGCGCGGTAGTCGAGGCGACGGAGCGCCGGGAGAGCGGTCTTGGGCATGGGCTTTGGCTGCGAAAAGCGGGGAAGGGGGCGCCGATTGTAGGGGGTCGGGCGCGCGAGACCCGGACGGGCTGACCATCCGCATAGGAAAAAGCCTCCTACCGGCGGCCGCTAGCGTCCCGAATCCGCCGCGATCGGGGTATCTTTCTGAGCCATCATGGCTCTCCCTCGCCCCCCCTTTCTCGCCCCCGGCGCACTGCTGGTCTGGGCGCTCGCCGGCTCTGCGGCGGCCCAGGTACGCCTCGAGGACCGGCACTCCATGGTTCCGGTCGACGACGACCCGACCGAGTCGATCGCCCTCGCCGACCTGGACGGGGACGGCGACCTCGACCTGGTTTGGGGCAACGGCGGCACGCAGAACCGTCTGTTGCTGAACGACGGGAACGGCTCGTTCCTATCCACCGACGGCAACCTGCCGCCGGACAGCAACGCCACCTGCGCCCTGGTTGCCGCGGACTTCGATGGGGACGGCGACCTCGACCTCTTCGCCGGCAACGGCTTCGGCGGCCAGCCAAACCGCCTGTACCTAGGCTTCGGAGGCGGCTTCTTCCTGGACGCGACGTCGACCCACCTGCCGGTGGACTCCGACGGTACCGAAGACGCGGCGGCAGGCGACCTCGACGGCGACGGCGACCTGGATCTGATCCTGGGCAACGACGACGAGGTGCTCGGGCAGCAGAACCGCATCTACCTCAACGACGGCTCGGGCGTCTTCTCGGACTTCACCGCCA
Organism: Planctomycetota bacterium; assembly: GCA_039029355.1. Taxonomy (GTDB): domain Bacteria; phylum Planctomycetota; class UBA1135; order UBA1135; genus JBCCGI01. Next base: position 4,896 of record JBCCGI010000002.1, read on the forward strand.
CCAACTTCCCCGTCGACGCGGAGAAGACCGAGGGGCTGGCGCTGGCCGACTTCGACGGCGACAACGACCTCGACGTGGTCTTCGTCAACGACACCGGGCAGAACCGGCTGTACCTGAACGACGGACTGGGCGTCTTCACCGACGCGACCGCGAACCTTCCCGTCGACGCCGCGCTCGACTCCGAGACCGTCGCCGTGGCCGACTTCGACGGGGACGGCGACGAGGACATCTTCGTCGGCAACAGCGTTCTCGCCGACAAGCAGAACCGGCTCTACCTGAACGACGGGTCGGCGCTCTTCACGGACGGCACCGCAACGCACCTTCCGGTCGACACGGACGACACCGAGGGCCTCTCGGTCGGCGACGTGGACGGGGACGGAGACCTCGACGTGCTCGCCGTGAGCTTCTTCCAACCCGACCGGCTGTACCTCAACGACGGCGCGGGGACGTTCACCTTCGCCCCCGAGGGAGCGCTGCCGGCCTACTTCCTCGCCTCGACCAAGGCGCGGCTGGGCGACGTTGACGGGGACGGGGACCTCGACGCGGTCGTGGCCTACTCGAGCTTCGAGAACCGCCTTTGGCTCAACGACGGAGCCGGGACGTTCCGCGAGCCGACGCGCCACTTCCCTACCGCCTACCTGGCGACGCGCGCGGCCGCGCTGGCCGATGTGGACGCCGACGGCGACCTGGACGCGCTGCTCGGTGATTCGAGCGGCCTGGACACGCTCTACCTGAACAACGGCGCGGGCGTGATGAGCGACGCCAGCGCGCAGATGCCGACGGCCGTCTCGCTCAGCTACTCGCTGGCGGTCGGCGACCTCGACGGAGACGTGGACCTCGACGTCTACGTCGGCGCCGACGGCCAGGATGCGATCCTCACCAACGACGGGACCGGCTCGTTCACCGGCGCGGTCGTGCTCGGCAGCCCCGAGCTCTCCGCCGACGTCGCGCTTCTCGACGTCGAAGGCGACGGCGACCTGGACGTGTGGACCGCCACGCTCGGCCAGAACCACCTGCTGGCCAACGACGGCTTGGGCGCGTTCACCGACGCGACCGCTTCGATTCCGGTCGACGCCGCCGAGAGCCGCGCCGTCGTGGTCGGGGACGTGGACGGCGACACCGACCTCGACGTGCTCGTCGGCAACGGGCTGACGGCCGGCGCGGCCAACTTCCTGTATCTCGGCGACGGGCTCGGAGCCTTCGTTGACGGGTCCGTCGCGCTGCCGGCCGACGCCGACCAGACCGGCGCCCTCGCGCTGGGCGACGTGGACAACGACGGCGACCTCGACCTCGTCGCCGGCAACGGCGCGACGCGCGGCGAGGCCAACAGGCTCTACCTCGGCGACGGGCTGGGCGGGTTCACCGAGTCCATCGGCGCGCTGCCCACCGACGCCGACGAGACGTGCTCGCTCGTGCTGACCGACCTCGACGACGACGGCGACCTCGACCTGATCGCCGGCAACGGGCACACGCTTCCCGGCCCCAACCGGACGGCCCTGAACGACGGGCTCGGCCTCTTCACCGACGCGCCCGACGCGCTCCCCGCGCGCAGCCACCTCACCTCGGCGCTGGTCGCGGGCGACCTGGATGGCGAGGGCGACGTCGACCTGCTCGTCGGCGAGCTCTTCGGCCAGTCGCGCGTGCTGCTCAACGTCGAGCGGCACATCGCCTGGCGCGGCGAGCCGCGCATCGGCACGACGATCACGATGGACCTGAACGGTCCGCCGACCGAGCTGTGGTTCGTCGCGTACTCGATCGGGACCACCGGATTCGAGCTCGATCCCTACGGTGTGCTCTTCCTCGATCCGCTCTCGACCGTCGTGCTCGCCTCGGGCATCCTGACGTCGAGCGGCGAGATCGCGGCGACGTTCCCGATCCCCGACAACCCGATCCTGATCGGGCTCGACCTGCCCTGGCAGGCGGTGCTGGGGAACGCTCTGCAGCTGAGCAACCTAGAGCGCACCGTCTTCACCGACCTGTAGAGCGGCGCGCTAGTCCTCGCCGCCGAGGTAGCCCACCGCGCGCAGCACGGCCTCGTCCTCGGCCGACAGGTCCGCCTCCTCGCCGACGGTCTCGAGCACGCGCCAGACGCGCACCAGGAGGCCCTCGGCGGGTGCGAACTCGCCCGAGGCCGACCAGCGGTCGGCGTGAGCGGGGTCCAGCTCGAAGGGCACGGCGGGCGGACGCTCTGCGCCCGGCCCCAGCGCGATGTGCTCAGCAGCGACCGGGATCCCGCCGGCGATCAACCCCACGCGACACGCTGGATCCGCGGGGTGCGGTCGGAAGAGGAAGCCGTCGGAGTCGCCCGGCGCGACGCGCAGCGTGAAGGTCGAAGCGAGCACGTCCCGCCCGTCCAGCATGCGCTGTTCGGTCGCGAACGGGCCGTCGCCGTCGGCGCGCTCGGAGTCGAGGCGTTCGACGTCGACGAGCCGCACCATCTCCGCCGCAACGTCGTCCGTCGCGATGAAGCCGAAGACCTTCACGAGCTCGTCGGTGCCGTTCTCGACGCGCAGGGCGTAAGTCGGCGGCACGTGGCGCATCTCGGCCGCGAGGAGCGCCCGCATCGCGCGCACGACCTCGGGCTCGTCGGCGGCGCGGTCGGTGAGCTCGGCGGGGTCCTCGCCCAGGTGATAGAGCTCCTCGGAGACGGTCGGCGTCCAGCGGCGCACGTACTTCCACTCGGGGGCGACGATGCCCCGCCCCACCGAGCCGTCCTCGGTCTCGACCAGCGCGTGCTGCCGCTCGGGCGGCGCGGCGCGGAGCGCGCGCGCGAACAGACTCGTGCCCGCACCCGCCCGCGCGGCCGGCAGGCCAAGCGCGTCGACCACCGTCGCCTTCAGGTCGACCTGCTCGACGACGCCGGTGATGCGCCGGCCGCGCGCGGCCTCGGGCAGCCCGGGCGAGCGCACCAGCAGCGGCACGCGCGCCACCTCTTCGAACATCTTCGCCGAGTGATGCGCGAGGTCGCCGTGCTCGAAGAGCTCCTCGCCGTGGTCGGAAACGAAGACCAGCAGCGTGTCGTCCGCCAGGCCGCGTTCGTCGAGCGCGTCGAGCAGCCGGCCGAACTGGGTGTCGACGTAGGCTACCTCACCGTCATAGAGCTCGCCGAGCCGTCCGCGCTCCGCTGGCGGCAGAGCCTCGGCCTCCTCGATCACCGTGTAGACCGGCCCCTCGTGCCCCGGCGGGTCGTAGGGAAAGTGCGGGTCGATCAGGTGCAGGTAGAGGAAGAAGGGCGCGTCGTCCGGCGCGCCGCCATCGAGCCACGCCAGCGCGGCGTCGACGATGCGCTCCCCGCGCGGGAACGGTGCGTCGCGCGCCGGCTCGATCGGCTCGAAGGCTCCGAAGCCCTGCTCGAAGCCCATCGACTCGGCGAAGATGTGTGGGTTGGAGCCGAAGGCCGCCGTCGCGTACCCCTCGCCGGCGAGCAGCTCGGCCAGGGTCTCGACCGACTCGGGGAGGACCGAGCGGCTGTAGTTCGCGCCGTGCGCGTAGGGATAGAGCCCCGTCAGGAGCGACGCCGTCGTCGGCTTGGTCCAGGTCGACTGCGCGATGCAGCGGTCGAACACCAGCGCCTCATCCGCGAACGCGTCGAGCCGCGGCGTCAGGCCGCCCGGGTGCCCGTAGGGCCCGAGCCGGTCGGCGCGCAGCGTATCCACGAGAAACACCAGCACGTTGTGGCGGCCGCGGGGCAGGGCCGCGTGCGGGTCATCCGCACCGCCGCCGCAGGCGCCGGTGAGCGCGGCTCCGGCCAGCGCCACGGCCAGCGTCAGCGGCGGCCGAGGCCGCGCTCGAGGCGCTCGCCGGGTGATTCGGCCGGTGGGTTCGAGGCTCTGCACCCAACGAGAATACCCCGCGGGCGGGCAAAGCCCACCGGCGGGCTCGCCGCGGCTCCAGGATGGCCTGCGCACGACCGATATCTGCCTGGTGAGGCCGTCCGTCGACAATGTCGAGCCCGAGCTGCAGGAGCTGCTGCGCCGCGGAGCCCAGGCGCACGCGCAGGGGCACGCGGTCGAGGCTCTCTCCGCGTTCCGCGCGGGAATGCAGCGCTACCCACACGAGTGGCGCTTTCCGAGCAACGCGGCGACGGTGCTGCACGGCGAGAGGCGCTTCGGCGAGGCGCTCAAGCTGCTGAACGCGGCGCTTCGGCTGGCGCCGGAGGAGCCGGCAATGCTCAACAAGCTGGCCGGCTGGCTGCTCGAGCTCGGCCAGCCCGAGGCCTCGATTCGCCTGCTGGAGCAGGCGGTGCAAAGGAGCGTGGGCGACGCGCTCTCGCTGCTGCACCTGGGCTCCGCCTACCTTCAGACCAAGCAAGACGAGCGCGCGGCCGCGACCGCCGAGCGCGCCTGTGCGCTGCACCCCGAGCTCGCGGACGCGCACCTCCTGACCGCCTTCGTCGAGCAGTCCCGCGGGCAACGCGACGCGAGCGACGCGGCGTTCCAGCGCGCGATCGAGCTCGACCCGTTCTGCGGCCAGGCGTACTTCCACCTCGCGCGCGGGGGGAGCTACCGCAACGCCGAGGCGCTCGAAGCGCTCCTCCGCCGCCCGGACCTGCCGCCGGAGTCGCGCTTTCGGATCCGCTTCGCGCTCGGCTGCATCTACGACCGCGCCGGGGCGCACGAAGCCGCATGGGCGCACTTCGACGGTGCGAATCGCGGCGCGGGAAGGTGCTGGGATCCCGACCGCGCGCGGCGCGTCGCCGGCGAGATCGCGGGCGTCTGCCACCGCCGGATGTTCGAGGAGCAGAGCGCGGCGGCCCCCCGCCCCGGACTCGCGCCGATCTTCGTCGTCGGCATGCCGCGGACGGGATCCTCGCTGCTGGAGCAGATCCTGGCCGGTCACCCGGGCGTCCACGCCGTCGGTGAGCACGGCGACGGCATCCCGCGCATCGCGAAGCAGCTCCCGAACGTGCGGGACGGGGTGCGGGCCTTCCCGGCCGGCATCGCGGACCTGACGGCCGACGACCGCGCCGCTCTCGCGCGCCGCTACGCCGCTTCGCTCCCAGGCGATCCGGCGTCCGGGCTGCGGCCCGTCGACAAGCTCCTGGCCAACTTCCAGGCCCTCGGGCTCATCGCGCAGCTCTTCCCCGACGCGCGCGTGCTCGACTGCCGGCGCGATCCGCGCGACTGCGGCCTGTCGGCCTACTTCCTGGAGTTCCAGCGCAACGAGCTGAGCTGGTCGTACGACCTGGAATCGATCGCGCGCTACTACGAGGACTACGACGCGCTCATGACGCACTGGAGCGAGCACCTCCCGCTGCCGATCCACGAGGTGCACTACGAGGACCTCGTCCGCCACCCGGAGGAGACGGCCCGCCGGGCGTTGGCGTTCTGCGGACTGGACTGGGAGCCGAGCTGCCTGGAGTTCCCCGCGATGCAGCGCGCCGTCTACACCGCGAGCGCGATGCAGGTCCGCGAGCAGCTCCACACGCGCGCCGTGGCGCGGTGGAAGCCATACGAGCGCTTCCTCGGGCCGCTGGGACGGCTGTCGGGCCGCGACATCGTCGCCGAGCGGTAAAGACTCCCTTCACGACCGGGGCCCGAGGGCAAAGCACGGCCCGCGGGTATCGGTGGCGGAGGGGGCAGATATGCTAGGCGATATGAAGCGATGGACGCTGACCGCCCCCCTCCTCCTCGCCCTGCTCGGGGCTCCCTCCGCCGCCCAGGCGGACGGCGCTGCTCCGGGCAACATCCTGATCGTCCTGGTCGACGATTTGGGCAAGGAGTGGCTCAGCATGTACGGAGTCGGAAGCGCTCCTGCCAACACCCCCAACCTCGACGCGCTCGCGGCGAACGGCGTCACGTTCAACAACGCCTGGTCGACGCCGATGTGCTCTCCGACGCGCGCCGCAATCCAGACCGGCCGCTACGGCTTCCGCACCGGAGTGGGGCACCTGGTGTCCCCGTCGTACGGGCTGCCGCTCGACGAGGTGACGCTGCCCGAGATGATCGAGCTCGGTACCGGCGGGCAGTACCTCAACTCCTACGTCGGCAAGTGGCACCTCGGCAGCGAAGAGGTCGGCGGCTTCCTCGCCCCCAACATGGCGGGCTGGCAGCACTTCGGCGGGTTGTCGCCATTCGCCGGCTCGCTGCTCGAGGGCGAGGACTACTTCCAGTGGACCAAGGTCTCCGACGGCACCGTCGGCGTCGTCAACGAGTACGTCACGTCGCACAACATCGACGACGCCATCAGCGTGATCCAGATCTGGCCGGATCCGTGGCTGCTGTTCGTCTCGCTGGTATCGGTGCACAACCCGTACCACGCGCCGCCGCCGTCGCTGCACGGCGTCGACCTGAGCGGCGCGGGTGACCCCGAAGTCGACACCGAGCCCTACTACCGCGCGATGATCGAGGCGATGGACGCCGAGATCGGGCGGCTGATCAACGTGGTCGACTTCGGCACGACGACGCTGATCTTCGTCGCCGACAACGGCTCGTCGTTCCAGACGGTCTTTCCGCCATTCGACCCGCTGCACGGCAAGAACAGCCTGTTCGAGGGCGGTATCTCGGTGCCGATGATCGTACGCGGCCCCGACGTCACGCAGCCGGGCTCGATCTGCGACGGGCTGGTCAACGTGACCGACGTGTTCGCGACGGCCGCCGACCTCGCGGACGTCGACCTGGCGGCGACGCTTCCGGGCGTCGAGCTCGACTCGGTGAGCTTCCGCCCCTACCTTTCCGACCCCGCGCTGCCGTCGCTGCGCGACTGGATCTTCGCCGAGCACTTCCAGCCGAACGGCCCGCGCGGCGGCCCGCTGGCGCCCAAGGGGCCGAGCGAGGTCTGTCAGCCCGACCTCGGCTTCGGCGGCCCCGGAACCGCCACGCTGTCGTTCTGCGGCCCCCCGCTGGTCGAGTACGCGTTGCCGGACCTGGTGCTTACGGGCGCGCAGCCGTTCTCGCCGACGTTCTTCGCGGTGTCGACGGCGCTCGACCCGATCCCGTTCTTCGGCGGGACGTTGGCGACGAACCCCGTGGCGCTGCTCCTGCCCTTCGACGCGGACGAGAACGGTGAGGTCCGCAGCGACAACCTGACGGTCCCGTCGCCGGGCCCGATCACGCTCTTCGTCCAGGGCGGCGCGCTCGACCCCTCGGCGCCGCTGGGCGTGACGTTCACGAACGCGATCCAGGCCGACTTCCTTCCCTGGGACACCAAGGCGATCCGCAACGAGCGCTGGAAGCTCATCGCCGACGTGCACGCCGGCTGGCATCGGCTCTACGACCTGGAGACCGACCCGCTGGAGGTCAACGACCTCATCGCCGCGGGACCGCTCGACCCCGTGCAGCAGGCGGCCTACGACTCGCTGCTGCAAGACCTGATCGCGCTCGTCGACGCGCCGTAGGCGCACGGCGGGCACAAGGCCCACACCGAGCTCCCGCGTCGGCCCCGCCCCGGCCTCCGGGAGTCGTACCCCAACACCCAACCCATGCGCACAAACAGGTGCATCCTGCTCGCCGCGGCCGCGGCGGCAATCCTCGCTCCGGGAGCGACGGCGACGTCCGATGCGGACGGCAACGTCCTGGTCATCCTCTGCGACGACCTGGGGCTCGACTGGCTCGGCCTCTACGGCGTGGCTCCTTCGCCGCCGAACACCCCGAACCTCGACGCGCTCGCGGCCGACGGGGTGACGTTCCTTCAGGTCTGGGGCGGCACGAGCTGTTCGCCCACGCGCGCGTCGATCCAGACCGGGCGCTACGCGTTCCGCACGGGCCTGGGCAGCAACGTCGATGCGGGATACGCGCTGCCGACCTCAGAGGTGACGCTGCCCGAGCTCCTCGACCTGGGCACCGAGTGCGCCTACGAGCACGCCTACTTCGGCAAGTGGCACCTCGGCAACGACGCCGTCGGCGCGGAGCTGGCGCCGAACACCGCCGGCTGGGCGCACTTCGCAGGCGCGGTCACGCACGCCGGGTCGGTCGAACCGTGGGAGGACTACTTCACCTGGAACAAGGTCACCGACGGGGTCACCGAAGTGGTGAACGACTACGTCACCTCCGTGAACGTCGACGACGCCGTGCAGTGGATCTCGACCCGTCAGGATCCCTGGCTGTGCTTCGTCGGGTTGACGTCGGTGCACACGCCGGTCCACGCGCCGCCGGCCGAGCTGCACAGCGTCGACCTCACCGGGATCGGAATGCCGAACGAGACGCCGGTGCCGTACATGCAGGCGATGATCGAGGCGATGGACACCGAGATCGGCCGGCTGCTGGCCTCGGTCGACCCGCTCACGACGACGGTCATCTTCCTCGCGGACAACGGCACGTCGGAGTTCCTCACCTTCCCGCCCTTCGACCCGCAACACGCCAAGAACAGCTTGTTCCAAGGCGGCCTGCAGATCCCGATGATCGTCCGCAGCCCGCTGGTCGCGTCTCCCGGCTCGGTCTGCGGCAACGTGGTCAACTCCAGCGACCTGTTCGCGACCGTGGCCGATATCGCGGGGCTCGATCCCGCGGCGCTGCTGCCGGAAGTCGAGCTCGACTCGGTCAGCTTCCTGCCCTACCTCGCGGACCCCGACGCGCGCTCGAACCGCACCTGGATCTTCAGCGAGGGCTTCTGGCCGAACGGCCCGCGCACCGGGACGCTCGCCCCCCCGGTGCCGCTGCCGGTCTGCCAGCCCGACCTCGGCCAGGGCGGCCCCGGGGACGTGACGCTCACGGCCTGCGGCGACCCGGTCGTCGTGTCGGGGCTCTTCGACCTCAAGGTCGAGGGAGTGCAGCCCTTCGCCCCGGTGGCGGTGGTCGTGTCGTCGCTCAACGACCCCACGCCGTTCTTCGGCGGCACGCTCGTGCCCAACCCGGTGGTCCTGACGGTCGCGCTGCTGGCCGATAGCTCGGGCGAGGCGGGCCTCCCGGACCTGCACGTGACCGCGCCGGGGCCGTTCACGCTGTACCTGCAGGCCATGGCGCTCGACACCGAGCAACAGCAGGGCCTGGCGATCTCGAACGCGCTCGAGATCACGTTCCAGGCCTGGGACACCAAGGCCATGACCGACGGGCGTTGGAAGCTGATCGCCGACGTGAACGCCGGCTACCAGCGGTTCTTCGACCTCGAGCTGGACCCGTTCGAGCTGAACGACCTGCTCACCGCCGGCCCGCTTTCGCCCGAGGCGCAGGCCGCGTACGACTTCCTGACGCTGGAGATCAACACGCTGATCGCGCCGTAGGGGCCGTGTCGGGCCCCCTCTACGCCGGAGTCGACGCGGGAGGCACCCGCACCCGGCTCGTCCTGATCGACGATCAGGGCGAGCTGCGGGCCCGCGGCGAGGGCGGCCCGGGCAACCTGCGCCGGGTCGGCGCGGCGGGGCTCGCGCAGGCGCTCACGGAAGCGCGCGACGCCGCGGGACCGGACCTGCGCCCCGCCGCGGCGTTCCTCGGCGTGGCGGGAGCGTCGAGCGCCGAGGACCGCGCCCAGGTGGCCGAGGTCGCGGAGCGGATCGAGCTGGCGCCGGCCGGGCGGATCGGCGTCGACCACGACCTGCGCATCGCGCACGCCGCCGCCTTCGACGATGAGCCGGGGATCGTCGTGGTCGCGGGGACGGGCTCCGCGGCCTACGGACGCGACGCGCACGGGACCGCCGAGCGCGCGGGCGGCTGGGGGCCGACGCTGGACGATCCGGGCAGCGCATACGACCTGGCGCGGCGGGCGCTGACCGCGTGCGTGCGCGCCGCGGACGGGCGCGGCCCCGCGACGGAGCTCCTCACGGCGCTGGTGCGCGAGCTCGACGCGCGGGACCTGCGCGACGCGGTGCGCCGCATTGAGGACGGGCGTGTGTCGCGCGCGCAGATCGCGGCGCTCGCGCCGCACGTGCTGGCCGCCGCGGAGCGCGGCGACGGCGTCGCGCAAGCCGCGGTCGCCGCGGGTGTCGAAGAGCTCGCCTGCTGCGCCGTCGCGGTGGCGCAGAGGCTCGGGCCGGAAGAGCGGGGGCCGGTGCCGCGGGGCGACTTCACGCGCGCTCCCAGGGTCGCGCTCGCCGGCGGGCTCGCGGTCTCGGACGCCTGGCGCGACGCCTTCGAAGCCGCACTCGCGGACCGGCTACCAGGCGCGGCGGTGCGGGTTGCGACGACCGAGCCCGCGCTGGGCGCCGCTCGCCTCGCGCGCCGCCGGGCGGCCGGGCGCTAGTCGCCCGGCTCGGCGCTCGTCGCGAGGAACTCGCGCTCGCGCTCCTCGTCCTCGTGCGAGGTGAGGAGCGACACCAGCACGAGCGCCGTCAGGTTCGCCGCAAGCCCGTACACCCCCGCGTGCACGTCGAACGGGCGCAGGTCGGCGTTCGACGCGAACAGGATGTTGGTCGCAATCCCCGCGATCAGCCCGGCCTGGACGCCCCGCCCGGTGGCGCGCCGCCAGAAGAGCGTCGCGTAGACCGCGGGTGCGAACTGGACGATGGGTCCATAGGCGTAGAGCAGGAGCTCGACCAGTGATCCGGTGTAGAGCACCGCCAGGCCGTAGGAGACCGCGACCACGGCGACGAGCACGATCCGGATCGCGAGGCGCTCCGTCGCCGCGTCGAGCGGTCGCCGCAGTGCCGTCACCCAGCCGTCGCGCACGACGATCGAGGCGGTCGCATGGGCGATCGCGTCGCCGGACGACATCGAAGCGGCAAGCGCGCCCGCACAGAACAGCCCGACCAGTACCGGCGGCACGTCGGCGTTCATCATCAGGTGGGGCAGGATTCCGTCCGCGCGCTCGGGCGCGTTCGCGAGCAGCACTCCCGCAAAGCCGAGGATCAGGATCGGCACCACGAACAGCTGGAACGAGGGGTACAGCACCACGGTGCGCCGAATCGTGCGCTCGTCGCGCGCGCTGAAGGCCTTCATGAAGAGGTGCGGGAACACCGAGAAGCCAGCGATCGAGACCAGCACCGAGCTGGTGTACTCGCTCCATGGCCACGGAGTCCCACCGCCGGTCAGGCCGGGCGGCTTCAAGAAGCCCGGGCGCTCGGCGGCGATGCGCTCGAACATCGGCCCGATGCCGCCGTAGAGCACGCGCGGCAGATAGAGCCCCATCCCCCACGCGAGCGCGAGCATGAACACGCCCTGGAACGTGTTCGTCCAACCCACGCCGAGCACGCCGCTCTTCAGCACGTACACGAGCACGAGGCCGTAGACGAGCAGCGCGCCCAGCTTCTCGTCGACCGCGCCGCCGGTCATCGCCTCGAGCACGATCCCGGCGCCCTGCATCTGCAGCGCTAGGTAGGGCACGAACGCGAGCACGCTGATCAGCGCCATCGTCGCCGCGATGCCCGGCCGCGAGAAGCGGTGCGCGACCATTTCGGCCTGCGTGACGAAGCCGTAGCGCTTCCCCAGGCGCGCCGCGCGGGGGCCGAGGAAGTAGAAGGGGACGAAGCCCAGCGTCCCGTATGCCAGCATGTAGAGCGCCGCGCCGCCGCGCGAGAAGGCCCAGCCGGGCGCGCCGAGGAAGGCGTAGGCGCTGAAGATCGTCGCGCCGGTGATGAAGTACATCACGACCAGCCCCAGCGCGCGGTCGCCGGCGACGTAGCCGGCGGCGGAGTCCGAGCTCTTGCGGCCCGGCAGCATCCCGACGAGCAGGCACGTGCCGAGATACAGCCCGGCGATCCCGAGGACGATCGCGGTGTTCAAGCCCGCGAGCCTCCCACGCGCGAGCGCGCGACGTGGTAGGCGCAGAGCGCCAGGAAGGTGGCGATCACCCAGCCCACGCTCCACGCGAAGGCAAACGGCAGGCCCAGCACGAACGGCTCCTCGCGCGCGGCGAACCACGCGAAGCCCGGCCAGACCAGGCAGGCCGCGCACACGAAGAGGTAGATTCCGAGCAACACGTCGAGCACGCGGGCGGGCATGGCTAGGAGGATACGCGCCTCAGCCGGACCGCGCGCCCGCAAAAGCACGCCCCAAATGCAGCGCGGGCCGGCGTCCGCGAGGGACGCCGGCCCGGCTGGTTTCGCTAGAGCGCTAGGCGCTTAGAAGAGCACCTGCACCTCTTGGGTGTTGGAGTCCGGAAGCGGAAGCGAGAAGCCCGCGTCGACCGCGACGCCTTCGATGTAGAAGGTCGTGAACGGCGGAAGGCCGCCGAGCGGGACGTTGATGTCCTCGACACCGTCGGCCGGGATCGTCACCGACACCAGGTTGAAGAGGTTCGTGAAGTTGTTGCCGATCCCGATGCTGAAGAAGCCGGGAACGCTCGTCGGGACGTTGCTGGTCGAGCCGAGCACGACAAACAGGTCGCCGGGGGTGCCGGCGCACTTCAGGGGCATGCCGCCCGCCGAGAACAGCGTGACCGGCTCTTCGCCGTTGCCAGCCTGCAGGGCCGGCGTGTCGTTCGCCTCGTAGGTGAGCAGGCCGATGGCCGACGTCGCGCCGTTCTTCACGGTCACGATCGACAGGCCGAGCGCGCTCGGCTCCGGCGGATCGAAGGTGATCGTCGTCGAGTTGACGTAGGTGTAGGGCGACGGGATGCCGAACAGCGCACTGCCGTCGACCTCGACCGTGGTGGTCGGCTGGAAGCCGGTGCCCGTGATGGTCACGATCTGGTCGGTGCCAACGTTGAGCGCGTCGATCGTCGAAGGCGAGATGCTCGTGATCGCGAGCGTGCCGCCCCCGCCGCTGCCGGGGTTGTCGGTGCCATCGAGGCTCAGGATGCCCGAGCCGGTCGGGTCGAGCCACTGGCCCAGGTTGAAGGAGTTCCAGAACAGGTCGAGGCGACCGTACCAGGCCGTCTGCGAGCCGCACGTGAAGGTGTTCACGCAGCAGGCCGGGCCGATGACGCGGTCAAGACCGTTGAAGAGCGGGCCACCGGAGTTGCCGCCGATGATGTAGCCCTGGTTCCAGAAGACCTGCCAGTCGGAGCCCGAGAACGAAGCACCCGAGTTGTCGATCGCGATGTTCTTCGGACCGCCGCCGCCGTGGCCGATCGTGACCGCGGGACCGTTGGTGCCGTTCGCGCGGTCCCAGCCGGCCCAGTGGACGTCGAAGCTGGCCGGCGGGTCGGTGTTCAGGCGGTAGAGCTGGGAGTCGTAGGTCCCCGACGAGGCGAGGAGCTGCGCGCCCGAGATCACGCTGCTTTGCGGGCCCGAGAAGGTGCCGCAGGTGGACTGCTCATACTTGAACAGGAACTGACCCGAGGTCATGCCGCCGCAGTGGTTGGCGGTCAGCATGTACGGGGTGCCGTCGTCGCCGGTGTTGTTCAGCAGCGAGGCCGAGCACAGCGAGCCGCCGGACAGGGTGCGCATGACCGAACGCTTGATGGTCTGGTACGGGGCGCCCTCGGGGCAGTTGACGCCGATCAGGCCGCAGCCGCCGTCAGCGCCGCTCGAGCCGCTGCTGCCCTCAACCTCGAGCAGGTTGCGGACGTTCTTGTAGTCGTAGATCACCTCGCCGACGCGAAGCTTGGGCGCGCCTTCGGCCCAGGCCTGCTGGACGTACTCGACCGTGACCGCGTCGCCGACGATCGGCTGGATGCCGAGCAGGCCGTTCACGTTGTTGTTGCTGTCGGTGTAGGCACCGAGGATCTCGCTCATGTCGTCGGTGTACAGGAAGACCTGACCGCCGGCCGGGATCTCGTACTCCGAGAAGACGACGCCGAGGGTGTACGCCCCCGGAGCCTCGATGCGCATACGCCAGACGAGCGAACCGTCGGCTTCCACCTGCTCCCAGGTGCCCGAGTCCGTGACGCCAAGCGAGGTGGTGATCACGTCGCCATAGCGCAGCGGGAAGGGGCCGGTCAGCTCATCTTCGGCGAGCAACGCCTCGATGTCGGGGGCCTCGAGCATCTCGGTCGGCACCGAGGAGGACAGGTCGGCCCACGTCGACGCGGGGGTGCCGGGCTCGCTGAGCTGAGCGGAGAGAGGGGAGACAAGGGCAACGCCCGCGCCGGCGAGCGACAGCGCCTTGAGCGCCTGGAAGGGGTTCATGCTGCGACCTCTGATGGGGTTTTGGGGGTGGCTCGCGTGCGGCACAGGTGCGGCACCGGGCCCGGGGGAGTAGAGCGGCTCGGGAGGCGACCGAGGACGCTTTGCCCGATGGGGCTTAACGAGAGAGTAGATGCTTCCCCTGTTCGTGGGGTTCCACCCCGCGCGGAAAAACGCCGTTTCGGAAATGCAGCCCTTACCGAGGCTGTTAGGCGGCGTTCATCCGAGGCCCCGAACGCCCCATCCGGCGCGATACTTGCGACCGAGAAAAGCATTCGCAGCGGACAGGTTCCCGAAGCGCAGCCGGCGCGCGTCCCACGCCAACCGCTCGCCCGGAAAGCGCAGCGCGACGTTGCCGAGCAGCGCCACCTCGGTCAGCAGTCCGGAGTAGTCAAACGGCGCGCTCGCGCGCCCCAGGCCGGAACAGGCGTCGACCCACTGGTGCCAGTGGTTGATCGGCTCGAGCGCCGCGGGCGGGAGCTGAGGGAAGTCGGATTCGGGCAGAAGCCGCGGCGCGTTGTAGGGGCTCGCGAGCAACGCTCCCGCTTCGCCCTCGAAGAGGCACGCGTTGGGCCACACATCGCCGGCGTCGTAGCGGTCGAGCACGTAGTCGCGGGCTTTCTTACCGCCGTCATACCAGGTGACCGTCGCTCCCTCGGGAGCGGTGAAGCGCGTCGCCGGGAAGCGGTACTTGACGGTCGACCAGGCCGGGAAGGTCTCGCCGTTGGGAGCCGGCCCCTCCGACCAGAGCTCGGTCGGCGAGCCGAGCCCGAGGAACCAAAGCGCGGGGTCCATGAGGTGGCACGCCATGTCGCCCTGCGCGCCGGTTCCGAAGTCCATCCAGCCGCGCCACGAAAACGGGTGGTAGCCGCCCTTGTACGGACGCTCGGGCGCGACACCGAGCCACAGGTCCCAGTCGAGCGCCTCGGGGATCGGGTCCTCGCCCTCGGGACGCGGCACGTCCTGCGCCCACCAGCCGGCCGGGCGGTCGGTCCAGACGTGGACGGCGCTGACCCGTCCGATGATCCCGCTGCGCAGGATGTCGAAGGCGCGCCGGTAGGGAACGCCGGAGCGGTTCTGAATCCCCATCTGCGTCACGACGCCGGCGCGGCTCGCGACCTGCGCCACGCGGCGCGCCTCGATGACGTTGTGCGTGAGCGGCTTCTGGCAGTAGACGTGCAGCCCGCGTCGCAGCGCGGTCACGGTGATGGCCGCGTGCATGTGGTCCGGCGTGGTGACGTGCACCGAATCGATGCGACCGTCCTCGCGCTCCATCATCTTGCGCCAGTCGCGGTAGAGGCGCGCGTCGGGGTGCAGCTCGGCCGCGGCCTTGAGCTTGTTCTCGTCCACGTCGCACAGCGCGACGACGTCGACGTTCGGATGGCTCGAGATCTGCCGCAGATCGGCCGCGCCCATCCCCCCCACGCCGATGCCCGCGTGGCGCACGCGCCCGGAAACGAAACGGACCTCCTTCGACGTCAGCGCGCAGCTCGCCGCCGGGATCGCCAGGCCGGCGGCGGTGGAGAGCTTGAGGAACGATCGGCGCGAGTGGCGGTTGCTCATTGGGATCTCTGGGGCGTGCTTTGGTGCGGGGCTACGGGGCTGAATCCTAAGGAAGAGGAGCCCGATTCCGCGCCCCCATGCGACCGAAACGGGGCGGTTCGTTATCCTCTTGCGCCGCGTCTTGAGAGCACCGACACGACCCGAACGCCAAGAGGAAATCCGATGGCCATTCGCCTGGGCGACGACGCCCCCAACTTCACCGCCGAGTCCACCGAAGGCACCATTGAGCTGCACAAGTACCTCGGCGACGGCTGGGGTGTCCTCTTCTCGCACCCCAAGGACTACACGCCGGTCTGCACCACCGAGCTCGGCCGCGTCGCCGCCCTCAAGGGCGAGTTCGAGCGCCGCAACTGCCGGGTCCTGGGCCTGAGCGTCGACCCGATCGACGACCACCACGGCTGGGCGAAGGACATCGAGGAGACCCAGGGCACGGCGCTGAACTTCCCGCTGATCGCCGACCCCGACCGCAAGGTGGCCGAGCTCTACGACATGATCCACCCGAACGAGCTCGAGACGCTGACCGTGCGCTCGGTGTTCGTGATCGGTCCCGACAAGAAGGTGAAGCTGACGATCACCTACCCCGCGAGCACGGGTCGCAACTTCGACGAGATCCTGCGCGTGCTCGACTCGCTGCAGCTCACCGCGCAGCACAAGGTCGCGACGCCGGTGGACTGGAAGGACGGCGACGACGTCATCATCGTGCCGGCGCTGTCGGACGACGAGGCGAAGGAGCGCTTCCCGAACGGCTGGAAGACCGTCAAGCCGTACCTGCGCGTGACCAAGCAGCCCTCCTAGGGCTGACCCGGGTTCGTATCCGGCGGCGGGGCGGAGGGCGGCAGCCCCCCGCCCCGCCGTCGTTTTCTAGCCGCGCTCTTCGCCCAACCAGGCGGGCCGTTCGTTGAAGCGCTTCCAGTCGGCCAGCAGCCGCTCCCAGAGAGCGCGCACCTCGTCGGGGTAGCTCTCGGGATCGCGTCCGTGTCCGCGGGCGATCCACTTCATCAGGTTCATGCACACCGTCGCCTGGCCCGCCGCGAGGAGGTTGTCGAGCTCATCCTCGCGCTCGAACCACAGCGTCGTCGGCATGTCGGCGGCCGCCGTCGCCACGCGCCGCAGCTCGTCGGACGGGCGCGGCACTTCGGGCGGCAGCACCGAGGGCCAGTCGCGCTCGCTCGTCAGCGCGTAGATCAGGTTCGACACGCGCTTGCCAGCGTACTTCTCGTCGCTGTAGACCAGCCCGTACACGAGCCCGCGGATGCGCTTCATGAACACCGACGAGGTGAGCGCCAAGAGCGACGTGACGCGCAGGTTGAGCATCGCCAGCACCTGCGTCACCCGCAGGTGCTTCAGGTCGTTCCAGGCGGCCACGCCCACGAGCGGCACCTGGGGCAGAACCTGCCTGCGCATGGTGCGCTGAATCCACAGCAGGGCATAGGTGACGAGCGCGGCGAGCAGCAGCGGAACGGAGAAGAAGAACAGCTCGCCGAGGCCGAGCTCGCCGCGCTGATATTCGCGCCACGTGTGGATCGCCAGCATCAGGACGCTCGAGGCGCTCAGCAGCGTGACGACGAGCGCGTACAGCCGCAGTCTGCCGAGCGTCGGACCCGAGGCGCCGTCCTCCGGCTCGGGGAACGGGTACAGGTCGTCGGAACGCTGGTCGACGTCCGAGATGATGAACATCCCAAGGTCCTCGCCGCGGCGATCGCCAGCCAGCAGCAGGCTCTCGGCGCCCTGGTTGTCGTAGATACCCCCGTCCATCAGCGCGACGGGGAAGCGCTTGCCGTCGCGCGTGAACTGCTCCTTCAGCTCGTCGGGTACCTCGCCGCCGGGCCAGCGGAAGTCGTAGGGGAACGAGAGCGGCTCGAAGCCCCCCGGGAAGCACGACGAAGACGCGACCACGTCCGCGAGGCGGACCTTCGCCGCCTGGGCGCGCGGAATCCGAAGCCGCTGGTTGCCGATGATCGCGTTCCGGTTTGCGCAGCTCTGGAAGCGGAACGCGATGCCGTGGCGGAACTCGGTCGCGTTGAAGATGACGTCCTTCAGAGGCAGGTCGGCGTCGAGCAGGCGCCCGAACAGGAACGGCTCGCCGTCCTCGCCGCACATGAACGTGCGTGCGTACACGTCGGCCATGGCGACGATCAGGTCGTGGCGGCCGGACGGGGTATCGGGCGGCGGGCCCGCCAGAGACGCGAGCCCGCGCTTGACGAGGTCCGTGTCGCGCAGGAAGCCGCGCAGTTCGCGCGAGAAGCGCTCGAACGTCTTTCCCTCGACGAGCGCCTTCGCGTACGCGGCGCCGACGAAGGTCCCGCCCGAGACGGTCGAGACGCGCAGAAGATTCCCACCGAGCCCTACGGCGTGCAGATAGTCGAGCGTCCCGAGATGGAAGCCCGCGGCGCGGTAGCCTCCACCCGACAGACAGATCCCGATCGGCCCGATCCACTCAACTCCACCGGTGCCGTCCGGCGATGATTGCGGCATGCTTACTCCCTCTCAAACTCTGCGCTTACCGGCGCATGGGCGGACGAAGCGTAGCGAGACATCACGACGAGCTCACGCTTGGTCGAGTCCGTTGCGGGGATCCGAGCGCTCGGGTGGAATGGGGCGATGATCCCCCATCGCCTCCCCCTCACGCTTACGGCGTGCTGCTTGGCCTCTGCCCTGGCCACGTCTCAAGAGCCCATCCGCTGGCGCACCGGCGCCACCCCGGCACCTCGGACCGATACGCTCTCGACTCAGGCGGTCCTCTTCGACGGCCTGCTCATCGGCGAGCGACACTATGTGCTGCAGCTCGACGAGCAGGCGACGCGCAAGACGCGCCAGACGCTCGCCGCGGCCGGCGTAGACCTGCAGACGCCGCTGGGCGGCAACGCCTGGTTCGCCGCGGTTCGCCCGATGCAGCTCGACCCCGTGCGCCTCGCCGCGGTCTCGAAGGTCATCGGTATCCAGCGCGTGCAGCGCGACTGGAAGATGCACCCGCTGCTCGCCGCGGGCGAGCTGCCGGAGTACGCGCGCGTCGAAGAGAGCGAGCCGTCGAACCCGACCGTCGCGGTCTACGCGGTCTTCCACCCCGACGCGCTGGTGCAAGGCGACGTGCCGCGCCAGCTGGTCGAGAAGCTCGAGGGTCGTGTGATGGACACGCTCGAGACGATCAACGGCATGGTGGTCGAGCTGCCGCTGTCGCGCCTGGGCGAGCTCGCCGACGCCGACGTGGTCCAGTGGCTCGAGCCGCCGCTGCCGCCGATGTCCGACGTCATGGTCAACGACAGCAACCGCTCGCGCGTGCAGGCGGACGTGGCCCAGTCGGCACCGTACAACCTGGACGGCAGCGGTGTGTCGGTCATGGTCTACGACGGCGGCTACGCGCGCGAGTCGCACAATGACTTCGGCGGCCGCCTCACCGTGCGCGACTCGTCCGGCCTGTCCGACCACGCGACGCACGTCGCCGGCACGATCGGCGGCAGCGGCGCCTCGAGCGGCGGCACGTACGCCGGAATGGCGCCGGGCGCGACGCTCGAGTCCTACGGCCTGCAGACCGACGGCTCTAGCATCTTCCTCTACACCAACCCCGGCGACCTCGAGAGCGACTACAACCAGGCGATCAACACCTACGGCGCCGACATCTCGAACAACTCGATCGGCACCAACACCGAGATCAACGGCTTCCCCTGCAACATCCAGGGCGACTACGGCGTGTGCTCTTCGGTGATCGACTCGGTCGCGCGGGGCTCGCTCGGCGCGCCCTTCCGCATCGTCTGGGCCAACGGCAACGAGCGCCAGGGCACCTCGTGCAACGTCGAGGGGCACGGCGACTACTACAGCACCGCTCCGCCGGCGACGGCCAAGAACCACATCACGGTCGGCGCGCTGAACTCGAACAACGACTCCATGACGAGCTTCAGCTCGTGGGGGCCGACCGATGACGGGCGCATCAAGCCGGACATCAGCGCTCCCGGGTGCCAGTCGAACAGCGACGGCGGCGTCACCTCGCCCGGTTCGTCGAACGACAACGCGGTCACGGTCAAGTGCGGCACGTCGATGGCGAGCCCCACGGTCGCGGGCTGTGTGGCGCTGCTGCTCGAGGACTACCGCAACCAGTTCCCCGGCGCCGACCCGCCGGGCTCGCTGGTCAAGATCCTGCTGGCGCAGGAAGCCGTGGACCTCGGCGACGTCGGCCCGGACTACGAGTTCGGCTACGGCTCGGTCCGCATCCGCGACACGATCGACTTCATGCGCCTCGGGCGCTTCGACCAGCAGGACATCGACGACCACGGCGCGTCCTACGTCTACAGCGTTTCGGTTCCGGGCGGAACGTCCGAGCTGAAGGTGACGATCGCCTGGGACGACGTGCCCGGCACCCCCAACGTCGCCGGCGCGCTGGTCAACGACCTCGACCTGCGCGTGATCGCTCCCGGCGGCACGCAGCACTTCCCGTGGACCCTGAACCCGGCCAACCCGGGCGCGCCCGCGGTGCGCACGACCGCCGACCACGTGAACAACATCGAGCAGGTGCTGGTCGACAACCCCGTCGCCGGCACGTGGCGCGTTGAGGTCCACGGCTACAACGTGCCGTCGGGCCCGCAGCCCTTCTCGATCGTCAGCTCCCACGACCTGACCGCCGGGCCGTTCGTGCAGATCGGCTTCCCCGCGGGCGTGCCGGCCACGACGGCCCCGGGCAGCGCCGAGACGATCCAGGCGCGCGTCGAGGGCGTGGGCGAGGCTCTCGTCGGCGGCTCCGCGACGCTCAACTACCGCTACGACGGCGGCTCGTTCGTGCAGCTTCCGATGGCAGGGATCGGCGGCGACCTCTTCGAGGCGACGCTCCCCACGGCCTACTGCAGCGACTCGCCTGAGTTCTACGTGAGCGCCGACGGCGCGAGCAGCGGCTCGAACACCAGCCCGCCGGACGCCCCCGCGACGGCCTACGCGTTCGACGTCGAGGACAGCGTCGTCGTCTTCGCGGACGACTTCGAGACCAACACGGGGTGGAGCGTCACCAACACGAGCATCACCGACGGCGCGTGGGAGCGCGGCATCCCGGCCGGCGACGGCGGGCGCAGCGACCCGCTGACCGACTTCGACGGCTCGGGGCGCTGCTACCTGACCGACAACGTCTCGGGCAACTCCGACGTGGACGGCGGGCCGACGACGGTCACGTCGCCGCTGATCGACATGTCGGTCGCCGGCACGTACGTCGTGCGCTATGCGCTCTGGTTCGGCAACAACGACTTCGACGCGGACGACCTCGACGTGGAGGTCTCGAGCAACGGCGGCTCCTCGTGGACGGCGGTCGAGAGCTTCCAGAACACGAGCGGCTGGATCGTCAGCTCGTTCAACGTCAGCGACTTCGTCAGCCCGAGCTCGACGATGCGCGTCCGCTTCCACGCGACCGACAACCCGAACGACTCGATCACCGAGGCGGCGCTCGACGCCTTCGAGGTGCGACGCATCACCTGCGACGTCGACCCGACGCCGACGGCGGACTTCACCGCCTCGCCGACCGGCGGACAGGCGCCGCTCCTGGTGACCTTCACCGACACCTCGGCCGGCAGCGTGGACACCTGGACCTGGGACTTCGGCGACGGCGGCGGCGCGACCGTGCAGCACCCGTCGCACACGTACGACCTGCCGGGCACCTACACGGTGACGCTCGACGTCAGTGGCGCCTTCGGTTCCGACGGCGAGACCAAGGTCGGCTACGTGACCGCGGCCAAGCCGCCGATGGTCGGCACGATCTACGGCACCGGCACGCCCGGCACTCTGGGTGAGCCGACGATCGCGGCGCACAGCGACCTGACGCCCGGCGCGGCCTTCTTCCTGGTCGGCGGCAACTTGCCGCCCGGGTCGGCCGCCTTCCTGGCGCTCTCGCAGCACGCGAAGATCCCGCCGATCGACCTGACGAACGGGCTGCTGTTGAACGTCAACATCCCGCTGCTGCTGCTCGCGCCCGTCACCACGGGCACGAACGGCGAGGCGATCCTGCCGGCCAACATCCCGGCGGTCGCGTCGGGGCTGACGATCCACGGCCAGTGCTTCGCGCTCGACGGGACGGGCGGCAACGACTTCTGCTCGTCGATGGGCGTGCAGGTCCAGCTGCCCTAGCCACGAGTCGATGGCCTCCGGCCTCGCCGGGCTCCAGCGTTCGCTTAGGAGCCCGGCGAGGCTATGATCCGGCGCGTCTCCCGGAGTCCCGCCGATGAGGTCGTTGTTTCTCTCCTATTCCTTCAGCAAGCACGAGGACCGGCTCCTCGTCAGCGAGATCGAGGACGTCGTCCGCTGCCACAACGTGGTGCAGGACAACGGTAAGCACCTCGGCGGCGACGCGCTGACCGACGAGATCCGGCGGCGGATCGAGGAGGCCGATGCGCTGGTCGCGCTCGCCACCAGGCGCGATCAGCTCGCGTCGGGTCGCTGGACGACCCACCCCTGGGTACGCGATGAGTTCGGGCACGCACGCGCCCACGACAAGCCGGCGATCCTCATACTCGAGACCGAGGTCGACCACGGCGGCGCCTATGCGGCCCACGAGTGGATCGAGCTCGACCGCGCCTCGCCGGCGGCGGCGATGCTCAAGCTGTCGAAGACCATCGCGCTTTGGCGCGCGGACGCCGGGCGGCACCTGCGTGTTCAACTCGTCGCCGAAGACCTCGACGGCGGTCACCTATCCGAGTGCCGCTACCGCTTCGCCTACCGCGGCCAGTACGGCGAGTGGACGCCGGGGCAGCCGATCCTCGAGCCAGGGGGCTGCTTCCTTGAGATCAACGGCGTCCGCGAAGGCCGCTTGATCGAGGTCCAGCTGCTCCGCGACGGGCAGCGCTGGCGCTCGCGCGCGACGCCGCAGTTCACGCCGATCGTTCTCACGCCGGGGACCTAGCCGATGCCGATCGAAACCGTGCACAGCGCAAAGCGCGCCTCCGACCGCCGCTGGGAGTGGGCGATCTGGCAGGAGGGTGACCTCGACGAGCTCGAGGCCGTGACGTACCACCTGCACCCGACCTTTCCGAACCCGATCCACCGCGTGGAAGACCGCGCGTCGGGCTTCCGGCTGAAGGGGTCAGGATGGGGGCAGTTCACGATCTTCATGAACCTGCACCTGCGCGACGGGAGTACCGAGGAACGGGAGCACTGGCTCAGCTTCGAGGAGGAAGCGCCGCTCAAAGGCGCGCCCGCGAGCGAACCGCCGACCAAGGAGTCTCCCGTCCAGTCCGCGCGACCCCTTGAGAACCTCAACAGGCTTCCGGGGAACCACGATCCTCTGCGCGGGGTGGAGACTCAGGAGCTGGAGTACTTCGATTTCCGAGGCGAGCACGTGCAGCCCACGGCCGCGGGCGGCCGGCCGGTCGTGTTTCTCTCCACCTCCTCGGCAGACGAAGAGCTCGCCGAGCACATCCGCTCCGAGCTCTCGAAGCTCGGCGTACGCGTCGTCCCCGACGCCACGCAGCTCCAGGCAGCCAGCTCGTCACTGATCTCCGCCACCGACGGCATGCTCGACCGCGCGAAGGCTATCGTCGTGGTCGTTTCGCCGAGCTGGTTGAAGTCGACCTGGGCTCAGCGCGAGCTGAAGGCGGCGGTCGAACGCGGCGTCGCGGTGCTCGTCATCCGCTCGACGACCAATCCGCCGCTTGGGTTGCCCTCCACCGCGGAGATTTCTGGGAACGACCTAGACCGCCTCCCCGACGCCCTGCGCTCGCTCGGGATCCTCGACTAGTCGGCCAGCAGCTCGACCTCGGCGAACCCGACCTGGACCGCGCCCAGGTCGCCGCCGCGCGTGGTCAGGACGCGCAGCTCGAGCTCGGTCACGCTAAGCCCCGTGGGAAGCGCGAGCTCGCCCTTGAGGTGCGGGTCGGGATCGAGCTCGATCGTGCCCAACAGGCTGCCGTTAACGCGGACCTCGGCCGAGGCGACCTGCGGGCGGTCCGCTTCGCGCTTCTGGTTGAGCGCGTGGCTCAGCAGCAGCCGATCCGCGACCACCGCGACGTCGAGCTTCGCGGTCCACGTCGGCGCCGCGTCCTTCGGGTTGCACAGCCAGCGGCTGGAGTGGTCGGCGTCCAACGCCTTATCGGCGGTGTGCCCGCCGGCGACGGTCGAGGAGGCGACGGTCGCGCCGCGCAGCAGGTTGTGGGCCGCGTCGCGCGCGTAGCCGCCCGCCGCCGCGGCCGCGCTGGCGGCCAGCGAGATCCGCATGGGCGGGCTCTCCAGCTCGACCGGCACCGGCTCGAAGCCCTGCTCTTCGTGGGGCTCCAGCGCCGTGACGCGGGCCACCACCTCGTAGGTGCCCGACCGCTCGAAGTCGAGCCGCGCCTCGAAGCGCTGCATCACAGCGCGCCGATCGACGTTGCCATCGACCTCGGCCGCGACGCGCTCGGCGCCGTTCGCGTCGCGCACGATCCAGCGCACGCCGCGCACGAGCGGCGGGTCTCCGAGCTCGGCGCGCACCTCTTCGCCGAAGCCCGTGATCCACACGTCGAGCGGGTCGTTCCCCACCGCCTGCACGTGGACGTCGCCCTTCGCGGTGAGCACCTGGCGGCCCGAGATCTTGCGCTTGCCGCTCGACGGCGCCGTCGCCTTGTTGAGGAAGAGCAGCGACAAGATGGTGTCGACCGGCGGTGAGCCGTGCCCCCCCACGCCCTTCCACTCGCCGTCTTTCGCCTGCTGCTCGACCAGGAACTCCGCACCCGCCCAGTACCAGCTGACGCCGCCGATGATGTCGCGGTCGAGCAGCGCGCCAACGCGCTCGATGCCGTAGAGGAAGAAGAAGTGCCACCCGGTGGCGCCGGGGTTCTCCATCCACGTCATGTGCCGCTCGACCCAGGTGAGCGCCACCTCGATGGCGTGGTCGACCTCGGCCGCTTCGCGTCGGTCGAGGTTCTCGCCGAGCGCATCGCGCGCCACGGCCAGGACGCTGATCGCGGCGACGGTCATCGAGCCGGACGCCTTGCCTCCGGGGCGGTAGCTGAAGCCCGCGGAGGGGTTCTCGCGGCGCGCCTTGCTCGAGCCCTGGTTCTCCCAGCAGCGCAGCGTGCCCTCGAGCAGGCCGTGCCAGACGCGCGGGTGCACACGAGCGCCGCGCGCCGCGGCGGCGCGAAGCGCCAGCGTGGCGTAGAGCGTGTTCGACAGGTCGGGCGCGTGCCCGCCGCCGCCGGGGTGCTGCGGGTAGCCGTACATCCCGTTCGGGTTCTGCCAGGAGCAGAGTCGGTCGACGGCGTCCTGGAGCTCCTCCAGCGCCGCGCCGCGGTCGTACGTCACCAGCGCCAGGATGCGGCACGACTCGGCGTAGGTGTACTCGCCCTCGTTCGCGATGACGTACTCCATCGCGCGTCGTACCGCCGGGTGGTCGGGATCGACGCCGCTCTTGAGGAGCGTGTAGACCGTGTAGGCCGAGTAGCCGACCCCGTAGTTCCGCTGGTGCGGCCACGAGCCGTCGACCAACTGTCGCTCTAGCAGCCACGCGATGGCGCGGTCGACGGCGCCGTTGACGGTTTCCTGCGAGATGTTCGAGGCCTCGCGCAGGCGGAAGCTCCACACGCCGGACCGGTTGCGCACCTTGGCGAGGAGGTGATTCCTGCCCGCACGCAGCTGCAACACCAAGGCCTCGGGCTCGGTCGCCCGGTCGCGGTCGGAGACGAGCTCGCCGTTGACCCAAAGCCGCACGCCGTCCGCGCCGGCGAGCCTGAGGCTCAGCTCGACGTCCTCGTCGGAGTCGATGCTGCGATAGAGATAGGCCGCGGCGCGGCTCGTCCAGTCCGCCTCTTTCTCGGGAGCGGTCAGGAGTTGGTCGAAGCGCACCTCGCCGACGTCGATGTCCAGCCCGTCGCCGCTTGTGACCGCGCGCTTCCACGGCACCCTTCCGCCCACGCCGCGCAGCGTGGCGTCGAGCTTCGGCCCGGGGCCGTCCAGCTTCATCAACGACAGCGACTTCTCGGGCGCGAGCGCCTCCTTCAGCGACTTGCCGCCGTGGAAGGGACCCATCGCATACCACGACGAGAGTCGCAGGCCGAGCGGGCGCCACCCGTGCTCGGCGTAGCTCTCCGTCAGCGCATCGGGCGCGTCGCCGGCCTCGATCCACCTTCGCATCGCAAGCTGCATCGACGGCTCGTGGTCGGAGAGTGCGGCCAGCGCGGCGCGCACGCGCGCCTCGGCGCGGGGAGCGTTCTCAGGCTCGACCGTACCGTCGCGCAGCCCCTCGAAAGCGACCCGCGCGTGGGCCCAGTGCGTCGGGCGCGGGTCGGTCAGGTAGCCCGCTCCGCCGGTCTTGCCGACGGTCGCCGCCCCGATGGCGAGCCCGTAGGGCAGCAACAGCCGGTTGACCGGAAGGTCGCGGCGGAGGACCTTGCCTTTGTGGATCTGCTGCCACCCCCAGCCGGTGTCGGCCGTCACGATGGCGCCGCCCTTCGCGACGAACGCGTGCAGCGCGGCCAGCTCCTCGTCCGAGCGCTCGTGCGGCTTCAGGATCAGCACGTCGGCCTGCTTGAGCGCCAGCTCGGGAGACGCGCGCATCCCGAGCTCGTCGAGCGCCTCGGCCAGCTTCTCGTCGCCGGCGCAGCTCACCTTCGGCTTGCGCTTGCCGCCGGACAGCCAGCGCAGGGCGTTGCGGTAGAACGCGCCGGTGTCGGCCTGGGCGAGCGCGCCGGCTCCCAGGTAGCCGCCGTGCCCGAGCACCATCACGCGGCCGCGGCCGGCCTGGGCGGCCGCGACGACGGGGGCCTCGCCGGCCCCTGCGATCACGACGAACGCGTCGGGCCCGAAGGCGACGACATCGCCGGGGGAGCCCGGGCCGCCGATCTCGGTCACGCCCTCGAGCAGCTCGTCCAACACCTCGTTCCGCGCGGGCGCCCGCGCGGACGCGAGGAACAGGGCGACGATCACGACAAGGAGGGGGGACAGCCGAGCCGGGGGGAGCACGGCCCGGAGTCTAAGGGCGAGGAGCTATTCGCGCACCATCCAGACGATCACGTCGCGCTCCGGGCCCTGGATTCGGCCGCCGCGGAAACGCTGTGACTCCACCGGGCGGAAGCCGTCCGCCCGGACCTCCAGTCGCTGAGGTGCGCGGGCGAGGCGCACGGTCGCCTCCCCCCCCACCGAGGTCGCGACCAGCGCGCCGTCGGCCAGCACCCGCACGCCGTCGAGCGGCGGGCGCTCCATCGCCGCGACGAGGCCGTCGTCGTCATCCAGCCCGAACCCAGCGGTCAGCTCGCGGAAGAGCAGGCGCACGTCGTAGCCGCGCTCCAGAAGCACGGTGGCGACGCGGTCTTCGCCCTCGGCCTGGAAGTCGGCCTGGGTCCCGCGCGCCGCCGCGTAGCCGGGCGCTGACACCGTCCATTCGAAGCTCGCCTCCGGAGCGACGAAGGAGCTCGACGCCCTCCACTCGTCCGCCTCGGCCGTCCACCGCGCGCCGGCCTGACGCTGCACGTAGAACGGCTCGATCGGCGCCTCGCTCTCGGCGTCGAGCACGCGGAAGCGATACCGCCCATGGACGACGGCGTCGAGGCGCGTGAACACCGCCTTGTCGTCGGGGGCCGTGACGCGGACGCTCGCCGGCGTCCACGCGTACCCTTGCTGCGAAACGACCGAGAGCTCGTACTCACCGGCCGGTACCTCGTTGAACTCGAAGCCGTGGTTGGTCGGATCCGAGCCGCCGATGCCGAGGCCGTTCGGCCTGTAGTAGCCGCGGCGCCCCTGGGGCGAGCTGACGTCGAAGAGCTCGAAGGAGCGCCCGTCGACCGCGCGCAGCCGCACGACCTCCGGCGAAGCCAGCCGGCGCCCGTCGGCGCTCTTGAGCAAGCCCTCGATCATCCCGACGCCGACCTGCCGGTCGACGATGATGTCCGGCAGGCGCGTCATCCCCGGGTCGAGCAGCAGGCGCTGGCGGTGCGGCGCCTCGCCGCGGCGGGGGCGCACGACCAGGTCGTACTCGCCCGGCGAGATCGCGCCCAGCACGAACGTGCCGTCGCCCTCCGAGCGCGTCGAGTAGCGCGGCTCGGCGGCGTCGCCCTCGAACGCCGCACCGATCCGCGCAAGCGTGACGGTCGCCGACTTCTTCGGGTCGCCGGACGTATCGATGACGCGCCCGGTCAGCGCTGCAAGCCGCGCGTCAGCGTGGACCACGACGATCTCGGGGTAGATGCCCACGGCGCTGCGCAGCTCGGAGCTCGACCCCGCCTGCGTGCCGTCGCTGCTCCGCACGTCGACGCGGAACGAGCTGCCGTCCTCGTTGGGCTCCCACGGGTTGTCGTAGCGGAACCAGGTCGGATCCGTGTCGCGCAGGCGCGTCCAGCTGCCGGCGGACTCGCGTCCGTCGCGGTGCACCTCGACCAGGCGTGCGGACCAACCCTCGGGCTCGAAGGCGCCGGCGCCCTGCACCACGAGGCGGAACGTCGGCCCGATGGCAATGCGCGCGATCCAGCCCTCGTCGATGTCGGGCAAGAGCGCGGAGCGCGACACGGTGCGAATGTGCGTCCCGCTGTGCCGGTCGTGGAACTCGAGCTGCTCGACGCTGTCCGGGAGCTCGGCGTCGGAGCGCCAGCGTCCGTCGGCGCCGGTCTCGGCATCTAGGCGCCCCGCGACCAGGTGGGCGCGGGCGATCGGCTCATCGGTGGCGACGTCGAGCAGCAGACCCCGGAAGGGCTCCAGGGGCGTGGGCTGCTTTGGCCGCTTGCGTTTGGGGTCGACATCGGGCGCCTCGAGAGGTCGCCTCTCGGCGAGCTGCGCCGTCGCCTCCTCGGGCGCGACCGTCCCCGGTGCGGCGAGGTCGGCGCTGGCGGCGATGCGCTCCCGGGCCTCGGCCGCCGGCTTCCCGGCCAGGTCCGTCGTGCGGTCGCCACCGAACCGGAGGAAGATCACCGCGGCGAGCCCCAGAAGAGCACTCACCGCGACCGCGAGCACATACCGCCTGCCGTTCCGCATCGTTGCCTCCCGCCTCCATGGTAGCGGGAAGGCCGACGCCCGGAGGCGTGGGGTTTCCTACAGGATCTCGTCGAGGGCCTCGATCAGCCGCTCGACCTCATCGGGCGTGTTGTAGTGCACCAGGCTCGTGCGGATGACGCCGTCGTGCTCGAGCAGGTCGAGCGCCTCGATCAGCCGGTACGCGTAGAAGTGCCCCCAACGCGCCGCGAGCTTGCGCTCGTCGAGCAACGGCGGGATCTCGCTCGCCTTGCGGCCCTCGACCGCGAAGGCGATCGTCGGTGCGCGGTGCGCTGAACCGGGATCGGCCGAGCCGATGATGCGCACCCGCGGGTGTTCGTCGAGGAAGGACAGGAGCGGCGCCGCGACCGCGCTCTCGGTCTCGGCGATGAGCTCGAAGGCACGGTTGAGCCGTTCGTGCACCGAGCGGCCCGGGTCGCCGTCGTCGAGCGACGTCAGGTAGTCGACGATGCCGCGCAGCGAGGCGGCCAGCTCGTGGGTCGGCGCGCCGGGCTCCAGCTTGTCGGGGACGTCGCTCTCGGCGAAGAAGAAGTGGTTCTGGCTCCGCAGCTCTCTCAGGCGCTCGTGCTTGCCGTACAGGAACGACATGTGCGGGCCATAGATCTTGTAGAGGCTGGCGAAGTAGAAGTCGACGTCGAGGGCGCGCACGTCGATGCGCCGGTGCGGGCCGTAGGCCACGCCGTCCATGCACGCGAGAGCGCCTGCGTCGTGGACCTTCCGCACGAGCGGCGCCGCGTCGTGGATCGTGCCGACGATGTTCGAGGTGTGCGTGAAGCACACCAGCCGCGTGCGCTCGCTGAGGACCGCATCGAGGCCCTCGGGTTCGAGCCTCATCGTCTCGGGATCGAAGCGCCACTCGCGCAGCACCACGCCGTGCTCGGCCAGCGCGAGCCACGCCGTCCGGTTGGTCTCGTGGTCGAGGTTGGTGACGACCACCTCGTCGCCCGGCGAGAGCAGCGGCCGAAGCGCGGCGCCCAGCGTGCGCGTCAGCATGGTCGACGACGGCCCCAGCACGACCTCGTTGGGCTCGGCGTGGATCAGCTGCGCGACCGCGGCGCGGCCGTCCTCTACCGCGCGGGTAGCCTCGTCGGACAGCGCATAGCTGCCGCCGAGCTGCACGCAGCGCTGGGTCAGGTACTCGTGGACGCGATCCACCACCTGCCGACACGGCACGCTGCCGCCGGCGTTGTCGAAGAGCGTCCAGTCGGTCTGGAGCCCGGGGAACTGCGCGCGAACCTGGGCGAAGTCGAGCAAGGCTCGTTCCCTTACGGTTGGCCGTCGACGCTGAGCAGCTCGGCGTCAGCGGGGAAACGGAGGTAGGTCCCCAGCTTGGGGACCGAGATCTCGCAGCACGACGCGGGCACTTCGGTCGTCACCACCCAGACGCCACCGGTCCGCTCGACCAGCGTGCGCGAGCGCGGGGAGAGCTCCACCAACCCGCCCTTCCAGCGCAGCACGTCGCCCGAGTCGAGCAGGAGCTCGCCCGACCCGGAGAGCTCGAACGTACGGTAGTCCGTCGGGATGCGGGCCGGGGAAAGCTCCACGCGGTCGGCGCGCAGCACCACCCGCTTGGTCGCCTCACGAGCGCGGCGCTTGGCATCGAGCTGCTCGCCGGCGAGCCCCTCGCCCTCGACCGTCGGCGGGGTCCACGTCGCCGGGATGCCGCCGTCCGCAAGCGCGGGCTCGTGCCACACGCCGGCGGCGTTGAGGATCTCCCCGGTCACGGCGTCGAGCGCCACGACGCCGTACATGCCGGTGTTCGGGTTGGTGACGAGGCCGCTCGCCTCGAACGGCGAGCCGGGCGCCACCACGTAGGAGCCGATGTCGAGCAGCGCTCCCGGCAGGAAGAGCCCGGGCGCCACCGGTACGAGCTGCGTGAAGATCACGTTGACGAAGCTGAAGCCCGTGTCGAAGTGGTCCATCCGCAGCGTGAGCTCAACGCCGCCGCCGGGCGGATAGGTCGCGTCGAGCGCCATCGAGAAGTTGGGCTCGGTGAAGGTCAGCTCGGTCGGCTGCGGGTTGAAGGCCCACAGGATGCGCCCCTCGCGGACGCCGCTGGGCCAGGTCACGTTCGCGAACAGCAGGCCGTCCTGGCCGAGGCCGGCGTTGAGCGCCTCGTCGCTGTAGCTGCCGAAGCGCGCGCCGATCGAGCGCTCGAGGACCGTCACCTGGTGCGCGCCGCCGCTGCGGTCGCGGATCAGCTCGACGCGCGCGCCGGGTGCGCCGGGCGCGCTGAGCGTGGGTACGAGCTCGACCTCGGTAACGATGTAGGGCACGCCGTCGGCGTTGCCGGTGTTCTGCCAGTAGACGTTGCGCTGCCCCTCGTCGTCGACCGCCGGGCCGCCGTTGGCGATGCTCGCCTCGACGCGCCCGCCGCGGAAGTGCGAGTTCGCGCCGTGCGACATAGCGATGTTCGAGTACGTTCCCGCGACCGCGCCGATCTCGTAGAAGGCCTGGGTCAGCGGCTGGTCGGGGTTCTGCTGGAAGTCCGCCGGCCACGCGCTGGGCTCGTTGATGTAGAGGTAGTCCTCTTCGTTGTGGAACGGCAGGTTGGGACCACCGCCGCCGATGTAGACGTCCGGCAGGCCGTCGCCGTTGTAGTCCCCCCCCGCGATGCACATGCAGCCGCCGAGGTGGTCGATACCGAGCTCCTCGGCCGACTCGCGGAACAGCCCGTCGCCGACGCCGTCGCCGTCCTGGTCGCCGCGGTTGAGGTACAGGGCCGCACGGTCGATCGGCGCGAAGATCGCGTCCTCGGCCGTCTCGGGCTTGAAGTCGGGCTGCTGGAGGGTCCAGCTGACGAAGAGGACGTCGGGCCAGCGGTCGCCGTTGAAGTCGGCGATCTCGACCGGCATCGTCCGCAGGCCGAGCAGCAGGAGCTCGTCCTCCGCGCCCGTCGGCAGCGTGCCGAAGTCGTCCGAGCCCGGGTAGAACATGTCCGGCACCATGTCGTCCAGCGACATCGCCTTGCCGGGGTTGGTCGCCGGCGCCATGAACGAGAACTTGCCGCTGTCGTCGCCGTAGAAGACCTTGTTGTACTGCTTGTAGCAGGACACGACGATGTCCGGCCAACCGTTGCGGTCGAGGTCGCCGGTGGTCAGCGCGAACGTGTTGCTCTTCAGGTCGCACTTCGCCTGCGACGCGACCTCGTTGAACGTGCCGTCGCCCTGGTTTTGGTACAGCCGGTCGGCCGGGTCGGGATCCGGGTTGCCCTGGTACCAGCCGTTGAGCTGTACCGCGTTGCCGACGTAGATGTCGACGTCGCCGTCGAGGTCGTAGTCGAGCGCGATGGCCGAGTAGCTGTCCTGCACGTCGTCGAGCCCCGCCGCGG
This sequence comes from Planctomycetota bacterium, assembly GCA_039029355.1. GTDB lineage: Bacteria > Planctomycetota > UBA1135 > UBA1135 > JBCCGI01. Next base: position 36,581 of record JBCCGI010000002.1, read on the forward strand.
CGGACACGTTCTGGAACGTGCCGTTGCCGAGGTTCTCCATCAGCGTGTTCTTGCTGTCGGTGTTGAACCCGCCGTTCGCGTAGTACAGGTCGAGGTCACCGTCGGCGTCGACGTCCGCCGCGAACGCGCCCCACGGCGAGCCGCCGGGGTACTCCACGTTGTAGCCGTTCGGATCGAAGGGCGAGACCTGATCGGTCACGTCCGTGAACGTGCCGTCCGCCTCGCCGCGCAGGAGGACGCTAGGCCGCACCGAGTCGCCGATCTGCACGACCTCCTCCTCGCCCGGAAGCGCTCCGAGCGGGAGCACCGGCGAGTTGGAGTTGCACTGGATCAGGTCCGGGATGCCATCGGGCGGGCCGACCTTGCTCGGATCGGTCGGGTCCGGGCCCAGGAGGTCGGCGATGACCTGACCGCGCCCCGAGCCGATGTCATCGAACTCGGTCCCCGGCGCGCCGAGGGTCGGCGCGATGTCGGTGAAGATCGGGTAGGTCGCGGTCGGGGGGAGCTCGGGGGTGTAGTCGACCTCACCCGGCGCGCCTTGGGCGGCGGCCAGGGGGGCCGCGCCGAGGAGCGCAACGAGGGTACGGAGGGGGCGCGGAGGAGCCATGGAGCTGGGGAGCTGTGAAGCTGGCGGCGGAGGGGGGAACAGCAGGGGCTAACCCCTGCCAGTATAAGGATGCCCCCGAATCGGCGCCGCGCCCCCTCCGAACCTCCGGTTCAGAACGAGTACGGGATGTCCGGGAAAAGCGTTCCGTCGATCGTGAAGCGCAGGAACCCCGTCGCGGAGTCCTCCGGGGCGCTTTTGGGCTTCTCCAGCACGAACAGGAACTGCCCGTCCCGCTGCCCCAGGGGCCACAAATCGGTGCGCTGGAGCACGGGCTCCGAGCCCGGATCCTCGAGCACCTCTAGGGTGACCACCGCGCGCGGGCCGAGCCGGTTGCCGGCGTCGTCCCGAGGGGTGAGGTGCAGCTTGAACCGGTAGGGCGCCGCCGACTGGGCGGGGACGGGGCCCTCGCGCTCCAGGTCCGAGGACACCGGGTTCGCGATGCCGCCCGCCTCGATCGACCCGCCGCCGGCGGGGACGCCGTCGACCAGCACGTCGAACGAATAGCTGCCCGCGTCCGCCGGCGCCTGAAGCAACACGGCGTAGGAGCCGTCCTCGCGGTCGACCACGTCCTGCAGGACGGTGAAGCCGGGGATGTCGAAGTCCACGACCTTGCCGCGGCCGACCAGGATGCCGTCGGCGGTCTTCGGCGCGATCACGACCTCGACGACGTCGTTCGAGCCGGCGCGCACGGCCTGCGGATAGGTGGTGATGACCGTGCCGGAGACGTCGGCGGGGTCGAAGAAGTGCACCTGCGGTGCCACCCGCAGCTGGAGCGAGTCGAAGCCGACGCTCACGCGGTGCGTGCCGGGCGTCGAAGGTGCGGCGTAGTAGCGCCGGAACTCGTCCGCGCCGATCGGAAGCACAGGCGTGAGCGGCGTCAGGCCGGCGACCTCGATCGTGGCCGTCTCTCCGCTGAGCTCACCGGCCGCGAAGGCCGTCACCCAGAAGAGCCCCGCGGGCGACAGCCCGCCGCCGCCGGTGAGGTCGCCGTCGCCCGCCGCCTGATCGATCGGCAGCGTGTAGGCCGAGATCCGCACCAGCTCGGGCTCGAGGACCGTGATCGCGGCTCCGGCCGGGACGCCGGGGAAGGTCCGCACCAGACCGGACGGGAACTTCACCGTCAGGTCGATCGACGGCTCCGCGCCGATGCCGAGCACCAGCGAGCGATCGCTCTGCGACGCCGTCGGCGCATCGCCGCCGACCACGTACACGTGCGGGTAGCCGAGCGAGTCGGTCCAGCTGACCTCGGTGCCGACGCCGCCCGGCGCCGACGTGTTCGTGACCGCCGTGACCGTCACCGAGTCGTTCCCGTCGCGCGGGACCTGGTTCTCGTAGTACCGCAGCTGTCCCGTCGTCGGCCCGACGAAGAGGTCGACGTCGCCGTCCTGGTCGATGTCGCCGATCGCGCCGGCGCGGTCGTCGATGGTCTCGGTGAAGCCGAACTCCGTCGACATGTCGGTGAACAGGAAGCCGGTCGAGGGCCCGTCGCCGTGGTAGAGGAAGTTCGGCTGGTTGCGCGGCGAGAAGGGGTTGGCCGGGTTCAGGCCGGCCACCTGACCGTTCGCGAGGAACAGGTCGATCCACGGATCGAGGTCGGCGTGGAAGAAGACGGCGGTCCAGCCGACGGCCTTGCCGAGGCCGCCCGCGCAGCTCTGGCAGTCGAAGGTGGCGTTGGTGACGCCATACGCGTCCTGCTCCTCGGTCCAGGCAACGCCGGTGCCCGGCCAGCCCTGGTTGACGAGCAGCCAGTTGTCCGAGACGTCGGTCTTGTACGCGTCCATCAGGCCGTCGTAGTTCACGTCGCCCAGCGTGATCCCCATGATCCCGCCGAGCTGATCGGCGCCGGAGTCGTCGCTGAGGTCGAGCAGAGTGTGGTCCGCCTGCCCGTAGTAGATGCCGTCAACGTCCTGGGTCAGCAGCTTGCCGACCTTCGAGATCGTGTGGTCGTTCCCGACCATCAGGTCGAGGTACCCGTCCTGGTCGAAGTCGGCGATCGCGGAGACGTGGGTGCTGCCCTCATGGGCGACCCCCTGCGCGACCGCGCGTTCGCTGAAGCTGCCGTCGCCGTTGTTGCGATACCAGACGTTGGGGGTGCCGTGGAACTCGCAGATGTTCAGGTCGAGCAGCCCGTCCATGTCGAGGTCGTGCCACTGCGCGAAGATCGAGTGCCCGTCGCCGATCGTTCCGGCGATGTGGGTCACCTCGTCGAAAATGCCGCTGCCGTCGTTGATGTAGAGCCGGCCGCCGCCGGGCGCCGGACCGTCACCGCCTTCGAGCTGGCCGACGAAGACGTCGAGGTCGCCGTCGCCGTCGAAGTCGCCCAGGGGGGCGACGCGGTCGTACTCGCCGACCTCGATTCGCGCTTGCGAGGAGATGTCGACGAACGTGCCGCCGTCGTTGCGCAGCACGGTGTTTCTACCGAGGCCGCCGCAGGCTACGACGTCGAGGTCACCGTCGCCGTCGAGGTCGCCGAGGCTGAGCCCCTGCTGCAGCATGTCGTAGAGATCGAGCAGGGCGACGCGGTCGCCGCCTGAGACGAACTCATGGTCGAGGCCTAGCTCGGCGGAGCGCTCCACGAAGCCCTGCGGGCTAGCGAAGGCGGACAAGGACAGAGACGCAAGGGACGCGGCGGCGGGAAGACCGCAGCGGGGTCGAGAGTAGCTCATCGAGTGGGGGGACGTGGGAGAGATCGCAGGTGGTGGGAGGCATCTGCAAATTACCAGCGTCGCGGCAATCCCGCTACTCGCGGTAGGGCTCCGCCCGCTCGGGCTTGCCCCAGGCTTCGTAAAGATCCACGAGCAGGGCGTTGGCGCTCTTGGTGTCGGTGTTGTCGGAGCCGATCTGGTCCGCCAGGATGCGCTGGCTCGGCACCAGCAGCTCCTCGGCGTCGCGGTACATCCCCTGGCGAAGCAGCGTCCGCGCGATCCGGACCTGCACCTGGGCCGTCAGCCAGTTCGAGCGCCCCTCGCGCGCCCGCAGCGCCTCGGACGCCAGGCGCGCTTGCCGCTCGGCCCGCCGCGCCTCGCCCGCGAGGGCGGCCAGCTCGGAGAGCTGGGCGTGCGCGTCCGCCAAGTCGAGCGGAAGTTCTTTCGCATAGGGAAGCAGGTGCTCGAGCGAGAAGGACACCATCTGCGTGCGCTCCTCACCTGCGTCCTCAGCGACCAGCGCCTTCGACCACCCCAGCATCAGGCGCGCGACCACGACGCTGCGCGGGTCGTCCATCGCCAAGGTCCCGTCGAGGGCCGCCAGAGCCGCCGCGAGCGTCTGACCGAAGTCCTCGGCCGGAGGCACGGTCCCGCGCGCCGTGTACGAGTAGGAGCCGCAGGCCTGGTCGACCGCCGCCAGGGCGTCCCGCAGCTCGGCCTGCTCGGGCTGGAAGCACAGCATCGCGAAGATCCAGGCGTGCATGATGTGCGCCCGCGAGCCCAGCATGGCCAGCTCGTCGCGGAGCGGACGCGCGGCCTCGTCGCGCTCCCACGCCGCGTAGAGGCCGATCAGGCGGCACAGCGAGTCGACATAGTAGAAGTGCGAGTCGTCGACCGTCGACTCGCGGATGATCTCGTGCGCCGCGAGCAGCAGCCGCTCCGCCTCCTCGAAGCGGCCCACCTGGACGAGCACGTCGCCGAGCATCGACTCGGCGTACGCCAGGTGGAAGTTGTCCGGCCGGAGGACCTCGCGCAGCCCCTCGACCGTGCCCTCCATCACCTCGACGGCGTCGCCCGACTTGCCCTGGCGGTTCAGCACGCCGACCAGCTGGCTGGCGGTCTCGGCGATCTGCGGGTGGTTGGGAGGCAGCTCGCGGCGGAAGACCTCGAGCGCCTCGTGCCAGAACGGCTCGCTGATCGCCTCCTTCGGCGTGTACCAGAGCGAGAAACCCGCAGCGACCCAGGAGTCGGCCAGCACGAGCCAGAGCTGGTCTCCGCGCGCCACGCGCGCATGCGCCAGCTCGCGGGTGCGCTCAAAGCTCGCGAGGACGCCCGCCGGCTCGCTGCCGGCTCCCCACGCGAGCTCACCGGTGAGCGCGATGAAGCGATCCAGCTCGTCCGCCAGCTCGGGCTCGCGCGACCGGATGTACCCGTGCGCGACCTCGCGCGCCCGCTGCGCCATCGCGAGGCCGTCGTGGCGCTCGAGATAGAACAGGACGTGGGTCAGGCTCCACAGGATGTTGTAGTGATCCAGCGCGTCGTAGTCGCCCAGCTCCCCGGCGATCTGAGCCGCGCGGCGCAGGTGCCGCTCGGCGGCCTCGACCTCGCCGATCGTGCGGAAGGCACGGCCGATCACGCCGCGGATCCGCGCCTCGGAGCGCGGCTGGTCGGCGAACGCCGCGTCGACGCGCTGGGCCGCGCTGAGCAGGAGCTCCTGCACCGAGACGTCGGGATTGAGCGCGAACTCCGGGTCGGCGAGCGCGAGCGTTTCGACCAGGAACTCCGTCACCACGTTCGCGCGCTCGGTCGACTCGATCGCGTCATCGCGCTGGCGGCCCGCCTCGATCATCCCGAGCGACGTGCCGATGATCCCGCCGACCAATACGGTGCCGATCACCGCGATCGACGCCGCCGCGGCGCGGTTGCGCGACAGGAACTTGCGCGCCCGGTACACCGCGCTCGGGGGTCCGGCCAGCACCGGCTGCCCCTCCAGGTGCCGGCGCACGTCGCTCGCCAGCTCGCTCGCCGAGTCGAACCGCCGCCGGCGGTCCTTCTCGAGGCACTTCATCACGATCCAGTCGAGGTCGCCCCGCACGACGCGGCTGAGCGCGGGCACGTCCGAGCGGCGCCGCGCCGCGATCGTGGCGTCGGCGGTGGTGCTGATGCGCACCGAAGGCCGCTGCGGCGTCTCCTCGCGGATCACGCGCTGGATCTCGCCGAGGCCCTCCTCGATCAGCATGCGCGGGTCGAAGGGGGTGGATCCGGTCAGGAGCTCGTACAGCAGGACGCCGAGCGAGTACACGTCCGACCGCGTGTCGATGTCGAGCCCCGAGAGCTCGGCCTGCTCGGGGCTCATGTAGGCGGGCGTGCCGATGAAGCGCTCGTAGGCGGTGAACAGCGTCTTCTCGGTAAGACGCGTGTGCATGGCCTTGGCGACGCCGAAGTCGATCACCTTCGAGACCGGACGCCCGTCGTGCAGCGTCACCATGACGTTGCTGGGCTTCAGATCACGGTGCAGCACGCCCTTTTGGTGTGCGTGCTGCACGGCGTTGCAGACCTCGACGAAGAGCTCCAGACGCTCGCGGGTCGCGAGGCTGTTGCGGTCGCAGTACTCGGTGATCGAGACGCCGCGGACCAGCTCCATCACGAAGTACGGACGCCCCTCGGCGGTAGCGCCGCCGTCCAGGACGCGCGCGATGTTCGGGTGGTCCATGAGGGCGAGCGCCTGCCGCTCGGCCTCGAAGCGCGCGACGACCTCGCGCGTGTCCATCCCCAGCTTGATGACCTTGAGCGCGACGCGGCGCACGACGGGCTCGAGCTGCTCGGCCATGTAGACGACGCCGAAGCCGCCTTCGCCGATCTCCTGGAGCAGCTTGTAGCGGCCGATCTCCATCCCCGGCCCCTCCGCGGCTCCGCCGACGCCGGGGTCGCCCGCCGCCAGCGCCGCCGGGGCCAGCGAGCCGCCGCTGGACAGGTCGTCGAGCATCGCCTCGATTCGCGGGCGCAGCTCGGGCTCGACCTCGGCCTCGAGGAAGGCCGCGCGCCCCTCCGCGGAGAGGTCGACGGCGGCGTGGAAGAGCTGCTCCAGTCGCTTCAGCTGTTCGGGATCCATAGGGGCGCCTCGCTCGGAGACCCGTGCGCCGACCGGGCGCGGCGCCCTGCGCGGATTCTCAAGAAAAGCCCTCGCCCAGCTCGGAGCGCAGCCAGCTGCGGATGAAGCGCCATTCGCGCTCGATCGTGCCGACCGACACGCCCAGCGCCTCGGCGGTCTCCTCGTTGGTAAGGCCGGCGAAGTAGCGCAGGTTGACGATGCGGCCCTTGCGCGGGTCGGCGGCCTCGAGGCGCGCCACGGCCTCCTCGATCGCCAGCACCTCCTCGGGCTGCGCCGCGGGACCCTCCAGCACCGGCTCAACGTCGGCGAGGTCGACCCGCTCGTGCCCGCCGCCGCGCTTCACGCGGGCGCGTCGCCGGGCCTGCTCGACCAGGATGCGCCGCATCGCGAGCGCCGCGGCTCCGAAGAAGTGCCCGCGCCCGTTCCAGTCGGGAGCCTCGGGGGTCACGAGACGCATCCAGGCCTCGTGCACGAGCGCGGTCGCCTGCAGCGTCTGCCCGGGGCGCTCCTTCGCCATGCGTGCGCGCGCCAGGGCGCGCAGCTCTTCGTAGACGATCGGCAGCAGGTCCTCGGCCCTGCGCTCGCCCTTTCCGACGTCGTCCAGCAGCCGCGTCAGGTCGCCCCGGACGTCCTTGGAGTCACCGCCCACGCCCGCGGAGCATAGGGGCGCGCTCCTCGGGCACCAAGAGCTCGCGCAGGAGGTACAGCTCCAGCGCGAAGGGCAGGTATCCGAGGTAGCCGAGGATCGGCATCTCGAACACCTTGCCGAAGCCGACGTACGGGACGTGGTAGATCCACTTGGGATAGGACCAGTGGTTCCACATCTCCCAGAAGAAGCCGCAGATCAGCCCGCTGCCCCACAGCGCCGCCCAGCGCCGCCAGTCGCCTTCGGCGAGGTCGTCCAGCAGCCCGCGCCGCCCGAGGCGCGCGTTGAGCGGCTCGAGCATCAGCACCAGCGACGTCCACGCGAACGGGAAGCAGTACTGCGGCCACACGAACATCGCCACGAGCATCACGAACCCGATGGTGAAGCTGCGGCGGTACACCCGCGCGGTCTTCGGCACGCGGGGGCCGCGCGCAAAGCGGTCGAAGAACGAGAAGCTCTGCAGCAGCTCGGCCGTGCCCAGCACCGCCGGCGCCACCGTCGAGAACGCGACCGACGCGAGCACGAAGTACTCGAAGTCGGTGAAGTGCTCGCGCCCCGGATACTCCCAGTTGCCGAGCCGCAGGTTGAAGGCCTCGAAGAGCCACCACGCGGGCACCGAGTAGAGGAACAGCTTCAGGAACATCGAGCGCGAGCGCGCCAGCGCCGACGTTCCGGTGCGCAGGACGGTCCATCCCTCGACCGTCAGCACGTACCCCAGCCACAGCGGGAAGAAGAGCACGTGCGTCCTGAGCCCCTCCAGCGCCCAGTTGAGGGGCCACGCTGCGCCGAGCAACAGGAGGCCGGCTCCGAGCGCGAAGGCCGCGAGGCGCTTCGCTCTGGCGGCCTCCGTGTCTACCATGAGAGACGAAGATGCGTGGGGGGGAAGAGCGGGCACGCTTTCATGTCGGCTGTGCGGTCTGGAGCCATTCAGGCTGGGTTGGATCTTTCTACCCGGACGGATCCCGGACCGCGGACTTCCTTCGTCTGTACGCCGAACGGCTAACCGCGGTCGAGGGAAACACGACTTTCTATGCGGTCCCAACGCCGGAGACCGTGGTGCGGTGGGCGGCTCATGCTCCCGACTCGTTCCACTTCTGCCCCAAGCTCCCGCGCGTCGTCACGCACGAGGGAGCCCTGGCACCGCGGATCGCCGACGCGCGGCTGTTCCTCGAGCGCACCGAGCTCTTCGGCCGCAGGCTCGGGCCGCACTTCGCGCAGCTGCCCAGCACCTACGGCTCGCACCACCTCGACGACCTTGGCCGCTTCCTGCAGGCCTGGCCGCGCGAGGATGCGCCGCTGTGCCTCGAGGTGCGCCACGGAGGCTTCTATGAGGAGAGCGTGCGCCGCGAGCTCAACGCGATGCTGCGCCGGCTCGGCGTCGGGCGGGTCGTGCTCGACTCGCGCCCGATCTACGCGCGCGGCGCGCCGGCCGTGCACCAGGAGCGCCGCAAGCCCAACGTGCCGCTGCACGCGGACGTGACCGCCGGCGTCGCCTTCGTGCGCTTCGTCGGGCACCCCGAGACCGAACGCAACGCGCCCTACCTCGATGAGTGGGCCGAGCGCATCGGGGCGTGGCTCGCCGACGGGACCGACGTCTACTTCTTCGCGCACTGCCCGATCGAGGACTTCTCGCCCGAGATCGCGCGCGGCCTGCACACGCGGCTGGTCGAGGCGGGCGCGCCGGTCGACGCGCTCCCCTGGGACTCGGTGCGTTCGGCGCAGCAGCTCGACCTGTTCTGAGGCGCGCCGCTAGAGGGCGAAGCGCTCGCGCCTGACCGCGGGGTCCGGCAGCTCGACCGCGAGCGCGCCCGCCCGCTCTCCGTCGAGCGGAAGGTCGAGCAGGGTCCAGCGCTCTCTCTCCGAGCCGTCGCGGAAGGCGCCGAAGCGCGCCTCCTCACCCGCGCTGACGTCGAAGGCCGCCAGCGGATGCGAGAGGCCGCGGCCGAGGGCCTTCACGTAGGCCTCCTTGCGCGTCCAAACGCGGAAGAACGCCCGCACGCGCGCGTCGTCCTCAAGCGGCGCGAGCTCGGCCAACTCGGCGGGCGTGTAGTTCCGCTCCGCCAAGCGGTCGAGGTCCTGCAGCGCGCGGAACACCTCGACGTCGACCCCCACGCGCTGAACGCGCGCCACCGCGACCAGCGCGCGATCGCCCGAGTGCGAGAGGCTGAAGTGCAGCTCGCCCCGCGGCGTCAGGAACGGGCGCCCGTGCTCGTCGATCTCGAAGCGCAGCTCGTGCGGCGCGCAGCCCGCATACGGGGCCAGCACGCGCCGCAGCGCCGCGTGGGCCACGCTGTACAGCAGCCGGTCGCGCTCGAAGTGAAAGCGATCGGCCTTCGCGCGCTCTTCGCTCGAGAGTCCGGCCCGCGCCTCCTCGGCACAGCTCGGCTCGACCGGCACCTCGAAGACGTGGACGTCGCTCGGCCCCAGCGAGCGCATCACGCCAGGTGCGGAGCCAGCGCCTCGCCGACCGCGTCCAGCACGTCGGCCTGCTCGGTGTGGATGAAGAAGTGCCCGCCCGGATAGAGGCGCAGGTCGTAGGCCGCCGTCGTCTGCTCGCGCCACGGCTCCAGCCGCGCGAGGCTCACCTCCGCATCCTCGGTCCCGCCGAGCGCGGTCAGCGGCACGTCGAGCGGATCGGGCGCTTCGGTGCCGTACGTCTCCGACATCTCGAAGTCGGCGAGCAGCATGGGCGTGAAGAGCTCCACCAGCTCGCGGTGCGCGAGCACCTCGGGCGGCGTCCCGCCCAGCCGCCGCAGTCGGTCGAGGAACGCATCGCCGCGCAGCACGTGCGCCGGATCCTCGGGCAGCGGCATGTGCGGCGCGCGCGCTCCGGACGCGAAGAGGTGCACCGGCTGCGGCCCGCCGCGCTCGCGCAGCGTACGCGCGAGCTCGTAGGCGACCAGCGCTCCCAGCGAGTGCCCGAAGAACGCGAACGGCCGATCGAGCAGCGGCGCGGTCACCCCGAGCAGCGCCTCGACCACCTCGGGAATCCGCCGCAGCGGCGTCTCACGCAGCCGCTGCTCGCGCCCGGGCGGCTGCACGGCCAGCAGCTCGACGTTCGCGGGCAGCCGCTGCGGCCAGGCGCGGAACGCGGCGGCGCTGCCGCCGGCGTAGGGGAAGACGAAGAGCCGCAGCGCGTCGTCGCGCTCCTCGCGGAGGGGGAACCAGAGCTGTTGCGGGGTCTTGTCGATGGCAGAGCTCCTGGAAGCACCGGTAGTGTCCCGAATCCCGACGCGGGTTCCACCCCGGATCAGTCCACTTCCAGCTCCAGGTGTACCTCGGTCACCTCGCTGCTCTTGACCGCGAACGTTCTCTCCACGCTTCGGTAGCCGTCGAGCGTCGCCTGGATTCGGTAGCTGCCGGCTCCCAGCGCGGGAGTGACATCGGCCCAAAGCGGCGCCCCCGTCATGCCCCCGTGCGGCCGATCGCGGCTCTCGTGCCACGTGCCCGTGTTGGGCGCGTAGGTGCGGTAGAGAACCGCGACTTCCTCGCCGTCCGCGGCTGTGATCTCACACCGTGCATCGAGCAGGGTTCCACCCTGATCCCGCACCTGAACGCGCACCCGGCCTCCCAACCGAAGCACGACATCGCGGCGAACGTCCTCGGTCCCGATCAGAACGGAGAAGACGCCGTCCTGATAGAACGAGGACACCTCCTGCCAGGCCCCCTCGCGAACCCGGACGTCGTACTCGCCCGGGGCTACGTGGCACACGTGGGTTCCGTCCTGGGAGACCTTGTCCCAGGTGCGAACCGCGCCCCCCGTTTCCTTGTCGAAGACGCCGATCCCTGCGTAGTGAACGTCGCCGAGCCCCTCGGCCGACACGTTCAGGATCAGCTTGCTGTGAGATTGGGGCGCAAGGCTCACCGCATGCTGCGAGACCTGTCCGGTGGCCGGGCTTGTAAGGCTCAGCGCCTCGGCACGGTATCCGTCGGCCTCAACGAGCGCCTCGAAGGTCAGTCCCGGTGGTGCACCCCACAGAACCTGCCCCGCGCCGTCCGTGTTGCAGCCTCCTCGCCGTCCATCCGAGAGGAGCGTCACCCGAGCGCCGGAGATCGGTTCTGTCCCATCGTCCACGGCGAAGTGCATCATCGGCATGTCCAGCGGCACCTCGACGGAGGTTGCCGCCGGGACGGCGACGCGCATCTGCGTCTGAAGGCCTGGCCACAAGCAACTCGGCTCGGGCGGATAGGCCATCAGCTTGTACTCGCCATCGCGAAGGCCCACGAACTCGAATCTTCCGTCCGCATCCGAGAACGCGGAGCGCACGTAGTGGTCGAGCGTACCCTGCCTGCGCCGCAGCGAGTTTGCACCGACCGAGAACGGGCTCCCATCGCCCTCGGCGTAAAGCACGAGCCGGACTCCCTGGCGAGGATGCAGAGGCGACGCGGGAGAGACGAAACCCGAGATCGAGAGCGGGGCATCCAGATAGATCGTCCCAAGGTCTCGGTTCCGTCCCGCCTCCACGACGATTTCTCGGCTCGGCGCCTGCCCGCGGTCCGAGAGGACGTGAATCCAGTAGGTTCCTGCTTCTAGCCCACAGAGTCGAAACGCGCCCTGCTCATCGCTCGTCGCGGTGTCGATCACCTGGGGGATGCCCTGAGCGTTGAAGTCCTTGGCGAGGAGCACTTGGGCTTCGGAGACAGAAGCACCGTCCTGCAGAGCGATCCTGCCCGATGCGCAAGCCTTCGCCGTGAGGTAAAGCGAGGCGTGCAGGCGGTACTCCAGTACCCCGTCGCTCGTTTCAGTCTCCGCAGCGTCGCCAGCGACGAATCGGACCTCGTCCCGACCGCACTCCTCCGCCTCGGCAACCAGGTGCAGCTCTCCGCCGGAGCCAAGGAACTCCCTAACGAGCGGCGTAAGGTCGGCCTCCAGTGGCTGATTGGGGGCCACGGTGAAGCGCACGGGAGGCAACGACCGAGGCACCCGGGACGCGAGAGCCGCGACCAGTCTGACCTCCTCAAGCTCAGGGCACGACGACTCCACGGTCCCCTCGAGCACGAGCCTCCTTGGCGCCTCCTCGGGGCCGGTCGCCCCCCTCCCCCCCTCCTCCCCAACGGAAAGCCGGTGCTCAATCGGGGAGCGTGCGTCAGAGTCGGTCGGGGTGAGGTGGCCCCCAGGCTCCTGTAGGTCGGACGCCGGAGAACCTGGGCCGACGCCGGGCTCGGGGGATGGCGAGCCATGATCCAGGCGAAGCTCTCGCAGATAGACCGCGAGCACCAATCCAGCCAAGACGGCGACCAACAGCGCGCCCTGCAGAGCGGACGCTCGTCCCAGAGCGCGTCTGGAACGAGCTTCGCTTGCCAGAGCCTTCGGGTCCTCGGAGCCCAGCCTATGCTCCACTCTGTCGCTACTCCGCGATGGCGGCACGCACTAGCGTTCGGGCGGAGGGCAGGCCGCTCCCTGCGCCCCTGGGCCCCCCTGCGTTGCCGGCGAGCGCGCCTCCCGCTCCCCCCGCGCTGCCGACAAGGCCGTTCGGCTGCCCCGGATTGCCCGAGGTGCCTCCGGAGCCAGCGGTCTTCTCACCGGCCACCCCCGCGATGCCGGGGTTCCCGAGGCCGGATCCCCCGGTGCCGCCTTTGCCGCCGATCGCGCCGTGGCCGTTCTCCTCCCAGCTCAGACCTGCCTTGAAGTGGCGATGCGTCCAGTAGTGCCCGTAGATGTGCACGCTTCCGCCATCGCCGCCTCGGCTCCCAGCGCCTCCGTCCCCACCTCGCGCAACCCCGTCGATCCAAACGACGGGCGCTGCCAAGGTGATCGAGGATCCGTCGTATCCCCGTTCTGTGCGGTCTGGCTGCTCGGCTCCCCTTCCCCCTAGCACTCGGCCGTCGGAGCCGATGGTGATCTCGCTCGCGGCGTGAAGCTCGATCCGGGGGCCCGCGGCAGCCTCATCTCCGCTTCGATCCCTTGCGATCAGGTCCCCGTCGATCCGAATGGTGGATCCGGAAACAAGCACGAGATCATCCCCCACCAGCACCTTCTGGTCCGCGGGGATCTCGAATGAGTCCACTCGGACGGTCCCCGAGAGGACTGCGGGTTCCTCACCACGAGGCGTGCTCTCGTCGTCGACCTCCGCCGGCCCTTCCGCTGCCAGAATCGGTGCAGCGAGCGCGCAACTGGATAGCTTCGGCAATACTTCAACCAACCTCTCCTGGACATCTCCCAAAGTCCATGACCCGCGCGAGCCGGGAAGGCTCCCCGCCCTCCCCAGACGTAGTAGCCAATGCGCCGCCGCAGTGACTCTGCCGTCGGGTATCCCCCAAGCGCATACTGCCAAGCGCCGGACTACAGCCTACCGAATCGACAGCTTAGCAGGGGCCTACGGCCGGCCGAGACCTGGGTCGGTTGCATAGATCGATCGAAACCGCATCCGGCTGGCACGGTTGGCCCGAAGCGCGGCGCCGCGGCCACAAAACCGCAGAAAATAGCCTCAGACTCTCGGACACGCGGCCCTGGCGACGGGCTGCCCCCTACGCGCCCGCCGAAGCCAGATCGAAGCTGTCCGCGGGCTCCTCGGCGTCCCAGAAGTCCGAATCCTCGTACATGAAGCGCATCTGCGCGTAGCGCACCATCGCCTCCATCAGCGGCACCGCGGCGCCCGGTTTCTCGGGCAGCTTGGCCATCACGTACTCCCACATCGCCTTCGACTCGGGGTCGAGGCGCGGGATGTCGGAGATCAGCTCTAGGGTGTCCTTGTCGACGCTCCGCATGTTGCCCCGGTGCGCGAAGGCCTTCTCCTCGCGCGAGGAGCACTCGAGGCGCTCGATGTACTGCACCACGCGCTCGCCGAAGGGGCGCGGGTGGTAGAGCTTGTTGGAGAGCCAGCGGATGCCGAGCGAGAGCTCGTCGCGGCTCATGCGCATCGGGTGGAAGTTGGTGCTCCAGGGGTGGCCGGGGACCTCGAGGCCCTCGTCGAGGCGGCCCTCTTCGCGGACACGGGCGTGGAGCGGCGTCGCGGCCGGGGCGGCGAGGGCGCTGATCGTGAAGATCGGCGCGAGCGACTGCATGCCGAACTCGTACTGGCGCTCGAAGATGTCGGCGCCGTCGTGGTCGAAGCCGCAGATCATCCCGCCCGTGACGCCGATGCCGAAGTCGTAGAAGCGGTGGACCTGCTCGACCAGCGTCGGGTTCTCGTTGTGGTCGTTGCGCAGGTTGCGCTGCAGGTTCTGGCGCTTGCCGGTCTCCTGCAAGCTCTCCTCGTTGGGCGTCTCGATGCCGATGAACACGTGGCTCATGCCCGACTCGGTCGCGAGCTGCAGCAGGTCGTCGTCGCGCGCGGCGTCGATCGAGAGCTGGGTGCTGAAGGAGACGCGCTCGTCCTTCTTGTTGTTCCAGTCGCGCACCGCGTCAAGCAGCCCCTTGACCCAGTTGCGCGAGGCGGTGGTGTTGTCGTCGGCGAACAGCACGCTGCGGTAGCCGTTGTCGTAGACCGCGTCGAGCTCCTGCAGGATGTGGTCGATCGGCTTGTGGCGCTGCTTGCGGCCGACGTACTGGATGACGTCGCAGAACTCGCACTCGAACGGGCAGCCGCGTGCGGTCTGCACGGTGGCCGTGAGCACGCGGCTGTTGTACTTCGCGTACAGGTCCCAGCGCGGCGTGGGCGACGTGCGCAGGTCGGGGCGCCCGCCGACGTATTCCTCGCGGAAGCGGCCGCTGCGGAGGTCGGACCACAGCTCGTCCGCGATCTCCTCGATCTCGTCGCGCACCAGGATGTCGCAGTGCGGGCGGGTCACCTCGGGCGAGAGCGACGCGTGCGGACCGCCGATGATGACGATCACGCCGCGCCGGCGGAACTCGCGCGCGATGGCCTTCATGCGGCCCCATTGGCTGATCTTGCCGGTGATCCCGACGTAGTCGACGTTGGCGTTGAAGTCGACCGGCTCGAGGTGCTCGTCGCAGATCTTCACGTCGAAGTCGGACGGGATCATGGCGGCGAGCGTCGGGACCACCAGGTCGGCGAGGAAGGCGGCCGGCTTGTAGCCCCGGCCGGCGTAGACCTCGGCGCCGTAATAGGTGGGAAAGTCCGCACGGGGGTTGATCAGGTAGATCGAGGCCATAGCTCCAGGTTAACCGGATTCGCGCGGGCGTTGCCTCGCGGTATTCGCGCGCTTTCGGGAGCGCCCGCGGAGCCGTCAATCGGGGGCGCCGACCAGCACGAAACCCGCCCAGAACCACGGGTGGGCGTACCGCGCGAGCCCCTCGTCGTCGCGCTGCTCGCGCAGCCAGCGCTGCGCGCGGGCGAGCGCCGTGGCCTTGGGGCGCGGATCGTCGGGCTCTGCCTCTAGAAGGAGCTCGTAAAACCGCGCCATCAGCAGCGAGGTGGCCTCATCGTCGACCTGCCACAGGCTCACGACCAGGCTGCGCGCGCCGACCTGCAGCAGCGTGTGCGCGAGCCCGACCGTGCCCTCGCCGCTCACCTGGCGGCCGAGGGCCGTCTCGCACGCGCTCAGCGCGACCAGGTCCGCGTCCAGGCGCCAGTTCGCGACGATCTCGCCGGCGGTCAGGCGCCCGTCCAGCACCTGGCGGTCCTCCATCAGGCCCGCAAAGGGGTCCGGCAGCTCGAGCTGCGACAGGAACAGAGTCGAGCGCTCCGGGCGCACGTCGTCGACGCGCGCGTGGGTCGCCAGGTGGATGACGTCGAAGTCGCGCAGCCGGTCGGCGTTCGCGAGCTTCGCGAGCTCCTCCTCGCTGGCGCTCGGACCGAGCAGGACGCGCGCATCCTTGAAGTGCTGGGCGACGGCTTCGGCTTCACGGCGGCTGTGCCGCAGGCGGGGCAGCGAGGAGGAATCCATCCCCTGCCGCGTCGCCTGGCCCTCGCCGTCGCGCTCCCGGAACGGAGGGTCGGCGACGATCAGGGCCTTGGAGCCAGCGCTCGCGGGGTCCGCCGTGGCCGAGCCCTTCGCCAGCCAGGCGTGAATCGAGGCCGACGGCGCATAGGACAGCGAGAAGCGCTCGCCGATGGTGCGCCCCCCCGAGTCGCGCATCGCCTCGACCGGCACGCCCGTCAACAGGTTGGATGAGACGACGACGAGGTGGCTCACCTCCGCCAGGTCCTCCCAAAGCGCGCCGAAGCAGAGCTCGCCTACGCGCACGCCCGCTGCCTTGCAGGCCTCGGCGTCGGGAGTGCCGAACACGACCGTGCGCGGCGCGACCAGCAGCTCGCGGAAGCCCCGCAGCTCGTCGCGGATCTCGGTCTCGCCCGGCTCTCCGATCCGGTGCCAGCGAACGCCCGCCTCTTTGCGCACCACCCAGGCCCAGATCTCGGGTCGCTTCCGCGTGAGCCCTAGCTCGACCCAGCCGACGAGCGCCTCGTCGCCGGTCATGCTCGCCCGTACGCTCTCCAGCGATAGCACCTCGCCAACCATCCGCTCCTCGGCCGACTCGTCGGCCGCCAGCATCATGTCGAAGAGCGCCCGCGCTCGACCGCGCTCACTGGCCTCCCACGCCTCTTCGGGCTCGTCGAGCATCAGCGACGTCAGCGTGAGCAACGCATAGGGTGACTGCGCAAACGTCGAGCGCGCAAGCCCGTCGGCCTGCAGCCGCGTCACCTCGAAGATCCGCGCCGCCTCGTGGAGGTACTCGTGGGCGTCCTCAATCTCGTCCGCGTGCAGGTGGATCCGCGCGCGTACGGTCAGCATGCGCGCCGCGTTGCGGTGCTCGCCCGTGTAGCCGCGCCGCTCCCAAATCAGCGCCTCGTCGATCAGCTCGTGAGCCTCGTCCAGCCGCCCCTGGACGATGAGCAGGTGGGCGAGGTTCTCCAGGTTCCGAGCCGGCGCGTAGGGATTGACGTTCGGGTCGGTCAGCAGCTCGCCCTGGACCACGCGGCGCAGCTCGACCGCCTCCCCCACTTTGCCGTGATCCGACAGCAGTAGCGCGAGCTGATTCGCCACCTGGAAGTGGAACTGCTTGTCGTCGGGGGCGACCTCTTCGCCGACCCGAAGCGCTTCGCGCGCCACCTCGATCGCCTCGGGCCCGCGCCCGAGCATCCGCAGGGCCGCGACCAACTTGCCGAGCGCGTTCGCGCGGCTGAGCTCGCGCGGCGGCGCCTGGTCCAGGACCAGCCTCAGCACCGGCTCGGCGGCGACCGGCTCGCCCAACTCGAGGTGCATCGCCCCCAGGTTGACCAGGGCCGTCAGGCGCACGGAGGCGATCGTGGCGCGGTCTTCCTCGACGAGCTCGACCTCCTCGTTCTCCACAGCCGCCATGGTTTGGTCGGCGAGCTCGACGACGCGCCTCAGCGCGGTTACGGCGTTGGCGAAGCTGCCCTCGTTCATCAGCAGCCAAGCGAAGCCGAGCAGCTCGACCAGGTACTCAGCCGAGTGTTGCCCCCTCGTCTCGGTCAGCGTCGAGAGCAGGCCGCGATAGATCGCACCCGCCTCGGCGTGACGCGCGGTCCGGGCGAGCACGCGCGCCAGGATCTTGTAGGCACGCGGGAGCGGCTTGGTGGGTGGAAGCTCCTCGGGGATCGACTCGAAGACCTCCAGCGCCTCTTCCATCAGCTCGACGGACGACTCCATCCGGCCGGTGATGTAGCGGATGTAGCCGAGCTCCTCGAGTGTCCGGGCAAGCTCCTCGGGGTTGGCTTCGACGTGGAGGCGTCCCTGGTCGATGGCGGCCTGGGCCCGCTCCTCGGCCTCGGGCCAGCGCCCCAGGCGCCCGAGGATCTTCGCGCTCCAGCGCAGGTCGTTGGCCGAGGCGGGGTCGGCCTGTCCGAGGAGCTTCCGGCGGATCTCGAGCCGCTCGTCGAGGCTGCGGAGCGACTCGGCCAGGTCCTCGGGATCGAACGAGTCCAGGAAGGGCCGCAGCTGCTCCGAGCGGAAGAGCTCTTCGCGCTCGTCCTCGGAGAGGGCGAGGACGCGCTCCAGGTGGGCGGTCCGATCGCGCATCGCCAAGAGGTCGGGGCCGTTCCGGGCGACCTCGAGGGCCTCGGCGTACCGCCCCGCGGCCTCGAGCAGCCGCACCTCGCGAAGCACGGCGGTGGCTGAGGGCGGTTCCTGGCTCACATGCGGCGGGGCAAGCAGGAGCAGAGCGAGGCACCAGAGGACTCGGGGGAGCATGCCTCCATTTTGGCATGGACGGCGCCCAGGAGAGGCCGGCGCGAGAAATCAGAAGATTCTGCCCTCAAGAGCCCGGCCCAACTCCGTGCGTAGCGGGCGCGGCCCCCAATGCCGCCTCGTCCGTCCCCGCCCTCCCAGGAGGCTCGCTTGAAGCACTGCGATCGCAACGCCGCACGTCCGGCCCTTGCCGCGCTCTTTCTTTCTCTCTTCCCCGGCGCCGCCGCCGCCCAGCAGGCGGAGCCCGCGCCCCAGGCCCCCGAGGCGCCGCTCGACTTCGAGTCCATCATCCGCGGCGCCGCGGGCGTCGACGTCGTCGAGGGCGAGGTCGTCGCGGGCGGCCCCGACTACAAGGCGCACTTCCCGCCCGGACGCATGGTGTTCACGCCCGCGCTGGGGCGCTCCGCCGAGCGGAACCGGCCGCTGACCTTCGCCTTCGAGGGGCTCTTCCGCGGCGACAGCCAGGTCGTGGCCGCCACCGGCGACGCCGCGGCGCGCGTCGAGGGCTCGTTCGCACTCATCGACCACCCGGGCGGGCTGGTCGAGCGCTACCAGGCCCTGACCGAGGGCTTGCACCAGACCTTCGTGGTGCCCGAGCGGCCCGCCGGCGCCGGCGATCTGATCGTCCGCGGGCGGATCGACACCGACCTGCCGCTGGCCGGGCTGGAGTCCGACGGCGGGCTCAGCTTCGAGCAGGACGAGGTCGGCGGAGTGCACCTGGGCGGCGTGACCGGCGTCGACGCGAACGGGGCGACGGCTCCCGGCGAGCTGCGGTTGGTCGGCGAGGACACGCTCGAGCTGGTGCTGCCCTCGTCCTTCGTCGACGCGGCCGCGTACCCGTTGGTGGTCGACCCGCTGATCGGCTCGGTGGTGGCCATCGACGACAACGTGTGGAACGACGACAATCCCGACGTCGCGGCCTCGAACTCGAGCGGTTCGCGCTTCCTCGTGGTGTGGCAGCGGATCTTCTCGATCGGCGACACCGACATCCGCGGCTACCGTCTGGACGACAGCGGCGGGTATGTCGGCAGCCTCCTGTTCCTGGAGAACGACGACGATGTGAACAGCGACACGCCCACCGTGGCGCACGTGGCGGTCTCCGAGCGCTTCTTCGTCGCCTGGACCGAGTCGGTGAACATCTTCTCGCCCTTCAACCTCCGCGGACGCGCCGTCGACGCGGACAACGGGAGCACCTCACCGGCGATCACGATCGCGTCGAGCACGTCGAACCAGTTCGCCCCAGACATCGGCGGTGAGCGCACGATCGTCGACAACGACGCGTACGTCGTCTGGGTCGAGCAGGGCTTCGGCATCCAGGGCCAGCAGATCACCGTGCCGGTCGTTGGCGACCCCTTCCCGATCGGGGCCGTGGACCTCATCGCCGACGACTTCGGCGGCGGCTTCTACCAGAACCCCGCCATCTCGAAGAGCGCGGGCGACGTCGGCCGCTTCATGCTCGCGTTCGAGAACGGCGACGACATCCTCTTCCGCACGATCACCCGCAACGGCGACCTCGAGGGCGGAGCGATCCTGCTCGGCGCCGTCGTCGGCGGCCCGCACGCCGCGCCCGCCTGCGACGGCGACGGCACCGACTTCATGATGGTCTGGGAGCGGGGCGAGAACTTCTCGCTCGACTCGACCGACATCTACGGCATGTCGGTCTCCTTCGCGGACGGCGGCCTGCGCGTCAACTCGTTCGAGCCGGTCGAGAACAACGAGGACGACGACGAGTCGCAGCCCGACGTGGCCTACACCGGCGGCCAGTACGCGGTGGCGTACACCGACACCGACACGACCGACAACATGTACATCAAGTCGATCGAGCCCTTCTCGTGCCTGCTGTGCGAGAACGAGGATGTGGTGTCCGCGACCTCGGATACGCACCAGGAGGCGAGCCTGACGTCGTACTACTCCGCCGGCCTGCCCGACAGCGAGGTGTTCCTGGTGTGGAACGCCTTCAACAGCGACGGCAACGGCGACGTGCTCGCGCACGTGTACGACAGCCCGAAGGGCCAACAGTCGCTCGGCGGCGAGTGCGGCGGCGGCGGTCGCGCGCTCACGCCCTGCCCCTACAGCGGCAACGCGAACTTCGCGCTGCAGCTGCGGCAGGCCGAGCAGCTGACGCCCGCCTACGTCGTGCTGTCCTTCGCGCAGTCGCCGGTCGGCTGCGGCTCGTGCACGCTGTGGCCGAGCCTCGCCGCCCCGCAGGTCTTCTTCGCCGGCATCACCGACCAGTACGGCTCGCTGTCGCTGCCGGTCGCCCTCCCGTCGGGCACGACCGGCGTTCAGTTCACGACTCAATGGGGCGTGCTCTCGGGGACGACCTGCGGGCTGTTCGACATCGACCTGTCGAACGGGGTGCAGACGGAGGTCCAGCTCTAGCGCTGGAGCCCGCGGCCAGGAAACAGGCCGCGTCCGGGGCGTCTCCGGCTTCGTCTTGGGCGAAGGGAGGGCAGGCGACCCGGGCGCGGCCATTTCGTAGGCTGCGTCGTTAAGCACTCGTCACAAGTGACTTAGAGAGCTCGGAGGGCCGCCCGGCCAGCTGCGTCTCCGCTGGAGAGCCGGCCGCGCGAAAAAGCGGAGATGGAACCTGGACCGATCGGTCCAGACCTCCCATACTCCCCGCCATGAACCCGGGCCCGCTCAAGCAGTTCGACCGTGCAGAGGTCCTCGGCAAGGCCATGGAGGTCTTCTGGGAGCACGGCTACGAAGGCGCCAGCCTGAGCGATCTGCTCTCCCACATGGGGATCGGCCGGCAGAGCCTGTACGACACCTTCGGGGACAAGCGCTCGCTGTTCCTCGAGGCGCTGCGGCTCTACCAGCAGGCGATGCTGGGCCCGATGCTCGAGACCCTCAACGCCCCGCGCCCGGCGGCGGACAACCTGCGCGCGATCTTCGACCTGTGGGAGGCGCACGCCGCCGACGAGAACTGCCGCGGCTGCCTCGCCGCGAAGACGATCGACGAGATGGGCGGCGCCGACGCGGAGGTCGAGGAGCTCGTGCACACCGGCATGGGGGCGATCGAGTCCGCCCTCGCCGCGACGATCGAGCGTGCGCGCGCCGAGGGCGACCTCACGGCCTCGGTCGAGCCGACCGAGCTCGCGCGCACCTTCCTGACGCTCTGCCAGGGCATGGCGGTGTTGAGCCGCTCCAAGTCTGGCGCCGGCTACACCCGCATCTCGATTAACACGATGTGCCGCCTGCTCGGGCTCGAGCGCTAGTCCGCCCCCTCCCAACGCTTTCCGCCCGCTTGTCCAAACCTTGACCAACCGGTCCAAGAAAATCCCAAACGCCCGAGACGCAGCAGCCGCTCCGATGGAACCCAACCCCTTGCTCCCCGATTCGCGCCTGGCCGCCTTCCTCTACCGCTGGCGCTGGCCTCTGACCCTGCTGACGGTCGCGCTCATCGGCCTGGCCTTCGCCCAAGGCGGAGGGCGGGTCGCGGGTCGAACCAGCGCGCTCGCCTCGCTGGGCGACGCCTCGAACGGCTCGGGGGTCGTGCCGCCGCTGGTCTTCGACCCGACGATGGACATCTGGTTCGGGGAGGAGGACGCGGCGGTCTCGGCCTTCTACGAGATCGAGGACCGCTTCGTCGCCGAGGACTTCGTGATGGTGACCTTCGAGGTGCCGGACGCCGAGCTTGGGGTCTTCGACCCGGACGCGCTGGCGACGATCGCACGGCTCACGGAGAGGTTCCTGACGATCCCCGGCGTGCGCCACGTGCGCAGCCTGACGTACAACCCCTGGATCCGCTGGGGCGAGATCGAGGACGAGCTCGGGGTCGAGTCGGGGCTCATCATCTCGGACCTGGTCGAGGGGGATCCGCGCGCGCTGAGCGAGGCCGAGATCGTCGAGCGCATGGTTGCCGTACTGGGCGCCGAGCGGGCCGCGCAGCGCGTCGGCGAGGAGCGCGTGCGCGCCGCGCTCGGCCCCGACGCGAGCTTCGACGACGCGATCGGCGAGCCGCTGTTGCTCGGCACGATCGTCGACGACGCCGGCGCGACGACCGCGATCCAGGTGCAGGTGCTGCGACCGCGCGTGGAGGAGGAGCTCATCGCCGAGGCCTTCGCCGAGGACGCGACGGCGCGCGAGACGGGGGCCGCGATGTACTCCATCCAGGTCCAGCGCGCCGCGCTCCGCGGGATCCAGCATCACCTGCGCGACGAGCTCGGCCTCGCCGTCGCGACGCCGGAGTTCGAGCGGCTGCGCGCCGAGGTCGAGGCCCAGCCGGAGGGCCAGGAGAAGGCCGCGGCGTTGCTCACGCTCGGCGACCCCACCAAGAACTTCCTGACCGACGACGACGGGCAGCTCGTGCGCAAGTACTTCGAGTACGAGCCCGACGGCAGCGGCGGCTACGTCGACCGCAGCGATCCGGCGGCGCCGGTGCAGGCCCCCGCGGACTTCCGGCCCAGCCCGCGCTCCTCGTACGCGTACCACCTCGGCGGGGTGCCGCTCTTCGAGCTGAACTTCGAGGAGGTCGGCATGGCCGACGCGCGCTACATCCCGCTGATGTTCCTCGTCATCATCGTGCTGCTGCTCCTGGTCTTCCGCGGCGTCGCCGGCGTCGTGCTGCCGCTGCTGGTGATCTTCCTGAGCGTGGGAGGCATGCTCGGCCTCGCGTTCGGCAAGGGCGATCTGCTCAACAACCTCACGATGATGTCGCCGAACATGCTGACCGCCGTGGGGCTCGCCGACGCCGTACACCTGATCGCGTCGTGGGTCGCGCTGCGGACGAAGTTCGACGACAAGCGCGAGCTCATCACGGAAGTCGTGCGGCGCAACGCCTTGCCGGTACTGCTGACGTCGCTCACCACCGCGGTGGGCTTCTACTCGCTGACGATCAGCAAGCTCGCGCCGGTCACGATGCTCGGCTACACCGCCGGCACCGGCGCGGTGCTGGCGTACCTGTTGTCGATGACGCTGGTGCCCGCGGGGCTTTCGCTGCTGCCGCACCGCCCGGGGGCGGCGCGTCGGCCTTCGCGTCTGGCCGCTTTCTTCACCGAGGAGCGCTCGGACCGCATGGTGCGCAGCCTCCTGCGCCGCCGGCGCCCCATCCTCGCGGGAGCCATCGGACTGGCGGTCCTCTCGGCCGTTGGGCTGGCGCGCGTCGAGATCGACACCGACTTCCGCGGCATGTTCCCCGACGACAACCCGACCATGTCGGACTTCCACTGGATCGAGTCGCGCATGGGCGGCGTCGGAGACCTCGAGCTGGTCTTCGCCGGCGCCCCCGGCATCGAGGCCCCGCCGGCCCTGACGGCCGCCGAGGACGCGCGGCTCGCCGAGCTACGCCTGCGCGAGCGCGGCGCGTCCGAAGCGATCGAGGAGCTGACCGCGCTGACGCCGGCGGAGGCGGGCGAGCTGGCCGACCTCGCGCAACGCGAAGCCGAGCACAACGCCGCGCGCATCGGCGTATCGTCCGAGTTCCTCGCGCAGCTCGACGCCTTCGAGGCGCGGCTGCGCGCCGAGATGGACGACCCGGAGTCCGACCTAGCCGTCGTGACCGACCTGCTCAGCCCGCTCGACATCCTGCGCAAGATGCACCAGGTGCAGAACGAGAACCGGGCCGAGCACTACCGCGTGCCGGGCGAGAGCGACGTGGCCAAGGACGCACGCGTTCCGCGGCTGGAGTTCGACGAGTGGATGGAGGAGTGGTCGCTGACGCCGGCGCAGAGCGGAGCGACGCTCACGGCGCAGTACTACCTGCAGTACGAGAACGGGGCGCGCCCGGGTGAGAACCTGACGACGCAGCTCAGCGCCGACCGCTCGCTGTTCCGCATGCAGGGCCGCGTGGTGCAGGCGTCGTCCGCAGAGCACCGCGCCGCGTTCGCGCGGATCGAGGAGATCGCGGCCAGCGAGTTCCCCGAGCTCGGCGCGAACCTGGTGACCGACTTCGGGGAGGAGCCGCTGTCGGGGCTCACGATCTCGGGCAAGACGCTGCTCTTCGCGCGCACGTCGCACCTGTTCACCGTCGGCTTCATCCAATCGATGACGATCGCGCTCGTCCTGATCACGCTGCTGATCGGGGGGATCTTCCGCTCGGTGCGGTTGGCGCTCGCCAGCCTGGTTCCGAACGTCCTTCCGATCGTGCTGCCGCTGTCGGCCTTCGGCCTGTTGGGGATTCCGATCCACGGACCGGCGATCCTGGTGTCGTCGGTCGCACTAGGGGTGTGCGTCGACGACACGATCCACCTGTTGACCAAGTTCACGCGCGCGCGCCGCGCCGGCCGATCGGTCGAGCAGGCGCTCTCGTACGTGCTTCAGGAGGCCGGAGCCGCGATCACGATCACGACCGTCGTGCTGGTCATCGGCTTCGGGACCCTGCTGCTCAGCGACTTCACGCCGAACTTCATGATGGGCACGTTGGCCGGGCTCATGATCACCCTCGCCTGGATCTTCGACCTGTTGGTCACGCCCGCGGTACTCAGCTATCTCTCTCCCGAGGAGGAGCCGACGCCCTCGGCCGAGCCCGCCTCGACGCGTCCTGTGCTCGCCTCCTAGAACCTCTCGCGACCCAACCATGAAAGCCTGGACCCGCACCTTCCTCGCGGCCGCACTGCTGGCGGCCTCCGCCGGCGCCCAAGACCGCGAGGCGGACAACAAGTCCGGCGTGGCCTTCCCCACGCCGCCCACCTTCCCGACCGACGACCCCGCGGCCCACGGGCGTGCGATCGCCGAGTTCGCCGACCTCTTCGAGCGCGGCTACCGCGACGAGATCCTCCAGGGCGAGATGACGCTCCTCGACGCCGACGGCGACTCGGTGCGGCGCGGCTTCAGCCGCATGGTGCTCGAGCAGCCCGAGAAGGGCGACAAGCTCGTGATCAAGTTCCTCAGCCCGGCGGAGATCAAGGGCGTGTCGGCGCTCACGCACGAGAACCCCGGCAGCTCGGACGACAACTGGCTCTACCTGCCCGCGAACAAGCGCGTGCGCCGCATCTCGGGCGCGAACAACACCGCCAGCTTCCAGGGCACCGAGTTCACCTACGAGGACCTCTCCAACCTCGACCCGAGCGAGTACGAGTGGCGCTTCCTCGAGCAGACCGAGATCGAGCGCGACGGCGAGCGGATTCCGGTCTACAAGCTCGACGCCAAGCCGACGTACGACGACACCGGCTACTCGCACATCGTCGTGTACTACCACCGTACCGAGTGGCGGCAGGAGCGCATGGAGTACTTCGACAAGGCGGGCCAGCACCTGAAGACGCGCGACGCCAGCGACTGGCGGTTGATGCACGGCCGGTTCTGGAGGTCGCACCTGCTCGAGATGGACAACCACCAGACGGGCAAGCGCACGCGGCTGGTGACCACGAAGTACTTCCTGAACCTCTCGCTGTACAAGAGCTCGCGGACCGGCAAGCCGCGCGAGAACCTCAGCGAGGACCTCTTCACCACGCGAGCCCTCGAGTCCTAGCCGATGCGCCCGGGTAGGAGGAGGTGGGCCGCGCTGCTGGCCGGCGCGGCCGCGGCCGCGCCGGCGGCGGCGCAGGACGTCGAGGACCTGCTGGACGAGCTGACGCGCGACGTCGAGCTCATGGAGCAGCAGGACGCGGGCCTCGACGACCTGCTCTCCGACGACGGCCTGGACGAGCTGCTGGGAGGCATCGACGAACCGGCCCCCGACGCCGCCGCCGACTCTCCCCTGACCGACTGGAAGGGCTTCGTCGAGCTGCGGCCGCGCGCCTACCTGCGCGACCACGACGACACCGACAAGAACGACGCCGAGCTGTTCCTCGAGGCCGAGCTCGAGCTGGACTTCCGCTTCGGCGAGCGGCTGACCGGCTACTTCCGCCCACGGGTGTTCGTCGACGCGCTGAACGGCGACTCGAACCGCTTTGAGCCCTACGAGGCCTACCTCACCTGGCAGGAGTCGAGCTGGGACCTGCGGGCGGGCCAGTTCGTCGAGAACTGGGGCATCGTCGACACGTTCAACCCGATCGACGTCGTCAACCGGCGCGACTTCGCGACCGACTTCCTCGACCCGGACCGACTGGGCGAGCTGGGGGTGCGCTACCGGCGCTTCTTCGACGGGGGCGACACCATCGGCGAGCCGACGCTGTCGCTGTACGCGCTGCCGACGTGGCGCGAGACGCGCTTCCCGGGCGAGGACTCGCGCTTCTCGTTCGACCAGCCGGGGATGCCGTTCGTCGAGGAGGACGGCCTGGAGCCCTCGGGCTCGGAGCGCGGGCTCTACGCGGCGCGCTTCCAGAGCACGCTCACGACCGGTCCCGCGAACGCCGACCTGCAGCTGCTGGTGGCGCGCGGCCCCGAGCGAGGCCCGCTAGCGGTGCCGGACCCGGGGGCAGCCGCGCCTCAGCTCGTGCCCGCCTACTACGGCGCGCGTACCTTCGGCGCCGGCCTGCGGGCGGTGCCGAACGAGGATGTCCTCGGGCACTTCCTGGCGACGCTCACGCTCAAGGCCGAGGTCGTCTTCAAGGACCCCTACCGCTTCGACGGATCGCCCATCGAGACGCCGGAGGACTACCTCGCCTACGTCGTGGGCGTCGACCGGCTCTTCTACGACCTGCTGCGCGCCCAGGATCAACTAACGGTTACGTTGGAATACGCGGGCGAGACCGGCGCGGATGATGCCGCGACGGTCTTCCGCCCCTTCCGCAACGACGTGATCGCGCGGGCCTTCTGGGAGGCGAACGACTTCGCTCGACGGTCGCTCGAGCTGCGGACCATCTACGATGTAGACACGAAAGAGGTGATCTGGGAGTCGATCTTCGAGACGCAGCTGCGCGCGATACACGAAGACCTGAAGCTCAACGTCCAGCTTCAGCTGTTCGATCCGCCCGGCAATGGGGAGAGCGTCTTCGACTTCTTCCCGAACAACTCGCTGCTCGCGATCGGGCTGCGATGGGATCTGTGAGGGGATCCCCCCGCGCCCGCGAGAGCTGAATAACTCCTTAGTCACAAAACACCGATCGAGCTGTTCCCGGCGTTGCGAATCGACGCGTGAAGGGAAGTGGACGCGAACTCCCAACCCGGCGTTGGGTTACACTCGCGCCCGTCCAGACCTTGCCGTGCCTCCCCCTCAGCTGGCTCGGGAATGACAAAAGCCCTGCTCACCGATCGGTTCGTACAGATCACGTGCATTGCCTTTGCGGTCCTGATCGGCTTCTACGCCGATCCGGTCATCGCCGTAGAGCAGAGGGTCTTCTTCGCGCTTCAGGTCGCTCCGCTTGCCATGCTGGGCTGGTCACTGGCGGCGGCGTTGAGACCTCTCCGCACGAGCTCTTCGCCCGCTGAGAAGCGCTTTTGGGCCCTGCTGGCGGCGGGCCTGGTGGCCTGGTGGCTCAGTCAGTTGATGTTCACGTTCGTCCCGCCGGAGCACCAGGGGACGGGCACGCTGCTCTGGGTCGACGGGCTGCAGCTGGGCAGCTTCCTGCTCCTGACGTTGGTGCTGAGTCAGCGCCCGCACCTGCCGGCGGCGGCGAGCTCGAAAGGGAACGGACTGTCCCCGAGCTTCGCGCGGATCGCGATCGTCACGATCCTGCTGGGCGGGGCCGCCTACTTCGTGGTGATTCCCGCACGCTATGCGCCGGAGGAGTACCGCGGCGCGGTCCCCTCGCTCCTGCTGTTCATCCTCCTCGACACGCTGCTCGTCGCCGGCTTCCTCCTGCGGATGGCGCAGGCCCAAGGTCGGTGGAGGAGCATCTACGGCCTGCTCGCAGCGGCGGCGACGCTCTGGTGGGCCGCCGACGTGCTGGACGGCCTCGTCTTTGCGGAGGCGCTCTGGCTGCCCGTCGGGACCGCCTGGGATCTGCCGTTCTACCTGTTCCCGGTGGCGATCACGGTGGCCTCGGCGGTGGCCGTCGGGCAGCCGGCCGATCCGCCGGAGCCGGTCCCCTTCCCCACCGCCCGTGAGACCTCGGTCAGCTGGTCGGTGCTGCCGCTGCTCCTCGCCGGGGTGATCCCGCTGCTGCACTTCGGGCTCTACGCGCTCGGCGGCCTCGACGGCGAGATCCGCGCCGCGCGCGAGGGCGTCGTGGTCACCGTCCTCGTGCTGCTTCTGCTGACGGCGCTGGTGCAGTCGCTGCTGCTGCGCGGACGGAACCGCGAGCTGGAGTCGGCCTTCACCGTGCTGATCTCCAACGAGCAGCTACAGCAGGCCCAGCGCATGGAGGCGCTCGGCCGCCTGACCAGCGGGATCGCGCACGACTTCAACAACCTGCTGCTGGTGATCCGCGGCTCGGCCGAGATGCTGACCGGGAGCGTCCCCCACGCCCGCCTGACAGGGCAGGAGGGCACGCGCATCCTCGACGCAACGCGGCGCGCCGAGGGGCTGATCGAGCAGCTCATGGCCTTCGGCCGCCAGCGGCCCCCGCAGCCCGAGCGACTCCTGCTGGGGCGGGAGCTCGACCAGCTAGAGCCGCTCCTCCAGCGCCTGATCGGCGAGGACGTCGAGCTGACGATCGACGCGACGCGCGAGGACCTCTGCGTGCGGATCGACCGCAACCAGCTCGCGCAGGTGGTGCTCAACCTGGCGATCAACGCGCGCGCCGCGATGCCCGGAGGCGGCAGCCTCGAGCTCTACCTCCAGCGAACGCTCGTCGACGTGGGCGAGGATGCGCCGGCGCCGGGCGAGTACGCCGAGCTCGTCGTGCGCGACTCGGGGCACGGCATGGACGACGCGACGCGGCGGCGCGCGATCGAGCCTTCGTTCACGACCAAGGAGGGCGGCAGCGGGCTCGGGCTCGCGACCACGCGCGGGATCGTCCACGAGCTCGGTGGAGCGATGCGGCTCACCAGCGAGCCCGGCCGCGGCACCGATGTCCGCATCCTGCTGCCGCTGCTCGAGACGATTCCCGCGACGGACGAGATACCGCGTCCCGAGCCGATCGCGCCGACCGCACCGGTTCCGTCACGCCCTGGCGGCGAGACGATCCTGGTCGTCGAGGACGAGGCGGAAGTACGCGAGCTCACGCGCCAGTGGCTCGCGGCCAGCGGGTATCGCGTGCTTGTCGCCGCCAACGCGTCCGAGGCGCAGCGCGTGCTCAGCGAGGACGCGAACACACCGGACCTCCTGGTCGTCGACATGGTGCTGCCGGACCTCAACGGCATCGAGCTCGCGCGCTCGCTCAACCTCCCGCGCATGCCCGTCGTCTTGACCTCGGGCTATTCGGCGGACTCGCTGAACGACCGCGGGCTGTCCTCGACGGGCTGCGCCTTCCTGCAGAAGCCCTACGCGCTCGAGGACCTGGAGCGGCTGGTCGGCGAGGAGCTCGAGGCCGCACAGGCCGCCGCATCCGCGGAAGGCGCTTAGGGCTCGCGCCGAGGCGCGCGAGGCGCCCCCGGACGAACGCGCCCGTGGCATCATGGACGTCGGCCCGCCCCCGCCGACTTTTAAGGAGTTGAAACCATGAAGAGGCTCGTGACGCTCCTCCCGCTCCTGCTTGCCGCTCCGCTCGCCGAGGCCGGCATCCTCACCGTCGGCCCATCCGGGACCTTCCCCGACATCCAGCCCGCGATCGACGCGGCGATGCCGGGGGACGTGCTGCTGATCGAGCCCGGGCTCTACTCGGAGTTCGTGCTGAACAAGTCGCTGCGCCTATACGGGCAGCCCGGCGCCACGGTTCAGGGCTTGTCGACCGCGGCGGCACCGGTCACGGTGACCGGCATCGCGGCCGACGAGCACGCGATGATCGCCGGGCTTTCCATCGGACCGTCGGCGGTGTCGTGCCTGTTCGCCTCGTGCCCGTCGGCCGAGATCGTCGGCAACGCGGGTACGATCGTGCTGCAGGAGCTCGACGCGGTCGGCGTCCGCCTCGACCAGAACGCGCTGGTCGTGATGACAGCGACGCGCTCGGAGGGCTTCGGCTCGGCGGGGCCGGGCTACGGCGTGTCGGTCGCCACGACCGAGCTGTGGCTCGTGGGCTGCGAGCTGGAGGGCGGAGGCGCCTCCAGCACCTTCTACGACACGACGGCCTCGGGTCCGGGCCTCATCGCCGAGGACGCGGCGGTCTACGTGGCCGAGTCGACGGTGCGCGGCGGCGACGGCGGCACCATCGTCGGCAGCTGCTTCGGCGGACCGACCTTCGTCGGCCTGTCGGGCAGCCCCGGCATCGAGGCCGGTGGCGGGTCGTTCGTGAAGGTCGTTTCCGGCCCCGGGCAGACCATCACCGGCGGATCGGGGGGCTTTACGAGCTCGGGATGCCCCGGCGCGGGCGCCCCGGGCGTACGGCTGACCGGCACGGCGCAACTGCTGGCGGTCGACTCGATCGCGATCGCGGGCGGGCTGGACTACGGCTCGGCCGTCCCGAAGCCGCCGGTCGAGGTCAACGACGCGGCGGCGAGCGTGCAGACCGCGCTGACCTACCCGCTGCTGAGCGCGCCGACTTCGACTTCGCCGGGCGCGACGGTGGCCCTGAACGCGTCGGGGAACCCCGGCGCTTCGCTGGTGCTCTTCGCCGCGCTCAGCCCGTCGTCGCTGCTGCTGATTCCGGGCGTCGATGGAGCGACGTTGCTGGATCCGTCGCAGGCCGTCGCCTTCGGCGCGGTGCCGCTGAGCGTGATGGGTTCGGCGAGCTTCCCGCTGGCGCTGCCGGCGGTGCCGACGCTGGTCGGCCTGCTTGCGGTCTTCCAGGGCGTCGAGCTTGGAGGGCCGCAGACGGCGCTGACCAACCCCGCCTTCGTCACGATTCTATGAGCGAGCGGCGGAACCCGCAGTCGGCCTTGCCGCGACGGAGGTTGACGCTACGGTGGTCTTTGGTGGCAACTGTGCACATCATAGACACCCATATTCAAAGAGCAGCCACTTTGAAAACTCCTTTCCGCCTGCTTTCCCTGTTAGCCCCGCTCGGCTTCGCCGCGCTCCTGGCGGCAACGCCGCCCAACGTCACCGACGGCCCCTGCAAGCCGAAGCTGTCGATCAGCGGCGGCGACTGCCTGGGCGAGACCGCTGACTTCTGCGTCTGGGTCGAACCCGGCTGCGGCGTCTGCGTCATGCTCGGGCTCAGCGCGGGGCCCACCGTCATCGATGGGATCCACTTCCCGCTCGGCGACCCGATCAACCCGCCGCTGATCGAGACGATCGCGCCGCCGCCGGGCGACATCTGCACCTGGGTGAAGATCCCGGAGATCCCCGAGCTCGCCGGGCTCGAGATCTTCTATCTCGCCTACGGCTACGACCCGACGACCGGCATCATCGACATCGGCACCAACGGTTCGCTCACGCTATGCGAGGACGACTGTGACGGTGACGACGACGACGACGACGACGATGATGACGACGACGACGACGGTCACGACGACGACGACGACGACGATTGCGACGACGACGACGACTAGCGCGTCGCGTTCACGAACGGAGGCGGGGGGTAACGCCCTCCGCCCCTAGCGCTCCTCCTCGCCCTCGGGGAACAGCGGCTCGGTCAGCGGATAGATCCAGTCCGCCGGCGGCCGCCAGGGAATGCGGATCTCGGTCAGATCGCGGTCCTGGTCGAGCAGGAGCTCAGGCTCGCGCCCGTTGAGCGAAACGGCCACCTGCGCGTAGACCTCGACCTCCTCGACGCCGCGCTCGCGGAAGCGCTCCTCCAGGTGGTGCGCGAACTGCACGACCATGTCGGGCCGCGACGACATCTTCGAGATCTGCTTGGAGGTCAGGAAGTCGCGCAGCCGGACCGAATAGTCGCGCCCCGTGGCCTTGTCGCGCACGCGGAAGCGTGAACGCGAGTCCTTGTCGCGCAGCTTCATGTGCCAGGCGTAGCGGTGCCCCTCCTCGGTCCAGTGCACGTGGCCCGGGATAACGTAGTGCCGGAGCGGGATCAGGATCTGTGCCCCCGCCCAGCCCGCGAGCAGCGCCAGCGCGCCCTTCGAGAGCGGTGAGCCCGCGCGGTCCGCGGCGAGGAGCGGCTCGCCCTGCGCCGATCCGCCGAGGGCGAGCTGCGTGTAGTGGCCGACCAGCAGCCCGGCGACGCCGGCGAGAAGGACCGGCACCGGCCCGACAATGCTGAGGTCGAGCAGCCAGATCACCAGCGACGCTCCGCAGGCGAAGCCGAACACGCCGCCGCCGAAGCGGCGCTCCCGAAACGCCGCGGCGACGCTCCGCGGCCAGTCGGGCGGGAAGAAGATCGTCGTCATCGCGATCATCGCCCACGGGAAGATCCCGATGCCGAACAGGCGCGAGTTCATCACGTGGAACAGCGCCGCCGCGAGGAAGGCCGGCACGCGCGTCCTTGCGCTCAGCAAGAGGAACGGCACGAAGAGGTCCAGCAGCAGCGAGCCATACGTCGCCGCCCACACCACGGGCTCGCGCGTGAAGAGCGGCCCGATCAGCGGGAAGTCGGTGCGGCCGGCGAGCCAGTCGCGCAGGGGCTCACCGTGAAGCCAGTCGTAGTTGAGCTTCGCCACCCCGCCGAAGAAGTACGGCACGCCGACCTGGAAGCGCAGGAGCGCGATGGTCCAGGCTGGGACGGTCGCATCGCTCGCCCCCCCGCGCCGCCGCGCGTCCACGGACCAGATGCGCGGCGCCGGCACCAGGATCATCAGGAACGAGATCAGGCAGACGAGGTAGATGTGGTTGAGATAGCGGGTCTTGTCGAGCAGGAAGATGTAGGTGATCGACAGGAACACGACCGCCGCCGCCAGGCGGTAGCGAAACCCGATCGCCACGCACAGGGCCGCCAAGGCCAGCACGACGAAGTGCGCCTCCAGCCCCCATCCCGGCCACGGGCGCACGAAGTCGAACGGCCAGTAGGTGAAGAGGAAGCGCGGCTCCTTGTAGTGCGAGTCGACCCAGCCGGCCAGGAAGAAGCGCAGGACCTCCCAGACCATGATGACGCCGAAGGCGATCCGGAAGAACGCCAGCGATGCGGCGTCGACCGGAGCGTTCAGGCGCCGCGCCCAGCCGGTGGGTTGGCCGGCGTCGTTCAATTGACCTGCCGTTCTTGGCCCTCCCAGAACGGCTTGCGCAACTCGCCCTTTCTCACCTTGCCGCTGGGTGTGCGCGGCAGCTCGTCGATGAAGTCGACCGACTTCGGCACCTTGAAGCTCGCGATCTCGCCGCGTGCGAGAGCCAGGATCTCGTGGGGCTTGGCGGTCTGGCCGGGCTTCAGCACGACCATCGCCTTGACCTCTTCACCCCAACGCTCGCTCGGCACGCCGATGACCGCGCACTCGGCGACGGCGGGGTGGCCGACGATCGCGCTCTCGACCTCGGCGGGATAGATATTCTCGCCCGCGTAGATGATCATGTCCTTCACGCGGTCGCAGACGAAGACGTAGCCGTCCTCGTCGAGGTACCCGGCGTCGCCGGTGTGCAGCCAGCCGTCGCGCAGCGTATCGGAGGTGGCGTCGGGGCGGTTCCAGTAGCCCGTCATGTTCGCCGGCGAGTGGAGGCAGATCTCGCCGATCTCGCGTGCACCGAGCTCGCCGCCCTGCTCGTCGATGACCTTCGCGCGGACGCCCGGGTACGGGCGGCCCGCGGCCTTCAGGCGCTCGCTCTCGAGGTCGTGGTGGTCGTTGGGCCGCAGGAAGACCGCGGTGTTGCCGGTCTCGGTCAGACCGTAGATCTGGCCGAACTCGCAGCCGAAGGTCTGGATCGACTCCTTGAGCAGCGGCGTCGGGATCGGCGAGCCGCCGTAGATCATGTGGGTCAGCGTGGCGAAGTCGGTGCCCTTGCAGCTCGGCTCGCTGAGCATCATCCCGAGCATCGCCGGCACCAGGCAGACCTTGGTAACGCGATGCCGCTCGATCAGCGACAGGGCCTGATGCGCGATGAAGGCGTCCTGCACGACGTTCTTCGCGCCGGCGTTGAGCCCCGTGATCGCCCACCAGAAGCCGCCGATGTGGAACATCGGGAAGCACTGCAGGCTGACGTCGTCCTCGCGGAAGCCGATCCAATCGTCGCCGGCCGCGTGCATCGAACGGATCACAGCGAAGAACGAGCGGTTGGGGAGCATGACCCCCTTCGGCTGCCCGGTGGTGCCGCTGGTGTGCATCTGCACCACGACCTCCTCGGGGTCCGCGGGCAGCCCCGGGTCGTCGGCCGGAGCCGCATCGCGCCACGCCACGTACGGCCGCCACTCGGCGTGGTCGCCCGACATCGTGATGATGTGCTTGACGGTCGTGAGCTGATCGCGGATCTCCTCGACCTTGCCGAACAGCTCCTCGCTGACGAACAACACCTCGGCCGCGCCGTCGTTGACGATGTAGGCGATCTCCTTCGGCGCGAGCCGCCAGTTGATGCCCTGGATCACGCCGCG
Source organism: Planctomycetota bacterium (assembly GCA_039029355.1). GTDB lineage: Bacteria > Planctomycetota > UBA1135 > UBA1135 > JBCCGI01. Next base: position 70,851 of record JBCCGI010000002.1, read on the forward strand.
CGCCTTGGCGATACCGAACTGGAGCTCATACACGTGGTCGGAGTCCTGGGTCACCGTCGCGCAGCGCGTGCCGGGACGCAGCCCGAGCCCGAGCAGCGCCTGGGCGACCCGGCTGGCGGCCCGATCCAGCTCGGCGAAGCTGGTCTCGCGATCCTCGAACGCAAGGGCAACGCGATCACCGCGTTCCGCCGCGTGGAAGCGCGTCATGTCGGCGAGCGTCTGGATATCGAAGCGGTCCGCCATCGTTCCTCCTCAGTCGGCCGGTCGATCGCGCGCGGGCGGCGCGCCCTGCCGACGCTCGAATCTAAGCCGGACCGGGTCGGGGGTCGCGCGCCGAGCCTCGCAATTCATGCCCCTACGGGCCCGGAACGAGGGAGCCCCCCCGGGGGCACCGGGCCGGACACCTCCTCTATAATGGGGGGTCGCTCCCAGTCGCCGGTCGGGTGGCTTCCCGAATCCCGGCCCAGCTGGCAGCAAAATCGGCCGCGAGTCCGGTATGGCTCCTGGCGTTCATTCTCTCCGCTGACGATCTCTTCCAGCCCCCATGGCCCGATCTACCGAGACCCCCGTTTCCCGGCCCGAGGCGACCCTTCCGGTAACTCCGCAGGAGGGGCTCGGGGTCCAGTTGTCCGGTCTTCCCATCCAGGAGATCACCTCCACGGAGCAGCTCGCGGAGCTCCGTGAGCTGGTCTGGCGCCAAAAGCTCGTGGTCCTGACCGGGCAGGAGTTCGAGAACGACGAATACGTCGCCTTCGGCCACCGGCTCGGCCACGTCCGGCCCTACTTCCAGGACAACTACCACCACCCCGAGCACCCCGAGATCTTCGTGTCCTCGAACGTGCCCGAGGAGGGACAGAAGGTCGGCGTCGCCGGCACGGGGCGGATGTGGCACTCGGACTACTCGATGTTCGACGACCCGCTGTCGATGACGATGGTCGCCCCGCGGGTCATCCCGGAGGCCAAGCGGAAGACGATGTACATCGACATGGTCCGCGTCCTCGCGGAGATGCCGGACGAGCTGCGGACGCGGCTCGAAGGACGTCGCTTTTTCCACGAGGCGACCTGGTACTACAAGATCCAGCCGAAGGACATCGACCGCGCCATCGCCGAGCTGATCGAGGAGTTCCGCGAGCTCTCGCCCGGCGCCTGGCACCCGTCGATCCTGACGCACCCGGTGACCGGCGAGCAGATGCTCTACGCCTCGAGCGGCTTCACCACCAAGGTCGAGGGCATGACGTACGAGGAGCACAACGCCTACCTCAAGGAGCTCTTCGCCTACATCGAGCAGGAACGCTTCATCCACGAGCAGGACTGGCGCGTGGGCGACATCCTCCTGTGGGACAACCGCCCCTTCATCCACCATGCCTCGACGGTGCGGCCCGGAGAGCAGAGCTGCAGCTACCGCATCAGCCTCAACGACGGGCTGCCCTTCTACGTCGGGCACACCGGCGCCTCGGGGCTGACCTCATGACCGAAGCACGGCCCAGCATGCGAACCCCGGTCGACCAGAACCTGGTCGACGAGATCCTGCGGGTCTACAAGCCGCACTGCCGTTACCTGAAGAGCGCAGAGGTCGAGACGCCGTCCGACGGGTCTCCCTTTCCGGTGGCGCTCGTGGGTAAGTTCGCAATCGAGGAGTCGTGCTACATCGACGACACCGGGCACCTGAACGCGGTGGAGGTCAACATCGCGTTCAACCAGGCCTACTACGTCGTCACTGCGCACGCGATCGCGCACGGCCTGGTGCCGCAGCTCGAGGCGTGGACGCCGGAGATGTTCCGCAAGTGGTACTTGGAGGGCTCGCTCATCCACGACCTGCGCAGCACCTTCAAGACCGTGATCGACCCGCGCTCGTTCGAGGGCGAGATCGCGATCGCGAACGCGCTGCGCACGAAGAACTTCGTCGTCCTGAAGCTCACCCACCGCTTCTGGGACGCACAGGGGGGATTGGCGAAGGGAAGGGTCACGATGGCCTTGGGTCGGGGCAAGCCCGGCGAGGGAGACGACGCGTGAGTCAGAGCTCGAACTGGATCGAGGAGCTGCGCACCCAGCCGGCGGCGGAGGTCCGCCGGCGCGTGCAGGCCGAGGCCCTGGCGACCCTGGCGGGCTTCCTGGGGTACGACTCGCCCGACGAGATCGACCCCGAGACGACCTTCCTCGACCTGGGGTTCGACTCGCTCCGCGCGGTCGACTTCAAGGACGAGCTGGCGCAGGGCTTCGGCTGCGAGCTGCGCACGACGCTGGTCTTCGACCACCCGACGCCGAGCGCCGTCACCGCGCACCTGATCGAGACCCTCGGCCTGCCCGCCGAGGCCGCCGCCGCGGATGCTGAGGCAGGTGCCGGGGACGACCTCGACGCGCTGGACGCCGACGCGCTGCGGGCGCGCCTGCGGGCCATCGAGGACCGCGAGCACGAGCCGATCGCCATCGTCGGGCTCGCCTGCCGCTTCCCGGGCAAGGCCGATACGCCCGAGCGCTACTGGCGCCTGATGCGCGACGGCGTCGACGCGGTGACCGAGGTCCCCGCGGACCGCTTCCCGGTCGACCGCTACTACGACCCCGACCACCAGGCCCAGGGCAAGATCGCGACCCGCTACGGCGCCTTCGTCGATGAGCTCGACCGCTTCGACGCCCGCTTCTTCGGCATGTCGGCGCGCGAGGCGATCGAGCTCGACCCGCGCCAGCGCATCCTCCTGGAGACGGTCTGGGAGTGCCTGGAGCACGGCGCCCAGGCGCCGCAGTCGCTGCGCGGCCGCTCGATCGGGATGTATCTGGGCATCCTCAACAACGAGTACTTCGACTCGCAGACCGACCGCGACGAGCAGCAGCTCGGGCAGTACAACGCGACCGGCTGCGCGCTCTCGACCGCGGCCGGACGCGTGTCCTACACCCTCGGCTGGGTCGGCCCGTCGATCGCGCTCGACACGGCGTGCTCGTCGTCGCTGGTCGCGGTGCACCTGGCGGTGCAGAGTCTGCGCCGCGGCGAGTGCGAGATGGCGGTCGCGTCGGGCGTGAACGCGCTCATCGACCCGCTGTCGTTCATGGGCATCTCGCAGGCGAACATGCTGGCCGCCGACGGCCGCTGCAAGACGTTCGACGCGAAGGGCGACGGCTATGTGCGCGCGGAGGGCTGCGGAGCCGTGCTCCTCAAGCCGCTCTCCAAGGCGCAGGCCGACGGCGACCGGGTCTTCGCGGTGATCCGCGGAACCGCGTCGAACCAGGACGGCGCGAGCAGCGGGCTCACCGTCCCGAACGGCCCGTCGCAGGTCGACGTCGTGCGCACCGCGCTCGCCGACGCGCGCGTTCACCCACGCGAGATCTCCTACGTCGAGGCCCACGGCACCGGCACGTCGCTGGGCGACCCGATCGAGATCGGCGCACTGGACGAGGTCTTCGGACCGACGCACCGCGGGCGTGGGCTCCCGGTCGGGTCGGTCAAGACGAACATCGGGCACCTCGAGCCCGCGGCCGGCATCGCCGGGCTCCTGAAGATCGTCCTCGCGCTGCAGCACGAGGAGATCCCGCCGAACCTGCACTTCGAGACGCCCAACCCGCACGTCCCGTGGGACGAGTCGGTAGTGCAGGTGCCAACCGAGGCGCGCCCCTGGCCGCGCGGCGCGACGCCGCGGCTGGCCGGCATCTCGTCGTTCGGCTTCAGCGGCACGAACGCGCACGTCATCCTGAGCGAAGCGCCGGCGCAGGAGGCGCCCGCGAAGCACGGCCGCGCCCCGTACGTGCTGCCGCTCTCGGCGCAGACCGAGCCCGCGCTGATGACGCTGGTCGAGCGCTACCGCGACGCGCTGTCCGCCGGTGTCGACCCGGCCGACGTCGTCGCGACCGCGGCGGTCGGGCGTGCGCACCACTCCGAGCGCCTCGCGCTGGTCGCCGACGGCTTCGAGGACCTCAAGCGCCAGCTCAAGGACGTCCTGCGCGACCCCGCCGAGGGGATCCGCGGCAGCGCCTCCGCCCAGGCGCCCGAGGTCGCGTTCCTCTTCACCGGGCAGGGCTCGCAGCTGGCGGGCATGGCGCGCGAGCTGTACGACGTCGACCCGGTCTTCCGCGGCACGCTGGACCGCTGCGCCGAGCTGCTCGCCGAGCACCTCGACCGCCCGCTCTTCGACGTGATCTGGGCCGAGGACTCGCAGCTCCTCGACCAGACCGAGTACACCCAGCCCGCGCTCTTCGCCATCGAGTATTCGCTGGCCGAGATGTGGCGCGCCTGGGGCGTCGAGCCCACGCGGCTCCTGGGCCACAGCGTCGGCGAGTACGTCGCCGCCTGCGTCGCGGGCGTGTTCTCGCTCGCCGACGGGCTGAGGCTGATCGCCGCGCGCGGTCGGCTGATGAAGGAGCTGTGCCCGCCCGGCGCCATGCTCGCCGTCTTCGGCCCCGAGAACGAGGTGCTGCCGTACCTCGCCGGCTACGAGGACCGCGTCGGCTTGGCGGCCGCGAACGGCCCGGCCAACACGGTGCTCGCCGGCGAGCCCGCCGCGATCGCCGAGCTGGCGGCGAAGCTGTCGGCGGACAAGCTCAGCTCGCAGGAGCTGAGCGTCTCGCGCGCCTTCCACTCTCCGCTGATGGAGCCGATGCTCGCCGCGTTCGAGGAGATCGCCCGCGGCATCGAGCTGCGCGCGCCCGAGATCCCGATCGTCTCATGCCTCGACGCGCGCGTCGCCGGCGACGAGATGGCCACCGCCGACTTCTGGGTGCGGCACGTGCAGAGCCCCGTGCGCTTCCAGGCCGCGATGGAAGCCCTCGCCGGCGAGGGCTGCGAGGTCATGCTCGAGGTCGGCCCGCAGCCCGTGCTGCTGGGCATGGCGCGGCGCTTCGTGCGGGCCGGGCGCGACTCGAAGCTGGCCTGGGTCCCGAGCCTGCGCCGCGGCCAGGGCGACTGGGCGGCGCTCGCCTCCAGCCTGGCCGAGCTCTACGTGCTGGGCGTTCCGCTGGACTGGCGCACGGTCTACGCGGGCAACACGCGGCCGCTCGTCGACCTGCCCACCTACCCCTTCCAGCGCGAGCGCTACTGGTACGAGCGCGTGCCCAGCTCGCGCCGTGGCGGCGACGGAGGTCGCTACCACCCGCTGCTGGGCCAGCGCCTGCGCTCGGCGGTGCTCGGCGAAGGACAGGTGCTCTTCGAGAGCGTCCTCTCCTCGCGCGCCCCCGCGTTCCTGGCCGAGCACGTCGTGTTCGGCGGCCCGATCGTGCCCGGGGCCGGCCTGCTCGAGATGGCGCTCAGCGCCGGCACGCGCGAGCTCCTGGGCGGCGTCCCCGCGCCGGGTGGCTACGACGTGCAGCTCGAAGGCGTCGCCGTGCAGGAGGCTCTCCCGGTCGACGGCGAGGAGACCACCGTGCAGCTCGTGCTCTCGCCTTCCAACGACGGCGCGCGTGAGTTCAAGATCTTCAGCCTGCGCGACCGCGGCGAGGTCGACGAGCTCGACGATGCCCCCTGGACGCTCCACGTCAGCGGGCACGTCCGCGCGACCGATACGCCGGCCGCGGACGCGCCGACGCTGGCCGAGCTCGAGGCCGGCGAGTGGACCGAGATCACGCCCGACCAGCTGTACGCGGCCTTCGACGCCTCGGGGCTGGAGTACGGCCCGCTGTTCCGCGGCATCCGCGAGCTGCGCCGCCGCGACGATGAGGCGCTCTCGCGCGTCCGGCTGGCCGAGGCGCTGGCCGGCTCGGATGACTTCCGGATCCACCCGGCGCTGCTCGACGCGTGCTTCCAGACCGCGGCCGCTGCGCTGGTGGGGACCGAGATCGAGGACCTCTTCCTGCCGATCGGCATGGAGACGGTCCGCCTGCTCGGCCCGGTCGGCGACGAGGCGCTGTGCCACATGCGCGTGCGCGAAGGCTCGACGAGCGAGCGCTCGATCCGGCTCGACGTCCACCTCTACAGCGAGCGCGCCGGGGGCGCGCTCACGCCGGTCCTCGTCGTCGAAGGACTGCAGCTTGTCCGCGCGGATGCGGCGTCGCTCTCGCGCGCGGACGAGGCCGCGCGGACGCTGCTCCACGCGGTGACCTGGGAGAAGACTCCGCGCGGAGAGTCCGACGAGCCCGCCCGCAGCGACCGGCCCACGCGCTTCGCGCTGGCCGGCTCGGGTGCGCTCGCCGGAGCCCTGCGCCGCGAGCTCGAGGGGCAGGGCTTCCCGGTCGCGGCCGAGGATCCGGCCGCGCTGCGGGATGCCGCTGCGTGGAGCCGCCTGCTGGGCGAGGCCGACGTGCTGGTGGACCTGGGCGCGCTGTCGTCCGGGTCGCGCCCGGCCGCGGACCTGTGCGCGCACCTGCTCGAGGCCTCAAAGGCGCTCGTGCTGCGCGCCGAGGGCGCGCCCGCGCGGCTCGTCCTCGTCACGCGCGGCGCACAGCCCGCCGGCGGCCCGGTCGCGCCCGAGCAGGCCGCGCTGTGGGGCCTCGCGAACACGCTGGCACTCGAGCATCCCGAGCTGGAGCCGATGCGGATCGACCTCGATCCCTCGCGCTCGGACGCGGACGCGGCGGCCGAGGCGGCACAGCTCGTGCTCGAGCTGCGCTCCTCGGGGGGAGAGGATCAGGTCGCGCTCCGCACCGACGAGCGCTTCGCCCCGCGCCTCGCGCGGCAGCAGTCGCTGAGCGCGGGCGAGCTGACGCCGCCCGGCGATGCGTTCGAGGTGCGCGTGGCCGACTACGGCATGCTCGAGAACCTCACCCTCGTGCCGCTCAAGCGTCGCGCGCCCAACGCGGGCGAGGTCGAGGTCGAGCTCGGCGCCACCGCGCTCAACTTCAAGGACGTGCTCTACACCCTGGGCATGATGAAGGAGTGGAGCGAGTCGCACGGCGTCATGCGCTCGATCGACCAGCCGCTGGGCTTCGAGGGCGCGGGCACGGTCGTCCGTATCGGCGAGGGCGTGACCGACTACGCCGTGGGCGACCGCGTCGTGGTCAAGTGGATCGGCGCGATGGCGACGCACGTCACGGCGCCCGTGATCACGGTCTTCCACATCCCCGAGAAGTTCACGGTCGCCGAGGCCGCGGGCCTTCCGACGGTGTTCCAGACCGCGCTCTATAGCCTGGAGGACCTCGCGCACCTGAAGCGCGGGGACCGCGTGCTGATCCACGCCGCCGCCGGCGGCGTCGGCCAAGCCGCGGTGCAGGTCGCGCGGCGCGCGGGAGCCGAGATCTTCGCTACGGCGAGCCCGGCCAAGCACGCGGTCCTGCGGCGCGAGGGCGTCCACCACGTGCTCAACTCGCGCACGCTCGACTTCGCGGACGAGATCTTGGCCGCGACCGGGGGCGAGGGCGTGGACGTCGTGCTCAACAGCCTCGCGAACGAGTTCGTCGACGCGAGCGTCCGCTGCCTGAAGAAGGGCGGCCGCTTCGTCGAGATCGGCAAGATCGGGGTGTGGTCGCACGAACGCATGGCGACCGAGCGGCCCGACGCCGAGTACCACTTCTTCGACCTCAGCGAGCGGATCGAAGAGAACCCCGACCTGCTGCGGAAGTTCCAGACCGACCTCGCCAAGGGCTTCGCCGACGGCTCGCTGACCGCGCTGCCCACCAAGACCTTCCCGGTCGGACGGGCGGTCGAGGCCTTCTCCTACATGGCGCAGGCGAAGAACGTCGGCAAGGTCGTGCTGACCCTGCCCGCCGGCGACGCGGCCGCGCGACGCGTGCGCGGCGACCGCACCTACCTCGTGACGGGCGGCCTCGGCGCGCTCGGCATGGTGGTCGCCGAGCAGCTCGTCGACGAGGGAGCGCGACACCTCGTGCTCTGCGGGCGGCGCGGGCTTGACGAAGCCGAAGAGGAGATCCAGAGCCGCGTCGCGGCGCTCGAGGAGCGCGGCGCCACCGTGCTGGCCGCGGCCGTCGACGTGGCAGCGCGCGAGCGCCTCATCGCGCTCTTCGACCGCATCGCGCGCGACCTGCCGCCGCTGGCGGGCGTGGTGCATGCCGCCGGCGTGCTCGACGACGGGATGCTGATGCAGCTCGACGGCGAGCGCATCGCGGGCGTGCTGGCGCCGAAGGTCGCCGGAGCCCGCAACCTCGACGAGCTCACGCGCAACCTGGCGCTCGACTTCTTCGTGCTGTTCTCGTCGATGACCTCCGCGCTCGGCGCGCAGGGGCAGGCCGCCTACGCGGCGGGCAACGCCTACATGGACGCGCTGGCCCACCGGCGCGCGGCCGAGGGGCTGCCGGCGCTGTCGATCAACTGGGGCCCGTGGTCGGGCGGTGGCATGGCGGCGAGCCTCGCCTCGCGCAACCAGGTGCGCTTCGCCGAGATGGGGCTGAAGAGCATCTCGCCCGACGACGGGGCGGCGCTCTTCGGGCGCCTCTTGGCCGAGGACCGGCCGCAGGTGCTCGTCCTCCCGATCCAGTGGTCGAAGTACCTGCGCCAGTTCCACCGCGGCGGCCCGCCGGCGCTCTACTCCGCCTTCGCCAGCGCGGCGGCCCCGGCGTCGGACGAGCGCTCGGCGCTGCTGGATCAGCTCGCGGCGGCGACGCCGCCCGACCGGACGCAGCTGCTGGGCGACTTCCTCGAGCGCCAGCTCACGCGCGTGCTGGGCTTCGGCGCGTCGACCCGCATCGACCCGCACCGGAACTTCGGCGACCTGGGGGTCGACTCGCTGCTGGCGGTCGACCTGCGGAACCGCCTCGAGGGCAGCCTCGACGTCTCGCTCCCGGCGACGCTCCTCTTCGACTACCCGAACCTGGAAGCGCTTGTCGGCTACCTGCAGGAGCAGGTGCTGACCGACCTGCCCGGGTCGGCGCCTGCACCGGCGGCCGAGGAGGCGGCTCCGGCGGAGGACGCGGCGGCCGAGCTGGCTGAGCTCACAGAAGACGAAGTCGCGCGCCGCCTCGCGGCGGAGATCGACGCCCTGTCGGCCGAGTAGCTACCATCGCCGCCCATGGCGGCAAAGAAGGGACTTCAGACCGACGCCGGCGTCACCCGCTGCTGGTGGTGCGGCGAGCACGAGGACTACCGCGCGTACCACGACAACGAGTGGGGCCGGCCGGTCGGCGGCGACCGGCCGCTGTTCGAGAAGCTCTGCCTCGAGGGCTTCCAGTCAGGCCTGAGCTGGCTGACGATCCTCCGCAAGCGTGAGGGCTTCCGGCGGGCCTTCCGCGGCTTCGACTTCGAGTCCGTCGCACGCTTCAACACGCGCAGCGTCGAGCGGCTGCTCAAGGATGCCTCAATCGTCCGCCACCGCGGCAAGATCGAAGCGACGGTCAACAACGCCAAGCGAGCCCTGGAGCTCATCGACGAGAAGGGCTCGCTCGCGGCGCACGTCTGGAGCTTCGAACCGCCGGCCAGCGAGCGCCCCCGACGCATGGACCACGCCACGCTCTCCAAGCTGGCCGAAACGCCCGCCTCGCGCGCGCTCAGCAAGGACCTGAAGAAGCGCGGCTGGGCCTTCGTGGGCCCGACGACCTGCTACGCCTTCCTCCAGAGCGTGGGCGTTGTGAACGACCACCTGGAGGGCTGCTCGGTGCGCGCCGAGGTCGAGGCCGAGCGCCGCGCGTTCCGCCGGCCGGGCTGAGAAAGGCCCCGGGAGAGGGCTTGCGCAATCTCGCCCTCGCTGGTTAACTTAGTTCACATGCCTTCCGCGACACGCGCGACGATCCTCGAAGCCACCCGCCGGCTGTCGGTGACCGAGGGCTTCCGGGCGATCACCATGCGCAAGGTCGCGGCCGAGGTCGGGCTCACCGCCCCCGCCATCTACCGCCACTTCGCCAGCAAGGGCGAGCTGATCGAGGCTCTGCTCGAAGAGGCCCGCGGCGCCTTCCTGGGCTACCTGACCCAGGCGCTGGAGGGCGGCAGCGCCTGGGAGCGCCTGATGGCGGCCCAGAACGCGTACCTGCGCTTCGCGCTGGAGCGCCCGGACGCCTACGAGCTGCTGATGCTCACTCCCAACCAGCTGGGCCTCTTCCGGATGCCCAACAGCCTGGATCGGTGGCGCAACGAGCCGCCGCCGGCCTTCCAGCTGTGCGTTGACCGGGTGGCCGAGTGCATGCGCGCCGGCGACCTGACGCCCGGCGACCCGACCGAGGTCGCGCTCGCCATCTCCGGGCTGGCCCACGGCCTGGTCAGCCAGTTCCTCGCGGGCCGGTTCGGGCCGGACCACGAGGGTTTCACGCGGCTCTACGCCGCCTCGCTCGAGCACCTCTACCGCGGGGTCCGAGCCACCTCTTCCGAACCGGATGTGAACTAAGTTCCCATGAAGCTCCCGCTCTCGCTGTTTGCACCGCTTGCACTCTGGCTCGCCCCGTTCGCCGACGCCCAGGAAGGCGCGCTGCGCTCGGACCGGGTCGTCGCCGGCGGCCCCGACGCCTTCCTCGAAGCCCGTCACCTCGTGCTGCGCGGCACGCAGGAGGAGATCGGCGCGGCCCTGGCCGAGCTGGCCCGCGACGAGCTGGGCACGCGCCCCTGGCCCTCGCGCGACACGCGGGTGACGCGCGTGCAGCGGCGCTACATCGAGCGCGTCTGGCCGACCCACCACGCCCGCATGAGGGGTGCCGCGCGCGCCTTCGACAGCTCGCTCGAGGAGAGCGCGGTCAACCACTCGGTGCTGGGCTACGACCTCGGCGACACCTTCGGCTGCACGGTGGTCTACTTCCCGCCCGGCACGACGTCCGAGGGCGAGCCGGTCCTGAGCCGCAACCTGGACTTCACCTCGGGCATGACCGACGGCCGCCGCCCCGGCCCGGACCAGCACGCGGCGATGTCGCGGCCGTTCGTGATCGAGTCGTACCCCGACGAGGGCTACGCGAGCCTCTTCACGTGCAGCATGGACCTGCTCGGCTCGGCCTTCGACGGCGTCAACGAGAAGGGGCTGACGGTGGCGCTTCTCTCGGACCGCGAGCTGATGAACAAGTACGACATGGTGCCCACCGGCGACCTCGCCGTCGGGCTGAACGAGATCCAGGTGCCGCGCTTCCTGCTTGAGACGTGCGCGGACGTGGACGAGGCGAAGGACGCGCTGCTCCTTCTGCGGCAGTACTACGCCTTCCTCCCGTGCCACTACGTGGTCGGCGACGCGGGCGGCCGCGCGTTCGTCTTCGAGGGCTCGCCCGAGCGCAACCGGACGTTCTTCATCGAGCGGCCGGGAGAGCCGCTGATCAGTACGAACTTCATGCTCCACGCCAATCCGGATCCCGAGGCCGCGGAGTCGCCGGGCCCCAAGAGCAGCCTCGGCCGCTACCAGGGCGTGTGCGCGGTTCTGGAGGCCGCCAGCGCGCCCTACGACGTGGGCACGATCCGGTCCGCCAGCCGGCGCGCCGCCTTCGACGGGCCCGGGCCCCCGCCGCAGATGCCGTACGCGCCCAGCCGCACGCTCTGGCACGCGGTCTACTACCCGGAGCGCGGCGCGCTCAGCATCGACTTCTACCTCGGCGAGCAGCCCGATTCCGACGACCCGGACTACCCGGAGATCCTTCGTTCCGGCTACCTGGACTTCGCGCTGAACGCCGAGCGGCGGTAGCTTGGCGCGGCCGGTGCGGCTGCGCCGGCCGCCCTTCCTCCGCCCATGTCCTCCCCGAACGCTCCACGCTGGGCCGCCCGCGCCACCGCCGCGTTCGTGTCGGTCGGAGTCGCCCTCGGAGGAGCCGAGCTCGCCGCGCGGCTCACCGCCGAAGCGCCTGCGGGCTTCGACCTGGCCGAGCTTGTGGCGAGCACCCCGCCGCTCGAGGACGGCGAGGTCGGCGCGTTTCAGAACATCCTGCGGCCGCGCGACGAGCGCGACCTGGTGTACGACTACCGCCCGGGCTTCGTCGGCAGCATCCGCATGGGCGGCGTGCCGACCCCGCTCCGCATCAACGCGCGCGGGATGCGCGGGCCCGAGGTCGCGGCCGGGTCGCAGGCCGCGCGGATCGCCGGCATCGGCGACTCGTTCATGCTCGGCTGGGGTATTGCCGAAGAGGACACGTTCCTCGTCCGCCTCGCCGAGCGGGCCGAGCGAGCGTATCCGGGGCTTTCCTGTGAGGTGCTGAATACGGCGTGCGCCGGCTACAACACCGCGCAGGAGGTCGCCGCGCTGCGCGACAAGGCGCTCGAGCTCACGCCGCGGCTCGTGCTGCTCGGCATGACGTACGACGACGTGGTGCCCGCGCTCTACCAGACGACGCGGCCCGACCCGCCGCCCGAGCCGCGCAGCTACCTGCTCGACTGGGTCCTGCGACGCGACCGCTACCGGGGGCGCTCCGAGCCGCCGCCGGCCTCGGCCGAAGCCGGCGGCGGGGACATGCTCGAGGCCGCCCTCGACGAGCTCGCCGCGCTGCGCGAGGAGCACGGCTTCGACGTGGTCGCGTTCACCTACCGCCGCAACCCGCACGCGCGGCGCATGCTGGACCTGACGCACTCGCGCGGGTTCCGCACGCTCGACCTCAGCGTGCCGCTGAACGAGTACATGCGCGCCAACGGGATCGCCGCCTACAAGGGCTCCAAGCTGGCGCTGCACGCCGACGACGCGCATCCCTCGGCGCTGCACAACGGCCTGATCGCCGACTTCCTGTTCCAGGCGCTGAGCGACTCGGGCGAGCTCCAGCAGCTCGCCCGAGACCGGTAGATAAGCGCAGCGGCCTAGGCGCCCCGCCGTCCGCCCTGGGGAGACCGGATCGGCGGGACGCCGCGGCGCTTCACTTCAGGGGAAGTCGAGGATTCCGGCCCCGTTCCCCGCGGTCAGGCTGGTCGGGTTGGCGCGGTAGTTCAGGTCGATAGAGATGCGCGACGTCCAGGGCTGCGGCTCCTTGTCGGCCACGAGCCCCAGCGCGTACGCCGCCCAGGCCCGCTTGCGCGACTGGGCCTTCTCGTCGTCGAGCATGGCGAGCAGCGTCGGCACGACGCGCGCGTCGCCCGTATGCCCCATCGCCGTCGCTACCACCGTCTGCGAGAGCGTGCACTGGCACGACCCGGCGATCGCGATCAGCTCGGGGACGAGCTGCGCGTCGCCCAACAGCTTGAGCGCGATCGTCGCCTCCTTCATCGCGTGCGGGTCGTGCTTCGACTCCCACAGGACCTCGTGCAGCGGCTCGACCGCCTCCTTCGCGCCCAGCACGCCGAGCGCAAGGCTGGTGAACGCGCGCTGCGCCAGGCTGCCTTCGGCGAGCTCGTCGAGCAGCGCCTCCTCGGCCTGAGCGTCGCCGCACAGGGCTACGCCGAGCTGCAGCGCGGCCGAGGTGTCGGCGACCTTGGCGTCGTCCAGCGCGCTGCGGAGCGCGGCGAGGTCCGAGCCCGGAAGCGGACGGCCGTCCGCACGGGCCTCGTGCCCCAGCACGCCGAGCGCAAGCGCGGCCCACGGGCGCAGCGACGCCTTGCCCTTGGCCAACGAGCGCAGCAGCGCTTTCCGCACCTCGCCCACCCCCGCCAGGGGGTCGCCGCGGCCGTCGCCCTCACGACCGGCGATGCGGCCGAGGGCGATCAGCGCGTAGCGCCGGGCCGTCTCGTCGCCCTTGCCGGACGCCTTCACGAGCGCAGCACGGATCCTGCCGTCGAGCGCGTCCTCGTCGGCATCGCCGACGCGGCCGAGCGCGAGCGCGGCGCTCTGGCGCACCGCATTCGGCTCGTTCGAGCGCTCGTCGAGCGCCGACAGCAGGCTCTTCGCCACCGCCTCGCGCGACCCCGCCGAGCCGCCCTCGAACAGCCACGCCAGGCTGGTCGCAGCATGCGCGCGCACCTGGTCGTGCTCGCGATCGTCTTCGAAGAGCTCGAGCAGCCGCTCGACCAGCACGTCGTTCGACGACGTAGCCGAGTCGCCGCCGGCCCCCGGGGGCACCATGCCGAGCGCGATCACCGCAGCGACGCGCAGGTCGGGCTTGGCGACCCGCTCGTCGAGCGCCGCGAGCAGCGACTGCACCGCGAAGCGGCGCACGTCGACCTTGCCCGCGTACTGCCCGGTCAGGCCGAGCCCGTAGGCGGCGTACGCGCGCAGGTGGTCGGGCACCTCGCGGTGTCTCGACAGCTTGCGGCCGCGCTCGGTGTCGCCGAGCACCGCGGCCAGGATCGGCACGCTGCTGGGGTGCCCGAGCACGCCGAGCGCGATGCAGGCGTTCTCGGTGACCCCGCGGTGATGGCTGCCGAGGTGCTGCGCGAAGAGCTCGGCCAGCTCGGAGCTCCCGAGCGACGAATCGTCGGGCTCGCCGATGCGGGCGAGCGCCAGCAGCGCCGAGCTCCGCACCTCATCGTCGAGTCGCTTCTCGTCCAGCAGCGCCCGGAGCGCCGGCACGATCGTGCCGTGGACGAGGGCCGGCGACGGCCCCAGGTCGGGGGCCGCGGCCGGACTCGGCGAGTAGGCGTAGCCCGCCTGCGCGCGCCCGCGCACGAGGTAGGGGGCGCGGTTGAACGTCCACCAGGTCTGCCAGCTTCCGAAGTCCTGGGCGAAGGCCGCGGCGGTGGTCGCCGGGCTCAGCGCTGTCGGGGTGCTCGGGCCTCCAGGCCCGGGCGTCGACGGGGCGGGCAGCGCGGGGGTCGGCGGCCCCCCGGGGTCGCCGCTCCTGGGCCCTGCATCTCCAGGGCCGCCGTAGCCCGGCGTCGTGGGAGCCGGGCCGGTGGGCTCGGGCGTGGCCGGCGCCGGGCCCCGGTGTACGGGCGGCCGCGACGGCGGAGGGGGGGGCGGGGGAGGCGGACCGCCTCCATTGCGCTTGGGCGGTCACCAGAAGGCGGGCGCGCGAAGGCCGGAGTGCGGCTCGGGCGCCGGGACCGCGGCTGGGGCCGCGGACACGTGCAGGAGGCATCCTGCGAGCAGGCTGACGGTGATCATGGCTTCTGACTCATCCGTTGCAGGTTTACGACGAGGACACTCCCGACGCGCCTAGGCCGGGACGCCGCGCGGGTCACAGCGGTGTCTTCCCCCGCCGGCCGGAATGCCGAGGAATGGGAAGCTGCCTTCCGGTTGTTAAAGTCACACCGGCTCGCGATGCCCCAGGAGAACCGCGACAGCAAGGCGCTCATGACCGAGGCGCTCCTTCGCCTGAAGGAGGCCCGTGGGCGCATCGAGGAGCTCGAGCGCGAGAAGCACGGCGAGGTCGCCATCGTGGGCATCGGCTGCCGCTTCCCGGGCCCCGGCGGGCGCGACCTGCACGGGCTGGACGCGATCTGGAGCCTCCTGTCCGAGGGCCGCGAGGCCATCGGCGAGATCCCGCCCGAGCGTTGGGACGTCGAGCACTTCTACGACCCCGACTACGACGTGCCGGGCCGCATCGTGTCGCGCCTCGGGGGCTTCCTCGAGGACCCGACGCTCTTCGACCCCCAGTTCTTCGGCATCTCGCCGCGCGAGGCGCTCACGATGGACCCGCAGCAGCGGCTCCTGCTGGAGACGTGCTGGGAGGCGCTGGAGCACGCCTGCATGTCTCCGCTCGATCTGCGCGGATCGCGCACCGGAGTGTTCGTCGGCATCGCGACCGCCGACTACTCGCTGGAGCTGTGCCGCAACTTCTCGTACGAGGAGATCGTTGCCCTGGCGGGCACCGGCACCGACCACAGCGTTGCGGCGGGGCGCATTTCCTACACGCTCGGGCTGACCGGCCCCTGCCTGGCCGTAAACACGGCCTGCTCGTCGTCGCTGGTCGCGCTGCAGCTCGCGATCGAGAGCCTACGCCGCGGCGAGTGCGACCTGGCGCTCGTCACCGGCGTGAACGTGATGCTCTCGCCGATGACCTCGATGGTGTTCTCAAACTCGCGCATGCTGTCGCGCGACGGACGCTGCAAGACCTTCGACGAGAGCGCCGACGGCTACGGCCGCGGCGAGGGGGTCGGCGTCCTGGTACTCAAGCGCCGCGAGGACGCCGAGCGCGACCACGACCGCATCCACGCCTGCGTGCTGGGCGCGGCGATGAACCAGGACGGGGCGAGCGGCGGCATCACCGTTCCGAACGGCCCGTCACAGGAGTCCGTCGTCCGCGCCGCGCTCGCCAACGCGCGCGTCCAGCCCGGCGAGGTCAGCTACATCGAGGCACACGGCACCGGCACGGCCCTGGGCGACCCGATCGAGATGGGCGCGCTGGCGGCGGTCTTCGCCTCCGAGCACGCGGCCGAGCAGCCGCTGTTCGTCGGCTCGATCAAGACCAACCTGGGGCACACCGAGGCGGCCGCGGGCATCGCCGGGCTCATCAAGCTGGTGCTGCAGATGCGGCACCGCGAGCTCGCCCCCCACCTGCACTTCGAGCGCCCCACCAAGCACATTCCGTGGGACCGACTGCCCTTCACCGTGCCGCGCGAGCGCACGCCGTGGACGGTCGACGGGCGCCGCATCGCCGGGCTCTCGTCGTTCGGCTTCAGCGGCACGAACGCCCACGTTGTGGTCGGCGAGGCGCCGGCGACCGAGCGCGAGCCGCGCGCGGAGGCCGACGAGGAGCGCGTGCTCCCGCTCTCGGCGCGCACGCCCGAGGCCCTTGCCGCCCTCGCCGACGCGTGGGTCGAGCGGCTCGGCGCGCTGGCCGACGATGAGCTCGATGCCGCGTGCGCCACCGCCGCGCGCGGGCGCTCGCACTTCGCGCACCGCCTGGCGGCGGTCGGGCGCACGCGCGCCGAGCTGAGCGCCGCGCTGACCGGCTGGCGGAACGGTACGTCCGGCGGCGTGCTCACGGGCGAGGTCCACGAGCGACTCAGCCCGCAGACGCTCGCGCTTCCCGCGACGGCCTCCGAGCTGGCGTCGGCCTACGTCGAGGGGCTGCGCATCGACTGGAGCGCGGTCGTCTCCAACCGGGCGTGGGAGCGGATCGATGTCCCCACCTACCCCTTCGAACGCGCGCGCTTTTTCGCGCTGCCGTTCCGGCGCTACGGCGAGGAGTCGGACGAGCGGCTCGCGTTCACCTCGCTCGCTTGGATGCCCAAGCCGGCGCCGGCGCGCGACGACGCGACCGGAGCCGCGTGGAGCGGACGGTGGGCTGTGCTCGGCGGCGGATCGCTGGCGAGCGAGCTCGAACAGGCGCTCGGCGCTCGCGGGGTCGACTCCGTGCGCGCCGATGCGGTCCACGAGCTCGCGGGTGACGAAAGCACCGTGGTCCTCGTGGCCGCCGAAGGCGACGGCGACGACCAGGACGCCGAGGCCCAGGCCGGCTGCGCCGCGGTGCTCGACGCGGTACAGCGGCTCGCGGGACGGACGCGCCCGCCCCGGCTGCGGGTCGTGTCGCGCGACACCGTGGCCGGGGCCGCGACGCTGGCCCTGGCGCGCGTCGCGTCGCTCGAGCACCCCGAGCTGAGCATCGAGCGCGTGCTCGTCGCCAGCGGCTCCGGCGACGACCTGGCGCGCGCCCTAGCGGCCGACGACGGCGAGGACGAGGTGCGGCTCGACGGCGGCGAGCGCTCGGCCGCGCGGCTCGGCGAAACGCCTCCCGCCGACGCGCGCGAGCTGACCACCGGCGGCGCCTGGCTCGTGACCGGCGGCCTGGGAGCGCTCGGCACGCGCGTCGCCGCGCTGCTCCTGGCGCGCGGGGCGGAGCGCATCGTGCTCGCCGGCCGCAGCGCCGCTCCGGACAAGCGACCCGCCGAGCTGATCGACGAGCGCGTCGACGCCATCGCCTGCGACGTGTCCGACGCCGCGGCGTGCAGCGCCCTGGTCGAGTCGATCGGAGACCTCCGCGGCGTGGTACACACCGCGGGCGTGCTCGACGACGGCGTGCTGGCCGAGCTGACGCCCGAGCGGCTCGCGCGCGTGCTGCAGCCGAAGCTCGCGGGAGCCTGGAACCTGCACCGCGCGACGCGCGGCATGGAGACGCTCGAGCACTTCGTGCTGTTCTCCTCGTCCGCCGCGGTGCTCGGGAGCCCCGGCCAGGCGAACTACGTCGCGGCCAACGCCGGGCTCGAAGCGCTCGCCGAAGCGCGCGCCCGCGCTGGGCTGCCGGCGCTGGCGATCCACTTCGGCCCGTGGGCCGAGGCCGGCATGGCAGCGGACGGCGAGGCCCTGCGGCGCCTGGCGTCGCTCGGGATGCGCGCGCTGGCCCCCGAACGCTGCCTGGCGGCGCTCGAGACGCTGATGACGTCGGACTACGCCTCGGCGGGGTTCTTCTCGCTCGATTGGCGGCTGTTCGCGCGCGCGCTCCCGCCCGGCGCCGAACCGCGCCGGCTGCAGGCCTTCCTCGCCGCCTTCGCGACCCAGGCGCGGGAGGGCGAGCCGGAGCTCCTAGCCCAGCTGCAAAGCGCCGCCCCCGACGCGCGCCGCGCCGGCCTCGGAGACTACCTCGCGCGCACCCTCGGCCGCGTGCTGCGCATGCCCGCCGAGTCGGTCGACCGCCGGCGTCCGCTGGCCGAGCTCGGGCTCGACTCGCTGATGGGCGTCGAGCTGCGCAACCGCGTGCAGGCGGACCTCGGCGTCACCGCGCCGATGACCGCGGTGCTCGGCGCGGACTCGCTCGAGGCGTTCGCCGGGACCGTGCACGGGCTGCTCGACGACACCGGCGCCTTCGGCGATCCCGAGCGCGAGCTCGCCGACGCCGACGAGCTCCTCGCCGACATCGAGGGGCTGAGCGACGAGGAGGTCGAGCGGCTGCTCGCGCAGGGCGACGACGGATGACCGACGACGAGCTGGAGAAGCGGCTCGCGGGCCTCTCTCCCGCCAAGCGCAAGCTGCTCGAACGCCGCCTGCGCGAGAAGCGCCGCGCCGAGGGCGAGCGCAACTCCCTGCGCCGCCTCGACGCCGACGAGGCTCCGTTCGTGCTGTCGTTCGCCCAGGAGCGCTTCTGGTTCCTCGAGCAGCTAGAGCCCGGCAACCCCGCCCACCACCTGCCCGGCCACGCGCGACTGACCGGGCCGATGGACCTTGACGCCTACCGGCGCACGTGGGAGACGATCCTCGCGCGGCACGAGTCGCTGCGCACCGTGTTCGCGCTGGACGGCGAGCGGCCGACGCAGCGCGTACGAGAGCACATCGAGCTTCCGCTCGAGGTGATCGACCTGCGCGGTCTCCCGCTTCCCGAGCGCGAGAACGAGCGCATCCACGCCATCGAACGCGCCGTCCGCACGCCGTTTGACCTGGCACACGGACCGCTGATCCGCCTGCAGGTGCTGCGCCTCGGCGAGGAGGAGCACGAGCTGGTCTCGTGCATGCACCACATCATCGCGGACGGCATCTCGGTGCAGCTGATGGGGGCGGAGATCGAAGCCTGCTACCGCGCGTTCGTCGCCGGCGAGCAGCCGCGCGTACCGCCGCTGCCCGTGCAGATGCGCGACTTCGCGGCGTGGCAGCGCGCACGGCTGACGGGCTCGCGCGAGCGCCGCGGCCTCGACTACTGGACGCGGCGCCTGGCCGACCTGCCGACGCTCGAGCTGCCCACCGACCTGCCGCGTGTCGACGCCTGGAACGCGCTCGGCCGAAGGGAGGGGCTCGACCTATCCGAGGCCCTCGTCGCCGACCTGCGCCGCCTGGCGCGGGAGGACGGCGCGACGCTCTACATGGTGCTCCTGGCCGGCTTCAGCGTCGCCCTGCGGCATTGGACCGGCTCGACGGACATCCCGATCGGAACCCTGGTGGCCGGCCGCGACCGAGCCGAGCTCGAGGCGCTGGTCGGCCTGTTCATCAACACCGTCGTGCAGCGCACCGACCTGACGGGCGAGCCGAGCTTTCGCGAAGCGATCGCGCGGGTGAAGCAGGGCACGCTCGAAGCGCAGGACTACCAGGACTGCCCGTTCGAGCGGGTGGTCGACGCGCTCCAACCCGAGCGCCGGCTCGACCGCAACCCGCTGTTCTCGGTGCTCTTCAACTTCGTCGACTTCCGCGGCTACGTGCGCGATCTGGGCGGCGGTCTGTCGATGGCCTACGAGCTGTCGCAGGCGGGCACGCTCTTCGACCTGACGCTGTACGCGACGGTCGGTGGCGACGACCTGCGGCTCGAGTTCGAGTACGACGAGACACGGTTCACGCCGGCCACCGTGCGGCGGCTGCTCGGGCACCTGGAGACGCTGCTGTTCGCCGCCGTCGCCGCACCCGAGCGGCCGGTCGACGACCTCCCGCTGCTCGGCTACGAGGAGCGGCGCGCGCTCGCCCGCTGGTCGCGCGGGCCGACGCCGCGCCACGCGGGCGACGAGACGCTCGACGGGCTCGTCGCCGCGCAGGCCGACCGCACGCCGGACCGCCCCGCGATCGAGCAGGGCGAAGCACGCCTCACCTACGCCGAGTTAGAGGCGCGCGCACGCGAGGTCGCCGGTTCGCTCGCGGCCGACGGCGTGGGCCCTGGAGACCTCGTGGGCGTGGCGCTGCCGCGCTCGATCGAGCTGCTTCCAACCCTCCTCGGGATCCTCAAGCGCGGCGCGGCCTACGTGCCGCTGGACCCGACCTTCCCGGCCGAACGCCTGGCGTTCATGGAGGCGGACGCCGGGCTCAGAGTCGTCCTGTCGACGCCCCCCCCGACCGGCGCGCCCCCGGCGGAGGGCCCTTCAGCGTCGTCGCCCGCCTCGCTGGCCTACGTGCTGTACACGTCGGGCTCAACCGGTCGCCCCAAAGGCGTGCGCATCCCGCACCGGGCCGTCGTCAACTTCCTGACGTCGATGGCGCGCACGCCGGGCCTGTCTGCACGCGACACGCTGCTGGCGGTGACCACCCTGAGCTTCGACATCTCCGTGCTCGAGCTCTTCGGCCCGCTGACCGTCGGCGGCCGCGTGCGCATCGCGACCGCGGAGGAGGCCGGCGACGGGACGCGGCTCGCCGAGCTGCTCGACGACGAAGCGGTCACGGTGCTTCAGGCGACGCCGGCCACGTGGCGCATGCTGCGGCTCGCCGGCTGGCGCGGACGGACCGGGCTGCGCGCGCTGTGCGGTGGGGAGGCACTGCCGCGCGACCTGGCCGACGAGCTGCGCGGCTGCTGCGACGAGCTCTGGAACCTGTACGGCCCGACGGAGACCACGGTCTGGTCGACGCTCGACCGCGTCGTCGCCGGCCCCATCACCATCGGACGCCCCCTACAGGGGACCCACGTGCGGGTCGTGAGCGAACGCGGCGTGGACGTACCGGCGGGGATCCCCGGCGAGCTCTGGATCGGCGGTGCGGGCCTCGCCGACGGCTACCACGGACGCCCCGAGCTCACCGCCGAGCGCTTCGTCACCCAGGCGGGCGAGCGCTTCTACCGCACCGGCGACCGCGTGCGCTGGCGCCCCGACGGGCGGCTCGAGTACCTCGGGCGCGAGGACGCCCAGGTGAAGCTACGCGGCTTCCGCATCGAGCTGGGCGAGATCGAGGCGGCGCTCCGCTCCCACCCCGCGGTCCACGACGCGGCGGCCGCGATCCGCGAGCCCCGGCCGGGCGACCGCCGGCTGGTGGCCTGGATCCTGCAGAGCCAGAGTGAAACCACTCCGCTCCCACTCCGGTCCACCCCCCCGCCCGCACCGCCGCGAACGCCCCAGGGTGGGTGGGGGCTAGGGATGGAAGGCGGCGGTGGTCTTTCGGGCGAGCTCCGCTCCCACCTCCAAACCCAGCTCCCCCCGTGGATGCTCCCCTCCGCCTTCGTCGAGGTGGACGCCATCCCCCTCACCCCCGGGGGCAAGGTCGACCGCCCCGCGCTTCCCGATCCCGCTCCCGCCCCCCGCCCCGGCGGCGCGGGAGCACCGACCACCCCCACCGAACAGGCCCTCGCCCCCCTCTGGGCCGAGGTCCTCGGCGTCTCGGACGCCGGCCCGCTCGACGACTTCTTTCAGCTCGGCGGGCACTCGCTCCTGGCCACCCAGCTCGCGTCGCGCGTCCGGACGCGCCTCGGCGTCGAGATGGGGCTGCGCGACTTCTTCGCGGCGCCGACGCTCGGCGCGCTAGCGGCCCAGATCGACCGGCTCGCGGAGCGGGCGCGCTCGGCACCGCCGGCGATCGAGGTCTCGCCACGACGCACGGGGCTCCCGCTCTCCTTCGCCCAGGAGCGCCTCTGGTTCCTCGAATCCCTCGGCGACACCGGCGCGGCCTACCACATGCCGGGCGCGCTCCAACTGCGCGGGGAGCTCGACGCCGACGCGCTCGAGCGCGCGCTCGCCGCGCTCGTGCGGCGCCACGAGTCGCTCCGCACCGGCTTCCACGCCACCGACGGCGGACCGGTTCAGAGCGCCGAGCACGAGCTCGAGTTCGCGCTGGAGCGCCGCGACTGGACGCGGCCCGGCGAGGACCTCGGCCCACAGCTCGCCGCCGACGCGGCGCGACCGTTCGACCTCTCGCGCCCGCCGCTCGTGCGTGCGACCCTCTACCGGATCGCGCCGCGAGAGCACGTGCTGCTCGTCGTGCTGCACCACATCGTCTCCGACGCGTGGTCGATCGGGGTGATCGTGCGCGAGCTCAAGGCGCTCTACGGCGCGCTTCTCGCCGGCGAGCGTGCTCGGTTGCCCGAGCTGCCGCTGCAGTACGCCGACTTCGCCGGCTGGCAGCGCGGTTGGCTGACCGGGCGGCGGCTGGAGCGCGAGCTCGGCTACTGGCGCGAAGCGCTTGCGGGCGCGCCCGCCGCGCTCGAGCTCCCGACCGACCGCTCGCGCCCGGCGGTGCAAAGCCACCGCGGCGAGCGCCTGCTGGTCGCGCTCGGCAGCGCGCGCGCCGCGCGGCTCCGCTCGCTCGCGGCCGGCGAGGACGCGACGCTCTTCATGGTGTTGCTGGCCGCGTTCCAGACCCTGCTCTTCCGGCTCTCCGGCCAGGACGACATCGTGGTCGGGACCACGGTCGCGGGGCGCCGCCGCGAGGACGTGGAAGGGCTGGTCGGCTTCTTCGCGGGCACGCTGCCGCTGCGTGCCAGGCTCGGCGGACAGCCGAGCTTCCGCGAGCTGATCGCGCGCGTTCGCGAGCGCGTGCTCGAGGCGCTCGAGCACCAGGAGGTCCCCTTCGAGAAGCTCGTCGACGAGCTGCAGCCCGTGCGCGACCTCGCGCGCCAGCCGATCTTCCAGGTGTCATTCGACCTGCTCAACGTGCCCGCCGAGCCGCCGGCGCTGCCGGGGCTCGAGCTCGCGACACTGCCGATGTACGCCGGGGCGTCCAAGTTCGACCTCTCGCTGCAGACGAGCGACGACGCGGAGCTGACCTCGACGCTCGAGCTGAACGCCGACCTCTTCGACGTCGCGACCGTGCGTCGTTGGTGGGGGCACTTCGAGCACCTGATCGACGCGGCGCTCGAGCGGCCCGATCTCCCGATCGGGCGACTGCGGCTCGTCTCGCCCGAGGAGCGCGCTGCGCTGATCGCGCGAGGCGTGGGCGAGGCCGGGCCACTGCCGAGCCAGCCCTTGCATGCAACCGTCGCGCGCGTGGCCGCGGAGCGGCCGGACGCCGTGGCCGTTCGCGATGGCGAGGGGAGCTGGAGCTACGCCGAGCTCGCCCGCCACGCCGCGGCCGTCGCCGCATCGCTCGTCGCACACGGCGTGGAGCGCGGTTCGCTCGTCGGCGTGTGCCTGCCACGGCAGCGGGACCTCATCGCGACGCTGCTCGGCGTCTGGCGGGCGGGGGCGGCCTGGCTGCCGCTGGACCCGGCGCACCCGCGCGCGCGGCTCGCGTCTCTCGTCAGCGACGCGGGCGCCGAGGTGGTCGTCGCCGACGGAGACACGTGTGCGCTGGTCGAGGGCGCTCCGGCGCGTATCGTGCGAGCCGACGAACCGACGGCGCGCCCCACGGTGGCAGGCGCGGTCGAGGTCGGGCTCGACGACCTCGCGTATGTGCTCTACACCTCCGGCTCGACCGGACGGCCGAAGGGCGTCGAGATCGCCCACCGCAGCGTCGCCCACTACGTCGAGTGGGCGGCCCGACGCTACGGTGTCGACGCGGGCGATGGCACGCCCGTGCACTCGTCGATCGGGTTCGACCTGACGCTCACCAGCCTGCTCCCGGCGCTCGTCGCCGGGCG
Source organism: Planctomycetota bacterium (assembly GCA_039029355.1). Taxonomy (GTDB): domain Bacteria; phylum Planctomycetota; class UBA1135; order UBA1135; genus JBCCGI01. Next base: position 94,602 of record JBCCGI010000002.1, read on the forward strand.
GACGGTCACGCTCGTCGCCGAAGGCGAAGGCGTCGAGCCGCTCGCCGAGAGCGCCCGCGCGTGGCGCGGCATGAGCCTGGTGAAGCTCACGCCCTCGCACCTCGACGTGCTCGCGCGCGAGCTCTCCTCCGAGGAGGCGCGCGGCTGGACGGCGGCCTTCGTCGTGGGCGGCGAGGCGCTGCACGCCGACACCCTGCGACCGTGGCGCGAGCATGCGCCCGACACGCGCATCTTCAACGAGTACGGCCCCACCGAGGCCACGGTCGGGTGCGTCCTACGCGAGGTCACCGATGAGGACCTCGCCTCCGGCGTCGTTCCGATCGGGCGCCCGCTCCCGAACACCCGCGCCTATGTCGTCGACGCGGGCGGCGAACCGGTTCCCGTCGGCGTCGCGGGCGAGCTCTGGATCGGCGGCGCCGGAGTCGCGCTGGGATACCGCGGAGCGCCGGACCGAACGTCCGAGCGCTTCGGCCCGGACCCCTTCGCCGAGGCGGGAGCGCGCGTCTACCGCACCGGCGACCTGGTTCGCTGGCGCGCCGACGGCCAGCTGCTGTACCTCGGCCGCGTCGACGAGCAGATCACGGTACGCGGAGTCCGCGTCGAGCCCGCGGAGGTCGAGGAGGCCATGCGCCGCGCCCGCGGCGTCGACGACGCAGCGGTCGCGCTGCGCGACGGCCGGCTGATCGGCTACGTGGCCGGGGAGCCCGGCGAGCTGTCGGCGCTGCGATCCGCCCTCGCCGCCGAGCTGCCGGAGGCCTTGGTCCCGGCCGCGTTCGTGCGCGTGGACGCGCTCCCGCTCAGCGCGAACGGCAAGCTGGACAGGGGCGCGCTGCCCGAACCCGAACGCGACGACCTGACCGAAGCGGGCGCCTTCGAGGCGCCGACCGAAGGAGCCGAGCGCGCCCTCGCCGCCCTCTGGGCCGACGCCCTGGGGCTGGAGCGCGTCGGACGGCTCGACAACTTCTTCGCGCTCGGCGGCGACTCGATCCTGTCGATCCAGATCGTGGCGCGCGCCGCCGAGGCCGGCCTGCACCTGCGCACGCGCGATCTCTTCGAGCACCAGACCGTGGCGGCACTCGCCGCGGTCGCGGGCGTGGCGCCGTCCGCCGGCGTCGAGCGCGCGCCGCTCGAGGGCGAGGTGCCGCTGCTCCCCGCGCAGCGCTGGCTGCTCGAGCGCGAGCTGCCGCAGCTCTCGCACTGGAACCAGGCGCTCGCCTTCGAGGCGCGGCGGGGCGTAACCGCGGAGGACGTCGAGCGCGCGCTCGCCGTACTCGTCGAGCACCACGACGCGCTGCGCATGCGCTTCGAGCGACGCGCGGGCGGGTGGGCCCAGGTCTGCGGAGCGGCGCGGCCGCCCAAGCTGCGGCGCATCGACCTCGCACACGTCGACGCCGGGGGCCTGGAACCGGCCTTTGCGCGCGAGTCCGCCGCGCTGCAGGCGACGCTCGACCCGGAGGCCGGCGAGGTGCTGCGCGCCGCTTGGTTTGAGCTCGGCGATGCGGGCCCCGCACGCCTGCTACTCGTCCTCCACCACCTGGTCGTCGACGGCGTTTCGTGGCGGGTGCTGCTCGACGACCTCGCGCGCCTCCTGCGCGCGGGCGACGCCGGACAGCTGCCGCCGCGCACCTCGTCGGTAGCCGACTTCGCGCTGGCGCTGGCGGGAGACACGTCGAAGCAGGCCGCCCCGCCGCGCCGCGTCGATGGCAACGACGAGGGTTCGGTGCTGCGCGCCGAGATCCAGCTCGATGAGGGCTCGACCGCCGCGCTGCTCGGCCCGGCCTCACGCGCCTACCGGGCGTCGGTGGACGATCTTGTGCTCGCGGCCCTCGGGTTGGTGCTCGGCCGCCACGAAGGGGCCGACGAGCTGCGCATCGACCTCGAAGGTCACGGGCGGGTGGACGTCGGACGCGAGGTCGACGTCACGCGCACCATCGGCTGGTTCACGCGGATCCTGCCGCTCGCGGTGCCCGGCGCCGCGTCGCTCGAGCCGGGCGAGCGCATCTGCGCCGTCAAAGAGGCGCGTCGCGCGCTCGGCGAGCGCGCCGGCGCCGCGCCCGGATCGACCGTGCTCTTCAACTTCCTCGGCCGCGTCGACGCGCGTGCGCCGGACGACGCGCCGCTCGCACCGCTCGCCGTCGACGTTGGGCCCGACAAGGGCGCGTCGAACCCGCGCGCCCACGCGCTCGAGCTCGACGCGCGGGTGCAGGGCGAGCGGCTGCGCGTGCTCTGGCGCGCGAGCACCGCGCTCCACGACGCGGCGACGGTGCAGCGCCTGGCCGAGGAGCTGCGCGCGGAGCTGCGCGCTCTGATCGAGCACTGCCTCGCGCCCGACGCCGGAGGTTGCACGCCGTCCGACTTCCCGCTGGCGGCGCTCGACGCACGGACGCTGCGACGCGTCGCGGGGAGCGGCCGCGGCGTCGCCGACGTGCTGCCGCTGACGGCGACGCAGCAGGGGATGTTCTTCCACAGCCTCTACGAGCCGGGAACCGCGGCGTACTTCGAGGAGCTCACGAACGTGCTCGAGGGTTCGCTCGACGCCGCCGCGCTCCGGGGCGCGTTCGAGGCGATCGTCGAGCGCCACGAGCTCTTCCGCGCGCGGGTCGCGTGGAAGGGGCTGTCCGAGCCCCTGCTCGTCATCGAGCGGCGGATCGAGCTCCCCAGGACGGAGCTCGACTGGCGCGACGTACCGCGCGCGGAGCAGGGCGGGCGGCTCGACGCGCTCGCGGCCGAGGACCGCGCGCGCGGCTTCGACCTGGAGCGCGGGCCGCTCTTCCGCGTGACCCTGCTGCGCCTCGGGCCGCGCCGCTTCGCGCTCTCGTTCCGCTACCACCACCTGATCCTCGACGGCTGGTCGATGCCGCTGGTGCTCGAGGACGTGCTCGCCGCCTACGGAGCGCTGCGCGCGGGCGACGAGCCGGCCGCCCGCCCCGTCGCTCCTTGGCGCGACTACGTCGCGTGGCTGCGCCGGCGCGATCCCGAGGCCGCACGCGCCTTCTGGCGCGACCGGCTGGCGGGCTTCGAGCGCGCCACGCCCGTCGGCCGCGTCGATCGCCCCGCGCGCGGCGCTTACGGCGAGCGCGAGCTCTTCCTCGACCGCGAGCTGAGCCAGCGCCTCCGCGCCTTCGCGCAGGGTGCCGGGGTGACCATGAGCACCGTCGTGCAGGGAGCCTGGTCGATCCTGCTGGCGCGCTGGTCGGGCGAACGCGAGGTTGTCTTCGGAGCGACCGTGTCGGGCCGCCCCCCCGAGCTGCGCGACGTGGGAGCGCGCGTTGGGTTGTTCATCAACACGCTCCCGGTCCGCGTCCGGCTCGACGAGGCGGTGCCGGTCGACGACTGGCTCCGCGGGTTGCAGCGCGAGCGCGCTGAGGAGCTCGCCTGGGAGTGGACCCCGCTCCCCCTGAGTCAGTCGTGCGCCGACACGGCGCCCGGTGCCCCGCTCTTCGAGAGCATCGTGGTGTTCGAGAACTACCCGCTCGACGAGGCGCTCAAGCGCCCGCCCGGCGACCTGCTGCTGATCGAGACGCGTGTCTTCGAGCGCACGAGCTACGCCGCGACGCTGGTAGCGGTGCCTGGCGAGCGGCTGTTGCTGCGCGTGCTCTTCGACGAGGGTCGCTTCGACGACGACGAGGCCGAGCGCATGGTCGAGCACCTGCGCTCGATCCTGGTGGGCATCGCCGCCGCGCCGACGCAGGCGCTGGGCGACGTGCCGGTGCTCGCAGCGCGCGAGCGCCAGCGCTTGCTCTACGAGTGGAGCGCAGACGACGGCGCGATCGACGCTCCCGCGCTGGTCCACGACGCATTCCGCGAGCGGGCGCAGAGCTCGCCCGACGCGATCGCCGTCCTCGCGGGCGACCGCTCGTGGACGTACCGCGAGCTCGACGCGCGCTCGGACGCGGTCGCCGCCGCGCTGGCCCAGCGCGGGGCCGGCGCCGAGACGGTGGTCGGCCTGCTGACGGAGCGCTCGCCGGAGCTGCTCGCCGGATTGCTCGGCATCCTCAAGGCCGGCGCGGCCTACCTGCCGCTGGAGCCGGCTCATCCCGACGCGCGGCATGCGGAGCAACTCGGGCTCTGCGAGGCACAGCTGCTGGTAACGACGCGCGCGCTGCGGTCGCGCGCGCAGCGGTTGACGCCCGCATTCGTCGAGGTCGATGCGCTCGCCGACGCGGCGGCGCCGACGGTCGAGCTCGCCCCGTCGCAGCTCGCGTACGTGATCACGACGTCGGGTTCGACCGGAGCGCCCAAGGGGGTCGCGATCGAGCACCGCTCGATCGCTCACTACGCACGCGTGGCGCGCGAGCTCTACGGCGTGCAGGCCGGCGAGCGCGTGCTGCAGTTCGCCTCGATCGCGTTCGACACGAGCGCCGAGGAGATCTTCCCGGCGCTCGCCGCGGGCGCGACGCTGGTGCTGCGCGACGACGCGATGCTGGGATCGCCGGCGGCCTTCGCGCGCGCGGTGAGCGGGCTCGCGCTCGACGTGCTGAACTTCCCCACCGCGTATTGGCACGAGCTGACGGCGGGCCTGACGCCCGGCGACGCGCAGGCGCTCGCGGGGGTACGGCTCGTGATCCTGGGCGGCGAGGAGATCCGCCCCCAACGGCTCGCACGGTGGCGCGAGCTCGTCGGTGCCGGACCGCGGGTGCTCAACACCTACGGGCCGACCGAGGCGACGGTGGTGTGCGCGGTCGAGGACGTCACCGGCGCGGCCGACGAGCCCGTGCCCCAGCGCGTGCCGATCGGCCGGCCGATCGCGGGTGCGCGGGTGTACGTGCTCGACCGCGAGCAGCGTCCGGTGCCGCAGGGCGTGGCTGGCGAGCTTTGCGTCGGCGGCCCGGGCGTAGCGCGCGGCTACGCCGGGCGGCCCGAGCTGACACGCGAGCGATTCGTGCCGGAGCTCTTCCCGCTCGCCGGACCCGGCGAGCGGCTGTACCGCACCGGCGACCGCGTGCGCTTCGAGGCCGACGGACGGCTGTCGTTCCTGGGGCGCGTCGACGGGCAGGTCAAGGTACGCGGACACCGCGTGGAGCTGGGCGAGGTCGAGCAGGCCTTGCTCGCGCACACGGCGGTGGCCGAGGCGGCGGTCCTGCGGCGCGAGCGCGAGGACGGCGGCGACTACCTCGCGGCCTACGTCGTGGCGTCGGACACCCCGCCGTCGACCGACGAGCTGGATGCGTTCCTGCGCGAGCGGCTCCCCGAGCCGATGGTGCCCGCGCGCTTCGCGGTGCTCGACGCGCTGCCGCGCACGGCCACCGGCAAGCTCGACCGTGCGGCGCTCGCGCAGAGCGAGGGCGCTGTGGCCCGCGGCGAGGCGCGCTACGTCGCCCCGCGGACGCGCGACGAGCGCGCGGTTGCCGCGCTCTTTGAGCGCGTGCTCGAGGTCGACCGCGTCGGCGCGGCGGACGACTTCTTCGCGCTCGGCGGCGACTCGCTGGTCGCGATTCGGCTGATGGCCGGAATCGCGGAGCTCTACGGCGTCGAGCTGCCGCTGCGCGACCTCTTCGACGGGCCGACGCCGGCCGAGGTCGCGGCAACCGTGGCGGCGCTCGCGAGCGACGGGCTAGACGAGCTGCGCACGCGCCGCGCGGTCGACCTGCGCGCCGAGGCCGCGCTGCCCGACGACGTGCGCCCCGCTGCCGGCTCACCCACCACGCCGCCGCGGCGCGTGTTCGTGACGGGCGGGACCGGCTTCCTGGGCTCGCACGTGCTTGCGGAGCTCGCGGCGCAGACCGGGGCGGAGATCGAGGCGCTGGTGCGGGCCGAGGACGAGGAGGCCGGACGCGCGCGCCTGCACGACGTGCTCGCCCGCCACGGGCTCTGGAGCGACGAGCTCGCGCGCCGGCTCCACGCGATCCCCGGCGACCTGGCCGCGCCGCGCTTCGGGCTGGCCGAGGAGGCCTTCGACGCGCTCGCCGGCCGCGTCGACGCGGTGTTCCACGTCGGGGCCTCGACCAACTTCTTCCAGCCGTACGCGAGCCTCAAGGCTGCGAACGTCGGCGGAACGCTCGAAGCCGTGCGCCTCGCCGCGCGCGGGGTGCCCAAGGCGCTGCACCACGTCTCGACGGTCGGCGTGTTCGACGTGCCCGAGCCGCCGCCGGTCCTGGGCGAGGATCTGGAGCTCGACGACTTCCGCGCGGTGCGCGGGGGGTATGCCCAGAGCAAGTGGGTGGCCGAGGCGCTGGTCGCGGCCGCGGCCGAGCGCGGGCTCGCGGCGACGGTCTTCCGCCCCGGCCGGCTCGTGGCGGGCGCACAAGGAGGCGTGGCGAACGAGGGCGACGTCGCGCTCGAGCTGCTGCGCGTCTGCCTCGAGCTGGGCGTCAGCCCCGACCTATCGCTCGCGGTCGATGCCACGCCGGTGGACTACGCGGCGCGCGCGCTGGTGCACCTCGCGCTCGCGGCGGGCGGCGCGGCGGGCGGCGCGTACCACCTGGTGAACGAGGTCGAGCTCCGCCCGGCGGAGATCGCCGCGTCGCTGTGCGAGATCGGGCTCCCCCTGCGCCCGGTGCCGGGGGTCGAATGGTGGCAGGCGCTGCGCGCGCGGGTCGAGGCGGATCCGCGGCACCGCTTCTTCCCGCTGCTGCCGCTCTTCGCCGACGCGCCGGAGCTGGCCGGAGCCGAGGGCACGCCCGCGCCCCGGCTGGACGACGCGCGGGCGCGCGCTGTGCTCACCGCGGCGGGCATCCGGCCGCCCGCCTTTGACCGCGCCTACTTCGAGCGCCTGCGCCGCTGCGGCGCGCTGCCCTGAGGAACCTCCGCCCGGGGGGCGGAGGTAGAAGGTCGGAGTTGAGCGAGAGGGCATCTCGGGCCCTCTTCAGAGCTTTGAGATCAAAGCGACGACTTCGGCGGGGGTAGCGCCCCCCCGCACGCTCCTCGTAGGACGTCGGCCGGGTCCCAGGAGCTTCGGAAAAGCGCGGCGTTCGCGGAGCCCCGAGCCGTGGCGCTTGCCAAGGGCTTGGGGTCCGTCCGGCTCCGTCGCGACGCCCGAAGGCGTCGTTTCTTGTGGTGCGACGGAGGACCGCTGCGCTCGCTCCTAGCTCTCCCGAGGTCGCAGTGGTCTCGGGACAGCCTCCTCCCGGGCCTGAAGCCCGTCTGGCGAGTCTGCGTCGTCGATGTCCTCGCGGGTTGCGAGCCCGCGATGGCTCTCTTGAGGTTTCCGATGCCGCCCCGCGTAGGTTCGGACGCCCGCTTGCGCCGCCTCAGCCCGGGCGCGGACCGTCGTCCGCCGTCCCGGCGCCTCGTGCGCCGCGCGCTGAGCCCGACCCGGCGTGCAGGTATCCCTGCTCGCCGCGCTCGGCATCTCCTTTCAGAGCTTTCCCCCCGCCCAGATCGGTTCCGGTCTCCCGGCCCTTGCCCTCCTGAGGTTGCCCGCGCCGCGCTCCAGGCGCGATCGCAGGGCCCCTTCAGGGCCTTCTCCCCTGGACGGAGTACCTGGCAGGTTCTGGAGAACCGCTGGGTGCTCTCTTAGGGTTCGCCCCTCTAGGGCCTTCTCCTCCACCGCCCTGGCGCCCGGTTTGACCCGGGCTCCTCCTTCTGCGTGCTTCCGATCGCGGCGCCCGTCGGCCCCGCGGTCCGGCACCCTGAAGTCTTCCGTTGCGGTGGAAGCGGCGTCTCCGTTTCCGGCGCCAGCCCTTCTGGGGTTTGCGACCCGTAGGTCGCTCGAGAGAAGCCTCTCTCGCTCAACTCCGTGTTCTCAAAGAATCCCTCGCGGGACGGGCGCATCCTAGGGGCGATTCGAGGGCCGGGAAGCGCTTTCCGGGGGCTTTCGCGCTACTCACAGCAAGTCACAGGTTGCCCACTCGTTTTCCACATTCACTCCCCTGCCACTCCACCGCTCGTTCACGAATAGCGCACTCCTGAACGCGCGCTGCGGGCCCGCTTCCGCGTGCGCTACACTCCGTCGCTGCATGGCCAACAGCAACCCGGACGCCTACACCATCGCCGCCTTCTTCGACCTCGAGAACGTCGCCATCGGCGTGCGCGACGCCGACTTCGCGGCGTTCCAGGTCGAGCTCGTGCTAGAGCGCCTGATCGAGAAGGGCAACGTGGTCGTCAAGAAGGCCTACGCCGACTGGAGCCACTGGTCGGCCTACAAGCGCCCCTTCCACGAGGCGGCGATCGAGATGGTCGACATGCCCGCCACCAAGCTCGCGGGCAAGAACAGCGCCGACATCAAGATGGTGGTCGACGCGATGGAGCTCTGCTTCACCAAGCCGCACATCGACGCGTTCGCGCTCGTGACGGGCGACTCGGACTTCTCGCCGCTGGTGTCGAAGCTGCGCGAGAACGGCAAGCACACGATCGGCGTCGGCGTGAAGAACTCCGCCAGCCACCTGCTGATCGACAACTGCGACGAGTTCGTGCTGTACGACGACCTGGTGCACAAGCCGGCGCGCGGAAAGCGGCGCGGCTTCCAGAACGTGCCCGAGCGCAAGGCGGATGCGTTCCGCCAGCTGCTCGATGCGTCCGAGGCGCTGCTGCGTGAGGACAAGGCGCTCCACAGCTCGCTCGTGAAGGAGACGATGAAGCGCAAGCAGCCGCAGTTCAACGAGGAGTACCACGGCTACTCGTCGTTCACCCGGCTGCTGGAGGACGCCGAACGAAACGGCCTGGTGCAGCTGCGCCGCGACGCCCGCAGCGGGACGTACGTGATCGACGAGGTGGTCGAGGCCGAGGCCTGACGGCCCGGGGTCGCGGCGCCCTCCGGCAGCCGGAGCCGCCCTCGGCTGCCGCGGACGAGGCTCGCTGAAAAAAAGGCCCGCCGGCGCCGCGGTTTCCACCGTTTCGCGCCCTCCCCGAAGAGGATTCCCGGACCTGATTCCGGTTGTACTCCTAGAATCGCCTCTTCGGCCCTCCCGGGCCCCAAAGCGTCAAATCCCCCAAGGGAAGGCCCTCGGAAGCGCCTTTCCGCACGCACGGGGGCTCCGAGCCCTCTCCCGAACGATCATCATGAAGGCACCCGTCGCAGCGGCACTCACCCTCCTCGCAGCTCCCCTCGCCGCCCAGGACATCTGCGAAGGCAACGGACTCGGCAACGTGTACATCGAGGCGACGCCGGCCCTCATCGGGGGCACGTATGAGTTCGATATGGGTTCGCCCGACCTGCCCGGCGGGCTGAGCATCCTCTCCTACTCGGACGGCTTTGGGCCGACCACGCTGCCGCTGCTCGGCACGGTCTGCCTCGACGTGTTCTCGCCGACGTACAACATCCTGGCGCTGCCGCTCGACGGCGCGGGCAACGTGGGCCTGACGGTCGCCATCCCGGCCGACCCGACGCTCGCCGGCATCGTGCCGTTCTACGTCGCGCCGGCGACGGTCAACGGCGCTGTGGTCGAGACCGGCAAGACCGTGCCGGTCTACTTCGAGAACGCCGACAGCTATACGCCGACGAGCGACATGTCGTTCGCGCGCTCGATGCACCGCGCGACCGCGCTCGGCCAGGACGCGCGCGACAACCGCATCCAGGTCTTCATCAGCGGCGGCGGCGACGGCACGATCTTCGCCCCCGGCTCGACCAGCCAGACCGAGCTCTTCCAGCCGCTCGACCGCACGTTCTCGAACGGCCCGGCGCTCTCCACGCCGCGCGCGTTCCACAACGCCACGCTCCTCGAAGACGGCCGCGTGCTCATCACCGGCGGCTGCAACGCCAACGGCATCGTGACCGCGACGTGCGACCTGTACGACCACACGACCGGCACGATCAGCGCGGCCGCGCCGATGTCGACCGGGCGGATCGGACACAGCGCGACGCGCCTCGCCGACGGGCGCGTGCTGGTGGCCGGCGGCCTCAGCGACTATCAGAACGCCGAGACGGCGCTCGCCGCCGTGCTCAACACCGCCCAGGACACGGCCGAGGTCTACGACCCGTCCACCGACTCGTGGACGAGCGTGTCGGCCGACATGGCCTCGGTGCGCTCGGGCCACGCGGCGGTGCTGATGCCGGACGACCGCGTGCTGCTGATCAGCGGGATCAACGGCGGCGTGCCGTCGGGCATCGGGACCGAGGTGCCGACCTTCACCGGCAGCTGCGAGTACTACGACCCGGGCACCGACAGCTTCAGCCCGGCGCCGTCCTTCCCGCTGCCGCGCGGCTTCCCGGGCGCGAGCATGCTGGGCAACGACGACGTGCTGGTCACCGGCGGCCTGATCACCGCCGGCGCGTTCGGCGAGGCGCTCGCAACGAGCACCTGCTACACCTTCGACGGCGCCGCCTGGACCCTCGCGGGCACGCTGACCGAGGGAGTCGCCTTCCATGCGCAGGCGACCACGCGCGACGGCAACGCCTACATCAGCGGCGGCTACATCGGCGACTTCGTGACGCTGATCGCCTCGACGCTGAGCGGCACGCACGACGGCACCAGCTTCACCGCGGGCACGGCCCTCGGCACGAACGCGGGGTTGCCGGGCAACCCGGCCTCGGCGCGCGGCTCGCATACGCTGACCGAGCTCTGGGACGGCTCGTTCCTCGTGCTCGGAGGCTTCAACAGCCCCGACACGTCGACGCTGATCGTCCTCGACGGCGGCTACGTCTACACGCCCTAAAGAACACTCCCCGGCCACCGTTCCTGAGAAACGCCCTTTCCCATGGAGGGACGATCGGCCATGAACACTCCTCTGATCCTCGGAGCGCTGGGGGCCCTTGCCGCCGCCAGCGCCGCGCAGGACCTGTGCGAAGGCAACGGCTACGGCGAGGCCTACCTCGAGGTGAGCCCCGCATACATCGGCGGCTTCTTCGTACACGACATGGGCTCCCCGCAGGTGCCCTTCGGCTTCGGCATCTTCTCGATCTCGGACAGCCCCGCGGAGACCACCCACCCGGTGATCGGCCAGGTCTGCCTCGACGTGACCTCGCCGATCTACCAGATCATCCCGCTGCCGCTCGACGGCTCCGGCAACATCAACCTGCCGCTCGGTCTGCCCAACGAGCCGACGCTCGTGACGACGCTCGGCCCCTTCTACTCGAACATGGCGACGTTCGAGGGCGGGGCGTGGAGCATGAGCAAGACGATCCCGCTCTACTTCGAGAACGCGGACTCGTTCACGCCCACGGGAGGGAGCCTGTCGACGCCGCGGATGTTCCACACCGCGACGTACCTCGGACAGGACGGCCGCGACAACCGCATCGGCGTCTTCATCGCCGGCGGAGGTGAGGGCACGGTCACCGTGCCGACGGCCAAGGACTCGACCGAGCTGTACGACCCGCTGACGCGCACGTTCTCGCCCGGGCCGCAGATGCTGCAGGAGCGCGCGCTGCACTCCGCGACGCTGCTCGAGGACGGGCGCGTGCTGCTGGCCGGCGGGCTGGATAGCTCGGGCGTCTGCTCGCGCACGTGCGAGCTGTACGACCCGGCGACCAAGACGCTGACGCAGACCGGCGACCTGTCGGTCGAGCGCGCCGACCACTCGGCGACGCTGCTCGACGACGGGCGCGTGCTGCTCGTCGGCGGGCTGCAGGACTACCAGAACCCGGTCTCGGGCTTCGCGGCGGCGCTCAACACCTCGCTCTCGACCTCGGAGATCTACGACCCCGCGACCGGCACGTGGACGCTCGTGCCGGGCAACATGCAGAGCAAGCGCTCGGCCCACGCGGCGACCAAGCTCAACGACGGGCGCGTGCTGATCTCGGGCGGCGTGCGGGGCGGCACGGGGACGGGCTTCGGCTCGGAGGTCCCGAGCTTCACGAACACCTGCGACATCTACGACCCCGCGCTGAACGCGTACGTCGCGACGGCATCGATGCCGGTCGGGCGCGCGCTGCACGGCCATAGCGTGCTCGCGAACGGCGACGTGCTGATCACGGGCGGGACGCTGACCGCCGGCAGCTACGGCGAGGCCGCGGCGACCCAGAGCACCGGCATCTGGAACGGCAGCATCTGGCTGAACTCCGACCCCCTGCCGGTCCCGGTGGCCTGGCACCGGCAGTTCCCGACCGCCGACGGCAAGGCGCACATCATGGGAGGGATCCTGGGGAGCCTGAGCTCGCTCTCGAGCGCCACCTTCAGCGGGATCCACGACGGCACGACGTTCTCCTCGGGCGCGCCGATCGGCACGAACCCCGGGATCGTGGGCGCGGCGCCCGACACGCGCGGGAACTTCACCGCGACGAAGCTCCACGACGGCTCGTTCCTGCTCTTGGGAGGGCAGCACAGCTCGACCGTCTTCGACACCGGCTTCGTCTACACGCCGGCGCCCTAGGGACGTCCCGAGTGAAACGGCAGGCGCCCCCGGGCCGAGAACGGCCCGGGGGCGCCTTGCGTTGTACGACCTCCCTCTTCAGCGCCCTGAGGGTCAGCGCCCCGGAGGGCGCCCTCGCCCTGGCGTAGCGGGAGGAGGGGCGGTGCGGCTCAGAAGCCGACCATCATGCCGGCGATCTTCGCCAGCCAGAGCGCCACGGCGACGCCTGCCGAGAGGACCGAGCTCATGGCTCCCGCTACGCCCCCGGCGGCGAGTATTCGCGTCCCGTTCAGATTCCCGCCCCGCGGGCTCGGATCCGGCACCCGCGTGCAAGAATGCGCGGCTCGTGGCCCCGCCCCAACCTCAGCCCCAACCCTCCGAAGACCGCGTCACCCTGCGGCGCGTCCTGCGCCTGTGGTGGCCGCTGGCGGGGAGCTGGCTCCTGATGGGCGTCGAGCTGCCGATGTTCTCGGCCGTCGTGGCCCGCATGGCCGACCCGAAGATCCACCTGGCGGCCTTCAGCTCGCTGGTGTTCCCGATCGCCCTGGTGGTCGAGGGGCCGATCATGATGCTGCTGGCGGCGTCGACGGCGCTCTCCAGGGATCTCCCCAGCTATCGGAAGCTCTACCGCTTCATGATGGTCGCGAGCGCGGTGCTGACCGCCGTGCACGTCGCGATCGCGTTCACGCCGCTCTTCGGCGTCGTCGCCGGCGTGATGGGCGTCGAGGACGAGGTCGCGGGGCCGGCGCGGCTCGGGCTGATGATCATGCTGCCGTGGACCTGGGCCATCGCGCACCGGCGCTTCCACCAGGGCGTGCTGATTCGCTTCGAGCGCTCGGGCGAGGTCTGGCTCGGCACGATGACGCGGCTGGCGGTCAACGCGTCGGTGTTGCTGCTCGGCTACTCGCTCGGCGGGTTCCCGGGTATCGCGGTCGGCACGGCGGGGATCGCCTCGGGAGTGCTGGCCGAGATGGCGTTCATCGCCTGGCGCGCGCGCAAGGTCGTGCGCGGTCCGCTGGCGGAGGCGCAGGAGGTCGAACCGCTCACCCGCAAGGCCTTCGTGTCGTTCTACGCACCGCTCGCGCTGGCGCCGATCCTCCTCATCCTGGTGCAGCCGATCGGCGCGGCGGCGATGGCGCGGATGCCGGAGTCGCTCAACTCGCTGGCGTGCTGGTCGCCGGTGTGGGGGCTCGTGTTCATGACGCGCAGCGTGGGCTTCGCGTTCAACGAGGTTGTGGTGGCGCTGCTGGGCAAGCCGGGCGCGGTGCCGGCGCTGCGGCGGTTCGTGATGGTGCTCGGGACGACGACGGTGTCGATCCTGGTCCTGGTCGCGGCGACGCCGCTGGCGGGGATTTGGTTCGAGCGCGTGTCGGGACTGGCGCCGGAGCTGGTGGCGATCAGCCAGCTGGCGGTGGCGTTCGCGGTGTTGATGCCGGGGTATCAGGCGCTGCAGAGCTGGTACACCGGGGCGCTGGTGCACCAGAAGCGGACGAACGGGATCACGCAGTCCGTGGTGCTGTATCTCATCGTGGCGGCTTCGCTGTTGTGGACGGGCGTCGCGCTGGATCGCTACACCGGGATCTACGTCGCGCTGACGTGCTTGTCGGTGGCGGGGGTCCTGCAGACGTCGCTGCTCGGGTGGCGGGCGCGCGTGGGGTTGCGCGAGATCGAGGCGTCGGAGGCCGCGACCGCAGCCTAGGCCTCGTCGAGGAGGCGCAGCAAGCCGTCCACGTCTTGGGCGGAGATCTCGAGATGTGGCGCGAGCAGGACGAACTGCTCGCGCGTTCTTCGACGAAAGTCGACGGCATCCGGGCTTCCCTGCAGAGGGAGCAGCATCTCCTGGGCCGCCCGGACTTCGCCGCGGATCAGGTGGGCCTCAGCCGCGGTCACCTTCGCCCAGTACGCATCGGTCTTCTCACCGATCAGGGCCAGCACGCGCGCCGCATCCTCCTGAGCCCGCCGTAGATCGTCGGCAAGCACGCAGGTCGAAGCCGAGTAGATACCGGCGTACACGTCGTCCGGCGCGGCCACAAACGCGGCGCTCGCGTGGTCGCGAGCTCGCACGAGGTCCCGACGCTCTCCTCCCGCGTCGTACCTCCGCCGCAGCACCCGGGCGGCGGTCAGACGGGTCTCGGGGTCGCGGTGGCCGGCCTCGCGAAGCTCGTCGATGCGCCCGACGGCGTCGTCCAAGTCCTTGCCGTGCCCACGCCTTGAGATCGCTTGGGCCAAGAGCTGAAGCGGGCGTGCCGACTTGGGGCTTTCGAGGTACGCGTCGTTGAGCACCTCAACGGCCGCGTCGTAGTGACCGCCGTTCATCAGCCCGCGCCCGGCGAGGCAATGAAGAGCGAGCGAGCTGGCCCAAGCGAGCCCCGCGCGCTGTCCGTCGTGGATGATCGACTTCGTCGCACGCTCCGGTGAGTCCAAGAGGGTCGACGTGCGGAGCCTCGAGCCCAACCCACGCCAGGCCTTCTCCGCCTCCTCAGCCACCGACTCCAGCTCGGCCGGCACGGCCCCGCTTGTCAGGAGGAACAGGAAGCGAAGCAGGGCGCCTCCTCCCGGCCCGTCTTCGTGGTCCCGGAAGTCCGCGTAGATCGTCTTCTCGGAAATCCGCGGCTCGGCGCGGCCGTCGAGCCCCACCGCGACCAGCCGCGCCGCTCCCTCCTCGGCCGCGAGCTCCAGGTCGCGAAGTCCCGCCTGCGCCGTGCTCGAGCCACGGAGGAGATCCGAGTGGAGCACCACGACCGCCACGGCCTCGCGCGCTCCGTCGAGCTCGCCCACGTGCCCGGCAAACTGCCGGTGCTCGACCTCGTATCCGCCCCGGACCAGCTCGTCGGCGAGCTGCAGGCCCCAGACGCGATCTCCCGAGGCGTACGCCAGGAACACGTGCGTGCGCTTGCCGGCCGGAAGCGGGCCGGGCTGTGGGACAAGCAGCTCCCAGCGAGTGCGCCAGAGTTCGGCGCTCACGGGCCAGCCAGCCGCATCCACGTGCGCCTCGAGGTGCCGCGCGAGATACGGACCCCGGGCGCCGGTGAGGGCCCAGTGGCAGATCCGCTGATGTCCGGAGACCGACTCCAGGCCCAGCGCACGCAGCTCGTCCGGCCCGAGGGGCGTCGGCATGAGCTTGAGCCTTCCGCTCCGCGCGAGCTCACGGTCGTCGACGAGCGCCGCGAAGTTGCGTATGAACTCGGAGCGCAGCTCCGACTCGAGCTCGGCGCCACCCTGGGAGTTGATCTCCATCAGCACCTCCCAGTCGAACGCCTCGCGCGCAGCGATCAAGGTCTCGAGCAGCGCCAGGAGCGGCTGCTGCAACCCCGAGTCCGACTCCTCGAGCCGTGCCGCCATCAGGCGCGCGACCGCTTGCATGCCTACGCCTTCGACCGCGCGCGAGCGATCGGACACAGGCCCCTCCTGCAGCCATCGACGCAGTGCGCGAGCGCTCAGGATGCCCGCGTCGCTCAGGTCGGCCAGGCGCGTCACCTCGGCGCCGGTCAGCGGCGGCTCGAAGCCGCTTGCGTGGCGGCGCCAGTAGTCGAGCACCGCGCCTTCGCGCAGCGGGCGGTACGTCTCGTCGCCCAGGTCGAGGCGCTCGGCGCGCGTCCACTCCAGGACATCCGCGTCGGGCGCGGAGGAAATCAGGAGCGCAACCCCGGCGGGCGGCGAAAGAAGGAGCTCCTCCAACCACGGATCGAGCTCGGCCTCGGTCTCCGCACGATCGAGAGAGTCGATGACCAGGACGAGCGGCGCGTCGGGCCTGGCATGGGCGCGGATCACCCGCCCGAGGACGTCGGCGAAGAGCTCGCCGCCCGCCGCGGGCTCGGGGTCCAGCTTCGCGAGCTGTCCCGTCAGCGACAGCACCACGTCGCGGAGCGTATCGCCCCGCCCCGCGTGGACCAGGAAGCGCGGCACAGGACGTCCCTGCCGCTCGATTCGCTCGATGTACTTGGCGATGCAGAAGCTCTTCCCGCTCCCCAGGTCGCCGGTGACGGCCACGACGTGTCCACCGTCCGCCGCTCGCCGGCAGGCCTCGTCGAGGTCCTGCAGGATCCGGCTCGAGCCGAACCAGTCGCCGTGCTCCGCGAGCTCGTCTTCGAAGCTGTGGACGGGAGCCTCGGGCGCATAGGAGTCGACCCAACGCCCACACCGCTCGCGGTCGATCGCGATCAGCTCGCGGCGCAGCGCGCGGTTGGTGTCGGCGCGGTTTGGGGGTGCCGGTTCGCTCCGGACGGCCGAGAGCGCGGCCACAAGGCGCGCGAGGTCGTCCTCGAAGCTGTCGGGTCCCAGCTCGTGGGGCCGGCGCTCGGTCAGGCGGCGGAGTTGCGGCCACAGCTCGAGCTCCCACGCGGTCGGCATCCGGCCGCCTTCGACGAGCACGGGGATCACCTCGAGGCCGCGCTCGAACGACCGCTCGACCTCCAGCTGCATCCACTCGTGAAAGCCGCGCTCGCCGCCGGGCTCGGGGGCCGCGCCCTTCACGGGATCGTTCGTCGTGGGCAGCCAGTTCGGGCCGATCAGCACGAGCAGCACGGTCGCGCGCTCCAGCTCGCGCTCGATGCGCTGCTTCCAGTTCTCTCCCGGACGGATCTTGCGGTCGACGAAGATGTGCTCTGGCGGGAACTTGGCATGCAGCCCGCCGACGATGTCGTCGACCGCGTCACCGGTGTCGTGCGGCCGGTAGTTGATGTAGACCCGCTCCTCGACCTTCCCCTCCGGTCGCAGCAGCTCGTGAGCGTGCGCACGCAGCCACGGCCCGCGCTGGGAGGGATCGAGGTCGTCGGGCCAGGTCGCGCGCACGACGCGGTGCGGCGACGAGAGCAGGATCGGGTGGTCGGCGGGCGTCGGGAGGCCGACGATGTCGCCTTCGGCCGGCGGGCGCAACAGCAGGTCGAGCTCGCGGGCGAGCCGGAAGGGCAGATCGAGGAGCTCGTCGCTTCGCCTCAGGCGGAGGTCGTAGGCGGCGCTTTCGGTGCGCGCCGAGGCGATCCAGCGACGGTACTCGGGGAAGACCGGACGCAGGGCCTTGAGCGCTTCCTCGGCCCCCCTCTTCAGGTCGAAGAACTGCAGATCGAGCAGGTTGAGCTTCGCGAGCGGGCTCTGGCGCACATCCTCCTCCGAGACGTCTCCGGCCAGGAGCGGGATGATGAGCCCCACCACTTCGAGGCGCGCCAGATCCTCGGCGCGCTGGAAGAACAACTCCGACTCGAGCGCCGCTTCGTCGACGTAGAGGAACGCCACGTCGGTCTCGAGCAAGTCGGTCTCCGTGGGCGCGCTCCAATAAGGACGCAGGCTCAGCTCATTGAGCAGCGGCGTGAGCTCGACCTCCGCGCGCTCGCGCGAGCGCTCCTCGGCGGCGGCGAGCACGTAGACGAGCTGGTCGGGCTGGTTGACGACCTCGCCGTGAAGCGGCTTCTCCTTCCAACCGACCTTCTCGGCGACGTCGCTCGGCCTCGCCTCCCGCGCAAGGGACCACACGGCCAGCTCGGGCATCTCGAGCTCACCCGCTCTCCAGCGCAGCTCGTCGCCGCTGCGCGCGCGGGCACGCACCAACCCGTGCGGCGCTCCCACGATCGCGGAGCCGCCGCGCTCGAGCTGCACCGGCCCGCCCTCCCAGCCGTACTCGGCGGGCCACTCGATGTCGACCACGAGCGGCTCGGTGTCCTCGACCGCGAGGATCTCCGCCCCGTAGTGCGGCGGCTCGCTCAGCTCGACGCCGGCGCGCAGCTGCCGGATGCCGATGGAGACCGTGCCCGCCGCCTCGCCGACCTGCGGTATGCCCGCGATCTGCACGCCGCCGAGCTGCTCGCCGGCGCGGGCCGCTAGGCGTCGGGCCGCGTCGCTCGCGCGCGCGACCGCCGGCAGGGCCGGCAGCGTGCGCGCCGCCCAACGCGCGAGCGGGCGCACGTCGCTGCCGGAGGCCCCGTCGAGCGCGACGACGAGCGCTCCCAGCTCGCGCTCCATCTGCCCGCGCGCCTCGGGGTCGGTGCGGTCGAGGGCGAGGAACGTCGCCAGCTCCTCGACCCGGATCAGCGGGCGCGCTTCCGCGTGCACGTCGTCGATCACCCGGCGCGCGGCGTGCAGCCGGCGTGGATCGGCGCCGAGCCGCTCGCGCAACACGTCGGCGGCGCCACGCTCGAAGACGATGCCGGTCGCGCTGCGGCTCTCGACGAACGGCGCGAACCACAGGAGGCCCTCGACGTCGACCGGCGCCTGCGGCAGAAGGTCGAGCCGCATGCGGCGCGCGAGCTCGGGTTCGATGCGGACGGCGATCGAGAGCAGCTCGGCGAGGCGGTAGACCTCGGGGTGCTCGCGCCGATCCTCGTCGAGGAGCGCGCGCCAGTCGCGCGACGCGCTCATCGGCGCGCCTCCAACCAGCGCCCGACCTCGTCGCGCACCGTGGCGACCGAGGTGTCGCGGTCCCAGGTAAGCACCCGCATCCAGCGGGTGAGGGCGCGCGGGCGCTCCTCCTCATAGGGCGTGACCGCGAGCAGCGGGCAGCCCGCGGCACGCACGCGCTGGATCCAGTCCCCCCACTCCGCCACCCTCGCCCCCAGCCGCGGCAATCGACGGCGCGCGGCGCCGAGATCGCTGCAGACGACGACGGGCGTGCCGGGCGCGGGCGCGGGCCAGCCCTCCTCGGGAGCGCCGCCGCGCGGCGTGCAGCCACGCGAAGGGCACGAGACGAAGGTCAGAGCGCGGGTGCGGTCGCGGCCGGCGACGCGCTCGATCGCGGTGGCCAGGCGCTCCTGGTCGCGCGCGAAGGGCATCATTCCCGGCCCGCGGTCGATCAGGAGCTGCAGCCCGCGCCGGAGGGTGGCGCGCGGCGTGCGCGGAAGCTCGTCGATGACCTCACAGCGCGCTACGCCTTCGATCAGCCGGCGCACGTCGAGCGCGCCGTCGAGCGCCTTGGTCGCGAGCGCCGCGGCCAGCACGGCGCGCTCCCACTGCGGACGGAGCAACGCGACCGGGTCGGGGCGGAAGACCGAGCCGCCGCGGACGACGAGCGTGCCGGCCGAGGCACCCGTCGTGGGGCCGGAGCCCTCGACCGCAACGCTCCAGCTCGGCCCGGTGCGGCGCTCGACGCCGCCCATCGGAAGCACGTCGTGCTCGCGGCGCCGCGGCTCGGTTTGCGGCCCGGGCGCGGTCGGCGCCTGATGCGCGGCCGTCGCCTGGGCTCCCGCATCCGGCTGCGGGCGCAGGTCGGAGCCCGGCTGGGTAGCGGGAGACGGCGACGCCTCCTCGCGCCGCGCGCGTAGCCGGCGGACGTCGATCGCGAAGCCGAGCGTCGCTCCGATCGCCGCGACGTCGCCCGGGTCGCGCGCGCGCAGCGCCGAGACCGCCTCGAGCAGATCGGCGATTCCGATCGGGCCCGCGTTCCGCGGAGGCGCGGTCACGCGTCGTCGCCCTCCTCCCCGTCCTGCTCCGCGCCGAAGGCCGGGTCCTTCGCGAGCGCGACGCTCTGTACCACGCTCCAAAGATGCTGGCCTTCGTCGTCCGTCGCATCGGGGCGTGCACCGAGGTGGAGGCACGCGCGGACGGTGTCGAGGTACTCGGCCGTGCTCGGCGCGCGCAGCCCCTTGCGGCCCGCCTCGGCCGCGAGCTCGAAGAAGCGCCCCGCAACGGAGGCATAGCAGGCCACCTTCGCCTCGTGCTCCACGGCGGCCTGGTCCGGGCCGGTGATCGTCTCTCTGTCGAAGTGAGCGCCGGCGATCTGGCGCAGGTGGGCGATGAACGCGTCGCGGCCTTCCGGCGCCCGTAGGTGCAGCACGGCGCAGCGCCGCAGGAAGGCCGCGGGCAGCTCGCGCTCGTCGTTGGTGGTCACCATCACGAGCGGCGCCGCTTCACGCTCGGGCACGCGCACGGTGGCGCCGGTCTCCTCGACCGAGAACTGCAGCGAACCGAGGCACTCGAGCAGGTTGTTGGGGACGTCGGGGTCGGCCTTGTCGATCTCGTCGACCAGCACCACCGCGGAGGTTCCGCTCGGGCCGATGCCGGGATCTTCCGTGGCCTTAGCCTGCAGCTTCTTGCCGCGCTTCAGGCCGTGGCGCTTGGCGCTCTTCGGATCGAAGGCCCACCAGAGTGCGCGCGGCGTCAGGTAGTTCTCTAGCTGCTGCACGCGCTGCACAGCCTCCTTCCGCTCCTTGTCGGGAAGCACGCCGGCGGTTTGAGCATCGTTGAGGCGGCGGAGGGCGTCGTAGCTCCACATCAGGTCGCGGGCCTGCGTCCGCGCCGTCACGGTGAAGCTGTAGAAGCGCCGGCCGAGCCATCGGGCGACGAACGGCGCCAGCGACGACTTGCCGGACCCGGCGGGTCCGCGCAGCAGCAGCGGGCGCCCCGTGGCCTGCGCCGTCTGCACCGCTTCGATGATGCGCCGGTCGTAGACGTAGACCTTGCCGTCGCGGCGGTCGCCGAGATCCTCGCCCAGCTTGTCGTAGCTCGCGTCGTCGGTCGGGGCGCGATAACCGCTCGCGGAGGGTAGGAAGAGGTCGGTCATGGGTCGCTGTCTCGCTACAGAGGGTCGAGCCCGAACTGCTCGCCGAGGTCGTTGTAGAGCTCGCGGGCGTTCGCCTCGCGATCGACGGGGAGGGCGGGCTCGAGCACCTCCCAATGCGTGGAGGACGGCGGATCGCCCTCACAGAAGACGAAGAACGCCAGCCGATGCTCGAAGGCTGCCTGGAGCTCCTCGAGCTCCTCCAGGTCGAGCGCTTCGAGCTTGAGCGTGACGACGATGGGGCTCCCGCGGCGCGACGCCTTGTCGAGGATCTGCTCCAGCGCATCCTCGTCCGCGGCGCCCGCCTGCAGCCGGATCTTGAGCGCCGTGGAGAGCTGGTCGAGCCGCTCGATCAGACCGGCTCGCACCACGTCGGCGAGCTCGTCGCCGCCGCGGGGGCTGAACACCCCCTCGACGACGTGACCGCGAAGCTGATCGGCGTGCTCGGGGCGCGCCCGCAGGAGGCACATGGTCGGCGTGAACGGATGGCAGCCGCCGTTGAGCACGGCGGCCTTCGCCGTCGCGCGCCCCGGGCGGGGGAGCGTGCCCTCGTAGGCGTGGACCAGCTCGGGGTGAATCCAGCTGCCGGCGACGCGATGGAAGAGGTCGCACGTGTTGCTCGTGGCGCCGAGGTCGTCCTCGATCGCGCTCGAAGCGTTGCTCACGAGCGCGTGCTGCTGCGGGATCTCCTGCGCGAGCAGCTCGCCGACGAAGTAGCTCGGGTAGCGCACCGGATCGACCCACGCCTGCGTCGACAGGCCCGCGTCCTCTGCCGCCGCCGCGAGCAGGTCGGCGCCTCCGCCGACCCACTTCTCGATGCGCGAAGCCAGCAGGCGCTCCAGCTTCTGCGTCGGCGTACGCGGCACCGCGACGGCCTGGGTCGTTTCCCTGAGCCCGTCGCGCAGCGCGTCGAGGGCCCCTGCGACCGTGCCGGTCGCCCACTGCGCCTGGTCGATGCCCACGGCGCGAATCAGCGGGCGCTTCTTGAGCTCGTCGATCCGCACCTGCGCGACGACGCCGTCCTCGGGCAGCGCAACGATCAGGAGCCGGAAGCCCTGGGCGCGCTCGCTCCTCCAGCGCCGATGCAGGTTGGACAGCTCGTAGCGCGCGTAGTGCGAGCGCAGCAGGCGCGGCGACAGGAGGACCACGGCGCCGTGGCACAGCTCGAGCCATCCGTGAATGGTCGCGTTCCAGTCGTCACCGCAGCGCAGGTTCGTGTCGTAGAGCACGTCAAACCGCGCCCCCTCCGGCCCCTCCCGGAGGCCCTCGGCGACGGCCTCCAGATACGCCTTGTCCTCGTCGCTCTTCGCGGAGTGGCAGACGAAGATCTTGGGCAGGGGCAAGGCTCTCTCTCCTCACGCGGCGCGGGCTCTAGGGCGTCACGCCTCGTGTTCCTCCTCGAGCTTGCGTTCGTAGGCCTCGATGTGGGCCGCGAGGACCTCGAGGCTGCGGCGCAGGCGCTTGACGTGCGCTTCGGGGGGCGCCTTGGCGTCTCCCTCGCCGTCGCCGGCGGCCTCGGCGGCGGCGATCTCCTCTTCGAGGCGGGCGTAGTTCGCGCGCAGGGACTCGAGCGACTCCGCCTCGTCGGCCTTGTCGAAGGCCACCGATTCGACGTCGGCGCTCGACTCGCCCGGAGCCTTGCGCGTGCGCTGCGGGATGGCCGGCGTCGGCTCGCTGCTCACACGCTGGTTCATGAAGGAGGGCGACACGATCTCGATGCGCGCGTCGTGCAGGGCGTCCAGGATCTCGCCGCGCAGGCGCGAGCGGCAGCTGAGCATCTGCTTCACGTCCTCTAGCAGCCCGGCGACGCGGTAGACGACAGCGTGGTCCTGCAGCTCGATGATGTGCACGAACGGGTCCTTGAGCCCGGTCTCGTTCGCGGCCTCGATCAGCAGCTCCTCGATCCGGTCGCGCGGAACGTCGTAGCCCAGCCCGACGTTGGCGGCCAGGATCGTGCCCGACGCGCGGATCACCGTGACCGGGTTGGTCACGAGGAACAGGTTCGGCAGCGTCGTGAGGTCGCGGTCCTCGGTCTGGATCTCGGTGTGGAAGAGCTCGCGTTCGGTGACGCGCCCGAAGTGCTCGCCGACGCGGATGAAGTCGCCGGGCTTGAAGTTGCGCACGGCGCGCGACATCACGCCGGCCATCGCGTTCGCGACGAAGGTCGTGGCCGAGAACGCGATCGCTACGGTGACCAGCAGGCCGAAGATGCCCAGCAGGCCGTCACGCAGGTCGCCGGGGATCGGGATCGTGACGAGCAGCAGCAGCAGGCCCAGGCCCGTGACGCCCAGGAGCACGAGCTGTCGCCGAAAGCCCGCCCCGGGTCGGCCCGGGCCGCCGCGGTCCATCGTGCGGCTGAGCACCGCCAGCAGGCCGCCGAAGACCAGCAGCACGACGAGCGGCGGCAGGAAGTTGATCAGCAGGTCGACCGACGACACGTCCGCTTCGACCGGCGTGGCCGACAGCGCTTCTGCGGGGTGCGGCGAGTCTTGCCGGAGTAGGAGCAAGGTCCTCAAGCCAGAAGGTCGTGAATGACCTCACCGTGTACATCGGTCAAGCGCATATCGCGCCCGCTGAAGCGGAACGTCATGCGCTTGTGGTCCATGCCGAGCAGGTGCAGCATCGTCGCGTGCAGGTCGTGGATCGTGACTTTGTTCTCGACCGCGTAGTAACCGTACTCATCCGTGGCCCCGTAGACGAGCCCCGGCTTCACGCCGCCGCCGGCCATCCAGATAGTGAAGCCGTGCGGGTTGTGATCGCGGCCGTTGGTGCCCTGGGCCATCGGCGTGCGGCCGAACTCCCCGGCCCACACAACGAGGGTATCCGCTAGGAGCCCGCGCGCCTTCAGGTCCTTGAGCAGGCCGGCGATCGGCCGGTCGACCGCGCGGGCGTTGTCCTCGTGGCCCTTCTTGAGGTTGGAGTGCTGGTCCCAGCGGTCGTGCCCGCAGTTCGGCACCGTCAGCTCGACGAAGCGCACTCCGCGCTCGGCGAGGCGGCGGGCCAGGAGGCAGAGCGTGCCGAAGGTGCGCGTGTGCGGATACTCCTCGTCGAGCCCGTACAGCCGGCGGGTCGCCTCGGTCTCGCCGGTCAGGTCCATCAGCTCCGGCACCGCCGCCTGCATGCGGAAGGCCAGCTCGTAGTTCTGGATCGCGGCCTCGACCTGGGCGTCCTCGCGCAGGCGCCGCGCGGCCTCGCCGTCGAGGCGCTTGAGCAGGCCCAGCTTCTCTAGCTGCTTCTCCTCCGTCGCCTCGGTGCGCTCCAGGTTCGCGACCGGCTCGTCGCCGGTGCGGAAGATCGAGCCCTGGAACGCCGCGGGCAGGAATCCGCTGCCGAAGTTGTCGAGCCCGCCGGGCGGGATCAGCCCGCCGTTCAGCACCAGGAAGCCGGGCAGGTCGCGGCACTCGGTGCCCAGCCCGTAGCCCGCCCACGCGCCCATGCTCGGGCGCCCCTGCAGGCCGAAGCCAGTGTGCAGGAAGTAGTTCGCGTTCGTGTGCTCGGGGAACTCCGACACCATCGAGCGCACGATGCAGAGGTCGTCGACGCACTCAGCGACGTTCGGGAACAGGTCGCTGACCCACGCCCCGTTCTCGCCGTACTGCGCGAACTTCCAGGGCGACTGCAGCACCGCGCCCACGTCGTCGAACTGCGTCTTCGGGATCTTCATCCCGATCGGCTGGCCGTTCTCGCGCTCTAGGCGCGGCTTGGGGTCGAACGTGTCGACCTGCGACGGGCCGCCGTCCATGTAGAGGAAGATCACGCGCTTGGCGCGCGCCGGGTGGTGCGTCGGGCGCGGCGCGAAGGGGTCCCCGGCGTCGCGCAGAGCGCTCCGCAGCGGGCCGGCGTAGGCCTCATCGGCCAGCAGCGAGGACAGTGCCACGGCACCGAAGCCGTTGGCGCAGCGCGTCAGCATCTCGCGGCGCGTCCAGATGGGTTGCGAAGCCATGGCGGTCAGTCGAGGAAGACGAACTCTTTGACGTTGAACAGCACGTGGGCGACGTCCGCCCACCGCTCGGGCTCACCGGAGCCCAGATAGCCGAGGGCCGCTTGGCGCTCGGCGTCGGTCGGCGGCCGCGAGAAGGCGGAGAGGTACATCGCGTCGAGGCGCTCGCCGGCCTCGCCGTCTCCGCCAGCGAGATCCTCGGCCCAGCGGCGCGCCTCGCCCAGCACGAACGGGTCGTTCATCAGGGTGAGCGCCTGCGCGGGGACGTTCGACGCGCTCCTCCGCCCGATCGTCGTCGCCGGCGTCGGGAAGTCGAAGGCCTGCAGGAAGGGCGACAGGAAGTTGCGGCGCACCGAAAGGTAGATGCTGCGCCGCCCCTCGCCGTCGAGCGGGCCGCTCTGTGGCCGGCCACGACCCTGCAGGAACGGGGTCAGGTGGATCGGCACCGGCGGACCGTAGAGCGCGCGGTCGAGCCTTCCCGAGACCGCCAGTACCGCGTCGCGGATCGCCTCCGCGCCCAGGCGCCTGACCGGCGCGCGGTGGTAGTAGCGGTTGGTGGGGTCGCGCTCCTCGGAGTCGGCGACCGTCTCGCTCGCCATACGGTAGGCGCTCGAAGTGACGAGCAAGCGGATCAGCGCCTTGCGCGACCAGCCCTCGCTCACGAAGCGCGTCGCCAGGTTGTCGAGCAGCTCCGGGTGCGTCGGCGCCTCGCCGCTGACGCCGAAGTTGTCGACCGAGCGCACGAGCCCGCGGCCGAAGAGGCGCATCCAGATGCGGTTGACCTGCACGCGCGCGAGCAGAGGGTTGGCCGGGTCGGTGAGCCGGCGCGCGAACTCGGCGCGGCCGCTGCCCGCGGCGTGTACGGGATGCTGCTTGCCGCCGAGTACCTCGAGCGTGCGCCGCGGCACGACGTCGCCCGCAGAGCGGTGACTGCCGCGGATCAGCAGGCGCTCGTCGAAGCCGGGGCCGTCGAGGATCGCGGGCGCGGTCCGCGACGCCAGCGGGAAGCTCGCCTCGATCGCGGGCGGCAGCGACGCTCCGCGGTCGCCCAGCAACCACCCGGCGAGGCGCGCGAGGTCGCCCGCCGACGCGCCGTTCGCGCGCCCGGTCGCGACGAAGCGCTCGGCCTGCGCGAAGAGCCCCTCGAGCAGCGCGGCCAGCTCGGCCTCGCTGGACACGGCGCCGGAGCTCAGCGCGTCGCGCACCGCGCGCAGCGGCAGCTCGGTCGCCGGCGGCGCGGCTTCCGAGCCCGCGACCAACAACAGCTCGAGCTCCTGGCCCGCGCGCGGAGTGATCTCGACGTGGACCGAGTGCCCGACGTAGTCGGAGAGGTCCTGCTCGACCCAATGGAGCCGCCCGCCCGCGGCCTCCCACGACGTGCGCGCGCGCTGGTGCAGCGGCCCCTTGATCATGCGGTGCCCGTCGATGACCGCGACCGCGTGCCCGCCGCCGCGCACCAGGTAGTAGAGCTTCGGCCGCTCGAGCGTGACGACCGGCGTGCGGATCGTGCGGCCGGCCTGATCCCAGTTGATCTCGCTCGGCTCGCCCTCGGTGCCCGCGGGGCGGGTCAACCGCCCGAGCCCCGGGTCGTACGCTGCCGCGGGGTAGGCGAACACGCGCTCGACGCGCGGTTCGGGTCCGAAGCCGACGCGCACGTCGCCGGTGCTCACCGGGCCGTCGCCGAAGGCAACGCCGTCGACGAGCCACGGCGCGCGGCGCAGCGGGCCGCCGCCGCCGAAGTCGAGCAGGATCTGGGCACCGCTCAGGAAGGCCTCGGCGTCGTGCTCGAGCCCGGCCCATTCGGCCGAGAGCCCCGCAGCGCGCGCGGAGAAGTCGGCGCCGGCACCGCGCAGCGCCGCGTAGGCGTGTAGCGGATGGCCGGGCTGCTCGACCGCGGTGGAGAGCTCCTCCTCACCCGCGCGCGCAAGCAGCGGTCGCGTCATCATCCCGAGCGCCACGGCCGTCGCCGAGCGCGCGTCGTCCTCGCCCGCTTCACGCGCGGCGCGGGCGCGGGCGGCAAGCTCGCGCTCGAGCTCGTGCGTCTCGAAGCGCACCTGCCGGTACGACGAGCTCGTGACGTAGCCGGCGAGCGCGTAGAAGTCCTCCTGCGTGATCGGATCGAACTTGTGGTCGTGGCAGCGAGCGCACGCGACGGTCAGCCCCAGCAGCGCCTTCGACAGCACATCGACCTGATTCGCGACGCGCTCGACCTGGTCGCCGCGAATGTCGACCGGCGAGTGGACCTCCTCGCCCAGGAACCAGAAGCCGGTGCCCAGCACCGACTCGTCCCAGCCCTCTTCGGGATGCGGCCGCGGCTCTTCGAGCAGGTCGCCGGCGAGGTGCTCCGACACGAAGCGATCGAAGGGCACGTCGGCGTTGATCGCGCGGATGACGTAGTCACGGTACTCGTGCGCGTTCGGGATCGTGTAGTCGAACTCGTGCCCCTTCGACTCGGCGTAGCGCACCAGGTCGAGCCAGTGCCGTGCCCAGGTCTCCCCGAAGTGCGGCGAGGCCAGGAGCTCGTCGACCAGCCGCTCGTACGCTTCCGGCCGCTCGTCGTCCAGGAAGCGCTGGACCTCGTCCGGCGTCGGCGGAAGCCCCCGCAGGTCGAAGGACAGGCGCCGGATCAGCGTGCGTCGATCGGCCTCGGGCGCGTGCTCCAAGCCTTCGGCCTCGAGCGAAGCGAGCAGGAAGCGGTCGACGTCGCCGCGAGGCCAGTCGGCGTCGGTCACGGTCTGCGCGCGCGGATCCCGGACGGGCTGGAACGACCAGTGCTTGGCGAGCTCGGCCAGGTCGAAGACCTCGCCCGGCTGCGGTGGCCCGGCAGGCGCCGGCTCGCCGCTGAAGTCCGGCGACGCTGGAGCGCCGAGCGTGATCCAGCGCTCGAAGTCCGCGATCACCGCGTCGTCGAGCTTGCCGCGCGGCGGCATCTCGAGCTCCTCGTCGTCGTAGCGAATCGCGCGGATCAGCAGGCTCGCGTCGGGGTCGCCGGGCACGACCGAGGGGCCGCGCTCGCCTCCGGCGATCAGCGCGGTGAGCCCGTCGACGCGCAGCTCGGAGCGCTGCCGCTTCTCGCCGTGGCACTTGTAGCAGCGCTCGACCAAGACGGGCCGGATGCTGGTTTCGAAGAGCTCGATGCCCGCTTCGTCGTCCGGGGGGAGCGCGGCGGGCAGGATTGCGGCGATGAGGGGCGTGATCATGCTCGCCCCTCATCCTACCGACGGCGCCGCGGCGATGGGTACGCCGTCGGTTCGACTTCGGCCGCGGACTACTTGGGCATTTCTCCAGCGGCGTCGGCGGCTCGGATCTCGGTGACGAGCTGCTGGACGGACGCCGCCGCGCCGGCGATAAGCAGGTCGCGCTCGCCGAGCGCGAGCACGTACCTCACCCCGCCCTGAAGGACCCTCCCACGAAGCTCCATCGACACCCGACGCGGATCGAGCTGCTTGAGCGTCATCCGAGTCGAGACGAGGAGAGCGGGGTGGGACACCAGCTCGAGCAGCTCGTCCTCCTCCGCGAGCAGCGGTACCGCGCCCCGTGTTGTGCTCCCCGCCGAGGCGCTGAAGAGCGTGGTCACGGTGAAGAGCGGGGGATCGGTCGTCAGCGCTGCGAGCGCAACGCCCTTCTCCTGCAGCAGTGCCTGCACGACCGAGTTGACCTTGTGCGTGGGCATCGACGAAGGGAACTCGGCGCCGGGCTCGTGCGCGAGGAGATACGTCTGCGCATGCGCGGCGGCGACCGCGTTGCCGGTCGCCCGCGACCAGGCGGCGAGGACGTGGGTCAGATCCACACGCCCCGACTCCGGCTTGACGGAGAACAGCCCCTGCACGGGAGCGGGTACGGCTAAGCCGCGTGACCTGCGCGAGCGCAAGACCTCGACCAACCAGCCCAGATAGGCGCCGGGCGCATGCGCATACAGCGACCGCTTGTCCAGTGCGAGCATCGCGGACGTGTTGGTGTCCGTCTGCACCACCCGCAGCGACGTCGTCAGCTGCCGCACGTCGGCATCCTCGATCCGCAGCAGTGCCGAGAACAGCGTCGCGGGGTGGTCGTGCAGCCGCAGCAGATCGTCGCCTGCGGGGTCGACGGGGAGCGGGCGCGGAGCGAAGCGACGCGGCGCGCTCAGCACCGCGTGCAGACTGGGCTCGGCGCCGCGCAGGATGCTGATGCCGATGCCGTGCGGGGCGAGCAGACCCTCGACGAACGCGTGCACGCGCGCGGCCGGAATGCGCGCGGGGTTTTGCAGTCCGGTGCTCAGCCTCGCGATCTGGTACTCGGAGTGGGCGTCGATGCAGAAGTTGCGGCCGGTCAACGCTCCGTACTCGTCGAGGAGCGTCAGCAGGTCGGTGTCGGGCTCGACGGTCAGATCGCCCTTTGACTCGGGGAAGAGCGCGTCCCAGTCCACCGGTGCGGGGGGCTCGGGCTCGTCGGCATCGACCCGGCGCAGCAGGTTCCAGAGCAGCCGCACGTCCTCGGCACCGCCCTCGATCACGACCGTGCGCTCGCCCTGCACCGTCAGCACCGGCGCCGTCGTGCCGGGGCGCGCCAGCACGCGCAGCGAGATGGCCAGCTGGCGCATCTCGAGCATCTCCATCGTCGCCGGCAGGCGCACGAAGAGCGCGTTGTAGCCGGCGAGCGCGGCGAGGTCGTCGGGCTCGACGTCATGCGGCTCAGGGCGCTCCGCCACCCTGGCGGCCGCGTGCAGCGAAATCCGCCCCTCGCGCGCCGTCATGAGGTAGCCGGCCGCGCAGAAGAGCCCCTGGACGAAGGAGTGGACCGCTTCGGCCGGCACTTCGACCTCGCGCCGCAGGCCGGTCGGGAGCTTGCCGAGCGCGATGCCGTCCTCGCTCGGGTGATCGACCTCCATCCCCAGCAGCGCCGCGTAGCGCTCCGCGAGCTCGGCCAGGCCCGCGGCCCCCTCGCCGCCGGGAACGGTCAGCGGCCCCGAAGGAGCGGGCAGGAATCCCTGGGCCGACGCCCACCCGGAAAGGGCCGCGAGGGCAAGGAGCAGCGAGGCCAGCTTCGACTTCATCGCGCGGTGGGTCGTCAGTTGGTGAGGACTTGGGAGCCCGGATGCGTACGCTTCCAGGCGTACCAGTACGCGCGGTCGACGCGCAGTATGAGCAGCTCGTCGACGCCGTGCACCTCGCCGGTCAGCGCGTCGCGGAACAGCTGCGTCGGGTTCTCCTCGCCGTAGCGCTCGGGGACCAGCACGCGCCCCTCGAGCCGGGCGTCGACGGCGACGACCGAACCGGTGCCGGGGTCGCGCAGGAACGCGACCGGCGTCCCCCCCGCGAGCGCGGAGGCCGTGCCCCCGTCGGCGAGCACCCGCTCGGAAACCGCGACCGCGTGGCCGTCGACGATCACGCCGAACACCGTGTCCTTGGCGCCGATGCCGCCGAGCCCCTCGCCGAGGTGCTCGAGGAACAGGCGGTCGGGGTCGGCGAAGTAGGAGGCGTAGCGCGATTCGACCTGCTCTTGCTCGTCCTCGGCCTTCTGCAGCACCAGCGTGTCCGGGTGCTTGGCGCGCCACTGCTCCCAGGTCGTGAACGTCGACGGGTAGTGGTTGAGGCGCCCGCCCAGCTCGTCGCCCTGGATCGCGCGGCCGTCGAGCTGCGTCCAGAACGATCCCGACTCGCGGTCGAACATGACCAGCACGCCGTGCCAGAGCTTGCCCGAGACACCGAACCGACGCGCCTGGCCTTCGACCTCGCGGGAGTACACGACCCCCGCATTGGCCAGCGGTCACCAGGTGACGGCGATCGCAGCACCGTCGAGCTGGTCGTTGACGATCTCGTGCCCGTCGAGCTGCCAGGAGGAGTACGCCTTGGCGGTCCCGTCGGCGCCGACGACGCCGAGCACCGTCTCGCTCGGCGAGAGGAACGCGTCGGCCTCGTCGGCGGACACGAAGACCGGGTCGTCGATCGACGGGATGTCGTCAGGCGACAGCACCGTGTACATCGGCTCGTCCTCGACGAGCTCGAAGGGCATCTCGCGCCGCGGCTCGGACTCGGCGGCAGCGCAGGCGGAAAGGAGCAGGGAAAGCGCCGCGAGGCGGCGATGCGAAGTCGGCATGGTGACGGGTCTAGGAGCCTCGATAAACGACGCCTGGGCGGTCCCTATTCAACCCGATCGCCGCCCCAGTCGGCCAGCCCGCGCTCGCGCGGCGTGCCGGGGACGGTGTTGTCCAGGACGAGCGCGACCAGCGCTCCGACCGCCATGCCGGTCTGCCCGATCTGGTTCACGACGTCGCGGAACCACGTGGGTCCGGCCTCGATCGGCTTCTGGGCGAAGTACTCCGGCACCGAGAGCCCCATGAAGAAGGCGAAGCCCAGGATGAAGAGGTTGCGCGCCGAGTTGAGGTCGACGAACTGCAGGTTCGAGAGCCCCACCGCGGCGATCATCCCGAACATGGCGCAGTACATGCCGCCGACGATCGGCTGAGGGATGGTCGTGAAGAGCGCCCCGAACTTGCCGAAGACCGCCAGCAGCAGCATGAAGACCGCGCCGGCCTGCACCACGCGGCGGCTGCCGACGCGGGTCAGCCCGATGGCGCCGATGTTCTCGCTGTATGAGGTCGTGCCGTTCCCGGTCCCGAACACGCCCGCGATCAGGCAGCCGATGCCCTCCATCCCGATGCCCCGGTTGACCACCTTGGCGGTGGGCGTCGGCGCGCCCGAGAGCCGCGCGCAGGCGTAGTAGTCGCCCACCGACTCGACGATCGAGGCGAGGTAGCCGGCCAGGATGCCGATCAGCGCCGCGCCCGAGAAGACCGGGCGCCCCCACTGGAAGGGCATCGGCACGTGCAGCAACGGCGCGGCCTTCAGGTTCTCGACCGAGACGTGCGACGGGTGCCCCTCGCCGAAGACCCCGACCGCCGTGAGCCCCGCGGCCGTCGCCCAGGCGAGCACGATCGCGAGCAGCACGGGGAACATCTCGAACGCCCGGTGCGCCCGCCGCAGGTACTGGCTGAACAGGATGATCAGCGCGATCGTCAGCCCGCCGATCGGCCAGTGCCGGCCCGCCTCAGGCGCGCCGAACTTGAAGAGCGCCAGCCCGATCAGCGCGATCGTCGGCGCGATCGTCACCGGCCCGACGAAGCGCAGCAGCAGGCCGACGAGGCCGGTGAAGCCGAACGCGATCTCGACCAGCGCTCCCAGGATCACCGCGCCCTGCACGTGCTGCAGGCGCACCTCATAGCCCTCGCTCGCCAGCGCCGCGCTGCCGCAGATCGCGATGGTCGGAGCCAGGAACGAAAACGTGCCCCCCTGCACCATCGGGAGGCGGTTGCCGAGCGTCGTCTGCAGCAGCGTCGCGATCCCGCTCACGAAGAACATCGTGCTGATCAGGAGCGCGAGCGCGGCGGGGTCGTCCTGCATCCCGAGCGCGGGCGCGAGGATCAGCGGCACGGCCACCGTCGACCCGAACATCGTCAGGTAGTGCTGGAAGCCAAGCGCCAGCGTCTCCGGGAGGGGGGGACGGTCTTCGATCCCGTAGATCAGGTCGGTCTTCAT
This sequence comes from Planctomycetota bacterium, assembly GCA_039029355.1. Lineage (GTDB taxonomy): Bacteria > Planctomycetota > UBA1135 > UBA1135 > JBCCGI01. Next base: position 126,706 of record JBCCGI010000002.1, read on the forward strand.
CGGCGCTGCATCCTGTCGCTGTCCGCCGCGCGGCGGCGGTGCCCGCTGGATTGCAGCGGACGGACGCGGCCGATGGAAGGCCCCGGCGCAAAACGCTCCGGCAGCCTGCGCAGGGCCGCTACTGCGGCTGCACGGCGAGCGCCAGGCCGGCGCTGGCCGCGAAGCCCGCGGGGCCGCACGGATCGGCCCAGACCAGCTGGGCGAAGACCAGCGCCCCCGCCGTCAGCGACGGGTCGAGCGGCACGGCGACCGCCGCGAGCCCCGTCGCGTCGGCGGTCACCGGCACGATCAGGTCGGGCTCGGCCAGCAGCTCGACGCCGAGCACCGGAAGCGACAGCGGCCCGTTGCCAAGCACGAGCGCGCCCGACGCGTCGACGCCGGTCTGGCCGACGAAGGCGAAGTTCGCGTTGCCGGCGTAGGGCTCGGAGTTGACGCCGATCGACGGCGCGCCGCAGCCCGGCGTCGGCGCGCCGTAGCCGACTCCGAGCTCGTCGCGGTCGAGCGTACCGTCGAGGTCGCGGTCGATCCCCGCCCGCACGCCGGTCCCGGCCGGCACGCCCGTCAACACCAGCCGCGCGTCGCCGGCGGCCGACAGCGCCTGCAGCTCGGCGAGCGAGTAGGAGGCTCCCGCCGCCGCGTCGGGCCGAAACAGCTCCGCCGCCGGGTCGTAGAGCAGTCCGCGCCGCTCCCCGAAGAGCTCGCCCCGCGCGATCAGCTCGACCTGCCCCTCGCCCGCGAGCTGCATCACGGTCGCCAGCTCGGCGTCCGCGTCGACGCTCATCTGGTGCCCCACCGCCGGCGGCGTCCCCGTATCGAGCGCGAGCATGAAGTCGCCGAACTCGTCCCAGTACTCCTCCGGTATCTGGAACACGTCCGCGGTGAAGTGGTCCCACACCGAGGCGTCGCCGTCGTGCTGCACGCCATAGCCGGACTTGTGCACGCCCGCGGACTGCTTGTTGAAGCCCTCGCGCCGGTACATCGTGCGCAGCGGCGACGGCTTCATCGGCCCCTTCGGCGTGGGAAGGACCTCGCCGTTCGTGCCGTAGGGCAGCGCGTGGCAGTCGTTGCAGGTCTTCTTGCCGGGGATGATCTCCTCGACGAAGTTGTTCTGGAACAGGTCGAGGCCGACCGCCTGGCTCGCCGTGTACTGCCCGTCGAGCGGCAGGTTGGGATTCGGCGGGAACGCGATGGAATAGCCGTAGGCGACGAACAGCCCCAGGTCGTCGGGCGCGAGCTCAACGCCCCCCATGGTGGTGTCGAAAATCGAGTTGAAGTCGGAGAGGAGCGGCATGTCGCCGCGCCAGTGCAGCGGCCCGGCGTCCGCCAGCCCGCGCAGCGTCTTCGTCAGCATCGGGCCCTTCATCGGGTGCAGATACTGGAACTGCAGGAAGCCGTCGATGACCGGGTCGGGGTGCGTCGGCAGGTCGCCGAGCTCACCGCCGGGGTCGCCCAGGTCCCAGGCGAGCACGTCCATCTCGGCGTCCCAGTGGCACGCCGCGCACGACAGCGTGCCGTTGCCCGAGAGCTTCGCGTCGTAGAGGAAGCGGCGCCCCAGCGAGAGGTCCTCGGGCGTCGGATCGTGCGAGCCGTTGGGGAGCTCGAGCGTGACCTCGCGCGCGTCGAGGTCGACGACGGACACGGTCTGCGACAGCCGGTTCAGCACGTAGAGCCGGCGCGCGTCGCCCAGCAGCGCCAGGCCGCGCGGCCCGCGCTTGCTGCGCGTCGCGACCGTCGCGCCGGGGGTGTCGCCGACCTCGATGCGATCGATCACCGCCCCGTCGGTCGCGACCACGCCGACGCGGTCGGTGCCCTGCGCGGCGACGTACAGCAGCTGTTCCTGGTCGTCGAAGACGATGCCCGTGGGCTCGGACAGCGCGCTCGCGAGCGCGTCGGTGCTCGGGAGCTCGGAGTAGTCGATGCCCGGGTTCAGATCGTGCGCGACCGGCTCGCCGCCGGGGTCCGCCGGGACGCGGGTGATCCGGCTGTCGATCGCGTGTCCGCGCAGGTTGGGCTCGAACCGCACGGTGTTGCGCGCATCGGTGTTCGCCACGAAGAGGTCGCCGCTGGCCGGGTCGACGGCAAGGTCGTGGAGGATGGTCCCCACTCCACGCGTGTAGCCCGTCACCGTCAGGCTCGCCGCGTCGATCCACGCCACGTCGAAGTCGTCGACCTCGAACGGCAGAAAGCCCGCCCAGTCGGGGTCGTCCTGCGAGACGATCAGCGACACCTGCGGCGGCGCGGGCAGCTCGGGGTTCGTCGGCGCGGGTGGCGGCGGCGCGAAGAACTTCGGGATCACCGTCGTGCGGTTGCCGGAGCGCTGGATCAGCGCGTACACCGTCGCCCCGTCGGGCGACACCGCGAGCGCGCGCGGGTCCTTGCCCTCGATCGGAAGGACGCCCAGCAGCTCGCGGGTCTCCGCGTCGAACACGTGGACCGCGTCGGACGCCGCCGCGCTCACGAAGGCTCTGCCCTGGGCGAAGGCGACGTCCGCAGGTTCGTCCGCAACGCGCAGGGTGTCGACGACGGCTCCGGCGGGGAGCGAGACGACGCTCACGGTGTCCGACAGCCAGTTGGCGACCCACACTTCGTCGGAGGTGCGCGGCGTGACGGAGACCGGCTCTTGCCCGACCGGAATCTCGTCGAGCAAGACCGGGCGGTCGGGGTCCGACAGGCTCCACACACAGAGCCGCGCGTCGGGAGTCAGCACCGTGAAGAGCCGCGCGCCATCGGCCGAAACGCGGATCGGATGGGTCTGCGGGCCCTCGAAGTTGACGAACGAGCCCTGCGCCGAAGCGGACGGCGCAAGCAGAAGGAGCGCGGAGAGCGTCTTGAGGAGGAGCATGGTTACCGCCGCTAGGGCTGGAGCGTCACGGCGAGGCCGGCGCTACTCGAGAAGCCGGCCGGACCGCACGCGTCCGCCCAGACGAGCTGGGCGAAGGCGGTCGAGCCCGGCGTGAGCGCCGCGTCGAGCGGCAGCGCAACAGCGGCGACGCCGTGTGCGTCGGCCGCGATCGGCTCGATGAACGCAGGGAGCACGAACAGCTGCACCCCGAAGAGCGGCAGGTCGGCGGGCGTGCCGCCCACGAGCAGGTACCCCGACGCGCCGGGCGCCGCGCTCCCGACGAGCGTGAACAGCTCGTTGCCGACGGACGGTTCGGACCCCGCGGCGAGGCCCGGAGCCCCCGAGCAACCGAGCGTTGGGTCGCCGTAGGGCGCGACGCCCTCATCGGCATCGAGCACGCCGTCCAGGTCGCGGTCGATCCCGACGCGCGGCCCCGAGCCGGCCGGCACGCCCAGGAAGCGCACGCGCGCCGCGCCGCTCGCGGCGAGGGCGACCAGCGTGTCCCGGCCGAGCGGCTTGTCGGCGACTCCGTCGGGCAGGTATTCGGCCTGGTGCGGGTCGAACAGCAGCCCGCGGGCCTCTCCGGCGACCCACAGTCGCGCTACAAGATCGATCGACCCATCCGCCGCGAGCTGCTCCAACACCGCGACCTCGGCCAGCAGCGCCGGGTCGGGCGGGCCGGCCTCCGCGAACAGCACCTCGTGGCCGGTGGCGGGCGGCGTCCCGGTGTCGAACGCGAGCAGGAACGCGACCAGGTCGTCCTCCAGGTCGTCGGGCACGGCGAAGAAGTCGAGCGCGACGAACTCGGCCAGGCTGGGGACGTGACCGTCCTTGTTGTAGCCCACACCCGCCTTGTGCGACCCCTCCGGTGAGGCGTTGAAGCCCTGGCGCCGATACAGGTTGCGCAGCGGCGGATTCCGCACCGGACCGCCGCTCGTGGGGATCACGGTGCCGTCGGTCCCGTTCGGCAGCGCGTGGCACTCGACGCAGACATTCAGGTCCGAGAGCTCCGAGGGCTGCTCGTTCGTCAGGAAGACCTGCTCGCCGGCGGCCTGATTCGCGTGCGCCGGCTCGGTCGCATACTCGCCGTCGAGCGGGATCGAGGGGTTCGGCGGGAACGCGATCGTCGTGCCGTAGGCGGAGAAGAGCTCCATGTCCGCGTGGCTGAGCTCGGCGCCGCCCATCAGCTTGTCGAACGCTCCGTTGAAGTCGTCGAACGCGGGTTTGTCGCCGCGCCAGTGCAGCGGACCGATACCCGACAGCCCGCGCAGCGTCTGCGTGACCATCGGGCCCTTCATCGGATGCAGCACCTGCGTCTGCAGCTGCGAGTCGACCTTCGGGTCGGGATGGTGCGGGAGCTCCGCGAGCTCTCCTCCCGGGTCGCCGAGGTCCCAAACGAGCACGTCCAACTCGGAGTCGACGTGGCACGCCGCGCACGAGAACGTGCCGTTGCCCGCAAGCTTGGCGTCGTAGAGGAACCGGCGCCCATCGCGGATCTCGGCGGGCGTCGGGTCGTGCGTCCCGTTCCGCAGCTCGGCCAGCACCTGCCGCGACGTGGTATCGACCACGGCGATCGTCTGGCTAAGGCGGTTGAGCACGTACAACCGCTGCATGCCCGGATGCAGCGCGAGGCCACGCGGGCCACGCTTCGCCATGGTGTCGACGATTGCGCCGGGTGTGGAGCCGACCTCGATGCGGTCGACGAGAACGCCATCGGTCGACAGCACGCCGACGCGGTCGGTTCCGTGGGCCGCCACGTACACGACGCCCGCGGCGGCATCGATCGCGACGCCGGTCGGCTCGGCCAGGGCCACCGAGCGGCCGGCCTCGTTCGGCAGGACCGCGTAGTCGATCGTGGGGTTGAGATCGAAGACGGCGGGCTCGGCCCCCGGCTCGCCCGCCGTGCGAGCGAGCAGGCTGTCGATCGCGTGGCCGCGCAGCTCGGGCTCGAAGCGCACGACGTTGCGCGCCTCGGTGCCGACGACGAAGAGCTCGCCGGTCCCCGGGTGGATCGCGAGGTCGTGCAGGACCGTGCCGGCCCCGCGCACGTAGCCGGTCACGGACAGCGTCTCGACGTCGATCGCCGCGACGTCGTGGTCGTCGAGCGAGTACTGGAAGAGCCCGCTCCACTCGGGGTCGTCCTGCGAGACGACGCGGCCGACCTTCGGGGGCGCGGGAAGCGCGGGGTTGGTCGGGTCGGGTTGAGTCGGCGCCTGCGCCTTGGGCACGATGGTCGTCCGGTTGCCCGAGAGCCGGATCAGGGCGTAGACCGTCGCCCCGTCGGGCGATACCGCGAGAGCGCGCGGGTCCTTGCCGTCGATCGGCAGCACTCCCAGCGGCTCGCGCGTCTCCGCGTCGAATACGTGCACCTCGTCCGCGGCCGCCGCGGTCACGAAGGCCTTGCCGCCGGCGAAGGCGACGTCCGCGGGCTCATCGCCCACGGGGAGCACGTCGATCACCGCTCGCTCGGCGAGCGAGACGACGCTGATCGAGTCGGACAGCCAGTTGACGACCCACGCCTCGTCGTCGGTGCGGGCCGTCACCGACACCGGCTCCAGCCCGACGGGAATCTCGCCCAGCAACGCCGGCGCGTCGGGATCAGCGAGGCTCCACACGCAAAGCCGCGCGTCGGGCGCGATCACCGAGAGCAGCCGCAACCCGTCCGGGGTCAACCCGATGGGATGCATGGCGGGGCTCTCGAAGTTGACGAAGGCTCCCTGGGCAGAGGCGAATCCAGCGAGCGCAATCGAGGCGGCTAGGGCTTTCATCCGGAGCGTCGGGGCGCAGGGTTCGAGGGGTCCGCCCGCGAAGGGAAGGCCACCGCGCGCCCCCACGCCGGATCGTCAAAAAGCACGCTGGTTGTGGCGCTTCGCCGTCCCCTATACGATCCGGTCTTCCCCTAGGAGGTCGACGGCAAGCGAGGCAAGCATCGATGACCGCGGAGCGTCTTAAGAACTACATCGGCGGTGAGTGGACCGAGTCGAGCGCCGCCGACGTCTACGAGGTCCGAAACCCTGCGAACGGCGAGCTGATCGGGCAAACGCCCCTCTGCGGAACCGAGGAGGTCGGCGCCGCTGTCGCCGCCGCCCGAGGCGCGTTCGACGACTGGCGCGCCACGCCGGTCGAGGACCGGGTGCAACACCTCTACAACCTCAAGTTCCTCTTCGAGAAGCACGTCGACGAGCTGGCCAGGATCGTCACGCTAGAGAACGGCAAGACGACCGCCGAGGCTCACGGCAGCGTGCGGCGCGGCATCCAGATGATCGAGGTCGCGTGCGGCGCGCCCTCGCTCCTGATGGGCCAGGCGCTCGAGGACATCGCGACCGGGATCGACTGCGAGTCCGTGCGGCAGCCGATCGGCGTCTTCGCCTGCATCGCTCCTTTTAACTTCCCGGCGATGGTGCCGCTCTGGTTCTACCCCTTCGCGGTGGCGTGCGGGAACACCTTCGTGTGCAAGCCGTCCGAGCAGGTGCCGTTCAGCCAGAAGCTGGCCTTCGAGCTGATCCACGAGGCCGGCTTCCCGCCCGGCGTGCTGAACCTGGTTCAGGGCGGCCACGACGCCGTCAACGCGCTGCTCGACGCCCCCGACATCGCCGGCATCTCGTTCGTCGGCTCTTCGCCGGTCGCCGAGTACGTCTACAGGCGCGGCGCGGCGAGCGGCAAGCGGGTGCAGGCCCTCGGCGGAGCGAAGAACTACATCATCGTGATGCCCGACGCCGACATGGACCAGGCGCTCGACGCGGTGGCGGAGTCGGCCTTCGGCTGCGCCGGCGAGCGCTGCCTCGCTGCAAGCGTCGTCGTCCCCGTCGGCGGCTGCCACGATGAGGTGCGCGACGGCCTGATCGAGCGCGCACGCCGCATCCGGGTCGGCGACGGCGCCGAGCAAGGCGTCGAGATGGGGCCGCTGATCTCCGCGCGCCACAAGGACAAGGTCGTCGGCTACATCGAAGAGGGCGTGCGCGAAGGCGCCAACCTGCTGGTCGACGGCCGCCAGGTCGACGCCGGGCCCGACGGCAACTTCGTGGGGCCGACGCTCTTCGACAACGTGACGCCCGAGATGAAGATCGGCAGCGACGAGATCTTCGGGCCGGTGCTGTGCATCCAACCCGCCGACAACCTCGACGAGGCGCTCGACGTGACCAAGCGCCACCCGCTCGCGAACGCGAGCTCGATCTTCACCAGCAGCGGCAAGAGCGCGCGGACCTTCCGCTACCGCGTCGACGCGAGCATGGCGGGCGTCAACATCGGCGTGGCCGCGCCGATGTCGTTCTTCGGCTTCGGCGGCGCCAAGGGCTCGTTCTTCGGCGATCTCAAGGCGCACGGCCGCGAGGCGTTCGACTTCTACACCGACCGCAAGGTCGTCATCTCGCGCTGGTAGCGGCGCGTCACCAAAGAGAAGAGAGGAAGAGAGCGTGGCCAGAATCGTCAAGGGCGGCCTCATTCAGTGCTCGAACCCGGTGAACGACGAGAGTCTCCCGGTCGCCGAGATCCAGAAGGCCGCGTACGAGAAGCACCTCCCCTTCATCGATCAGGCGGGCGAGCAGGGCGTGCAGATCCTCTGCCTGCAGGAGATCTTCAACGGGCCCTACTTCTGCCCCAGTCAGGACCCGCGCTGGTACGAGGCGGCCGAGCCCGTGCCCGGTCCGACGACCGAGGCGCTCGCGCCCTACGCGAAGAAGTACAACATGGTCCTGATCGTGCCCGTCTACGAGCGCGAGCAGGCAGGCGTGTACTACAACACCGCCGCGGTGATCGACGCGGACGGCAGCTACCTCGGCAAGTACCGCAAGAACCACATCCCTCACACCTCCGGCTTCTGGGAGAAGTACTTCTTCAAGCCCGGCAACCTCGGCTATCCGGTATTCCAGACGGCCTACGCCAAGGTCGGCATCTACATCTGCTACGACCGCCACTTCCCCGAGGGCGCGCGCCTGCTGGGACTGAACGGCGCCGAGATCGTGTTCAACCCGTCGGCGACGGTGGCCGGGCTCTCGCAGTATCTGTGGAAGCTCGAGCAACCCGCGCACGCGGTAGCCAACGGCTACTTCATGGGCTGCAACAACCGCGTCGGCACCGAAGCGCCATGGGGCATCGGCGAGTTCTACGGCTCGTCGTACTTCGTCGACCCGCGCGGCCAGTTCCTGGCCGAGGCGTCCGAGGACCAGGACGAGCTGGTCGTCGCCGACATGGACCTCGAAGTGATCGAGGAGGTCCGCCGCGTGTGGCAGTTCTACCGCGACCGTCGGCCTGAGACGTACGAGGACATGGTCGGGCTGCTGCCCTAGACGAGGAACGCAACGCATGAAGACGCTGATCCAAGGCGGCACGATCGTCACAGCCACGGACAAGTACGTGGGCGACGTCTTCGTCGACGGCGAGACGATTCACTCGGTCGGCACCAAGCTCGACGTCGAGGCGGACCGCGTCATCGATGCGACGGGCAAGCTCGTAATCCCCGGCGGAATCGACGTCCACACGCACCTCGACATGCCGTTCGGCGGCGCGTTCTCGGTCGACGACTTCGAGACCGGCACGATCGCCGCCGCTCACGGCGGCACCACGACGGTGGTCGACTTCGCGATCCAGGAGCGCGGCGGCACGCTGCGCAAGGCGTGGGATACGTGGATGGGCAAGGCCGACGGCAAGGCCGCCATCGACTACGGCTTCCACATGATCATGAGCGAGCACACGCCCGAGCTCGAGCTCGAGATGGGCGCGATGGTCGACGAGGGCGTCACCTCGTTCAAGCTGTTCATGGCCTACCCCGGCGTCTTCTACATGGACGACGGCGGCATCTTCCGCTGCATGCAGCGCTCGGGCGAGATCGGCGCGACGATCTGCATGCACGCCGAGAACGGCATCGTGATCGACGTGCTGGTCGAGCAGGCGCTTAGGCGCGGCAACACCGAGCCCAAGTGGCACGCGCTGACGCGCCCGCCGCGCGCTGAGGCCGAGGCCACGCACCGCGCCATCGCGCTGGCCGAGATGGCGGACGTGCCGGTCTACATCGTGCACCTGTCGGCCGCGGAGGCACTGGAGCAGGTGACGATCGCGCGCAACGAACGCGGGCTCTCGGCCTTCGCCGAGACGTGCCCGCAGTACCTCTTCCTCTCGTACGACAACTACGAGGAGCCGAACTTCGAGGGCGCCAAGTACGTCATGAGCCCGCCGCTGCGCGACCGCTCGAAGCAGGAGCAGCTGTGGCGCGGGCTGCGCTTCAACAACCTGCAGGCGATCTCGACCGACCACTGCCCCTTCTGCTTCAACGAGGGCAAGCAGCTCGGCAGGGACGACTTCAGCAAGATCCCGAACGGCGCGCCTGGGATCGAGACGCGCATGAGCCTGACCTACGACGGCGGCGTCGCGGCGGGGCGTATTTCGGTCAACCGCTGGGTTGAGCTCACCTCGACCTCGCCCGCCAAGATCTTCGGGCTGTTCCCGAGGAAGGGCACGATCGCGCCGGGCAGCGACGCCGACATCGTGATCTTTGACCCCGAGGCCGAGACCGTGCTGCGGCAGGAGACGCTGCACATGAACGTCGACTACACGCCGTACGAAGGACGCCGCGTGAAGGGCGTCACCGAGACGGTGCTGTCGCGCGGCGAGGTCATCGTCGACAAGCAGAGCTTCACGGCCTCCCCCGGGCGAGGCCAATACCTGCGGCGCAAGAGCCGCAACGACGACTGAGGCTTCGGATGGACCAACACACTTCGAGCACGAGCGAGCGGGTCCGCCACCTGCACGAGGAGTACCTCTTGCCGGCGATCGCGAACTACTACGAGGAGTCGGTCGTGCTCGAGAGCGGATCGGGGCTCCGGGTCCGCGATGCCGACGGCAACGAGTACCTCGACTTCTTCGGGGGCATCCTCACCGTCTCGGTCGGCCACAGCGACCCACGCGTGACGGAGCCGCTGAAGGCGCAGATCGACCGCCTGGGGCACGTATCGACGCTCTATCCGACGATCCCGATCGTCGAGCTCGCCGAGCGACTAGCGCGCATGACGCCCGGCAAGCTGAAGCGCAGCATGTTCACCGCCTCGGGCACCGAGGCCGACGAGACCGCGGTCGTGCTGGCGCAGGTCTTCACCGGCGCGCAGGAGATCATCGCCCTGCGGCACGGCTACTCGGGCCGCTCGTTGCTGGCTCAATCCCTGACCGCGCATTCGTCGTGGAGGGCCGTGCCCTCGCAGATCGCCGCGATCAAGCACGCGCCGGCGCCCTACTGCTATCGCTGCCCGATCGGCCTGAAGTACCCGGGCTGCGGCGTCCGTTGCGCAAAGGACCTCGAGGAGCTGATCCAGACGACCACGACGGGCCACATCGCCGGCATGTTGGCCGAGCCGATCCTCGGCGTCGGCGGGTTCATCACCCCGCCTCCGGAGTACTTCCAGATCGCCGTCGAGACCGTGCGCAAGTACGGCGGCGTGTTCATCTGTGACGAGGTGCAGACCGGCTTCGGACGCACCGGCGGGCACATGTTCGGCATCGAGCACTGGGGCATCGAGCCCGACATCATGACGATGGCCAAGGGCGTGGCGAACGGCATGCCGCTGGGCGTGACGATCGCGACCGACGAGATCGCGGCCTCGTTCCAGAAGGCGACCATCTCGACCTTCGGCGGCAACCCGATGAGCGCCGCGGCGGCGAACGCGACGCTCGACGTCATCGAGGGCGAGAACCTCGCAGCGGCCTCCGAAACCAACGGCAACCGGTTGCGCGAGGGGCTCGAAGAGCTCCAACGCCGCTTCCCCAAGCACATCGGCGACGTGCGCGGCAAGGGCCTGATGCAGGCCCTGGAGCTCGTCGAGGACGAGCCCGCCGGCGACCGCACGCCGAACGCCGCGGCGGTGTCACGCCTGTTCGAAGAGACCAAGCGGCGGGGCCTGCTGATCGGGCGCGGCGGGCTGTTCGGCAACGTCGTGCGCATCTCGCCCCCGCTGACCGTCGGCGCCGCCGACGTAGACGACGCCCTGCGCATCCTGACCGAGTCCTTCGAGGCTCTGACCCAGTAGTCCCATGGTCGACCTGTCGATCGAAGTCAACGGCCTCCGCTTCCCGAACCCGTTCATCCTGGCCTCGGGGCCTCCGGGCACCAACGGGAAGGTCATCCAGCGCTCCTTCGAGCTGGGTTGGGGCGGCATCGTCTGCAAGACGCTGAGCCTCGACAACACCAAGGTGCACAACACGGTGCCGCGCTACGGCAAGCTGCACACGCCGGGTCAGAGCAAGGACGTCTACGGCTTCCAGAACATCGAGCTGATCTCGGACCGGCCGTTCGAGCTGTGGCTCGACGAGCTGGCCGCCTGCAAGGAGGCGTACCCCGATCACGTGCTCATCGCGTCGATTATGGAGGAGTACTCCCGCGACCGCTGGCACGAGATCGTCGAGCGCACCCAGGCGACCGGCGTCGACGCCTTCGAGCTCAACCTGTCCTGCCCGCACGGCCTGCCCGAGCGCAAGATGGGCGCGGCGATGGGCGAGGATCCGGCGCTCGTCGAGGAGGTGACCGGCTGGGCCAAGGAGGTCGCGCGCATCCCGGTGTGGGCCAAGATGACGCCCAACATCACCGACATCACCGTGCCCGCCCAGGCCGCGGCGCGCGCGGGCGCGGACGGCATCAGCGCGATCAACACGATCCTCTGCATTATCGGCATCAACCTCGAGACCTTCCGGCCGATGCCGACGGTCGAGGGCTACTCCGAGCCCGGCGGCTACTCCGGGCGCGCCGTCCGCCCGATCGCGCTGCGCCACGTAATGGAGGTCGCGCGCGCAACCGAAGGCGTCTCGATCTCGGGAATGGGCGGCGTCGAGAGCGCCGAAGACGCGATTCAGTTCCTGCTCGTCGGCGCGAGCACGGTCCAGGTCTGCACGGGGGCCATGCTCCAGGGCTACGGCATGATCGAGTCGCTGCTCGACGGCCTGGCCGCGTTCCTCGAGCGCCACGGGCTCTCCTCGCCCGCCGACCTGGTCGGCAAGAGCCTGCCGTACTTCACGACGCACGCCGATCTGGTCGAGCGCCAGCTGGCCGCGAAGGTCTCGGGAGCGGGCAAGGCCGGCCGCGACGAGATGTGGCGCGGCGACATCGCGGCCGAGACCGACTCGCTCGTCACCGATTGACGGTTAGCCTGTAGGTCGATGAAACGTCTGGCGCTGTACCTCCCCGCGCTCGCGGTGGCGAGCTGCTCGATCCCCGTGCTCTCGTCGTCTCCCGACGCTCCGCCGGGGCTCTCGTTCGAGGGCCGCGAGGGCCGCATCGCCGTCCTGCAGGACGGCGAGCTCTTCACCGAGTACCGCTACGAAGGCCTGGCGAAGCCCTGCCTCTATCCGCTCTATGCCCCCGGCGGCGTGCCCGTCACCCGCGGTTGGCCGATCGAGGAACGCGAAGGCGAGGAGCACGACCACCCGCACCACCTGTCGCTGTGGGTCGCCCACGGCGCCGTGAACGGGCACGACTTCTGGACCGGTGAGAACACCGAGATCCAGAACGCCGAGTCGATCGTGTGCAGCTCGGGCCGCGACTGCGCGACGTTGTTCTCGCGCAACAAGTGGATCGCAGGCGAGGACCTGGTGCTCGTCGAGACGCGCAGCATGAAGTTCACGATCGAGAGCGACCTGCACATCCTCGACTTCGACATCACGCTCTCGCCCGCGGACGGCCCGGTCACCTTCGGCGACACCAAGGAGGGCACCTTCGGCCTGCGCATGCACCCGGCGCTGCGCCTGCGCGGCGAGTCGGCGCAGGGCTCGGCGCTCAACAGCGAAGGCGTCGAGGGCAAGGACGTCTGGGGCAAGCGCGCCCGCTGGATCGCCTACGGCGGCCCGGTCGAGGGCGAAGAGGTCACCATCGCCCTGCTCGACCACCCGAAGAACCCGCGCCACCCCACCTGGTGGCACGCTCGCGACTACGGGCTCGTCGCGGCGAACCCCTTTGGCATCCACGACTTCGAGCGCAAGCCCGCGGGCACCGGCGACCTGACGGTCGCGTCGTCGGACAAGCTGCGGCTCCGGTATCGCGTCCTGTTGATGGAGGGCGCGATCGACGCCGACGACATCGACGACGCCTGGGAAGAGTACGCAGACGGGTAGCGACGGCGAGGGCCGCGCCGATCCAAGCGACGCGGCCCCGCCTGCTTGGGATCAGTCGTCGTCCGCCACCGACAGCGTCATCGTGCTGGCGGTCGAGGTGCCGTTCGAGCCGATCGCCTTCAGGGTCACGCGCGCCTCGCCCGGACCCGTCGGGAAGAAGTACCACTGGTCACCACGCGACTCGACGTAACCCTGGGCGCTGCCGCCCACGGTCCACGTCAGCGTCGGGAGGTCGCCGGCGGGCTCGGTCACGGTCGTGCTCAGGAGCACCGGCGTGCCGGCCGTCACCGCCGAGGACGCCGCCGCGAGCTTCGCGATCGCGGGGCGCGAGAGCGCCTGGCCCGGCTTCAGCGCCGGACGCGTCTGCAGCGCGGCGTCGACGTGCGACGCTACGGCGAGGAGGTCGAGCTCAGGGTTCCCCTTGAGGTCGACGTTCAGGAGCCGCACCGCGACGTTGCCGCGCACGAACGCGACCCACGAGACCGCGCGGTCCGCCGCGCCCGAGGGGCCGACGTAGCCGGCCTCGCCGAGCTCGACCCCGAAGGCCGAGTCCTCGGGCGCCAGCCGCTGAGAGCTGAGGTTCGCAAGCCAGTGCACGAGCATCTCGCGTGCCTCGGGGCCGGTCGCGCCCACCTTGGCCTGGACCTGGATCAGCGGCCGCGCGCCCAGCGGCGCGTCGGCGGGCAGGAGCCGCAGCTCCAGCAGCCCCTCGCTGACCTCCAGCGCGGCGGACTTCATGCCGGCAGGCACGATCCCCGCAACCGGCAGCCCGTCGCGCACGGTGCCCGTGGCCCACGAGTCGCTGGCGTAGTTGGCACGCGTCTCGGCGAGCCGGTCGGCGTAGCTGGACTGGGCCGCCACCGCGTTGGTGAGGCCGGCGAAGAAGAGCGCCGCAAGCGCGGAACGAAGGATGGTTTGCTTCATGGTCTTGGTTCCTTGTCTAGCGGCTACTGAAGACCCGGGAGGGTCTCCAGGGTGGTGGAAACGGTGTTGGTGGCGGAGAGCTGGTCGTAGCCGTTCGTGCCCGCCCACGGGCGATCCACGTTCCAGCCGGGCGTGCCGGGCGTCGATCCCGGGTTGCCGTCTTCGTCGAGCTGCATGCACGTGTCGATCACGTCCACGCCGCCGTTGCGGGTCGAGATGTGGTGGTAGCTGAAGCCGTGCGAGCTCGAGCCAAAGCCCCACAGGTCGGTCGTGTACGCCGCGGTGCCGATGCCCCAGATCGCGTTCAGCGTCATGTTGCCGAGGCGCACGGGCTGCATGCCGGGAATGCCGATCATCGAGAGCATCGTCGTCTGCGAGCCCATGTTGTCGGAGCAGTTCACGTACACGCCGTTGGCCGCACCGTTGAGCAGGGCCGACAGGTTCATGTTCGACCCGACGCCGAAGCCCATGTAGTGGTTCGCGCCGCCGTCGCCGCCGACCGGATAGGCGTCGTAGATCACGCCCTCGATCGCGCCCGCGATGCCGCCGTTCTGGCCGAAGAAGCCCTTCACGAAGGCCTCGACCACGCCGCCGGAGCTGCTCGTCGAGATGCCGAGCGTGTCGCCCCACGAGGAGACGTAGTCCGCAACCTCAACCCACGGGCCGTCGTACTGCGTGCCGCTGGCGCCCGACTTGAAGATCGGCGGGCCCCAGATGGTGTAGAAACGGTGGGTGGTCTGGTGCCAGCCGGGGATGCTGCGCCAGGTCGCGCCGCCGTCACCGGAATACTCCCAGCGCCAGAAGATCTCCCAGTCGGTGCGCGACACGTCGTTCGGCAGCGCGCCCGCCTCGAAGGTCACGGTGTCGCCGGGGCTGATCGCGCCGCTGTAGTCGGTGACGCCGGGGAACCCAGCCCGCATGCGGATGTCGTAGCCGGGCACGGGGTAGTTGGAGCTCATCGGCGCACCGCCGACGGTGGTACCGCCATCTCCCACCGTCACGTGGAGCTGCGGTGGCGCTCCACGGGTATAGGAAACAGGGTAGTTAAAGCGGTTCGTCTCATAGTTGAAACCGTTCATCACCGGCTCGTCGGTAGCGGTGTGGAGCGGCACGTCGGAACGCGGGTCACCGTTGTTGAGGTCCACGTCGGAGACGTCGGACGGCGCCAGGTTCGAGTACTCGCCGGTCGCCGGCGTCGAATAGAAGACGCCGTCGATGCCGTTCTTCATGAAGTACACCATCTGCCACTCGTCGGTGCCGAAGCAGGAGTTGTCCCACTCAATTCCGGTCACGCCGAGGCGCACGATCTCGACCGGCA
Organism: Planctomycetota bacterium; assembly: GCA_039029355.1. Classification (GTDB taxonomy): domain Bacteria; phylum Planctomycetota; class UBA1135; order UBA1135; genus JBCCGI01. Next base: position 141,876 of record JBCCGI010000002.1, read on the forward strand.
GGCCGTAGTAGCCGACCATCGCGACGGGGTTCGTGATCGTGACGGTGTAGGTGCCGGTGTCGACCCAATCGCCGTTGAAGTCCTTGCCGTCCCAGGTAATGAGGTACGACATGAGACCGGTGACCGTGCCGCACCAGACGTTGCGCACGAAGCCGGTCGGACCGTAGACGTCGACGCAGATCGGCAGCGAGCCGAAGTATCCGGCCAGGTGCATCGCGATCTGCACGCCGCCGTAGGTCAGCTTCGGGTCCGCGATGCGGGAGTGAAAGTCGATGACGAGCTTCCCCTTCCCTTTGTCTTTGTCGTCTTCCTCGTCCTTCGGAGGTTCGAACTTCTCGTCCTGAGCGAGAGGCAAGGTCGGCAAGGGGCTGGCGGAGATCGCCGAAGTGCCGAGGACGGCAGCGGCGATCGCGGGGAGCACATGCAAGAGGGAAAAGAACTTCATTCGAGTCCTGTCAAGAGCCCGTGCGAGCTCGTGAGCGGCGGGCGAGGCGGACGCGAGCGTGCGAGAGCCTCACCCCTCGACGGCCGCCGAGGTAGCGCGGGGGGGAGTTTGGGTGCAAGTCAACGACGCGGCATCAAGGCGAGGCATGCCGCGGCGGCAGGCGCGTGGGCCGGCGCGCGGGCCGATCGTAGACGCAAGCGACGAGCGGCGACAGGCCCGACGACGACGAAACGGCGGCGCGTTTTTACGCGCGAAAAGACCCGCGAAAGCACGCGCGCTTTCGTCGACGACTTCTCTAGCCCTCGCGCTCAGGGCACCTTGCGAACGCGCCCGCAGGGCCGAGGAAGCACGACCCTATCGGGCGCGTCAGGACGCGAAGTCGTTTTTCCGGAACACGCGGAACGCGCGCGGGCATCCCTACTCGTCAGCCAGGTATCCGAGAAGGACCCCCTGCCCGGAGCCGTTGACCTGCACCGCAACACCCGCCCCGGCCGAAACGCCGGCGGGGATCGCGACCGTGTTGCCGGCACCGTCGGCAACGTCGGTGTTGGTCTGGAACACGACGTTGCCGTCGAAGAGGACGTCGACCGTGTTGATGCCGGTCGTCGCTCCGATCGTGCCGGTGCCGGTCGCGACGAAAATCTGCCCCGGGGGCACGTCGAGCACCGAGCCCTCGTCGAGGCGCACCATCTGGCTCGGGGCTGGGATGCCCTGGATCTGCACCGGGCCGTCGAGCGTGAACCCGATCGGGCTCCAACGTTCCTGGATCGGACTCGATCCGACCGGTGTCTGGAAGGCGGAGACGGTGAACAGCACGCCGGCGAGGCTTCCGGCGCCGACGAGGGCGGAGAGAGCGTCGAACTTCATGGGGAGGGTCGGATGTGGGTCTCGGTGCGGGGAACGTCTCGTTATCCAGGGTATCCCATCGCCCTAATCCCTGCCGGGCGCTAGCGCAGCGCGACCCGGACGGGGGCGTGCAGGTCGCCCTCGGAGCCCACCTCGAAGTCGTGGTAAGTCTTCCTCCCCGCCGAGCGGTCGTGGACCTCGAGCTGATAGCCGCCCGGCGGCAGCCGCACCTCGTAGCGCGCGGTGGTTTCGGTTCCCGAGAGGCCAAGCCTCTCGCGCGCCAGCACCTCGCCGTCGGCCCCGAAGAGGCGCAGGCCTAGCACGCCCTGCGCCGGGCGCTCGGGCGGGGGCACCAGCTCGAACACGCGTAGAGCGAGCCCTGGCCGCAGCGGCTCGACCAACGCCTCCTCGCCCGCGACGACGCGGACCGGTGTCCGCAACGCGCCCTGCACTCGCCCTCCCCAGGAGAGCAGGTAGTCGCCGGGATCGACGCACCGGAAGAGCACCTCCCCCGCCGCGCGGTCCACGTCCTTCGGCCTCGCCGTATAGCGCCACGTCTGGCGCCCCTCGGCCGCCTCCCACAGCTCGAGCGTCTGCCAGCCGTCGACCGCGCCGAGCGGAAGCCGAACGCGCACCGAGCCCGGCGGAACGAGCTCGATCGCCGGAAGCCGCAGGTGCTCGCCCGGACCGAGCGTCACCTCGACTCGCCCGCGCGGGAGCCGGCCGGCCTCCCACAGCATCAGCTCGTAGGTGCCGGGCAGAACGTCGTCGAAGAAGAACGCGCCGTTCTCGACCGGCACGGTGCGCGTGCCGCGGAGATTCACGCCCGCGAGGTAGGCCCGGGCCTGGACGCCCTCGCCCAGCACCGCGCCCGCGAGGCTCGCCTGCGTCGACTCCTGGTCGAGCGGGCGCAGCTCGACGGGCTGACCGGCGCGGAGATCCGGCCACAGCGCCGCGGGCTCTTCGTCGGGAGCGCCGGGCCTCGCCGCCCACAGGCGGTACGACGCCTCACGGTCGCAGCCCGCCCACGCAAAGCGTCCCTCGGCGTCCGTCACGGCGCGCCGCGCCAAGACACCGGGATACGCGAGCCGCGCGAAATCGCGGACCCGGCCCGAACGCCCGTGCTCGCGGGCGAGCAGCACGGTCCAACCCGCAAGCGGCGCGCCCACCGCATCGATCAACCGCCCTTCGACCGTCGGCGTGGGCCGTAGCACCGGATCCCAACGCGCGCTTTCGCCGGGCGCGCAGCTGCGGATGTGCTCGGCCGAGTACTCCTTCTCGCGACCCGGCATGAAGGCGGAGAGGACCATCCTGCCCGCTGGGACGCGCTCGAATCGATAGAGCCCGTCAGCGTCGGTCGAGGCGCGGAAGGGCAGCGCGATCTGCGCGATGTGGAGCTCGACCTCCGCGCGTGCGGGCGCGCCGTTCGCGTGACGCACGAGCCCGGCGAGCTCAACCCCGCGCGTCAGCACGAGCTCGTGAGTCCGCACCGAGCCGAGGGTCTGGTCGCCGGACGCCCGCTCCTCGCGAAGCTCGAGCACGGCGGTCGCGAAGTCGTCGGCCTCGACCCGTGCGAGATAGCTGCCCCGCACGAGATCCGGCAAGACAACGCACCCGTCCGCCGCGGTCAGGCCGGCGTCGGAGGGCCGTGAGAGCCGCAGCCCGCCATCGGGATCGAAGCGTGTATCGAAGGCCACCGCCGGCCTGAGGTGCACGTGCGCGCCCTCGACCGGACGACCCGCGTCGTCACGCACCCACAGCCGGCGCGCGGCGGCGCGCGCCGGGGCGAGGCGCAGCGTCAGCCTCAGAACGCCGGCGGAAGGAGCGCCGAGCTCGGGGTCGCCGAGGAAGCGCAGCTCGGGCTCCTGCAGGCCTTGGAAGACCGCCCCGATCCAAGCCCGCGGCGACGCGTGCTCCACGCGAAAGCGCCCGTCCGCGTCGCTCTGCGCGACGACCCTTCCCAGAGCCGGCCGCGAAGGCGAGGAGATCCAGATGTCGGCGCCCGCGACCGGGTGGTCGTCCGGGCCGAGCACGCGCCCCTCCAGCGCGAGCTGCGGCCCCGGCGCACCGAGCACCGGCTGGAGCTCGTGTCCGGCGGCCAGCGAGGCCTCGGAGTCGACCTGCTCGCCGACGTCGATGTCACCGGCGCGGCCCGCCACGACCACGCGCTCCGCGTCGGGCGCCAGCCCCCGCACCTGCCGGCCCGCACGATCGGGCGCTACCGCCCCCGACGGCGGAGCGGTCACGGCCGACGCGACGGCCTCCGCCCCACGCCCCCCGGGAAACGCAAACCAAAGCGCCCCGGCCGGAGCGACGACGCAGGCCGCCGCCAGCAACCGGCGAGCGACCGACGCCGTGTCGCGCCCAGCCCCCACCTCGGCGGCGCCGAACCACGGCAGCAGCCCTTGGTACCACCCGCGCCGGCCGCCCTCGAACTCGGCGTCGAGCTTGTCGCGCATGCGCGCGAGCCCGCGCTTAAGGCGCGTCTGCACCGTCTCCGGAGATAGCGCGAGGCGCTCGGCGATCTCGCGCGGCGCCAGGCCCTGGAAGAAGCGGAGCAGGAGCACCTCGCGGTAGATCTCCGGCAGCTCCGCCAGCGACCCCTTGAGGGCGGCGCGGCTGCCGCGGGCGGCGGCAAGCTCCTCCGGTGTACGCGAACGCCGTCTGTCGGGCAGCGCCGCCTCGCGACGCACGCGGCGCTCGGCGGCGACGCGCGCGTTGCTCGCGGTGTTGCGCACGACGCGCGACAGCCAACCCCTGAGTGATTGCCGGTGCGCCGGAGGCCGACGGATCGCGGCGATCCAGGTGTCCTGCTCGAGGTCTTCGGCGTCGTTGGCGTCGCGCACGAGGCGCCGTGCGAGCGCGCGCACAAAGTCGCGGTGTGCGAGCAGCTCGTCGAGGTGAGAGGTCGGTGGATCCGTAATCGTCATGGTGCTTCTGCCTGTCTGCTAGACCGACACTCTCGCGGCGAAACACCCGAAGGATGTGCATTTTTCTCGCGGGAATCTGAACCGACCAGCCGGGCCGCGCTGTTGATCGCGTGACTCCGTGAGCGGGTCTCGAATGAGGCAGAAGGCAAGCGTTCACGGACCGGTCTGCACTGCGCGCAGAGTGCGCGAGGTGCGCGTTCAACCCAACGAAACCGATTCCGATGAACCAGTCTGCAACCACTTTCTCCGGCCACGCTCGGACCCGCTCCGCCGCGGTCCTACTCGTCGCGCTCTCGGCCCCGGCACTCGCCGCGCCGCGCCCGAACGAGTCCTTCTGGAACGGCGACGAGCGCGTCGAGCTGGCGTCCGCAACCGCCGAGCTCGGCGTGCTCGTCGACGAGAGCTGGAGCTCCGACGACGTTTGGAGCCTGCTCGCGACCGTCCCCGAGATCGACCTCGACGCGACGCCGCGCGCGTACGTTCCCGGGCACATCGTCCGCGCCGCCGTCCGCGCAGACGCTTCGCGCAGCGACGCCCTCGCGGCGGCGGAGCGACTCGCCACCAAGGCCGGCGTGCGCGTCGCCGCGCCCGGACTCCTGACCGCGGGCGGCGCCAACCCGCTGTTCGCCACCGACGAGGTGCTCGTGCTCTGGCGCCCCTCGACGCCCAACGCGACCGTCGCGTCGTTGGAGGCAGAGCACGGACTCGAGCGGCGGCAAGCCATCGAGCTCGCCGCCGGCACGGCCTGGATCTATCGCCTGGGCGCGGGGGACGCCCTGCGCTCGGTGCGTGTCGCGCGCGAGCTGGCCGAGTCGGAGCAGGCGCGCCTGGCGCTTCCCAACCTCGTGCTGACGCGCGAGGCCTACGACTGCACGCCGCCCGACCCGCTCTTCCCGAACCAGTGGAACCTGGAGGACGCGAACGTCCCCGCGGCGGCCAGCGGCTCCGACCTGTTCGTCCCCGAGATCTGGGACAGCCCGATCAACCCGGGCTCCGACTGCTTCGACCTCGGCGACCCGAATCTGACCGTGGCGGTGATCGACTCGGGCTTCGACCTCGACCACGAGGACCTGTTCGACAACTACCTGAAGGACGGCGCGGGAAACACCATCGGCTACAACGCCTGGGCGCCGGGGACGCCGCCCGACGCCGGCAGCCCGCCGTTCCAGGTGGACAAGCACGGCACGAACGTCGCCGGCGTGGTCAGCGCGGTGTTCAACGAGACCGGCCTGGTCGGCGTCGCGCCGGGGTGCAAGCTGCTGCCGATCAAGCTGATCTCCGAGGCGCTGCCGGGGCAGTGGACGGTCGGCATGGAGGTCGACTGCTTCACGCAAGCGCGGCTCCTGGGCGCCGACGTCGTGAACTGCTCGTGGGGCCCTTCGCCGGCCTTCGCTCCGCCCTTCCTCCCCGCCTCGACCAAGCTCGCGCTGGATGAGCTCGCCCAGCTGGGGCGGGGCGGGCTCGGCTGCGTCACCGTGTTCGCGGTCGGCAACACGCCGGTCGACGTGACGCCGAACTACTACGGCTCGTACACCAACGTGATCGGCGTCGGCGCGAGCAACAGTCTGGCGACGATCGCCGACTACTCGGGCATCGGCATGCCGGTCGACCTGGTCGCGCCGGGTGGCGGCGGCGGAGGCCTCGGCATCACGACGACCAACGTGGCCCCGAAGTACGTCAGCAACTTCTCCGGCACCTCCGCCGCCGCGCCTGCGGTGGCCGGCGTCGCGCTGCTGCTGCTGTCGCAGAACCCCGGCCTTCACTGGCGCGAGGTGAAGGAGATCCTCGAAGACACGGCCGACAAGATCGACGAGATGAACGCCGGCTACGATCAGGACACCGGACACTCGGCCATGGGCTTCGGGTACGGCAAGGTCAACGCGCAGGCGGCGCTGACCGACCCGGTCGACGGGCCGGCGAAGTACGCGACGCCGGCCGGGGTCGAGCGCTATGGGTGGGGCACGCCCGGCACGACCGGAGTGCCGCTGATCGAGTGCCCGACGCCCACCGACGGCGACCTGTCGTTCGAGGTGAGCGTGCGCGAGGCCAACCCGAACTCGCTCGGTCTCTTCCTGCTCGGCTTCAGCCCGTTCAGCCAGCTGGTCGGGGTGAGCTCGTTCGGCAACGCGATCACGGTTCAGCTGTCGTCGCTGGTGCTGAATCCGGCGCCCACGGTGCTGACCAACACGGACGGCGAGGTGAGCTATCCGGTTCCGCTGCTCCCGGGCTCGGCCGGCATCACGATCTACGCCCAGTTCCTGATCGAGGACCCGGGCACGCCGACCCAAGGGCTGCCGGCCGGCGGAAACGCCGCGTCGCGCGGCCTGCGCATCACGATCCAGCCGTGACGTAGAACGCGGCTAGCCGCCCGTCGCGAAGGCGGGCGGCTCGTCCTGCACCAAGAGCGCCGACTCGGCGCGCAGCTCGAGGTTCGCGAAGCGCCCGGTGTCGTCGAACGAACCCACACCGACGCGGCCCCAGCTCAGCGTGGTGTCACGCGCCTCGAGCACCGGCGTCACCATGTCGTCGAAGAAGACGCGCACCGTGCCCTCCTCGGCGTCACGCTCCAGGCGCAGGTGGTGCCAACCCGCTCCCCAGTCCACGCCGCGCTCCTGCGGCGCGAGCAGGTTCCGGCGGTCCGCGCCGTCGACCAGGAACACGTTGTGCGCGTTCTGGTCGGGCTCGGTGGCCAGGTGGACGTAGTAGAAGCGCTCGGGCGACTGGTAGCCGAAGAACAGGCACAGGTCGCGGTGGCCGTACTCGCGCCCGATCTGCTGGGCGTCGACGTCGAGCACGAAGTCGCCGTAGCGGTACTGGGTGACCAGCGCGATGCTCCGCGGCGAGCGGTGCGGCGGCCGGTAGCCGCTGCCTTCGGCGAGCTCGAGGTACTCGCGCTCGCCCTCGGCACCGACCGACCAGACCGCGGGGTCGCTGAAGTCCACGTCGGCCCACCCGGCCTCGGGGCGCTCGGCCTGCTCGTAGAAGAGCGAGTCGATCTCGCGCGCGGTCGACGCGCACGAGCCGAGGAGCAGCGAGGGAACCAGCGCGGAGAGGAGCGGCAAGAGTCGGCGCGTCATCGCCCCACTCTAGCGCCCGAGGAGTCCTCAGCGCATCAACAGCTGCGCCTCGACCTGGACGCCATCCTCGACCAGGTGGGCATAGGCGAGGAACGCGCCCAGGTCGCGCGCGAACTGGAACCAGGGGCTGGACGTATCCTGGGTCACGTAGGTGCCGCGCTGGTAGTCGTACTGGACGCCGAGGTCGAACTCGCTGAAGAACGAGAGCACGAGCTCGGACATCACGCCGCTGTCCGCGTAGCACGCGGCGTGCACCGGATGATCGGGCAGCTCCAACCCCGCGTCGTAGTTCCGTCGCCGCGCGCCGGCGCGCAGGCGTCCCAGCACCTTCTCAACCGTGGCCAGGGGCTCGCCGAACACGAAGCGCCCCTTGTAGAAACCGGCCCCGCCGTCGGAGTTGACCCCATACAGCGGAAGGCTCTCGAAGTCGCCCACCTCGAAGGCGTCGCGGTCAATCGACCGCACCATGGCTTCGAAGAGCCTCTCGTCGGCCCCGATCGACATGGCCCAGTCCTCGTTGAGGTCGTCGATGTCGTCGCTCTCGGACGCGCTGAAGAGGTCGAAGCTGCCGCCGAGGCCGCGAATGAAGTCCTCGTAGGTCATCTCGAACTCGTCGGCTAGCTCGGTCTTCATCCGCTCGCGCCCTGCGGACTCGTCGTCGTAGGCCCGCGCCACGGCGTCGCCGATCGAGAGCAGGGCTTCCATGGAGCTCTCCGGATCCCCGACGAGGCTGAGGAAGGCGCGCGCGCTCTCCGGCACCGCCGCCATCCGGTCCAGGTCGAAGGGCGGCACCTGGAACGCGGCGAACGGTCCGACGTCCGATCGTGAGCGGGGCAGGAAGAGCCGCGCCTCGACGCTCCGCGCGTCGTCGTCCAGGCCAAGTCCCAGGTCCGCGGCATCGATGCCCAGAGCCGCGAGCGACTCGAAGAACGCCTGGGCGTCGCGGTCCAGGTCATCGCGCAGGTTCCCAGCAATCCCCGCGAGGTCGGCGTGGAGGAAGGCCGCGCTGCCCGCTTCGCGGTGCCGCGCGTGGACGGCGAGCAGCGGCGTGTCGGGCAGCGACTCGGGCGACTCGTCCTTGGACCTGGCGGCCTTGCCCGAGGCGCGGCCGAGGAACTCGCTGCTGTTGGAGAGGAACAGGCGGTCGCTGGCATACGACAGGTAGCAGAGCCGCTCACCGGACTCAACGTGCACGTAGGCGCGGGTCGCGGGCGTCTCCGAGCGCTCACCGCCGCGGCTGCCCCGCCTCAGCAGCTCAAAGGCATAGCCCATCTCGGCGAGCTCTTCCTTGGCCTGCTCGAGCTCGCGCTGCACCTCCAGGGTGCTCACGACGTTCGCCATGACGAGCCACTCGGGCTCGCCGTTCTTCATCCGGAAGGCACCGACCAGCTCTCCGCCGAACTTCGACAGCAGGACGTCGAGGTCCAGCCCGTAGGAGGAGCGCAGCGCGTCGGCGAGCTCGTTCCAGCCCGGCCGCAGCAGGGGCCCGAAGGAGGAGCCGCGAAGCTCGGCCCACAGCTCGGCGGGCCGATCGATCCACAGCGTCGCGAGGGTGTCCTCGGGCAGGAGGCGCACCATCGGCGGGCGCCAGCTCACGTCGAGCTTGACCTCGGTCCCGTACGGCACGCTGGACCACGGGTCGGGCTTCTGGTTCTTGACGAGCCCGGGTGCCCCGAACTCGAAGACGTCGACCGCGCGCGGCGTCAGGTGGGCTTCGGCGAGCAGGCGTTTGGCTTCGTCCACCCCAAGGGTCTTCACGTCGGGGACCTTCGTGGACCGCCGCTGGACGCTGAGCGCGACGTCGAAGCGGTTCTCGCCGTCGACCGGCCCGGGCTCAGGCTTCTGCGCGAGCACCATGCCGGGCAGCTCCCCGTTGTCGGCCAGGCGGACGTCGACACGGAGCCCCAGCTGTCCCAGCCGCGCGCGCGCGTCCGGAAGCGAGGACCCCGTCACGTCGGGCAGGAAGGGCTCGGCCGCGACGAGAAGCGCCACGCGGGAGCCCTCGAGCACGGACACTCCGGCGGCGGGCGTCTGCCGCAGGATTGTCCCGGGCTTGCCGGGCGCCAGCACGCGCTCGAGCGTCACGGTCACGAAGCCCGCCCCGCCCGCGACGCTCTCGGCCTCGCCGAGCGGCAGCCCGGTCAGCTTCGGCAGCGGGCGCTCGGCGAGCTTGGGCGCCTTTCGCTCCGCTGCGGGAAGCGCAGCGTCCGGCTTCGCATCAGCCAGCAGCACGTCGCTGTACTTGCGGCGGAAGCCGTCGCTGAGGGTGAGGTCGGTGGCTCCGCGGATGCGCTCCTCCAACAGGCCGGCCGACACCGGCCAGATGCGCGCCGTGCGCCCCCAGGACGTGACGACCCGCAGGCCGTCCGGGCTGAAGAACGCGAGGTGAATCGCTCCGGAGTGGGCGAGCTCGAGCAGCTCGAGCTCGGTTTCGGCATCCCACACCCGCGCAGTGCCGCGGCCCGTGGCCGGATCCTCCGCGGCGGTCAAGATGCGCTGGCCGTCGGGGCTGAGAGCCACCGCGACGAGCGGGTTCGCCTCTTCGATCACCGCCAGGCGCCGGCCGTTCGATGCGTTCCAGAGCATCGCGAACTTGCCCGACGCGGTCACGACGCACGAGCCGTCGTCGCAGAAGGCGGCACCGTCGACGTCGTGTACGTTGAGCCGCGTCACCTCCTGCGCATTCTGATCCAGGACGCGGGTCGCGACGTCGTCCGACGTGAGCACGCGCACGTCATCGCCATTGAAGGCCGCGGCCAGCACGCCCTCGACCTCGTGCCCGAAGCGCGCGCGGTAGATGTCGGCGGTGCCGTCGCCCTCGACGTCGAAGATCCGCGGGGTGGGGTCCGCACCGGAGCCCCCCATCAGGCGCTCGCGGTAGGCGTCGGCCTCGTCACCTCCCAGCCAGGCCAGCCGCGCGCCGGTCTCGACGTCCCAGAGCCGTACTCCGCCGCCGCCGTCCAGGGTGAGGACCTTGGCGCCGCCCTCGACGAAGGAGGCCTCGACCTCCTCGCTGATGCGGCCGCCGGCTCGGCCCACGACGCGCCCGGTCTCGACCTCGCGGACGACGAGCAGCCCGTCGCGCGAGAAGCTGGTGACGCGACTTCCGTCGGGGCTGAGCCACAGGGCCTCGACGCGGCCGGCGCCACTGAGCACCGCGATGGAGCTCGGCTCCGAGTCCACGGCGAGGACCTCCACGGTCCCGTTTGCTCGCGAGACGGCGAGCCGGTCCCCGGCTCGATCAAGGGCGACGTCGAAGACCTCGCCGTCGCGCAGGTCGACCTTGAACTCCGCAACCGTCGTTTTCGAATCGACGTCCAGCACCTCGAGGCGGCGCTCGGACCAGACCGCCAGACGGGAACCGTCGCCGCTCAACGCGTACCGGCTGGACGTTCCGCTGGCCTGGTGCAGGTGCTTGGCGTCCCCCTCGCCGATCGTGTGCACGACCGCCAGAAGGCCGTCCGGGCCGTCCTCGATCGTCAGGAAGCGCCGGCCGTCGTCGCTGAACTGCGTTTCGTAGACGAAGCCGTCGCCATACCCCTCGTCGGGGCGGGATCCGACCTGCTCGTTCCCCTCGATGCTCCACCCGAGCACCTGAGACGATCGGGTGACGAAACGCAGCTCGGTACCGTCGGCGTTGAAGTTCAGTCCCGCAAGGTCGTACACCGGCGAGCTGAGCGTGGTGATATCGTCCGGCGCTCTGATGATCGTGACCTCGTCCTGGTAGTCCGAGTAGGCGATCTTGCCGGTCGCTTCGTGGAACGCCACGTGGATGACACCCGACGGCGCTGGTCGGCTCCAGAGGGTGTTGCCCTTCCCGTCGAGCAATCGCACGAGCTCCGAGCTGCGCGAGGTCGCGAACGTCAGGTCGCTCGAGGGGCTGACCCACGCGAGGTCGAGCTCCGCCTCCTCCAGCGCGTGGAGTTCGGATCGAGACGCGATGTCCCAGATCCGTGCCGTGCCGTCGCGCGCCGCGGTGACGAGGCGCTCGGCGGCCGGGTCGAACGACATCGAGAGAATCCCCGCCCGGTGCCCCTTGAGCTCGTCCGGCGGCGGGCTCCAGATGCGCGCGGTGCCGTCCTCAGAAGCGGTGACGGCGCGCTTTCCGTCGGGGTCGAAGGCGGCCGCAACCACCGCGCGCTCGTGGCCCTTCAGGCGGTAGACGAGGTCGCCCGAGCGCGACTCCCAGATGCGCGCGGTGCCGTCGTCCGACGAGGTCAGCACCCACGACCCGTCGGAGTTGAAGCTCGCGCTGCGCACCGGCCCTAGGTGACCGGTGAGCGTCGCGATGCGCTCGCCGGTGTACGCGTCCCACACCTTCGCCGTCCGGTCGTCGGAGGCGGTGACCACCAGCTCGCCCTCGGGATCGAAGGCGACCGCGCGGATCGCGCGCGTGTGGCCGTCGAGCACGGTGACGACCTCGCCGAACTCCGTCTCGGAGATGTACGCCAGGCCGTCGGCGCCGCCGGTGACGACCCACTGGCGGAAGGGGTCGACGTCGAGCGCCAGCACCGCGCTTCCGGACGCCTCCAGGTCGCGCTGCCACTTCCCCGAGAAGCCATCCCAAAGGCCGGCGCGGCCGTCCTCGGAGCCGGTGACGATCAGCGCGCCGTAGGCGTCGAAGCGTGCGGCGTGGAGGATGTCGTCGTGCCCTTCGAGCAGGGCGGGCTGCTCCTCGTCCGTGGCCCAGCGCCAGAGCCGGGCGGTCGTGTCGCGCGACACGGTGACAAGCCGCTCGCCGTCCGGGCTGAAGTCGAGGCCGACGACCGCCTGGCCGTGGCCCTCGAGGCGGCGGAGGAGCTGCCCCGTCCGCGCATCCCAGATGCAGACCGTCGAGTCCTCCGAAGCGGTCGCGAGCCAGTGCCCGCGCGGGTCGAAGGCCGCCGCCAAGACGGAGCCGCCGTGCGCTCCCAGCACGGCGAGGACCTCGCCCGACCGCACCTCCCAGAGGCGCGCGGTGCCGTCGTGCGACGCGGTGACGACGCGCTCGCCGGTGGGATCGAACTCGGCGTCGAGCACCGGCTGGTCGTGGCCGCGCAGCGAGCGCCGCGCGAACGGCTGGCCGAGCGCCGCGTGCATCGTCGAGGCGGCGTAGCGGTTGTCCTCGGGCTGCTCGAGCTCGAGCAGTACGAGCGCGGCGCGCGTGGGGTCCTTCTCGATCCACTCCGAGGCCAACGCGACCCGCGCCTGGTCGCGCGACGTCAGCGCCGAGGCCTCGGCCAGCTGCCGCTGCTCGTCGGCGGCCAGCGCCTCCATTTCCGCGCGGTCCGCGGCGTCGCGGGCCCTGCCGCTGGCGAGGGCGATCGCCACGAAGAGCGCCGCGAAGCCCGCCACCACGGCGCCGAGAAAGCTGAAGCGAACGACGCGGCTGCGGACGAACTCCTTCTTGCTGCGCTCGAGGAAGCTCAACGCGACGCCGAAGTCGTCGCTCTGCTCGCTGTAGCGCGTCGCCCACCCCTGGGTCGGGTTCGCCTCCTCGCGCCAGGCGAGCGCGATCTGGAGCTCGGGATTGACCAGCGAGCGCGTGAGGCCGTCCGCCTTCTCGCGCCGCGCCAGCCGCACCAGCTCGCGGAAGCGGTCGGCGGATTCGAGCTCTTCGTCGACCCAGTCGCGCAGCCTGCCCCACTGCCGGATCAGGCTCTCGTGGGAGATGTCGACGCGCTCGTCGCCCTCCACCGCGCCCTTTGAGACGTAGACGAAGTGGCGGTTGCCCTCCTCGAAGGCGCGGATGATCGCCGTCACCTGCAGGCGCGAGAGGCCGGTCGCGTCGCACAGCTCGCCCATCGTCGACGGCCGGCGCACGCGCCGGTGGCTGCCGTCGACGTCGGTGAGGCAGCGGAAGACCCGCGCGGCGGCGGCACGGTCGCAGCCTTGGAGCGCCTCCTCGGCGTGCATCGACAGGGCGCCGTTGAGGCCGCCGATCGCCTCGTAGTGCTCGAGGTCGATCAAGCCGCCGTCCGCCGTCCGCTTCCATCGATCCCAGCTGCGCAGCAAGGCGTGCTGCAGGACCGGCAGCCGGTCCATGCGGTCGCCGAGGTCGTTGAGCAGGTGGTCGAGCAGCCTCGGCGCGAGCTCGGCTCCCGAGAGCAGCACCGGCCCCTCGATCGCCTCGCGCAGGTCGGAACGCGTCAGGCGCGGCACGAGGTAGCGGCTGCGGTTCATCGCCTCGGGCAGGCCGTAGAAGACGTCGCAGTCGCCGAGGAAGTCGGTCCGCATCGTCAGCACGACGTAGATCGGCACGTCGGGGCGACTGCCGAGGTCGATCAGCAGGTTGACGAAGTCGGCCGCCTCGCGCCGCCGCATCGCGCGCCGGCGGCGCTCCTTCTTGCCGCGCTTACGCTCGACGCCGTCGTCGGTGCCGCGGAAGGCGAAGATCTCCTCGAACTGATCGACGAGCAGCAGGTGGTTGGTGTCGTCGGCCAGGTGCTCGGTCACCAGCCGGATGACGGCGTCGGTGTGGTCCTGCTCGATCGCCTGCTTCAGCGCGTCGACCGCCGCCGGTTCGGGCTCGCCGTCGCCGATCGACTCCAGGAGCGCGGCGGCCAGGTTCCGCAGCGGAGCGTCGCCGGGCCGCATCTTCCCGATGAGCCAGCGGTCGCGGTCCTCGACCAGGAAACCGCCGAGCACCGCCGGCACGAGGCCGGCTCGGATGAGCGATGACTTGCCGCAGCCGGAGCTGCCCACAACCGCGAGGAACGACGCCTCGCGCAGGCGCTCGAGCAGCTCGGCGGTCTGCTGGCGGCGGCCGAAGAAGTACGGCGCGTCCTCCTGCTCGAACGGACGCAGCCCGACAAACGGGTTGCCGCCCGCGCCGATCGCAAGGCCGAGGACCGTATCCGCGGAGCTCGGTGAGCTCATCCTCCACGCGCCTTGGCAAGGATCGGCGCGAGCGTCGAGGGGTCGAAGCGACCCATGTTGAGCGCCACGTCGTAGGGCGCGAACATGACGGCGTCGGCCGGCTTGTTCGGCGGTGCGACGTAGACGCCGACCTGGGTGTTGAGCTTGTTGACGAGGATCAGCTTGCTCGCCTCGAGAATGCGCTGCTGGACCCAGTTCCGCTCGACCGCGCCGTAGACGACCAGCAGCAGGTTCGCGCGGCTCACGTTGTCGAGAAAGGCGTTCATGCCCTCGGTCGGCGAGTTCTCGGCCGCCGGGATCATCACGGGCTGGATCTCCTGCTGGCCGAGGTAGCCGACGAGCTCGGTGGCGTGCGTCAGGTCGCTCATGTGCAGGTCGATGAAGGTGACGAAGGGCGCGCCGGGCTGCTGCGCGGCCTCGCGCTGGCGCGCCTGCTCGATCCGCTCGCGCTTGGCGAGGATCTCGTCGAGCATCTCGTGTCGCCCTGTCCGCACGACCTCGAGCTGATCGCCGTCGCGCTTGCGATCGATCAGCTCGTTCAGGAACTCCGAATACGAGCCGTCGTCGAGCGCGCGCAGGTCCAGGTCGTCGGGCATCAGGATGAGCTGCGAGCTGGCGTGCTCCAGGCCCACGTTGACCTGCTCGACGGGGTAGGTGCGGCCGTGGTCGGCCTCGTCGATCGGCTCGCCGGGCGTCACCCCGAGCAGGTGCACGGACAGGTCGGCGGTCTCCACCGCGCGCCGCACGGCCTCGTGGTGGTCGGAGTCCTCGTGCGGCGGCGGAATCTCGCCCAACAGGTGGATGCCCTCCTTCGCGGCCAGCTTCGAGGCGAGCTGCCTGCGAACCGGCCCCAGGCTGTCGGGCGGGTGCGACAGGAACACCTTGAAGGCGTTCGGGTCGATGTCCTCGGCGTCGCCGGCGGGCTCGGGCTCGTGCGTGGGCGGCGGCGTCTGCGCCGCTTCCTTCATGCTGGTCAGAGCCTCGTGCAGCTCCTTGACCAGCACCTTCATGCGATCCTTGAAGGCGTCGCTGTCGGGCTCCAACGGCTCGCCGATGTCGTCGTCTTCGGCGTCGAAGAAGCGGTGCCCCGACGTTCCCTGACACGGCTCGGGCCAGTCCTCCGGCGGGAGGTTGTAGAGCAGCACCGGGATGACCCGCACGCTCCGGCCGGCCAGCATGCCTTCCGGCTCCTGCTCCGCCTTGGTGCGGAACCAGTCGACCTCTTGGCGGCAGTAGTCGGACTTGAGATAGCGCGGCGTGATGAGCGAGATCATCAGCGACGACCCACGCAGCGCCGTCTGGATGGCGTCGTCGAAGCGCTCGGAGCGACGCAGCTCGGGATCACGCCAAAAGCCGACGCGCTCGCCGACCCGCTTCAGCATGCGGATCGACAGCTGCTGCTCAAATCGCTCCACCCAGCCGGCGTCCCCGTCGGACTCGGGGATGTCGTCGACATGTGCGTAGCTGATGAAGACGTCGAAGGCGGACCCGGGAATGTAGGCCATGCGAGCTCCTACCGAACGCAGCCCAGGATGGCGCCGCTCAGGCGGCGCGGCAATCCCGGGCTGCAGAATGCGAGCTAAACCTCCTTGGGAACCTCGAATGGGGCGCGGTATTCACGCGCCGCAAGGCGTTGGGCGTCTTCGTTGTCAACGAAGCGCTCGGTAGACGGATCCATCTTCAGGTTGGGGCCGAGCGTCAGCGGGGTGCTGGCAAGATCGATCCCGTTGGCCTCCAGGTGCGCGAGCATGCGCCCGTAGGACTCAGCTGCGGCGGCCCGCCCGTCGATCTCGCGGCCGATCTCCTCGGCCGAGGCGGGTCGGCCGAGCAGGTGCGAGACGTTGCCCATGTGGCACATCGCGCTCGAAAGGTGCCCCTCGCGGATGTCGGACGCGAGGTCCTCGACCTTCCGGCTGCGGACGGCGTCGATGAAGTTCGCGAAGTGATCCTTGGCGCCGTTCCAGGCCGCGATCTCCTCGCCGTCGTGGCTGACCGCCTGCGCGCTCGAGTAGTTCGGGAAGCGCATGATGCCGTCCTTGCAGTGCACGATCACGCCGATGCGCGCGCCGAGGAAGCGATCCATCTCGCCGCCTCCCCAGCCGTCTGAGCGCAGGCTCTCCTCGCGCGGAAGCCCGCGGACCTCGAACACCAGCTTCGGCTCGTCCTGGCCGTAGTCGTGCACGACGACCTGGGTGTTGGGGGTGTTGCCGTCGTCGTCGTAGCCCAGACGCCCGCCGATGCTGAAGGTCGCGCGCGGGAGCTCGCTCTTGCCGAGCGCCCAGCGGGCGATGTCCATCTGGTGGATCCCCTGGTTGCCGACGTCGCCATTGCCGGTGTCGAAGACCCAGTGCCAGTCGTAGTGGAGGCGTCTCCGCCCGAGCGGCTTCATCGGTGCGGGGCCGGTCCACAGGTCGTAGTCGACGTGCTCGGGGACCTGCTGCTCGGCGTCGACCTTGCCGATGCTCTGGCGCGGCTTGTAGCACAACCCGCGCGCCACTTGGACCTCGCCGAGGTTGCCCGCCTGCAGCCACTCCATCGCCTCGGCGATGCCGTGCGATGAGCGCGCCTGCGTGCCGGTCTGCACCAGCCGGCCGTGGGCACGCGCGGCCTTCACGATTTGGCCGCCCTCCCAGACGTTGTGGGAGACCGGCTTCTCCAGATAAACGTCCTTGCCGGCCTGGCACGACCACACCGCCTGGAGCGCGTGCCAGTGGTTCGGCGTCGCGAAGCTCATCACGTCGATGTCCTCGCGGTCGAGCAGGCGCCGGAAGTCGACCTCGGTGTCGACCTTCTCGTCGCGGTCCTCGAACTTCTTCGCCTCGCGCGCGAGCACCTGCTGATCGACGTCGCAAAGCGCCACCACCCGCACGCCCTCGATGCGGTGGAAGCCGTTGATGTGGGCCACACCGCGGCTACGGATGCCCGCGACGGCGACCCGGATCTCGTCTCCGGGGCTGCGTCGGCGGCGGCGGGGCGCCGGCACGGGCGCTCCCATGGCAAAGGCGGCGAGGGCGGTGCCCTTCGAAAACTCGCGGCGGGTGAGCATCCTTCCTCCTCGGTTCAGGCTCTCCAGGGATGATATCGCGGAGAGGGCCCGCGTTGTGCCACCGCCTCCGAGCTCCATAATCATCGGCGTGACCACTCGGAAACTCCTGCCCCTCTGCCTTGCTCTCGTCTGCGCCTGCGCCGCCCCGGCCGAGCGCGGCGTTCGGATCGCGCGCCTGGCCGCGCCCGGGGGGGATCCCGAGGGCTTCGCCGCCGTGCGTCGAGCCCTGGTAGCGAACAATCCCGGCTACGACCTGCGCTTCCACGGCGCCGCGCGCGGTGTGGCGGCGGCGACTGCTCCGCGTGTCGTATTCGTGCAAAACGGCGAGGCGCGGGCCGTCGTCGAGGCCGCTGCGTCGCCCGAGGGGTCGGACGTCACCGTCGGGGACATCGTCCTGCTTCGCCCCGGAGAGGTGCTGGCGGCGGACGCGCCGCTCGACCTGGTGGCCTTCTCGCTCCCCGAGCCGCTGCCCGCCGACCTGCCGACCTACGTCCGACCCGATTGGGATCCCGGGATCACCGACACGCCGGGAGGATGTGCGACGGAGACCGGCGCCTACCGGCGCATCCTGCTGACGTGGCTGGCGGACAACGGGCCCTACCTCTGCCACGCGCTCAACGCCCACCGCGTCCGCATCACCGACTCGTTCACCCACTATCACCCGGCCGACGGCGGCTTCGACGAGCTCTACCTCGTCCAGATGGTGCAGCCGGGCGCACGCCTCCTCACGAGCGAGGCGGTCGACGCGATCGAGGCGCGAGCGGTGTCCGCCGACGAGGTCCCGGGGCTCTTCCACGAGCGCGGGCTGCGCGTCGGAGACCTGGTGTACCTTCCGCGCGGCACGATCCACCGCGGCCTGGGAGGCGTCTTGGCCCAGGTCATCACGATCCCCGGTTTCCGCCCCGGAGCGGAGATCGGCGTCGACCACCATCTGCGAGCCATAAACGAGAAGCTGAACCTGCGGTCGGAGGAGGGACTCCCCTACCACAGGAAAGGATCGCAGGAGCCGATCGTTCGCTGAGTATGGGCAGTTACCGCGCGCCCGATCCCGAAGCTCACGCCCGTGTTCGGGCGACCGTCTCGACCCGCGAGACAGGGGATTTCCCAACGTCAATTCCCCCGAAAAGCTGGCACCTCGGCCCCCCCGACCCCGTTGAGTCCTACGTCCTCCTTGCGATGAAACAACGGGTAAACAGCATGGGCGCACAGACCCATCCGGGGGCCTGACGCCATGGTCTCCCGGAACGAGAGCCTGACCGAGCTCGTGGACGCGTGGCTCGCCTCCAAGTCGCTTGACGAGCTCCTGATCCTGGCCGCGATCCTGGCCGGGCCGCCGAATCTGCACGAGGGCCTGGCGCGCTTGGCCGAAGCGGTGCGCTCGACGCGCTCGACCGCCCCCTAGCCTGCCCCTTCCACGGCCCCATGCCGTGGAAGGAACACGATCTTCAGGAATTCAGCGCTCGCGGGGTTCCCTAAAGCGCACTCGGGCAGCAGTTTGCATCTGTGCGGGACCATTCGCGCGTCTTTCAAGCCCGGTTAGAACGTGCTTCACGTTCTTTCCAGTACTGCTTTCCCTTAGTTCGGTTAGGTGGTCTCGATGAGCCCTCACTCGCACGGTACGACCGAGCATCTGCTGGAAGACGGCGGCGAAGATGCTTGGAACCAATTGATCCAACGTATTCAGGTCTATATGCAGCGCCGGTTCCGCGGCATGGTCCCAGACCGCCTGCGCGGCGTGCTCGACACCGAGGCTCTCGTCGGCGATGGGCTCGCGAAGGCGGCGACGTCCAAGTCCCGCTTTCGTCCGGCCGGGCCGGGAAGCGCACGGGCCTACCTCGCCAAGGTCATCCGCAACCAGCTGCTGGACGCGCTGCGCAGCTCCGAGGCCGAGAAGCGCGACCCTCCGGGCGAGCTCGTCCATGACCCGGACGAGCACCAGCTCCTCGACGACGCGCTCGATCCCGCCCAGGTTCTGGCGCAGGTCGACGAAGTGCTCGCCCTGCTGCCGGCCGTGCAGCACCTGCCCGCGCACCTGCGGATGATCGTCGAGCGGAACTACCTCGAGCAGGAGTCGCTCGCGAGCATCGAGAAGAGCACCGGCGTCGGCGAAAGCACGCTGCGTCGCTGGCGCGTCGAAGCGCTGCTGAGGCTCCAACGGCACCTTGCGGCGGGAGAGCGGCGTTGAAGGCGGAAACGAACGCGCTCGACCTCCTGGCCGATCTGCTGGACGGCTCGGACGCGACCGACGCACAGGTCGACTCCATCAGCGCCGCGCTCGGCGAGCCGAAGAGCCGCATCCTGGGGCTGCTCGCGGCACACGAGCGGCTGTCCAGGCTCGGCGAGTTCAACCTCGACCTGCAGACCCGCGCGCAGGCGATCCCCGACTCCGTCGGACGCTATCACCTGCTGCGGGCCCTCGACGACCCCGGCTCGCCGTCGGTCTTCGTCGCGCGCGACCCGCTGCTCGGCCGCGAGGTCGTGATCAAGCTCCCCCACCCGGGAAGGCGCGGCCGCCCGGACGCGCACGTCGTCGAGGAAGCGCGCGCCCTCGCCAAGCTGAAGCACCCCGGCGTGGTGCTGGTGCACGACGTCGCCGACGGCCAGTTCCTGGTGATGGAGTACCTCGGCGGACGCTCGCTGGCGGACGTGATCGCCGAGCAGCGGCGCCAGGCGAACGGCGCGGAGTCTGAGGACGAAGAGCTGGCCCGCCTCGCGCGCTCGCTCACCTCTCCCGAGGCCAAGGCCAAGTGCCTCGAGGCGATCGCCGACGCGCTCGCGCACTGCCACGAGCAGGGGGTCGTGCACCGCGACGTGAAGCCCGCCAACGTGATGCTGGCCGAAGACGCCGGAACCGTGCAGCCGTGCCTGGTCGATCTCGGACTCGCACACTTCGAGGAGCGCGAACGCGTTGAGGGCCAGCTGATCGGGACCGCCGCCTACCTCGCGCCGGAGCAGGTCGCCGACGGCTCGACCGGAGCGCGTCCCGCGAGCGATCAGTACTCCTTCGGCATGCTGGCCTGCGAGCTCCTCACGGGCACCAACCCGCACCAGAAGGAGAGCCAGCTCGAGACGGTCAGCGCGGTCGCCAACGAACCGATCCAAGAGCTCCCCGGCGTGCCGAGCGAGCTGGAGGCCGTCGTGCTGCGCTGCTTGGCGCACCATCCGACCGAACGCTATGACGAGCTCGCGCAGGTGCGCGACGATCTGGAGGCGTTCCGCAAGCGCCATCCGGTATCGGCACTGCCTCCGTCAACGCCGCGCGCTGCGGCGCTGTGGATGCGGCGCAACGGGCGGCTGGTGGCGACCGCGCTGGTCGGCGTGGCGCTCCTGCTCCTCCTGGGCGCGTACGGTGAGCATAAGCGCGTGTGGGCGACGGTCAGAAGCGCCGATGGGATACCCGCGGACCGCCCGGCGGATCTGGAGCTGCAGGCGAGCGCGCTGCACAGGGCCTGGGCCGGCGCCCAGATCTTCGAAGCGGGCCCGCTCGGCTGGCTCGTCCCGGGCTCGCTTCAGACGCGTGCGGAAGACGTGATCCGGGGCTGGATGGTGAGGTCCCGCGACCTTCATTCGGAGCGGGGAGGGACCGCAAACGAAGAGGAGTGGATCGCGTTCTTTCGCGTGGAACACCTCCTGTTCGGCGAGCTGCTGCCCGCCTACGAAATCGGCAGGCGCGGCCTGGTCGAGTACATCGAACGGCAGGGAATCACCCGGCTCTTCCGACAGACGACGCTGCACGAGATCTTGTCCCCCCCCAGCGGCTACGGCTGGCTGCACGGCGCCCACGCGTGGTGGGAGACGCCGATGGATGCGACCCTGCCTCCCGGCGCATATCGGCTCATGACGTGGGACGCCTCGGGGCGAGAGCTGCTCGGCGAGATCGCCTTCACGCACCACGGTGCCGACGAACCGGCGCGGCGACTGGTCTCGCTCCCCGACGCCCTCGAGGACGCGGTCCACGTGCCGTCCGAGCCCATCCCGATCGGCGCGCCCGACGCGGCGGCTGTGCCCTCTCAACGCGTGCCGATGACGTTTCCGAGCGAGACGCCCGAGCGCCGACAGACCGTCGCCCAACGCGTGCTGCCGGGCTACCGCATCGGCCCCCGGATCACGTGGCGCCAGGCCGTCGACTTCGGCGACCTGACGGGGCACACGATCACGATCCCCGCGGGTTCGGACCCCGACGCACCGGCGAAGGTCTCGATGCGCTTCGCCCGCACGTACGCCGCTGCAAAGGGCGCGCGCCTCCCGACGGCGCTTGAGGTCGCACATGCGCTCCGGCTGGCCGACAACGGACAGCTGACCGGCATCTCCCCCGTGGGAGAGCAGGGCGCAATCGAAGGCGAGTGGGTCGCCGACTTGATTCACCGCGCCGACGAGGACTCGGACGACTACTACCTGGTGTACCAGTTCCTCAAGGAGCGTCACTGGGGCACGGAGATCCAGTGGCTCCGCTCACCTTCGGGCGCACCGATCCCCGAAGGAGGCGCGGATCGAAGCGACGCGGACCAGGCATTCCGACTCGCCCGCACCGCCGCGACTGTGGACGAGTTCCGCAGCGCCCAGACCGCGGAACTCTAACCTCTAGCTTCGCCTCACGCGGAGATCACCCCTTCTGACAACGGTACCCATCGATGCCTCTGAAAGTGACCGCCCACACTCTCAAGACGAAGAACGCCGCAGCCTCGCTCGACACCGGCAACCTGCTGGTGCTGATCGGAAGGCTCCGCATGCACACCTCGGTCGTCGTCGAGGCGGAGGACCCGGTCGAAGCCCTCTATCACGTTCTGGATACGGAGTACCCGGGACGCGTCAAGCCGCAGATGGGCAAGGAGCCCGGCGGCATGTCGGTCTACAAGTACATCTACTGCGAGGACATCGACAACTACAAGCGCAAGTGCTGTCAGGCGCAGAGCTGGGAGATCCAGCTCGACGACGGTCAGGAGAACCTGATCGTCAGCGCGGAGCTCGAGGACGCCGAGGCACCCGCCGGTGTGCCCACGATGTACGTCGTGACGCCCGACGGGACCCTGGAGCCAAGCAACCCGGCGCAGTAGAGAAGAGAGCTCGACCTAGGCCGCGTTCTCGCGCAGCTCGTCGTCTTCGCTCTCCGCATCCCCCGACTCCGCGGCGTCGTCGGACGCCTCGGGGACGTCCTCCTCGGACGCTTCGGGGTCGTCGCGGCTCTCCGACTCATCCGAAGCCTCGGGCTCTTCCGAAGCCTCGGGCTCTTCCGAAGCCTCGGGCTCTTCCGAAGCCTCGGGCTCATCGGACGCCTGAGGATCGGCCGGAGCCTCGGGCTCGGCGTCTTCCTCTTCGTCGGCAGCTTCAGGCTCGGCCTGATCGGGAGCGTCGGCATCCGACGGCTCCTCGTCCGACGCGGCCTCTTCGAGGGCGGCGGCCTCCTCGGCCGGCTGCTCCTGGTCGTCTTCGGAGGGCGGCTCTTCGGCCGGCTCGCCTTCCGGACTGTCCGCGGCTTCGGCTTCGGCTTCGGCCGGGTGCGGCTCTTCGTCAGCCGGCTCGGGCTCGGCGACGGCTTCGGGGTCGAAGTCGAGATCGGCGGTGGGCTCGGCCTCCGCGACCTCCGAAGCACCATCGCCTTCCGCGACGGGTGCGGGCGCTTCGTCTTCGTATTCGGCGGGCTCCGGGGCTTGTTCGCTCGGCGGCTCGGCGACCGGAGCCCCGTCGGGCGCGACGCCAAAGGCCTCGGCTTGGCCTAGCTCCGCCTCGTCGAGGCCCTCGCGCTGGGAAGCGTCGGGGAGCTCGGGCAGTCCGGCGATGACCTGGGCCATGGTGGGGTTCAGCTGCTGGTCCAGCTCATGGAACGCCTGCTGGGCCAGCTCGGCCTCGGAGTCGTCCTCGAGCTGGGCGGCGATGACCCCGCCGAGCTCGACCTCGACGTCGCCTTCTCCGCTTCCGAACACCAGTCCGCTGCCGAGCTCGGCTTCGATCTCGGACCCGAGATCCTCGATGCTGAGGTCGGCCTCCTCCTGCTCGGGCACAGGCAGGGCGGGCGCGGTCGGAGCGGCGGGGCGGGCGGCCTCGTCGTGCTGGCGAGCGCTCTCGAGCAGCAGGCCGACGACGTTCATGCAGATGTCCTGGCGCTGGATGACGCGCTCGCCCGGGTAGTAGCGGAAGCGCGCGTCGTCCTGGGAGAACAGCCGGCTGCCGAGCGCTTGGATCTGCTGCTCGAGCGCGCTGCTCAGCTGCTGCTGCGTGATGTAGCCCTGCCGCACCAGCAGCCCGCCGACGGTCTCGTTTGCCCGACGGCCGTGCTCGAGGAGGCGCATCAGGTCGGGGCGACTGACCGCGTTGGCCGAGATCAGGAGCTCGCCCAGCAGCATGCCGTTCGGCGGGTTGTCGCCGTGCGCGTAGACCAGGAAGCCGCTGTCGAACTGGAGGACGAAGGTCTCGTTCTCGCCGTAGATCCGCAGCACGCCCGACGCGTGGACCTCGGCGAGGAAGCCCACGATGCTCGTGATGGGCACCGCCGACGTCGCGCCCATGAGCCCGGGAACCTCGGCGACCGTGCCGGCGATCGAGTTCGCCTGGGGCGAGCGCAGCGCACGGATCGCTTGATTGATGTGCTTGCAGGCTCGGTCGAGCTGCCCGACGATCAGCTTGTCTTCGCTGGCCTCGGAGACCTTGAGAGTCCGGATCCACGTCCGCATGGACGTGCCGGTGGCCTTGAGTGACTCGGCGAGCCGCCGAAGGTCTTGTTGGGCCTCGGGGATTTCGGGCATGTGGGGCAGGGGGCGGTAGGGACGCTTCTCAAGGGTCGGCAAGCGTCAGGCCGGACCTGAGCCGCATCCGCGGGATTTTGGGGTCGGCTCGGCCACGACAGGGCTCGGACCGCCACGGTCGGGAAGGAAGTTCCCTAACGGAGGACCAGGCGGAGCCCGTCCGCGTACCCGTCGTTCATCCCGACCGCGGGATTGGCCTCGAGCCGAACGAGCACCGACCGAACCCCGCGCGGCACCGTGCCCGTGGCGCTTCGGTGGACGAAGCCGGTGGCGCCGTCGCGGTCCTCGGCCGTGACCGGTGCGAGCTCGGCGTGCGCGAGCTCCTCGCCGCCTGCATCCAGAAAGCGCGCGGTCAGGCGACAGGCGTCCGCCTGGTCCGCGAAGCCCCCGAGCCAGCCCGAGAGCTCGTACTCGACCCCGCCCGAGAGCTCGGCGGCCAGCGGGCGGAGGTCGATCTCCTGCTCCATCCAGGTGGGCTCGGCGGTGCCGCCGCCGGCGAAGAAGCTCGCCCCGCAGCCCTCGGGCAGCGCGTCGCCCGGGCCGGGGAAGCCCTCTCCGGCGCCGTAGGTGAGGACGGTCATCCAGCTCGGATCGTCCCAGCCCGCCACCGACGCATCCGGCGCGCCCGAGTAGTGGGCGAAGCCGCGCTCGAGCTCGGCGTCGCCGTGGAAGATCAGGTTGGCTCCGAGCGCAGGCTTCGGCGGCGCGGTCTTCTCGCGGCCCAGCACGACGCCGTCGAGCTCCCACTCGGGCCGGAGCGCGACCCCCAGGTGATGCAACGCGGTCGTCGCCAGGTCGCAGGGCTGGGGCGGTGGCCAGATCTCGCCGCGCGCGACGCGCGGGCCGCTGACGACCAGCGGCACCTTGCGGTGGGAGGGCAGGTTGCGCCCGTGTCCCAGCCCCTGCGAGCCGCCGTGGTCCGAAGAGACGAGGATGAGCCAGTCCTCGTCGCCGTGGGTCGGACGCGCGCGGATGGCGTCGAGAAGGAAGCCAATGCCCTCGTCGACCTGCGTCAGCATCCGCCGATACAGCGGGTCCTCGGCGTAGTAGTGCGCATTGCCTTCGAGGTGCCCGACGCCGTCGAGCTCGCCGAACATGATCACCGCGAGGTCCGGGTCCGCGTCGCGCAGGTGTTCGGCGAGGTCCGCCACACTCTTTGCGTCGCAGCTCTCGTCGTCGAAGTAGTCGTCGTCGTAGTCGTAGTACTCGTGGTAGATGACGCGGTCCGCGCCGCTGGGGGCGACCAGGCCGTCCTCGATGGGACGCCAGCAGTTGGCGCTCGCCGCGCGCGCCTCGGGCCGCGCCTCCTTCAGCCGCTGGATCACGTGCGGATAGCGGCCGTAGCGCGGCGCCTCGAACGCGTTGTCGGGCACGCCGTGCTTGTCCCAGTGCACGCCGTTGAGGAAGGTCGACCAGCCCGACCCCGAGATCGTGGTGCTCTCGGCGCGCGCTTCGAGGCTCCACGCTCCGCGCCGGATCAGGCGATCCAGGTTCGGAGTGCGCGCGAGCGCGATGGCGTCGGGCAGAAAGCCGTCGACGAAGACCATCAGCACTTTCGGCGTGGGCTCGTCGACCGGCGCGTCCTGTGCGAGGGTCCCCAGGGCGATCAGGGCGGCTAGCGACCGCATCGGCGCCACTCTACAGCTCGCCGCCGACCGCGCCGAGCGCCTCGCGTACGCTCGCGCGCAGCCCCTGGGCTTGCGGCAGGGTGTCGACCAGCGCGCGCGACCAGGCGCTGAGCGCCTTCGGGCGCAGGTCCTCGACGGCGTCGGGCCCCTTGGAGACGCGCAGCACCTCGGCGCGCTCGCCCTCGGGCGCCGACAGGTAGAAGGCCTCGACGTCGCAGCCGGGGAGGCCCCAGAACGTCTCGGACTCGAGCTCCGAGGCGAGCTTGGCCCAGGTCGAGCGCAGCCCGGCAACGGTCCCCTCGGGCAGCTCGAGCGCCAGCGCGTTGCCGGTGCCCACAAGCAGCCGGTCGTCGTCGGTCCAGCGCAGGAAGAACTCGCCGCGCCGGCAGGAGCGCACTTCGAGGCCGAAGGCCTCGCCCGCGACCGGCTGGCCGGCGCGGGCCACGGTCGGCAGCTCGGGCGGGTCCTCGCACAGCTCAGCGACGCGCGCCGCGATGCGCCCGATCGCAGCCGCGTTCTCGGGCTCGGTCGGAGGCCGCTCGGGCGCGAACTCGAAGCCCTCGCCGAACCGCCGGCGCAGGGCGCCAAAGGCCTCGAAACGCGCGATTTTGCCGGTATCGAGGTCGAAGAAGCGGTCGGTGCGGCGGAGGTCCTCGACGACGTAGGAGAGCGCGCAGGGATCGCCCCAGCGGTCGAGCAGCAGCGCCGCCTCGCGCCGCACGCGATCCTGCGGGTCGAGCAGCAGCGGCACGACGCGGTCGAGCAGCGCGCGGTCGTCGAGGGTGCCGAGCCCCGCGACGGCGGCTACGCGCACGGCGGCCAGCGGGTCGGCGGAAAGCGCAACGAAGCGCCCGCTCTCGGCCGCACGCGCCGTGCGGCTGAGCGAACGCGCGGCCGACGGACGCCACGGGAAGTCCGGGTCGCCGAGCGCGGTCCAGAGGTCGTCGCGCAGCGCGTCGCTCTCGAGCTGGCCGAGCACCTCGACCAGGTCGACGCCGAGCGTGGCCAGCCCGGCGGTGGTCCCGCCGCTCGCGGCCAGGACGGCCTCGGCCGCGGGCTCGCCGAGCCGCACCAGGCGCTGCGCGGCCTGCGGGCGGACGACCGGCGACCCCTCGCGGGCCAGGCGCAGGTAGCGCTCAAGCTCGGTCTCCTCGGGCGCGTCCTGCCCGGAGAAGGCGGCCGCCGCCAGGAAGAGCGCGAGGAGCGCGCGCGTCATCGCCGGAGGCCTACAGGAAGTCGCCGTCGAGCCGGTAGAGGCTGTCGACGAAGCCGTCCTTCATCTCCTCACCCACCGACAGCGTGCCGATGAAGCTGAGCTCGCCCGGCTTGAAGTCGGTCTTCTGAGGGAGCTTGATGCGGACGAAGTGGTTCGGCAGCGGCGTCCCCGTGCACTGGCACGAGTCCGCGACGAGCATGAACGTGTCGGTCGCGTTGCGGAACTGCGACTGCATGTAGCCGCTGATCACGACCTTGCGGCCGTCGAGTCTCTTGATCTTGTCCGGCAGCTCCTTGCCCTGCTGCCAGTCGACGCTGACCAGGGTCAGGATGTCGATCTCGACCGGATCCTCCCAGACGGCGGCGGCAGGCGCCGGCGACGACGCGCCGACCGCAAGCGGGACGAAGGCAAGCAGGGCCAGAACCGAGCTCGGGATCCATCTCATGATGCGCTCCTAGAACTGCTCCTCGACGCTGTTCGACTTCATGCGGTAGATGCTCCGCACGTAGCCGTAGTCGTCGAGCACCTCGCCGACCTCAAACTCGCCCATGACGCGGACGGTCTGGAAGGGGAAGTAGTCGACCCCGCCCTCTACCAGGACCTCGATCTCGACCCACTCATCCATCAACGGCATCACGCCGAAGCAGCAGCCCGGCAGGTAGCGCGACAGGATGAAGCTGGTGACCTTCCGCTCCTCGAAGTCGACCGGGACCATGTAGCCGTCGAGCGCGGCGCGCTCGCCGTCGAGCTGCTGAAGGTGCTCGGGGAAGTCCGACAGCAACAGCGTCTCGTCCTCGATTTCGCGCAGCTCCGGCGGCTCGTACTCAGGCCACGAGATCTTCTCGAAGGTCAGGAAGGTGACGCCTTCGGGCAGGTCGGCGGGCGCCGCGGCCTCGGAGGCATGCCCCGACCCCGGCGACGAGTGGCCGCCGGCGGGCGGCACGCCGAGCGGCGGCTCGAGGCGCTCGGGCCCGGCAAGCAGCGGACCGCCGGTCGCCGGCTGCGGCGTCACCGGGTTGCCGGGCATGCCAGAGTCCATCGAGGTGCCCATCGGCGCTCCGAGCGGAGCGCCGTGGATGGCCCGGGCGGTGACGTCCATGAACTCCTCGTCGCCTTCGGAGCAGGCGGCGAGGCCGAGCGGGAGCAGAAGCAGGAGGAGCGGTCTCTGGCTCATAGCGGGAAGATAGAGGATAGCGGAGATTCTGGAATCGTCTCCATCCCCGATCCTTCCTGAGCCCGACCCGGCCCCAAAGTGAACGGAGCGGGGCCTATCCCGGCCTCAGGAGGCGGGAAGCAGGTTCGAGGCCACGTCGGTCGCATAGGCTTTGTAAGCCGGCAGGCAGCCCGCCAGCGCTCCGAGGAGCAGCATTCCGAGCGGCGTCCAGAGCAGCACCGGGTGCCAGGCGAACTGCTCGATCACCACGCCGGTCTGCTCCCGCACGATCCCCGCGGCGGCCGCGAGGACCGCGAAGTAGAACGCAAAGCCGAGCAGGGCCCCGAGCCCGGCGATGGTGCCGGCCTCCAGGACGATGGCCGAGAACACCGTGCTGCGCCGCGCTCCGAGGGCGCGCAGGATCGCGAACTCGCGCCGGCGCTCGTTCATCGTGTTGTAGAGGCTGGCGAGGATCGAGCCCGCCGCGACCGCGACCACCAGGTAGGCCACCATGCTCAGGATGCGGTTGACCCAGCCGAGCTTGTCGAAGAGCTCCGCCATCGAGCTGCCGATCGGCCACGCCAGGGTCGCGACCTTGCCCTGCCGGTTGATCAGGTTGTCGAAGTACATCCCGGTCGAGTTGCCGCCCTTGAACTTGAGCATGACGGCGCTGACCTCCTTGTGCTCGTCGGGAATCGCGACGCCGGACTCGGCCTGGTAGACCTCGCCGGTGCCGCGCAGCACGTGTCCGCCCATGCGGAAGATGCCCTCGATCGGGATCCAGACGACGCGGTCGGACGGCGAGTTGGTCGGCTTCAGGACGCCGACGACGCGGTAGACCTCGTTGTGCTGCAGGCTCTCGTCGAACTGCAGGCCGTGGAAGGGCTGGATCTCGGAGCCGACGCGGAGCCCGAGGTCGGCGGCGACGGTGCTGCCGATCACCGCGTCGGCGAGCAGCGGCTCGAAGATCTCGCCGCCCGGGCGCAGCTCGAACTTCTCGCCCTCCTGGTACTCGAACTCGGTGAACATCTCCTGCGTCGTGCCGACGATCCGGTAGCCGCGGTAGTTGTCTCCGACCGCGTAGGGGATGGCGAGGTCGACGCGGCGGTCGGATTTGACCTCCTGATAGAGGCTCCAGGGGATGTTCCCCGGCGAGGTCTCCAGGTGGAACACGGTGTTGAGCACCAGCTGCAGCTGGCTGCCGCGCGCGCCGAGGACCGCGTCGAAGCCGACCGGGCCGCCGGCGAAGGCGCGCTCGCTCTGCTCGGCGACGACGAACACCGCCATCACGAGGCCGCTTCCGAGCGCCGCGGACAGCACGGTGACGAAGGTCGACAGCGCGTGCTGGCGCAGGCTGCGCCGCACGATCATCAGCAGGCCGCCGATCACGCCGCACCTCCCGCGACCGAGGCCGCGCGGTTGATCTCCGCGAGCTCGACGCTGCGCTCGAAGCGGTCGAGGATCGCCTGGTCGTGGCTGACGAGCAGCAGCGACGCGCCGTGCTCGCTGCACAGGCGCCGGATCACGTCCAGCGCCTCCTGCGCCCGCGTCGGATCCAGGTTGCCGGTGGGCTCGTCGGCCAACACCAGCTTGGGGCGGTTGGCGAGCGCCCGCGCCAGCGCAACGCGCTGCTGCTGCCCCACCGAGAGCTGGCCGGGGCGGTAGTTGAGGCGGTCGCTCAGGCCGAGCTCTCCGAGGAGCTTGGTCGCGAAGGCCCGGTCGGACCCCGGCCCGAACATCATCCCCAGCAGGACGTTCTCGAGCGCCGAGTAGCCCTGCAGCAGGTTGAAGGTCTGGCACACATAGCCGATCGAGCGGGCACGCAGCGCGTCGCGGCTCGACTCGGACATCCCGGCGATGTCAGCGCCGCCGACCAGCACGCGGCCGGAATCCGGGCGCAGGATGCCGGCGATGACGTTGAGCAGGGTCGTCTTGCCGGACCCGCTGGCGCCCCGCAGCGCCAGCTCCTCGTTGGCGCCGAGGTCGAGCTCGGGCACGTCCAGCACCGAATGGAGCTCGCCTTCGGGCGAGCGGTAGGCCTTCTTCAGGTCGCGGATCTCTAGCAGCGCCATGGGGCGCCGATCCTAACGCCGCTGCCCTCTCCGGCCCACGATGCGGTACTCACGCCAGTCCCGCTGCATCTCCAGGAACGCGAGGGAGGCCGACCAGGTGATCAGCCCGAGCCCCGCGATCGCCTCGGTGCCGCTGAGGATGCGGATCGGCCCCCGCGGGACGAGGTCCCCGAAGCCCACCGTCGTGAAGGCGGTCACGGAGAAGTAAACGCAATCGAAGACCCCGCCGTCGGAAGGCCCTACCAGCACCCCGGTCGACGGCCAGTGGCTGAGCACCCAGAAGGCGCCGGCGAAGATCCACACCTCCACCATGTGCGCGGCCATCAGCGCGAGCATCAGGGCCACGATGCGCGCCCGCCGGCGCAGGCGCACCGCGGGCAGGCGCGCCGAGGTGATGCTCATCACCTCGTAGTGGAACAGCACGGAGAGCACCGTCGCGAGCGCCGAGACGAGCCCGACGATCGCGCGCTCGGCCGCGCCGCCGATCTCGGCGGACGGAAGCATCGAGAGATCGTTCGCGACGACGAGCAGCACGCTGCACGGGATCCCACCAAAGCCGAGCGGCCGGGTCCAGCGCGCCCTTCCGCACGCGCACGGTTGCGAGCGTGGTTGGTTTGCGTAAGTCGGCCGGCCGGGGCCGAACCGGCGTCCCGAGCCCCTCTAGGCTCGACGCGACCGGCCGCGCTCGCCCACCCGAGAAAAGGAGTCCGCTCACCGTGCCCAACCTCCGCCCTGCTCTCTCCGCGCTCGCCCTCTGCCTCGTCCACGCGCCGGCCTCGGCGCAGGGAACCGACGTCCTCGTCCCCGGCTGGTTCTCGAACAGCGTGCACCGCTACGACCCGTCCGGCGCCTGGACCGGCCCCTTCGTGGGGCCCGGCAGCGGCGGGCTGATCAACGCGCACAGCATCGCCGTCGGTCCGGACGGCAACCTCTACATCACTTCGACGGGCACCAATTCCATCCTGCGCTATGACGGCGCCACCGGCGCTCCGCTCGGCGTCTTCGTGCCCACCGGGCTCGCGGGGCTCAGCAACCCCTTCGACGCCGACTTCGGCCCCGACGGCCACCTGTACGTCACGAGTGGCTCGCGCGTCATGCGCTTCGATGGAGCCACCGGAGCGTCGCTGGGCGACTTCGTTCCCTCGGGGAGCGGCGGGCTCAGCGCGGCAGAGATGCTCGTCTGGGGCCCGGACGGACACCTCTACGTCGCGAGCGCGAACAACAACTCGGTGAAGCGCTACGACGGACAGACCGGCGCCTTCATCGACACGTTCGTCACGCCGGGGAGCGGCGGGCTCGACGACCCGCACGGGCTGGCGTTCGGCCCGGACGGCAACCTGTACGTCGCCTCGTTCGGCACGAACCCGGTGCTGAAGTACGACCGCGTCACGGGCGCCTCGCTGGGAGCGCTCGTCAGCGCCGGTCCGCTCGCGCCGTCGGCGCCCCACGGGCTGATGTTCGGCACCGACGGGCTGCTCTACGTCGCCTCCTTCGGCAACGACCAGATCCGCCGCTACGACGGCACGACCGGCGCGTTCGTCGACATCTTCGTCACGAGCGGGAGCGGCGGCATCAACGCGCCCGCGGACGTGCTCGTGCGGCCCGAGCCCGAGCTGAAGCAGCAGGCGCCGCTCCCCGGCATCGCCGGCGGCACCAGCAGCATCACGGTCTACAAGGCGAACCCGGGCGAGCTGGTCGTCTACGTCTTCGGCACGATCAACGGCCCGCTGCCGCTCCTCTTCTGCCCCGGGTTGCAGGCCTACATCCAGGACCCGGTGTTGCTCGCGAGCGCGACGGCGGACGGCTTCGGCGTGACGAACGTCAGCGTTCCGATCCCGAGCTCGGCCGCGGGCCTGACGGTGCTGCTGCAGTCCTTGGCGCTCTCCAGCTGCAGGGTGTCGAACCTCGTGCGCTATACGTTCTAGGCCAACGCAAAGCGGGGGCCGGCGCCGGGAAGGCGCCGACCCCCGCGTGGGTCGATCGGGCTCCGCGCCTAGAACAGGATCGAGGTCGTGCCGATGTTGGTAGCCGCCTCGAGGCCGAAGCTGCCGCCGTCGAGGGTGACGACCTGCGAGTAGACCGCCGCGCCGGCCAGCCCGCCCGGAACGATGATCGCCTCGTTGCCGACGCCGACCGCGCTGAGCGTGCCGGAGCTAAGGAAGACCCCGTTCGCCAGGAGATCGAAGCCGCCGAACGGCAGCGTCGAGTTGTCGTTCACCGAAACGAAGAGGAACCAGAGGTCGTCGGCGCCCGCGCCGAAGTTCCAGGCCACGGTCAGGCCGGTCAGGCTCGCGGCGGTCGCGCTCAGCAGCGCCGGGTCGGTCTCCACGTAGGTGAGCGTGACGGCGTTGCTCATCCCCACCGCCTTCTCGACGGTCACCGAGACCGGACCGAGAGCGGTCGGCGTCGGCGCCGAGAAGGTGAGCGTGGAGTCATCGACCACCGTGAAGCTGGTCAGCGTGGTACCGCCGACATGCACCGCGGACGTGCCGCCGAACCCGCTGCCGGTCAGCGTCACCTGGCCGCTCGCAAAGGCCGGAACCGTCATCGGCGAGAGACCCGAGAGCACCGCCGGAGACGAGAAGGGATCGAAGCCGTCGATCACCGTCTGCCCGGTTCCCAGCGGATCGAGGTGCGCCGCGACCTGGCCCCACTGCGTGTCCATGCGGCCGTAGAAGTCGTCGAACGGGAAGCCGCAGAACGCGGCGCCGCAGCAGAGCTGGCCGAGGAAGCGGCCGTTCGGGTCGTACAGCGGGCAGCCCGACGAGCCGCCTTGCGTGACGCCGAGATCCCACTGGAGGATGCGCCACTGCGTCCCCGACTTGACCGGCGAATTGTTGTCGAAGCTGATCTTCTTCGGCTGGCCGCCCGGGTGGTGGATCGTGACGGTGTTCGACGGGATCGCACCGCTGCGGTTCCAGCCGGCGTAGAACGGCTCGTAGTTGGCCGGGATGGTCGGGAGGATGCGGATCAGCCGGAAGTCCAGCCCGCTGCTGTTGGCCAGCAGCGTCGAGCCCTGCACCGAGAAGTTCGACGGCGCGACGCCCGAGCCGCAGGCCGGCTTCTGGTGCTTGAAGTGGAAGATCGCGTTGTTCATCGACCCGCAGTGGTTGGCCGACATGTAGAGCTGCGTGCCGTCGAAGGCCGTGTTGTTCAGCAGCGAGCCGCTGCACAGGCTGCCGCCGTTCAGGATGCGGGTCACGGCGCGGATCTGCTGCTCCCAGCCGACGCCTTGCGGGCACGCGACGTCGATCTCGCAGCTGCCGTCGGCGGGCGAGCTGCTCGACCCGGCGAGGATTGCGAGCACGTCGCGATAGTCGTGCACGACGGTTCCGATGCGCAGACGGCCTTCGAAGTCCACCCAGGTCGGCTCGAAGTACTCGAGCGTCACGGCCTCGCCCTGCAGCGGCTGGATCGCCATCTGCCCGTTCGGCTTGTTGTTCCGGTAGTTGTACATCCCGTAGACCGAGCTCATGTCGTCGTTGTAGACGTACAGCTCGGCCCCCGAGGGCAGCTCGTACTCCGAGAGGATGAAGCTGATCGAGTACGCGCCGGTCGACTCGACGCGCAGGCGCCAGACGCGGTCGCCGTTCGGCAGCGCCTCCCAGACGCCGGCCTCGAAGCCGAGGTCGACCTCGAGGTTATCGCCGAAGCGGAAGGGCCCCTTGCCCTGCTGCGCCGCGTCCTCTTCGAGCAGCGCGGGGACGTCGACCGTCCGCATGGTGGCGGTCGGGGCCTGGGCGGAGAGCGTGTGGTAGGTGCTGGGCGGCTCGCCGCCGTACTCGATCTGGGCGGCGGCGGTGCCGCCGACGAGGGAGGCGGCAGCGATCAGCGAAAGGCGCGCGATAGGAGACATGGTCGTGTCGTGATGGGGATGGGTCGGGTGCGGCGGCGCCGCACGGAAGGCCCGAGGAATAGACCGATTATGAACGGCCTTTACAGGGCCGCAATACGCGCACGGAGCACATCGCGGCCCTTACGAAGCCTTGGCGTGGCTAGGAGGCAGTCCGAGTCTTGCTCCTAGGCAAGACTTTCGCGGACCCGAAGCAGGAGCGCCTTGGTGGCCAGGATCCCGTCCTGCTCGGAGACCTGCCCTCCCTCCCACTCGATGCCGACGTAGCCGCGATATCCGGCCGCCGCGACCAGCTTCATCATGCGCTCGTAGTCGGTGCGCACCTCGTTGCCGGCCTCGTCGAACTCGTGCGACTTGGCGCTGACCGCCTTGGCGTACGGCATTAGCTCCTCGACGCCGAGATAGCGGTCGTACCACTCTCCGTTGCCGAGGTGGAAGTTGCCGAAGTCGGGCAGCGTGCCGACGCGCTGGTTGTCCGCCAGCTTCATCACTCCGGCGAGCCACGCCCCGTTTGACGAGAGCCCCCCGTGGTTCTCGACGATCACGTTGATGTCGTACGGCTCGGCCAGCGTCGCGATCGCGTTGAGCGAGTCGGCCGCCCGCTTCATCTGCTCGTCGTACTCGCCCGAACCCGCCGCGTTGACGCGGATGGAGTGGCAGCCCAGATAGCGGGCCGCGACGACCCACTTGAAGTGGTTCTCGACCGCCTTGCGGCGGCGTGCATCGTCGGCATCGGCCAGCGCGCCTTCGCCGTCGATCATGATCAGCAGGCTGTGCACTCCCGCGTCATCGGCGCGCCGGCGCATCTGGTCGAGGTAGCCGAAGTCGGCCACCTTGTCGGCGAAGAACTGGTTCACGTACTCGACCGCGTCGAGCCCGAACACCTCGCGCGCGGTGCGCGCGAAGTCCAGGTTGTCGAGCTCGCCGCCGCGGATCGTGCGGTGCAGCGACCACTGCGCGAGTGAGATCGAGTAGAGCTCACCCGTCGACGACGGAAGCGCGGCGAGGCGGGGCGTGAGAGAGGCGCCCGCGCAGGCGGTGAGCGAGGCGGCCAGGAAGTCGCGGCGTGAGCTGGTCATTCGTCGTCGAGGGGCTGAAGCCAGAGGTTGCGGTACTGCACGGGATTGCCGTGGTCCTGGAGCAGGAGCGGGCCCGCGGCGACCTCGTCCTGCGCCAGACCACCGGCGGTCGGGCCGGACAAGGCGACGTCGTCGTGGATCCTGAGGCCGTTGTGCCAAACCGTGATCCGCGCGTCCTGGGTTTTCTGCCCGGCCTCGAACCTGGCGGCGGTGAAGCGGATGTCGAAGCTCTGCCAGCGGCCGGGCGCGCGGCTCGCGTTGAGCGCCGGCTTGTGCTGCCCGTATAGGCCGCCACAGTCGCCCTGGCGCAGTTGCTCCTGCGAACGCCCGTACGAGTCGAGCACCTGCACCTCGTAGCGCCCGTGCACGTACACGCCGCTGTTGGCGCCTTCGGGTACGCGGAACTCGACGTGCAGGAGCTGGTCGCCGAAGGCCTCTTCGGAGACGAGGTCGCCCGTGCCGGGGACCACCTCGACGACACCGTCCGCGGCCTTCCAGGCGAAGTCCGCTCCATCCTTGTGCCGCCACCCGTCGGTGCGCTCGGCGTCCAGGACCGGCCGAGCACCCGCGGGGAGCGGTGCCTCGGTATCGGGCCCGTCGATCGCCCAGCCGACGCCCTCGATCAGGTGCGTCAGGAAGCGCTCGTCCTTCCAGACGTCGGGGCGGTGGCCGAGCGCCGTGTAGAACACACGCCCCTCTCCCCACTCACGGGTCCAGGAGAGCGGATTCCACGCGTACTTGCCCTTGGAGGCGTCGACCGAGTCGTTGTCGAGCGAGAGCAGCACGCGCAGCGGCGCGCCGTTCAGCTCGCGGAAAGCCTGGCTGCGGAACTGGTAGATCTCGTCGGTGATCTCGAAGCGCTCGCCGAGGTGCCGCGTCGCGGGGTGATGCGGGTCGTCGACCCGGACACCGACCAGCTCGTGCCACGGATGTCCGTCGAAGGCGCCGCCGATCAGGTCCATGTAGGGCGCGAACTGGTACCACGTGTCCGTCGCGCAGTGCACGCCGCCGAAGGCGCCGCCGGCGCGGATCCAGTCCATCAGCGCGGCGCGGTTCTCGTCGTCGATCGGGAGCTCGCCGGTCGTGTAGAACACGACGGCGTCGTAGCGCGCGAGGTTGTCCGCGGTGATCGCGCCGCAGTCCTGGGTCGGCGTGACCTCGAAGAGCTCCTTCGCCGCCTCGACGAAGCGCTCCTCGGCGTGGGCGTACACGTCCTCGCGCGGCCGCTTGACGACGCCGTGCGTGAAGCCCGCCGAGTGCGTCAGGAAGAGCACCTTCCGGCGCTCCTGCTCCTGCGCCGCGGCGCGACCGGGGATGCGCTCTAGTGTGTAGTAGGCATCGGCGTGCAGCAGGCCCGCGCCCGCCGCGTTCCGCAGGCCGTCGGCGCTCAGCTCGTGCACGAATCCCGCCCGGAGCGGCTCGACGACCAGCCGCACGGTGCGCGGCCCGGTGACCTCAGCCCGCACGTCGAGCGTCTGCGTGTCGTCCTCGGGCGCGCCGTACGCGGCGTGGTACTCGTAGCGATAGCTCTTCAGCGCGTACGACGCCGCGTCGGCCGCCGACTCCGGGTCGACGTCCTGGGTGAGCTCGAGCTCGAACCCATCGGGCGCGGCCCGCATCGCGCGGATCTCGAAGGGCGTCTCGCCGCCGTAGACGATCCGCTGAAGCCCGAAGCGGCGCCGGCCGACCGAGCCCCAGCCGCGGTCGGTCTGCCCGACGAACATCGAGCCGTCGGGCCCGAACGCCACCCGGTTCACGCCGCAGTCGAGCGCCTCGATAAAGGGGTAGCAAGCGCCCTGGTAGTGCCCGTCGATGAGCTCGAGCGAGACGCGCATCACCGATGCGCGCGTCTGGTCGCCGACGAACAGCTGGCCGTCGAACGGGCCGAAGCGGCCGTCCACGTCGCAGAGCGCGACGTCGGCCGCCGACTGCCCCATCTTGCGGTACGGGAACCACACCGCCGCGGGCTGCCGCGGCGGGCGCTCGTCGGCCGACAGGTCCTCGCGCCAGCGCAGGCTCGCCGGATGGCCGTGCCACGACCCCTCGGCCAGATGCGACAACCGGTTCGTCGCGACGTAGTCGCCCTGGTTGTCGACGTAGAACATCGCCCCGTCGGTCCACGCCCCGATCCCGTTGGGAGAGCGCAGGCCGCTCGCGACCGGCACCAGCTCGCCCTCAGGCGTCACCTTGGCCGCCCAGCCGCGGTACGGCGCCGTCGCCTTGCCCAGCGCGCCGCAGAAGCCGACGTTCAGCGTGACCCACGCGTTCCCGTCGCGGTCGAACTCGGGCCCGAAGGCGAACTCGTGGTAGTTGCCGCTAACGCCCCAGTCCGAGCAGAACGCCTCGTAGCGATCGGCGACGTCGTCGCCGTCGGTGTCCACCAAGCGCGTCAGTTCGCCGCGCTGCACGGTGTACACCGCGTCGCGGCCGCCCTCGCTCCGCACGCCGACGCCGAGCGGCTCGTGCAGCCCCTCGGCGAAGAGCGTCCAGCGCGGGTCTGCCGGCGGCTCGTCGTAGGCCCCGTCGACGAGCCACACGTCGCCGCGCCGCGTGCAGACCACGGGCCGGCCGTCGCTGAGGAAGTCGAGCCCGCCGACCTCGAGCACCTGGTCCTTCGTCAGCGGAATCGTCAGCGCCCGGTAGTGCGCGCGGTCGGGCGCCGGCGGGAAGTCACGGTCGAGGTAGTAGTGGAGGAGCGCGTCGTCGCGCTCCTCCAGCTCCTTGCGCGTGAGCACCTGGAACGCCCACCCGCCCTGGCCGTCGGCGATCTTGAAGAGGGCGTGGTTCGTGCCCTCCTCCAGGTC
Organism: Planctomycetota bacterium; assembly: GCA_039029355.1. Taxonomy (GTDB): domain Bacteria; phylum Planctomycetota; class UBA1135; order UBA1135; genus JBCCGI01. The sequence continues at coordinate 179,623 of JBCCGI010000002.1, forward strand.
GAACGCCACCAGGTCCGCGTTGGGGTTCAGCCCCCGCGGCCGATCCAGCTCGTGGATCAGCTTGCCGTTCAGCCAAACGCGCAGGCCGTCGTCGCTCCCCATCGGGAACTCGAGCCGCTGCGCGCGCGGGGATTCGATCGTCGTGTAGAGGTAGCCCGTTACGAAGTCGAGCAGCTCGCGGTCCTCCGAGGCGTGCAGGTCGACGACGCGGCTTGCCATCGGGCCGAGGTTCGTCCAGGAGAGCTCCACGCCCTTCTTGCCGATGTGCGTGCGCTCGAGGTCGGGCCCCGGTCCGCCCGCGGCATAGCGCGGCAGCTCATCCTCGGGCGAGTGCGGCGTGCGCAGGTCGTCCTTGCCGTGGCCGGCGAAGGGGAAGGCCCCCAGCCGATGGAAGTCACCCCAGACCGCCTTTGTCGGCAGCAGCTCGGCGAGCATCGCCTCGTAGGTCGCGGAGCGCGTCTCGCCGCGGACGTACGGTACACCTCCGATGTCCTCTTGAGAGCCGAAGAGGAGCGAAGCAAAGAGCAGCAGCGATTTCACGGCATCACCTCCACGCGGAACGAGACCTCTCTCGCAGTCGGACGCAAAAGGAACGAGCGCTCGCCCTGGACCTCCATCTGGCCATCCAGAGCAGCGCCGACGAGATCGTGGAGCGTGGCCGCGGCTCCCGCGCGCATCAGGATGCGCGTGCTTTCCGGCACATCGATCAACCGCACGGCGCGGTCAAAGCCCACCCGCGGCAACAGCCGGGGACGCAAGGCCTCCTCGACGCGCACAGACGAATCGCCACGCGCGATCGAGTACTCGAAGACCGGCGCGCCGTCGGGCTCCAGCCGGTAGCCGTCAAAGCGGTAGCCGAGGTCGCGCGGATCGATGTCGGCGAGGCCGACCAGCTCGGGCTCGCCTTCCCCGATCAGGAACAGCGGCGGCCCGCCCGGCGCCTTCCACAGCGATGGCCCGGTGCCTCCGCTCACGCTCCCGCCGCGCCCGGCCCACGCGCCCGAGGCATCGAGGAAGTCGCCCCGCCAGGCGTCGACCAGGCGCGAGCCCTGTGCGTCGAAGCCGAAGTGCACGCCCGCGGGGAAGCCCACGGCGATGCCGCGCGACCCAGCCTCGGCGAGGAACGTCCGCAGCACGCGCGGGCGTTCGTTCACCGCGAGCTGCAGCCCGCGCCTCGCGCTCACACCCTCGGGCGGAGGCATGAAGTCGCCGAGGGCAAAGTAGCCCCAGAGCGCGTCCACCTGCGCCGCCAGGTCGCCGTCGAGGACCGTCGTGAGCGTGCTCGCGCCGCCCGCGCCGGCGAACGAGGGCATCCGCGTGCCGGGCTTGTAGCGCATCGGGTTGGGCAGGAACGCCCGGAACCACTCGTAGCGCAGCCGCTCGGCGAAGCGGGTTATGTCGGCCCCCACCGTCCCGTTCGGCGGACGGTCCTTGTAGACGTGACACGCGACGCACGAGAGCTGCGTCCGGTCCATCAGCGAGCGCCCCAGCATCGCGAGCTTGTCGTCGACCTCGGGCTCGCGCGCGTCGCTGTGCGGGGGGATGCCGAGCTGCGTCCCGAAGGCCTCGTCGATCCCGGCGACGTGCGCGCCGTACCTCGGCATGCGCGTCGCCAGGTACGGGCGCGCACGGCCCTCGCCGGTCAGCACCTCGCCGAGCCAGCGCGTCGTCAGCCGAAAGCCCGCGCCCGAGAGGTCGGGAGGCAGCCGCCCCTCGTCGCCGAGGTCGGTCTCCTCCTCCTCCGACACGAAGTACAGGTCGAGCTCGTCCGCCGGGCCGCCGCCGCCGTCGAGCGAGTGGCAGCGAACGCAGCCGAGGTGATCCACACGCCGCGCAAAGGCATCGTGCGGAGCGGGCACGCCGGTCACGAGCCACAGGGCCCTGATCCCGGCGCCGAGCTCGTCGCGCTGTTCGGCGTCCAGTCCGTAGCGCGGCGTGTCGGCATCGGCCGGATCCAGGCACCCGCGTCCCGGGCGAAGCGCCTTGAGCGCGGTCTGCGCCCGGCGCTGCGGTGGCTCGGTGCCGGTCGCGTGGCACTCGACGCAGCCGCGTTCGACGAACACCGCGCCACCGCGGCGCGCGCGCTCGGGGTCGACCAGGAAGGCGGGCAGCAGCTCGCGCGGAACGAGGTACGCGGCGAGCGCCGTGGCCTCGCGCCGGCTCAACCCGAACGACGGCATGCGCCCGTCGGGGTAGACGTGCGTCGGGTCGAGCAGGAAGCGCGTCAGAGGCTCGCGCTTCCACTTCAGCTCGACGCCAGCGAGCCCCACCAGCGGCGCGTCGGGCAGGTCGTCGGGCAGGAACTCGTCGCCGTAGAGCTCGGCGGGCGAGAGCCGCGGGCCGTGGCAGGCGACGCAGCCGACGCGGTGATAGAGCTCGCGTCCCCCCTCGATCGGCGGGATCGAGCCCGCCGGCTCGGGCGCGAGGCTCATCAGGTAGTGGACCACGGCTTCGGCGTCCGCGGCGTCGGCCTCGGACTCGCCGAACAGGTCCGGCATGCCCGCGCCCGGGCGCTGCTCGGTCGGGTTGAGGATCCAGGGCAGCAGCCACGTCGGCTGCAGCCGCGTGCCCACCGCCGACAGGTCGGGTCCGGGCCGGAGGCCGATCGCGTGCCGCGCGGCCGGCTCGGGTCGGTGGCAGTTGGTGCATCCCTGCGACTCGAGCGCCAGCCTCCCGCGCCAGGCCGCGTCGGCCGTGCGCGGTTCGGCAGCCGGCCGCACGAAGCGCGAGGGCAGCGGCTCGGGCTCGAACCCGATGGTCTTGTCCGTCGCGCGCGTCCAGCGAAGCTGCAGGCGTGCCGTCTCCTCGTCGCCGCGCTCGAAGTCGACGCGAACGTGGACCTCGTCGCCGCCGAGGTCCAGCGTGTCGCTCCAACCGCCGAGCGCGCTGCCGTCGAACCTAGCCAGCTCGGCGCCGTCGCCGTCGAGCACGCGCACGGTCGCGGTCCCGCCGGCGCAGATCAGGCCGAAGCGATAGGCGCCCGAGTCCTCGATCCGAACGCGCCCGTCGAAGGTAGCGCTCCAATCGCGCAGGGGCAGCAGCGGGTGCAGCGTCTCGCCGGCCGCGAGCGCAAAGGCCGCGGCCGGGAGCTCGGCCTGCAGGTCGACCGGGTCGTCGAAGCCCGCGGGTCGGTGCAGCGTGACGCTCCAGCCGTGCTCGGAGGTCTGCGCCGGTCCGCGGGCAGCGGCCGGAGAGAGGGCGAAGAGGACGGAGAGCGCCGCCGCGAAGGCCGCGCGGAGGAGGGGGGGCCGCATGGCCCCGGATTCTATGCGATCGTCAGATCCCCACCTGCATGCGCACCGCGTCGGTCAGCCGAAACGGCTCCGAGGTCGACACACCCGCGATGTCCACGAACATGCCCTGGGCCGCGAGCTCCACGCCGTGCAGGCCGGGCGGAAGGCCCAGCTCGAAGAACGACGGCGTCCCGGTCCAGGCGAGCCCCGAGAAGAGCGTCGTCAGCGGGTCGCCGCCGTCGATCGAGATCAGGAGCTCGCCCGCGCCGGGAATCACGAGCCCGCAGGTCGGCCAGCCGCCGGGGGGCTCGGAGGACACGGCGAGGAACGGAAAGACCCCGGGAAGCTGCCCGGTGTCCATCGCGAACGTCAGGGCGCCGCCGACGACCGGCGCGCCCTCGACGACCTCGAGCGAGCCCGGGTTCGAGGCGCAGCCGGGCAGCGCGAGGAACGTCGCGAACGACGCGTCGTAGGCCGCGTAGCTGCCGTCGCCAAAGCCGACGTAGAGCCCGGCCGAGAGGCCGTCGGCGAGCAGGCTGAAGCCGCTCGTGCCGAGGAACGTCACGGGCTTGCCGTCGAGCTCCTGGCCCGTCGCCAGCACGAGGCGTTGGTCGAGGAACAGGCCGTGCTCGCCCGCGAAGCTGCCGATCCAGCCGACCGTGCCGTCCTCGGCCAGCTCGATTCGATCGGGCGAGATCGCCTCGATCGCGTACGGCGCGACGTCGGGCAGCACGTCGCCGGTCTGCACGAGCTTCTCGCCGTTGCGGACGATCAGAGCGCCCGACTTGGGGTCGCCCTCGAGGTGGCCGAGGTAGGCGTGGTCGCCCTGGTCGTTGGTCTCGGCGCAGAAGAACTGCTTCCAGGTGCGGCCCGGCACCGGCGCCGCACCACCGGTCTCGGCGAGGAGCACGGTGTTCCAATAGACCGCTCCCTTACCCCCGAAGCTCGGCGTGGAGATCAGGTCGCCGGCGTTGCTCAGGTCTGCACCTTCGCCGGGGCCGGCCGAGCTGACCGGCTTCAGCTGTCCGGGAAGGGAGTCGCCTTCCTTGAGCAGTACACGCTCGCTCACGACGGCGCCGGCGTCGTCCACCTCGATCAGCAGCAGCGCGGTCTTCGGGCCGCCCTCGTGCGCCGGATCGTCGATGCTCCCGCGGACCAAGAGCTTGCGCTGGTCGGTCCACGAGAGGTCGCCCAGGTGCGCGTAGACCGTGCCGGGGGCGACCTCGGGCGCGTCGCAGAGGTCGCCGGTCATCCTGAGCACGGCGTCGTCGAGCCCGACCGCCGTCGGCACGGGGCCGAGCCACGGCGCGTCGACCGGCCCGGTCCAAAAGGCGCCGCCGCCGGAGTCGAGCCCGTATTCCCAAAGACCGAGCAGCTGCACCCCCGGCCGCACCTTGGCGCCCACGACGACCACGGCCTGCCCGTCGCGGACCAGCCCCTGCTCGGCGTAGGTCGACGTGCCGACGCACAGCCAACCGCCGCTGGCGTTGAGGACGGGGCCGGAGGGGTAGCCGACGACGCCCAGGCCGGGGACGTCGTCTCCGGTCTGCAGCAAGGGGACCTGTCCCTGCGCCGCCACGCCGATCGACGCGGCGGCCAGGCATGCGAACAACCTGTGCCTCATATCCTGCCTTCTCGGGAAGCGTTGCGACCCGCGCCGATTGTAGCCCTGGCGACGCCTTCCGAAGCCCCGGAGGAGGCTCTGGAGCGGTCACTGCCCGGCAACATTTTCGCGTCGGCGCGGCCGCGCTCAGCCGGAGGCGCGCCCGGATTGGGAATCCGAGCCCGCCGCTGCGCGCGCGCTACGGGGTGCGGCGAGGTCGCGACGATAGGGCCGCAACGGGCCGACACGCCCGCGCGGCCCGACCAAAAGCCCTGCCTCCACTCGCCATGAGCGCTCCCTCGAGAATCCTGTTGGTCGACGACGTCCCGAGCAACCTGTTCTTGCTCGAGAAGCTCCTGCAGTCACCCCACCGCGAGCTGATCCGCGCCAACTCGGGAGAGGAGGCGCTGGTCGAGCTCGAGCGATACGACTTCGCGGTGGTGCTGCTCGACATCCAGATGCCCGGCATGGACGGCTTTGAGGTCGCCGAGCGCATGCGCGAGATGGAGGGCCACCGCGACGTCCCGATCATCTTCATCACCGGCAACGAGAACGAGGAGTTCCGCTTCCGCGGCTACGAGGCCGGAGCCGTGGACTACCTGCGCAAGCCGTTCCAGCTCGAGATCCTGCGCAGCAAGATCCGCGTCTTCTGCGAGATGTACGAGAACCGCCGCGTCATCGAGCGCCAGCTCGACGAGGTGCGCCACCACAAGGAGCGACTCGAGGCCGAGATCCGCGAGCGCGAGCGCGCCGAGGTCGACCTCGCGCGCAGCGACGCGCTCTTCAAGAACTTCATGGCCCGCGTGCCGGCCGCCACGTCGATCAAGGACGCCGACGGACGCTACGTATACGTCAACGAGGGCTTCTGCGCCGCCTTCGGCACAACCCAGCTCCAATGCACGGGCAAGACCGACCGCGAGCTGTGGCCTCCGGTGGTCGCCGACCGCATCCGTTCGAAGGACGCGGACGTGCTCGCGTCGGGCGGTGAGTCGGAGGTCGAGGAGGAGCTTCCCGGCGCGGAGGGCGCGCGGCCGTGGCTCGCGGTGCGTTTTGCGCTCAACACGCGGTCCGGCGACGACGACGTGCTGGGCACGATCGCTCTCGACCTCAGCGAACGGCGCAGGCTGGAGCAGCAGCTCGCAAGCGCACAGCGCGTGGAGGCACTCGGTCAGCTCGCCGGGGGCATCGCGCACGAGATCAACACGCCGACGCAGTACGTCAGCGACAACACGCAGTTCCTGCGCAGCGTTTTCGAAGACCTGGGAGAGGCGCTCGCTCGCATCCACGCGCTGGCAGAGGGAGCCGGGGATCCGGCCGAACGGCTGGCGCAGATCGCAGAGGCGGTCCAGGACGGTGACCTGGTCCAGCTGCTCGAAGAGGCTCCGCACGCGCTGCACCAGTCCGGCGAAGGCCTCAACCACATCGGCGAGATGATCCGCGCGATGCGCGAATTTTCCCTGCCCACGAGCATGGATCGCTCCCCCACCGACGTGAACCAGGCCATCCGAACGACGGCGACGATCGCCCGCGCGGAGTGGGGCAACGTCGCGTCGCTCGAGCTGGACCTGGCGCCCGAGCTACCGCTCGTTCCGTGCTTCGCCGGCGACTTCAATCAGGTGGTGCTCAACCTGCTGCTCAACGCCTCCCACGCGGTGGCCGAGGCCATCGGCGACGAGCGGGAACAGAAGGGCGCGATCACGATCTCGACGCGCGCGGACGACACCCACGTCGAGATCCGGATCGCCGACACCGGCGCCGGCATCCCGCGGCACGTGCGCCACCGCGTGTTCGAGCCGTTCTTCACCACGAAGGCGCTCGGCCTTGGAACCGGGCAGGGGCTCCCCCTCGTCCACTCGGTGGTGACGTCCGCACACGGCGGCACGGTCGACTTCGAGACCGAGGAAGGTCACGGGACGACGTTCCGTATCCGGCTGCCGCTGGTCGTGCCATCGAGCCGCGCGGCCTGACGGTCAGCGCTCCTCGAAGAGCTCGCCCAGCGGGCCCGGCAGGTCGCGCACCAGCAGCGTCGCGGCGCGCGTCGTGTCCTGGCCGAACAGGCGCAGCTCGCGCAGCAGCGGCTGCTCGACGGCGCTGCTGATCGGCTTCTGCGGCACCGAGGCCGACGCCTCCTCAGCGAAGGCGCCGATGGCGAGCGGGCTCCCCTTGCCCACCTTGCCGCGGGCGATGAAGTCGAACGGATCGAAGACCCAGATCGCGGTGAGCAACGCGGCGGCGGCCGCGGCGGTCAACACGACCAGCGGTCGCTCGCGCTCCGACCGAAGCGGCCGCGTGGGCGCGGCGGGCGGCCGGGGCGCTTCGGCGTCGATCCCCGACAGCACGCGCTCCAGCAGACCATCGGGCGCCGCGCGACGCTCGCGCGTCGCCTCGTTGCGCAGCCGTTCCTCGAAGGCGGCATCCTCGTGCGTGGGCGGCTCGGGAGGGACCATTCAAGCGTCTCCGGGAATCGGTATGTTGGTCGGCGACGGACCAGCCTCGGCGCCGTCGGGCGAGAGGTGGGCGGAGAGTCGCTCGCGCGCCCGGAAGAGCAGCACGCGCACGCTGGACGGACGGCGGTCCAGGACCCGTGCGATCTCCAGCGGCGCCAGATCTTCCGCGTAGCGCAGCCAAAGGGCGGTGCGCTGCTCGGCGGACAGGACGCGGGCCGCGAGCGTCCACACCGTCGTGCGCAGCTCGGTGCGCGCGAGGTCGAGCGAGGGATCCTGCTCCTCGCCGCCGAGCTGTTCGTTCGTCAGCTCGCTTTCGGGACGCGCGGCTCGGTGGTGGCTGACGGCGAGGTTGCGCGCGACCGTGAACAGCCAGGTCGAAAAGCGCCACGTGGGGTTGTACGTCGCGAGGCGACTCCACGCGCGCAGGAACGACTCCTGCGTCAGCTCCTCGGCGTCGGCGGGATTGCGCATGCGCACGAGCAGGAAGTTGTAGAGCGGCTCCTGCAGCCGCTCTACCAGCTCGCCAAAGGCGGCCTTGGAGCCGCGCTGGGCCTCCAGCGCGAGCTCCTCGGGACTGCGCTCAGTCTTCGTCAACGGCCTCGATCATCGCGAGGAGAGCCGCGGTGGGATAGCGCAGCTGGAGCGTGACGAGCGTGCCCTTGCGCTGAATGTCCAGCGCGTTCGCGAGCTCGGTGAGCGGAGCGAGCTCCTCGTCCGCGCCGGCGATCAGCCCGAGCAGCGCGATGCCGCCCTGGATGACCTGGTATACCTTCAGCGCATCCTCGTGCTGCGGCGTCTCGAGCACGACTCGGGCGAACAGCATCTCCTCGTCTTCGCCGGCGTCGAGCGTGAAGCCGCTGATCAGCTTGGAGACCTCGGCCGCCGGATCGAACTCCGCGAGCTGCGACAGCCCCGCGCCGACGGACACGAACAGGATCGAGCCCGGGCTCGGGCGCGAGGTGATCGAGGGCTCGTCGGCCTCGTCGACGCTCGGCCGCGAGCCCTCCACGACGTCGACGCCGCGCAGCAGGCTGCCGGAGTCCTCGGAGAGGAGGAACAGGCGCTCGGATCGGTCGCCCGAGTTGAAGACGTAGCCGAACCAGGTCTCGCCGCCGTCCTTCAGCGAGTGCACCGAGCGGCCCCCCATCTCGACCTGGCGGTAGCCCTCCTCGGACTTGAGCCGGTCGAGCGCTGCGTCGAGCCGATCGCTCGTGTGAATCAGCGCGACCCAGTCCTCCTCGTCGTCGGCGTCAAGCCCGTACGCGGTCATCGAGTGCACGTCCTCGAGCGGGTTCAGCCCGATCTCCTCCTCGAACTCGGCCAGCGCGTCGGCCATGCCGAGCTCGGGCGCCTGGGAGAGGAGCCCGAAGAGCTTGGTCTGCACCAGGAGCTCGACGTCGGCGTGGAAGACGACCTCAGCCTTGGCGTCCACCAGCGAAAGGTCCAGCTCGCCGGCGGCCACGGGGGCGGCGAGGGGCAGGGCCACAAGGGGAGAAAGAAGTGCGGCGTGACGAATTCCCATGGGGATCCTTGGTAGCGGGGGCCCATTTGGGCCCCGGGGGTCTCGGCAGGTGTCCTGGGCGACGCCGCATCTACGGCCTAACGGGGTCGCGCGTTTCGGCCAACCTCCGGGATTCGTAGGATTCCCGCCCTAGCCCCCGAGGAGGAACCGTCTTGGACTGGATCACCGACCCGAACGCCTGGATCGCCCTCGCCACCCTCACGGCGCTGGAGATCGTCCTGGGCATCGACAACATCGTCTTCATCTCGATCCTCTCAGGGCGGCTGCCCGAGGAGCAGCGCGCCAAGGCGCGCACCCTGGGCCTGGCGGTGGCGCTGATCGGGCGGGTCGTCCTGCTGCTCTCCATCAACTGGGTGATGGGGCTGACCGAGGATCTGTTCGAGGCCTTCGGCAAGGGCATCTCGGGCCGCGACCTGATCCTGCTGCTCGGCGGCCTGTTCCTGCTTGGCAAGGCCACGCACGAGATCCACGCCAACCTCGAGGGCGACTCCGAAGAGCGCGCCGGGCCGGACGCCGCGTCGTTCGCGTCGGTGCTGTTTCAGATCCTGCTGCTGGACGTCGTCTTCTCGCTCGACTCGGTCATCACCGCGGTCGGGATGGCGGATCAGATCGGCGTGATGATCACCGCCGTGGTCATCTCCATCGGCTTCATGATGGTGAGCGCGCGCAGCGTGTCGGGCTTCATCCACCGCCACCCGACGGTGAAGATGCTCGCCCTCTCGTTCCTGCTGCTGGTCGGGATGGCGCTGATGGCCGAGGGCTGGGACCTGCACATCCCGCGCGGCTACATCTACTTCGCCATGGGCTTCTCGATCTTCGTCGAGATGCTCAACCTGAAGGTGAAGAGCAAGAGAAAGAAGCCCGTCGAGCTACGCGAGCCGCACTTCGGCGACGGGTAGAGCGCGGGCTCAGCCGCCGGCTTCGGGTTCCGGCTTCTCCGGCTCGTCGTCCTTGTTCTTCTCGGGCCAGTCGTGCCCGATCCAAGAGGCGTAGCCCGCCTTCTGCGCGTCGGTCGGTTCCTTCACGCGGCGCAGCTTCCACTTGCCGTCCGGGACACCCGCGAGCTCGACCTCCACGACCTGCAGCTCGTCGCGGCGCAGGAGGTGCAGCGTGACCGTTGTTCCGGGCTCGAGGCGCTTGATGCGCTTGTCGAGCTCGCCGGAACGCAGTCGGCGTCCGTTGAGCGTCAGGATCTCGTCCCCGGCGAGCACGCCGGCATCGTAGGCCGGACCGTCCGCGAGGACGGCGCTCACCGTGCAGCCGCTGCCGCCGCTGCGCAGGCGCAGGCCGAGGTAGGGACGCACGGGGGGCTCGGCGTCTGCGTCGTCCTTCACGCCGGACGCGCCGCCGGACTCGTCCTCGTCTTCCTCGTCGTCGTCACGCTTGGCCGGCTCGAAGAAGAGCTCGACACCAACGGCCAGCAGCGGCGCCTCGAGCGGCAGCGGCTCGGTGCCGTTCACGTAGCGCGCGAAGAACCCGTCAAAGTCGCTGCCCGTGTAGCGCTCGACCGACTCCAGCAGGTCCGCGCTCGTGTAGCCCGGCCCGTCGAGCGGGAAGCGCTCGAACAGGTCGTTCATCACCGCGTCCAGGCTCGCGGCACCGCCGGAGCGCGTCCGCACCTCCATGTCGAGCAGCAGGCTGACCACCAGGCCCTTGCTGTAGATCGACACCTCGGTGTTCACGTCGTCGACCGAGGACAGCGTCGCCTTCGTCCAGGAGTCGAACGACGAGGCGGCCACGCTCTGCACCCGCGCTCCGGGCCGCTTGCGAAGCGAGTCGATCGAGCCGGAGAGGTTCGACAGGTACTTGTCGGGCTTGGTCAGCCCGCCGCGCGCGAGCGTCAGGCCGCCGAAGTAGCTCGTGCCGCCCTCGACCAGCCAGAGCAGGTCGGTGTAGTTCTCGCCCTGGTAGTCGTACGGGTGCATGCCCGCCGGACGGAGCTGCTTCACGTTCCAGGTGTGGAACAGCTCGTGGGACGTGAGGCTCAGGAGACGCTTGTATGCCGAGTCGTTCTCGTAGCTGCCCTCCAGCGCCGCGCGGGAGGTCTGCATGATCGTGCTGTTGAGGTGCTCGGTGCCGCCACCTCCAGCTCCGACGTGCAGCAGGAAGACGTAGCGCTCGTACGGAACGCCGCCGAACATCGCCGCCTGAGCGTCGACGATCTTGGCGAAGTCCGCGAGCACGCGCTCGACGTCGTAGTCGACCCCTCGCGGCCAGACGATCAGCTCGTGCGCGGCACCCTGGGCCTCGAACGTATGCCGGTCATGAGCGCCGAGCTCGAGCGGCGAGTCGACCAGCACGTCGTAGTTGGGCGCAACCAGGACCGCCTCCTCGCCCGGCGCCGCCTCCAGACCGCAGGCAACGCCCCAGCCATCGGGCAGGTCGAGCTCGACCCGCACGGGCGCCTCGCGCAGGCCGGGCGTGTAGAGGAACACGGACGAGCCCGACAGGAAGGCGTGCGAGTCATCGACGTGCCGCGTTCGGTCGCCGATCGAGTTGGCGAAGATGCTGTAGCGCACCTCGACCCGCTCCCCGCCGCCGGTCTCGACGCGCCAGCTCGACTTCGACGTCTGCTCGACGGCGAGCGCCGCTCCGCCCGCGCCGGCCGCCTGGAGCTCCCGCAGCGTGCTGACCGGGTTGAGGATCGAATACTTGCCCGGCCGCCAGGTCGGCAGGAGCACCTCGACCTCGCGCTCGCCCGCGCAGGGAATCGTCATCACGATCTCGACGCGCTGCGTCTGCGGCGCCGGCAGCGAGACCTCATAGGTTACCACCTCATCCACCACCGCCGCCCGAGCCGCCGCCGCACACCCCGCTCCAACGAGGGCGAACGCGCCCAAGAGCGCTGTAGTCCTGGTTCCCAAACCGGCTCCCTGGAAGCTGTTGAGCTCGTTCATTGCGGGGGTGAGGGTAGGGCATGGCTCGGCGCGGCCGAGCGCGGATCCGACAGAATCGGAGCGCCCTACAACCCCACCGCCAGCTCGAGCCCGCCGGTCAGCCGAAACGGCTCGCCCGGCGCGACGCCGGCGAGGTCGGCGAAGAGGCCCTGGGCGTAGATCGTCTCGCCGTAGAGCGAGAACGGGATCGGCACCTGGAAGGCGAAGGGCCCGCCGGTCCACGGCGCTCCGCCGCCCAGCACGGCAACGGGATTGGGTGCCGCGACCGAGAGCAGCACCTCGCCCAGGCCGGGCACGGGAACGCCGCAGCCCCCGGGGGCTGCGGGGGCGGTGGCCCATGCTAGGAAGGGCGTCACACCGGCCGCCTGGCCCTGGTCGACGGTGAGCGACAGCACGGCGCCCGCAGCCGGCAGCCCCGACACGACCTGCAGGGCCCCGGGGTTGCCGACACAACCGGGCACGTCGACCAACGCGCCGGAAACGGCCAAGAGGAACGCGCCGGCGCTCCCGTCGGTGAAGGTGAGAGCGACGCCGAGCAACTCGCCATCCGGGCTCATCCGGAACCCGTCCACGCTGGCGATCACGCGGTCGAGGATCTGCGATACGCCCTCGCGCAGCACGAGCCGGTCGTCGAGGAACAGGCCGACGTTGTCCGCGGGTGCGCTCCAGGTGCCCATCCAGGCGACCGTTCCGTCCGCGGCCATCTCGATGCGCGGCAGGACGCTGCCGAGCACCGCGTGCGGCGCCAGGTCGGGCAGCACGTCTCCCGCCGCGACGACCTTGGCGCCGTTGCGCGTCAGCAGGAAGCCCGCCGACGCACCGCCGACGGTCGTCCCGGCGAAGGCGTGGTCGCCCTGGTCGTTCAGAGCGACGCCGCCGTCGAGCGACGACCAGGCCGCTCCGGAGATCGGGGCGGGCCCGCCGACCTCGGCCAAGACGGTGGCGTTCCGCGCGATGACGTCCTTGCTGGGAGAGCCGGAAACGCGCGCGCGATAGAGATAGTCGCCGCCCGCGGCGAGCGCCACGTGGTCGTCGAGACCGACCTCTTCCACCAGTCCGCCCGCCAGCGGATCGGTCGCCTTCACGAGCACCGCCTCGGCCGCCAGCTGCCCCGCGGCATCGATGTCGAAGCGCAGGAGCGCCGATTCCGCGAAGCCGGGGATGCTCGGATCCTCGATCGCCCCGGCCGTGAGCACGGTGCGCGCGTCGCTCAGGAGCGGGGTGCCGAAGGAGAGATAGAACGTCCCGGCGCCGACGCCGGGAGCCGCGCTCGCGGCGCCCTGGAGCACCAAGGGCTCGCTTCCGAATCCCAGCGCCGACATCAGAAACATCGCACCCGGCACGTCCAGCTCGGCCGACCAGGCGACGTCGCCGCCGGCGTTCAGCGCGGCCCAGAGCACGCGCTCTAGGGACGCCCCTCCGGTTCCGACCGGGTCGCCCTGCTGGAGAAACACCGCCCCGTCGCGAACGAGCGCGTCGCCCGAGCCCGACGCGAGGTCCGCCACCACGGCCCAGGCTCCGGCGTCGGCGACCGCCGCCGCCTGCACGCCGGTGACCGCGCCCGCGCCGGGGAGGATGTCGCCGACGGCGAGGAGCTCCTGTTGTGCGGAAGCCGGTGCGGCGAGGGCGCCGGCGAGGAGGAGGGGTCGAAGCGAGGTCACGGTTGGCTCGAGCATAGGCGAAGCCGCCCCCTTCCTTCGGGCTCTCGGGGGTCGGTCTCCAGTCCGGATAGGCTAAGATCCGATGACAGGCCTTGCCATAACCTGCCATTTATCACACATTCGCGTTCCCATGGACGCCGACGATCGCTCTAGCACCTCGATGAACATCTCTCTTCCGAAGGCACTTCGGAGCTTCGTGAACGAGCGCGTGTCGGGCTCCGCCTACACATCGGCGAGCGAGTACGTGCGGGAGCTGATCCGCAAGGACCGCGACGACCGCGCCGCGCACGATCGCCTCGAGGGGCTTCTGCTCGAGGGCTTCTCCTCCGGACCGGCGGCTGACTGGACCGACGACGACTGGGCCAGGATCCGCGAGCGGGTTTCGAAGCGCCTCGGAGCGACCCAGGACCCCTAGCGGAAGGAAGGCGTGGGAAGAACGCTGCGCCGACATCCTCAGGCACTCGTCGACGTCGAGGAATCCGCCGCCTACCTCGGGAAGGCCAGCCCGCAGGCCGCGCTGCGCTTCTTGGGTGCCGTCGAGACCACGCTGCGGCTGCTTGTCGACCGTCCGGAGCTCGGACCGAGCCGGCGGATCGCGCACGGGGAGCTTGCGGACCTGCGGTGGCTCCCCGTCCGTGGCTTCGACAGCCACCTGGTCTTCTATCGACCAAGCAACCGGGGCATCGAGATCGTGCGCGGGCTTCACGGATCGCGCGACCTGGGGGCCGCCCTCGAAGAGCTGGACTAGCCCCGGGCTCCGGCCGAGCACAGCGCCGGCCAGCCGCGGCGGTGACGCGCAGCACGGCCGGTTGACGTTCGTTCGCAGCAGCGTGGCCGACGCTTCCGGCGTCTGCCCGGGCGGGACGCAGGCGCTACGGCCGGGTGCGCCCGCTTTCGCGAGCGCTGTCGAGCAGCGCTCCCAGCTCCGCGACCACGTCGGGGCGCTCCTTCCACAGGTTGTGCGTCTCGGCGCGGTCGGTCTCCAGGTTGTAGAGCTGGCCGACCGGGCCGCCTTCTTCGGGCTCGACCTTGCGGGGCGCGGTGAAGCCGCCCGAGCCGAGCCCCGCGATCAGCTTCCACGGGCCCGAGCGCAGGGCGAAGGTCCCATTCGCCGAGTGCTGCACGGCGCTCGCACGCGCCGGCGTCGTCCCGCCGCAGAGCGCGGGCCACAGATCGAAGCTGTCCTCGGCGCCCGCGTCGGGCAGCGGAGCGTTCAGCGCGCCGGCCAGCGTGGCGAAGAGGTCCGTCAGCGACCCCAGGTGCGCGAGCTCCGAGCCCGCCGGGATGCGGCCGGGGCAGCGGGCGACGAAGGGCACGCGGTGTCCGCCCTCCCAGACGTCGGCCTTCTGGCCGCGGTAGCCGAGGTTGGCGTCGTGGCCCCAGCGCTCGATGTCGGGGTCCGGCCAGTGCGAGCCGTTGTCGCTGGTGAAGACGACGAGCGTGTCGTCGGCGACGCCGCCGCGCTCCAGCGCGTCGAGCACCTCACCCACCGCCGCGTCGACCATCGTGACGAAGTCGCCGTAGTGGCCGACCTCGGTGCGCCCCTGGAACTCCGCGGTCGGTAGCCAGGGCGTGTGCGGGGCGGTCAGCGGCAGATAGAGGAAGAAGGGCTCGTCGCCCGCCGCGGCCCGGTCGATCCACGCGACGGCCTCGGAGGTGATGCGCGGCAGCACGTCTTCATGGCGGAAGCTCGGCGCGATCGCTCCTCCGCGCCAGAACCCGCCACCGTCCTGCCGGCGGTGCTTGCTCGCGGCGACCTCGGCGGTCGGCTGCTCCTCGGGCCGGTCGCCGTCAACGAAGACGTACGGCACCATGTCGAGCGAGGCGGGGATGCCGAAGAAGCGGTCGAAGCCGACGTCGAGCGGCCCCGGGCGAAGCGGCGCGTCGTAGTCGGTGCGATCGCCGTCGCCGAGCCCCAGGTGCCACTTGCCGACGCAGGCGGTCGCGTAGCCGTGCGAGCGCAGGAACGACGCGACCGTCGGACGCTGGGGCTCGATCAGGTGCGGCGAGGTCCCGTTCAGGACGCCGCTCTTGAGCCGCGAGCGCCACGAGTAGCGCCCGGTCAGCACGCCATAGCGCGTCGGCGTGCACACCGCCGACGGCGAGTGCATGTCCGTCAGGCGCACGCCCTCGCGCGCGATCCGGTCGATGTTGGGCGTCGGGGTCTTCGACGCCGGGTTGTAGCAGCCGGGATCGCCGATCCCGAAGTCGTCGGCGAGGACGAACACGACGTTCGGGCGGCTCGGCCCGTCCGGCTCGCCGCCGGCCACAGACGCGCAGGCCGCGAGGGCGGCGAGGACGGAGGAACGGGCGAGGCCAAGGGCTCGGTTTCGCATGGCGGAGCTCGGTTGCGACGCGGTCAAAAGGAACACAGCGATCCAACGTGGGCGGCCGAGCCGTCGCGCAGCCAGCCGTCGAGCTGCGCCGGCTCCTTCAGCTGCTGACCGCGCTTGCGCGGCACGGCGAAGAAGCTCAGCGCCTCCGGCGGCAGCTCGGCGAGCGCGGTCATGTCGCTCCAGAGTTTCTCGAACTGGGCGATCGGGAACACGTCCTCCTGCCCGTAGCCCCAGCGCTTCTTCACGTCCTTGAGCGTGATGTAGGTCGGCATGCGGCTCGCGAGGCCGCGCACGGCGGCCTGCACGCGCCGCTCGTCGCCGAGATCGCCGCGCTCGAGGCCGAAGAGGTCGAGCAGCTGCTGGACGTCGATCCAGGTCGTCATCGAGTTGTAGTACGAGAGCCGGAACTCGTCCTCCTCGCGCGGCAGCGCGAGGCTCTCGACCAGCCTCGGCCGGCCGTTCACCCGCGCGAGTCCGCCGCCGCGATCCTCGATCCGGCGCGGCACGACCTCGAAGCTGATGGCGGAGCCGCGCCCGAGGTGCAGGCCGAGCAGCACCGGGTCGACGTCGGCGCCCAGCGTGTCGACGTTGTGCAGCAGCAGCGTGCGCAGCGCGGGGCGCTCCTCGAAGAGCTTCCGCAGCGTGCCGTTCAGCAGCAGGTTGGGAACCTCGTACCAGTGCCCCACCGGGTGCAGGCATTGGTGCGGGAGGTTGTCGACGTAGTCGCTGCCCTCCCCCGCCGACTGGGCCCAGGAGAGGAGCGCGCCCTGGAGGCTCTCCCGCACCTTCTGCGCCTGCTCGTCGAGCAGCTGCTGGGGCATCTCCTCCCAAGCGAAGCGCAGATCGCGCACCATCGGCACCAGGCGCAGGCCGACGGCGCGGCCCGGCGACAGGTGGAGCGGGCCCGGATAGTCGTAGCGGTCGTGGCGGTCGAGGTAGCGCTCGATCGGGTCGTGCGTGAGGTAGCTCGTCGTGATGACGTGCGGGAGCGGCTTGCCCGCGAGCTCCGACGTCCGGCGACTCTTGGCGAGGTGCACTTCGAGGAACGAGCGGTGTCGCCCGTCGAAGCGGCACACCGGAAAGAGCCCCTTCACGACGCCCGCGCCCTGCGTCCAGCGGCTGCCCGAGCCGGCGGCGAGCGTCACGACGGCGCACTCCCCGGCCGCGAGCGACGCGAGCCCGCGCCGCTCGCACTCGGCGCGCTCCGCGTCGGAGCCGGCGCCGGGGTCGACCACGTCCTCGGGGAGCACGTCCTCGACCCGCGTGTCGGCGGGCAGCCGGTTCCGCGCCAGGCCGATGCGCCCGCGGCTCAGGTCGGCGCGGATCGCCTCGTGCTGCTCGCGGTCGAAGCCGTGCCGCTCCAGCAGCTCGGACAGGCTCGACGCGCCGTCCTCTGCGCCGGTCGCGGGGAACAGCCGATCGAAGAGCTGCTGGACGATCCCGGTAAAGGGCAATCGGTTGCGCGCCGCCTCGCCGAAGCAGCGCAGCTCGGAGCGCGTCTGCGGCGTGATCCGCTTCGGGTCGGTGTGGATGAGCCACGGAATGCGGAGCGCGTAGTACTCCGGCGGAAACGGCGCCGTCTCATCGACGAGGAGGTCGGCGTGCGAGCCGCGCGGGTTGATGGCGAAGTCATAGACGACCGGGTCCATCGCGAAGGGCATCGCGTCTTCCAGCTCGCGCTTGGCGCCCTGCATGATCCCCAGCAGCTCGCCCTGCGCCTGGTCGCGGTCGCGCGGGTCGAAGATGAACCCCATGCCGCCGCCCGACATGCCGCCGAGCATCCAGAAGCCCCAGAAGCGGCCGCCGAAGCGCTCGCGCACGCGCTCGATCACGCGCTCGGTGTAGAGGTTCGTCGCCCAGGGAATGATCGTCTGGATCGGGCCGAAGAAGTTGTCCGTCGTCGCCTGCCCCAGCGCCCGGATGTCGCCGGAGCGCAGGGCGTCGAGCACGGAGTCCAGCACGCCCAAAGCCCGGTGCCGCGCCTGCCACTCGGCCTCGGACCGCAGGAGGTACTTCTCGGTCACCATCTCGAGGATCGGCCCGACGTCTTGCGCCATGCCGCCGTGCACCAGCACAAGGCTCCGCTGAAGCGCGCGCCGCGTGGCCTCGGGCACTGCGTCGTCGTCGAGCAGCGTCGTGTCGGGCAGCAGCCGCCCGCGGCTGACGCCGAACTCCGGATCGCCCGCCTGCGCCAGCGCGCCCTCGATGCGCTTGATGCCGGGCCACAGCCCGCCGGAATCCTGCCAGCCGCCGCCGGAGCCTCCCAGCCACTCGCCCAGGATCGCGCGCGCGACGACGAGCCTGCGCTCGCGCTCCTCCAAATCGCCCTGGAGCGCCCGCGCCTGCCCGGTCGCGCGCATGCACAGCACGATCAGCGACGCCAGCAGGTTGGTCGAAACCGCGAGGCGCGAGCCCTTCGGGATGCCGCGCACGTAGCTCGTCAGCTCGATGCCGCGCCCCTCGCCGACCAGGCCGGTCAGCAGCTCGCGCAGGGTGCTCGACGAGCCCTCGAGGCTCGGCGGCACGACGCCCGAGGCGATGACCGCGGCCTTCAGCAGCCCCAGGTAGTCCTTGGCGAAGTCGAAGACCTCGCCCAGCTCGGTGATCTCGGCCTGCGTCTCGAGGTCGACGCTGACGAGCCGCAGCACCGGCTCGTCGATGACGCGGAAGTACGACTCGACAGGCGGGCGCGGGTACGGATCGCGCCCCACCACGCCGAGGTCGATCGACACGTTCAGCACCTTGGCCGCTTCGGGGAAGTCCATCCCCAGGAAGAAGATGTCGCTCCAGCCGCTGTGCGTCAGATCCATGCGCACCGGCGTCGACTCACGCAGAACCGGCGTGAGCCCCGCGTCGTTGGTGGCCAGGAGCTCGGGCACGACGCGCAGCGGATGCTCGCCGGCGTGCTTGAGCTCGAACATCCAGCGGTTGCCGTCGACCGAGCGCACGCTGCGGCGCACCTGATCGGCGAGGGTCTGGAAGCCCAGTTCGTGGTAGGCCCGCGCCAGCGCGCTGGACCAGGCGTCGCTCGGCCCCTGGCTCTCCTGCAGGGTCTGGAAGGCGTCGACCGCGTCGCCGAAGCGACGGTGCAGCAGCAGCTGGTAGCCGTCGTACGGCACGTGGCGCCCCGCCGCCGAGCCCATGCGCTCCGGCAGGTGGAAGCGGTGGATCGAATAGAGGAAGAAGAGCGCGCGCACCCGCTCGTACAGGTTGTCCGAGCGGCGCCAGAGCCGATCGAGCTCGCCGGCCGCCGCGAGCAGCTCGTCGAGGGATAGGTCCCTGCAGACGGCGTCCAGCGACAGGTTGCGCACCTCCGGATCGGACGACGTGACGATCTCGGCGAGGGAGGGGGGCATGGGGCCAGATAATACGGGCCGCGGGCGCGGGACGCTCGGCCGCTGGACGGGCCGGAAATCCGCCTCTTTGCAGAACGACCCGCGCGGTGGGCCGTAGGGGGGTCGCCCGCCCCTTCCCCCTCGGCCTTGATCGCAGGCCGCACGTCCTGGATCCTCCCTAGCTTGTTCGCCCTCAAGAACCTCCTCCGGCGCCGGACCCGGTCGATCCTCACCATCCTCGGGGTCGGCGTCGGCGTCGCGACCGTGGTCGCGCTCGTCGCGGTGTCGCGCGGCTTTCGCTCGCAGTTCGACACGATCTTCGCGGCGGGCGAGACGCACCTCGTGCTAACGCTGAAGAACGCCACCGACCCGTTCATCTCCTACCTGCCCGAGGAGCTGTCGGGCCAGGTCGCCGAGCGGGACCGGGTCGCGTCGACCCACCCGTTCGTGTGGGGCCTGCAGCAGGTGCCCGAGCAGCCCTTCTTCATCATCTTCGGCGTCACGTCGGGGAGCCCGTTCCTGACGGAGACGCGCGTGATCGAGGGCGAGCCGCTGTTCGAGGCCGAGGGCGAGCTGCCGTCGATGCTCCTGGGCAGCCTGATCGCCGAGGAGCTCGGCGTCGAAGTCGGCGACGAGTTCGAGCTCGGCAGCTTCGTCTTCCGGATCGTCGGCCTCTTCGAGGCCTCGGTGCCGCTCTACGAGGGCGGCGGGTTGATCGACTTCCCGCTGGCGCAGGACATCCTCAACCTCGAGGGCAAGGCCAGCACGATCTTCGTGCAGCTGAACGACCCGTCGCCCGAGAGCATCCTGGCGGGCGGGGCCGCGCTCGAGGAGGCCTTCCCCGAGGTCCGCGCCTCCGAGCCCGCGCGCCTCACCGACAGCTTCGACCAGTTCGACCTGACCGCCCAGGGCGTGGTCGTCTTCACCGTTCTCGCCATCCTGGTCGGCGGCATCGGCGTGATGAACACGATGCTGATGAGCGTCTTCGAGCGCACGCGCGAGATCGGCGTGCTGCAGGCGATCGGCTGGAGCAAGGGCCGCATCCTCCGCCAGATCCTGGCCGAGGGTGTGCTGGTGTGCCTGGCCGGAGGCGTGGTCGGCGTCACGATCGGAGTCGCGGGCGTCGAGGCCATCGCCAACTTCACCGACCTCGTCTGGGTCGCCGGCGACTACGGCCCGGAGATCTTCCTCCAGGCGCTCGTCGTCGCGATCTGCATGGGCGCCGTCGGCTCGGCCTACCCGGCGTACCGCGCCGTCCAGATCACGCCGATCGCGGCGCTGAGGTACGAGTGATGCCCGCGCTGCTGGAAGCCCGCAACCTGGTCAAGTCCTACGACAACGGCCGCGTCCGCGCCCTCGACCACGTCGACCTCGTGCTCGAGCGCGGCGAGTTCGTCTCGATCGTCGGCCCGTCGGGCAGCGGCAAGAGCACGCTGCTTCACATGCTCGGAGCCCTCGACCGTCCCGACGAAGGCTCGGTGGTGCTCGACGGCGTCGACCTGACGCGCGAGAAGCGCCTCGACCGCATCCGCGCCAAGTCGCTGGGCTTCGTCTTCCAGCTCCACAACCTGGTGCCGACGCTCACCGCCGAGGAGAACGTCGAGCTCCCGATGGTCGGCGTCGGGGTGCCGCGCCCCGACCGGCGCACGCGGGCCGGCGAGCTGCTCGAGCTGGTCGGCCTGCACGGCCGCTCGACACACATCCCCAGCAAGCTGTCCGGCGGCCAGCGCCAGCGCGTCGCGATCGCGCGCGCGCTGGCGAACGACCCGCCGCTCCTGCTGGCCGACGAGCCGACCGGCGACCTGGACCAGGCGTCGGGCCGGCAGGTGATGGAGCTGCTGGAAGGCCTCCGCCGCGACCGCGGGTTGACGCTCGTGCTGGTGACGCACGACCTCGAGCTAGCCAAGCGCGCCGACCGGACGATCCGCATCCTCGACGGCAAGATCGCGGCCGAGGTACCGCGCGGCTCGGACGGCTAGCGCGCGGCGCGCACCAGCCCCATCACGTCGGCGGGCCGGTCGGTGATGATCGCGTCGACGCCCCACGCCTGCAGCGCGGCCGCCAAGGCGAGGTCGTTGACGGTCCAGCACCAAAGCTCCAGGCCCGAAGCCCGCGCGCGCGCGACCGCGGACGGCGTGACCGCGCGGTGGCTCAGCCCGAGGATGTCGGCGTCGGTCTGGCGCAGGGCGTCGAGCGTGATCTCGCCGTACTCCTCCGCCAGGTAGAGCGTCCGGATCGTGGGCGCGGCGGCCTTGGCCTCGGCGATCACGTCCGGCCGGAAGCTGGCGATGACGTGGCGGTCGGCCTCGTCGCGCTGGGTGACGAGGTGGGCGACCTCGGCGCCGATGTCGGCGGCCTTGACCTCGATCATCACGCCCACGCCGCTGTCGGCGACAGCGTCGAGCACCTCCTCCAGCAGCGGTACGCGCTCGTCCGTGAAGCGGCCGCCGAAGCGCTCCGCGTAGCCCGCGCTGGCGAGGCGGACCGTGCTGAGGTCGAGCTCGGCCACGCGGCCGGAGCGGTCGCAGGTGCGCTCCAGCGTCTTGTCGTGGAGGACGACCAGGTGGTGGTCGGCGGTCCGGTGGACGTCGACCTCGACGAACTCGGGGGCGGGGTCGAGCGCGACGGCCGAGCCGACCGCCGCCAGGGTGTTCTCGGGGGCGACCGACGAGTTCCCGCGGTGGGCGACGACCAACGGAGCCACGGGGCTGCTCGTGGCACACCCGCCGGACGCGAGGGCCGCGACGGTGAGGACAAGGACACTGGCTAGGGCACGCACGGGGGCATGGTAGCACGCCGCTAGTGCATCCCGGCGAGCAGCGCGTCGGCAACGCGCTCGGCCAGCAGCTTGTTGCCCTCGGGACCGAGGTGGCAGAAGTCGACGTAGACCGTGCGGCGCACGTCCGCGAAGGTCTGCGAAAGGTCGTGGAACTCCACGCCGTCGCGCGCGAGCGCGGCGCCGCGGGCGCGCATCCGCTCGTAGCCGTCGGAGACCCGCCGCGCCTCGGGCGAGTCGGGAGCGGCAAAGCGACGCTCCGGGGCGGTGGTCGGCTTCGAGCCGGCGTCCTGCAGCGTCGGCTGCAGCAGGTGAACGTAGCGGATCCCGCGCTCGCCGCACATCGCGGCCAGGGAACGCGACGACTCCGCCCAGAACGCGACGACCTCGTCGAGGCCCTCCAACGGGTCCACGTCCCCGCCCGCGCCGTCCGCCGGCGCCTCGGTCCGGCTGCGGACGAAGTCGTCCTGGGAGGACGCCCAGCGCCGGTGCGCGCGACGGGCCCAGGCGAGGCCGAGCGTGCCGAGCAACGCGCTCCGATCCGCGCCGACGCCGAGCACGCGATCGACGCGCGCCTCGACCGCCAGCTGCGCCGCGCGTACGTCGGCGAGGAGATCGACCAACCCGCGGTCGAGCTCGGTCCCCGCCGTCAGCCCGATCCACTTGTTGCCGGTCGGAAAGTGCGGCGGCAGACCCAGGCGTAGGTTGCGGAGGCTGCTCGCGACCTCGTTGTAGCCATCCAGGTTGACGACCACGTCGGGCCGCGCGCCGCGGCTGAGCAGATAGGAGACGAGCGCGAGCTGCTGGGGCTGCTTGTAGCCCGCCCGCGCCAGGCCGATCACGCGCGGCGGGCGCGGGGCGCGGCCGCTGGCCTCCAAGCGCTCCACGACCTGGTCCGCGCCGTCGAGGGCGAACATCGCCGCCACCGACCCGCCGACGAGGACGATCGAGAGCTCGTCGCGCGGCTCGCCCGTCGCCAGCTCGACGGCCCAGCGCTCGACCTCGTCCGAGTCGCGGCGTTCGTAGCCGAAGAAGGGGTGCAGCTCGAAGCCCGGCGGCCGCCGGGAGCCCTCGCCCGCGGCGTCGGGGAGGTCGCCGCGGACCTCGTCGCGCAGGCTCGCGAGCACGGTCCGCGTGTCCACGGCGCGGTACGGCTCGCCCCGCGCGCGCAGCAGCAGCCGCAATCCGGCCTCCGCGGCGGCGAGCGTGGCCAGAGCCACGGCGCAGCCAACCAAGACGCGCCTCCAGCCGGCGCGGCGCTCTCCCGGGACGCCCATCGGCCACGAGGATAGGGGCACGCACAGCGGTTCGGGGAGCGGGACGTCGCTTCTCGCGCCGCTCCGCGCTTGAGCCGGCGCGAATCCCCCCTACCCTGTTGGGGTCCTACGGAGACCCGGAATGAGCAGCTTCAACTTCAAAGGCGCCCTCGCCATCGTCGTCGGTATCTTCGTCACCTTCGGGCTGGTCGAGCTCTACGGAATCTCGACCGGCGGAGATTGGTCCGTCCTGGTCCCGACCGTGCTCTGGCAGCTCGTCGCGATCACGATCATCGTCACGCCGATGATCTACGGGTTGATCTACGACTCCGAGGCGGACGAGGAGTAGCCGTCGGCGCTACGGCGCCAGCACCTCGCGCAGCCGCGCGACGAGCTCGTCTTCGTCGAACGGCTTTTGGATCGAGGGCTGCCCCTCCGCCAGGCGGCCCTGCTTCACCAGCACGTCGTTGGGCAGCGCCGACATGAAGAGCACGCGGATGCCGGGACGGCGCGCGGAGACCTCGCTCGCGACCTCTCCCCCGCCCATGCCCGGCATCAGGATGTCGGTGAGCAGGAGGTCGATCCGGCCGCGGTGCTCCTCGCAGACCCGCAGCGCATCCACGCCGTTGCCGGCAAGCAGGACCGTGTGCCCCTGCCGCTCGAGCATGCTGCGAAGCGCGGCTCGCACCAGGCGGTCGTCCTCGACGAGCAGCAGCGTCCCCCGATCGCCGTCGGGCTCGGGGTCGCGGGCCGGCTCGGGCGGAATCGACGGCGCCACCTCGAACTCGGCGACCGGCAGGTGCGCGACCAGCGTCGTCCCGCGCCCCACCTCCGAGCTGAGGTGCAGGTGCCCGCCGAGCTGGCGGACGATGCCGTAGACCGTCGAGAGCCCCAGACCCGAGCCCTCGGTCGAGGGCTTGGTTGTGAAGAAGGGGTCGAAGGCGCGGTCGCGGACGTCGGGCGGCATGCCGCAGCCGTCGTCGGCGACCTCGAGCGCGACATAGCTGCCCACGCCGACGCCTCCCGCCCCCGCAACGCCCGCCTCGTCGCAGGTCTCCAGGCGCGTGCGCACGTCGAGGCGTCCGCCCTCCGGCATCGCGTCGCGCGCGTTGACCGCGAGGTTCATCAGCACCTGCTCGACCTGCATCGGCCCCGCGACGATCGGGCCACCGCCCGCGTTCAGCTCGACGCGCAGCTCGACGTCCTCGCCGAGCAGGCGGGCGAGCATCGTCTCGAGGCGCTCGATCAGTTCGTCGACGAGCGTGGGCTCGGGGGCCAGCTCCTCGCGCCGCCCAAAAGCCAGCAGCTGCCGCGTGAGTGCGGCTCCGCGATCGACCGCCGAGCGGATCTCCTCGAGCTGCTCACGCGCCTCCGGCCCCGCCGTCGCAAGCGCCGCGCGCGCGCAGCCACCCACGCCCATCAGCAGGTTGTTGAAGTCGTGCGCGATGCCGCCGGCCAGACGGCCCACGGCCTCGAGCCGCTGTGCCTGGCGGAACTCCTCTTCCAGCCGCTGGCGCTCGGTCAGGTCGCGCAGGATGCCGGTGAACATCCGCGTCCGGTCGCTCCATTCGCCGACGGCGAGGTCCAGCGGGAACACCGACCCGTCCTTGCGCAGCCCCACGACCTCGCGCCCGACGCCGATGATCCGCGCCTGCCCGGTGCTCATATAGCGGCTGAGGTAGCCGTCGTGGTCCTCGCGGTAGGGCGAAGGCATCAGCATGCGCACGTTGCGTCCGAGCAGCTCGTCCTCGCGGTATCCGAACATGCGCAGCGCCGCGGGGTTCAAGCTGGCGATCGCTCCGCGCTCGTCGATTGTGATGATCCCGTCCACGGCCGTCGTGACGATCGCCTTCATCTGAGCCTCGCGCTCGCGCAGCGCGCGCTCCACCGCCCAGCGGCCACGGACCCCGATCGCGACGGCCCAGATGGCGAGGATCGACAGCGCGCGGTTGACCAACGCGTCCCCGTCGCGCTCCTGCAGCAACACCAGCGGGATCAACCCGAGCACCGTGCAGAGGCCGGCGGCCAAGAACGAGTCCCGCCGCCGCCGCGACCAGAGCGTCGCGACCACGACCGGGATGTAGAGGACGGCGTGCGCCGAGCCCAGGGGCACCAACAGGTCCGAGGTGAAGACCAGCGCCGCCAACAGAAGAGCCAGCGGAGTCGCGGCACGGTGGGCGTCCTTGCGAAGCGCGTCGGGCACAACGCGATGATAGTCGGCGCGCCGAGGCAGGCGGAGTACGCCGAAGTGCGTAGGGTGACCGCGGGCGTGGGCGCAGAGGCCTGTGGAACGCTAGGCTGGCTGCGGGTATCACGCCCGCGCCCCATGGAACCGCCCACCGCCGCCCTCGAGACGCTGCCGTGCCCGCTGCTTGCGGTTGCGGGCGATGGCTCGATCGCTTGGCGCAACGCCGCCGCGCGTGCGCTTGTGGGCGCGGAGGGCGATCTGTGCGCCGTGTTGGGCACCGATTGCGCCGAGTCGCTGCTCGCGGGTCGCGGGTCGGTGGTTGCGGAGCACGCGCACGGCGCGGTGGTCGCGTCGGCATCGGCGCTCGGGAACGGGCTCCTGCTGGTCACGCTCGTCGAAGCGGGCGAGCTGGCCTCGCGCGCCCGCCGCGGCGAGCAAGGCCTGGCGGCGCTGGAAGAACTAGCCCGCCGGACGAGCTCGCTCGCGCACGAGATCAAGAACCCGGTAACCGCCGTGCACCTGGCGCTTCAGGCCGTCGCGCGCGCCCTCGGCGAAGACGAGCGCGAGACGCTCGAGGATCTGGTCGGTCGACTGCGCGGAGTGGAGGGCCGGCTGCGCGAGCTGGCCTCGGGCGAGGACGACGCCTTGCGCGAACGTGCGGGCGGCTCCTGACTACCGGCACGGCCAACGACTGTCGCCGCAGACGCGTGCCCTCTACAATGATCGTCAAGCGCCGAATGGCCCACGAGATCCCTCCGATCCGCGTTTACCTGGTCGACGACCAGGCTATGGTCCGAGCCGCGTTCCGCGAGCTCCTAAGGAGCGATGAGCGCTTCGAGGTCGCCGGCGATCAGGGCGACCCGCGCGCCGCGCTCGACGAGATCGCCGAGCTCCGCCCGGACGTCGTGCTGCTCGACATCTCGATGCCGGTCCTGTCGGGCCTCGACGCGATCGCCCACGTGCGCGAGCGGTGGCGCCGGGCGCGGGTCATCATGCTGACGCACCACGAGGGCCAGGCCTTCGTCGAGCAGGCGCTGAAGGCGGGAGCCGAGGGCTACCTGTCGAAGGACTCGGACCCGGCCGAGCTCGCGCTCGCTATCCAGGCGGTGCACCGAGGTGATCCGTACGTGTCGCCCAAGGTCTCGGCGGGGCTCGTGGGACAGGTCCGCGGCGCGGGGCCCGAGGGCCCGGCGCCCTCGACGCGGCTGGGCGCGCTGACGCCGCGCGAGCGCGAGGTGTTCCAGCTGCTCGCCATCGGCCACAGCAACAAGGAGGTCGCACGCGACCTCGACATGAGCCTCGGCACCGCGAAGAAGCACCGCGAGAACCTCCAGCGCAAGCTCGACTGCCACTCGGCCGCCGAGCTGGCGCGGCTAGCGATCCGCGAGGGGCTGCTGGACGCCTAGTCGCCCGAGCGGGGAAAGCAGAGCACGGGGACCGGAGAGTGGCGCAGAACCGCCTCCGCGACGCTCCCCAGCGCGAAGTGGCGGAAGCCGGTCCGCCCGTGCGTGGAAAGCGCGATCAGGTCGACGTCGTGCCGCTTGGCGAACACCGCGACCGCCTCGTGGACGCGTTCGTGCGTCACGACGGCCGTCTCGACGTCGAGCTCGTCTCCCAGGACGAGCTTCTGGTCCGCGAGCGTGAGCTCGGCATGCTTGACCTCCTTGTCGACGTCCAGCGGGGCGATCGGGACGGCCATCGGCGAGGCCGTCGGCACGATGTGGATCTCGTGCACGACGTGCAGCAGCGTGATCTTGGCGCCGAAGGTCCGCGCGAGCTCGGCGACCGAGAGGCAGGGATGAAGGGATTCGGAGGAGAGGTCGGTCGTGAGGAGAATGTGTCGGATGGTCATTGAGGGCTTCCTTTCTTGCGGAGCCCTCTTCTAGTCCGCGCCACCCCGGGCGCGCTGCGGGCTGAAGTGCGTAGGCGCGGCGGAACGTCGGCTACCCCGGCACCGCGTCCGGCTACCGGATCTTCCCGAAACAGACGTCGCGAAGCCGGCTGTCGGTGAAGCTGAAGCCCAGCAGCCTAGTCGACGACGTGCTCGCCGCCCGAACGCGTCAGGCTCCCGTAGAGCTCCGACAGCCCGCGCGTGCGCGCTCCGGTCGAGCCGTCGCCGATGGTGCGGCCGTCGACGCGCACCACGCCGGCCAGCTCGCCCATCGTGCCCGTGCAGAAGACCTCGTCGGCGCGGTGCACCTCGGTCAACGACACGTCGCGGATCTCGTGATCGATGTCCGCTTCGCGGCACAGCTCGAGCACCGTGGCCCGCGTGATGCCCTCGGGGCAGGCGACGGTGTGTGGGGTGAGGATCCGGCCGTCCTGGACAATGAACACGTGCGTCGCGTTCGTCTCGGCCACGAAGCCGCGGTAGTCCAGCATCAGCGCGTCGTCGGCGCCGGCGGCGTTGGCCTCGATCTTGGCGAGGATCGACTGGATCAGGTTCGCGTGGTGGATCTTCGGGTCGAGGCAGTCCGGCGGGAAGCGGCGGACCGAGCTCGTGATCAGGGTGAGCCCGCCCTTGTCGTAGACCGGCGGCTTGTGCTCGGCCAAGACGATCAGCGTCGGACCGGACTGGTTCAGGCGCGGGTCCATCCCCGAGGTGACCTTCACGCCGCGGGTCAGCGTCAGGCGCAGGTGGACTCCGTCGCGCATCTCGTTCGCTTCGAGCGTGCGGACGATCTCGGCGCGGATGTGCTCCGGCGAGGGGATGTCCTCGAAAGCCAGCGCGAGAGCGGAGTGCCGCAGCCGGTCGAGGTGCTCGGTGAGCTTGAAGATGCGGCCGTCGTACAGGCGCAGCCCCTCCCACACCGCGTCGCCGGCCTGCACCGACGAATCAAAAGGGCTGACGCCGGCGCGGTCGCGGTGCGTCAGCTCGCCGTTGATGTTGACCAGCAGGTCTTGGTTGCGCGGATCGAACTTCTGGAGCATCGCGGAGTCAGGGGCGGAGGCGCAGCTCGTGCAGCTTGCCGTAGGGCTCGAGGCACTGCTCGTACACCGACTTGAGGTGCTCGGGCAACGCATCGTCGCGCGGAACGTAGCGTGCGAAGCCGGTGGAGCGCTCGACGTTCGCGTACCAGTGCGGCGCCCAGACCCCGTCGGTGTCGCGGCGTCCGGGCGGCCAGGACAGCATCTCCGGCAGGAAGTCGAGCTCGAGCGCCGCGCAGAAGGCGCGCAGCATCGGCTCGGGCGCCTCGAGCACGTCGCGCGAGTCGAGGATCGGCGGGCGCTTGCCGGTGCGTCGCTCGACGTGCTCCAGGATCTCGATCTGCTGCGGCAGGCCGGTGTCGTCCAGGCGCGGGTTCGGCGTGACGCGGTCGAGGGAGATCAGCATCTCGCGCGGATCGCGGATCAGAAAAGCGTGGTCGAGCTCGTCCAGCCAGCCGCGATCGACGTGCGGCAGCAGGTGGTGCGCCATGTGCTTCTGGTACCAGATCGAACGGCCGCGCGGCACCGGGCCCGTCAGGGTGCGCACGACGGCGCGCCAGTCGGTCTCGTCGGCCTCCAAGATCTGCGCGCGCCCGGGGTGTTCCAGCCCGGTCTCGTGCAGGTAGTAGGCGTACAGCGGCTCATCGACGACCGCGGCATCCGGACGGTTCTCCCACGCTCGCAGCAGCGCGGTGGAGATGTTCCGGGGCCCGGACCACATGGCGATCCTGCGAACGCGTTCCATAGGCCGGCGGAGTCTATCCGCCCTCGCGGGGAGGGCGGCCGGAAAAGGGCGGCTAGGGGATCGAGAGCGAACGCCCGTGGTCGCGGGTTCCGATCGCCAGCAGGTAGTCGGCGGCTCCGTGGGACCAGGCCTCGGGCCCCTCGAACCCGCCGGCCTCGTCGCCCCAGCAGGTCCGCAGCATCTCGGTGTCGATGACGCCGGGGTTCAGCGCCGCGGCCACGATCCCGGGGGGGAGCTCTTGGGCCAGGGCCTGGGTCAGACCCTCGATCGCCCACTTGCTGGCGCAGTAGGGCGCAACCAGCGGAGAGGTCGAGCGCCCCCAGCCCGAGCTGATGTTCACCACGACGCCCGACCCGCGCTCGATCAGCGCCGGCAAGAAAGCGCGGAGCACGTTCGCGACGCCCGAGACGTTGACCGCGAGCAGGCGGTCGAGCTCCTCGGCACTCTGCTCCCAAAGCGGCGCGCTGCGGTTGATGAGGGCGGCGTTGTTGAGGATGAGATCCGGCGCGGGCCCCGCCCCGAGCAGGTGCGCGGCCCAGTCGGCGACGGCGCTGTCGTCGGCGACGTCCACCGCGCGAAAGTCGTGCGGTGGACCGTAGCGCTCCGCGAGCTCGGCGACCGCGTCCTGGGTCCGCCCGCAGCCGAGCACGGTATGCCCGCGCTCGGCGAAGCGGTCGACCAGGGCACGCCCCAGGCCACGGGTTACGCCGGTGATCAGGATGCGCCGTTCCGTCATCGAAGCGCGCGCTACAGCGCCTGGTCGAGGACCGTGATGACCGAGCCGCCGCCGAGGTGAACCGACGAGAGCAGCGGGTCGACGAACGCCCCCTGGGCGTAGAACACGAGTCCCTCGATGCCGGCACCCAAATCGGGGATCGCGACGTCGAGCGCGAGCGTCCCCGCGCCCGGCACCGTCCCGACCGTGTCGACCAGGAGCAGCGGATTCGCGAGCAGCGTGCTGCCGTTGAAGTCGCGGGTGAAGAGCCCGTGCGGAGAGCTCGCCAGCACGAGCACGGCCAGCTCGCCCGCGGGGGCATCCCAGGTGAGCGTCGTGTTCTGCCCCTCGCGCACCACTCCGTCGGCCGAGAAAGAGCGCGCCGGTCCGGGCAGGATCTTCAGCGTGCCCCCGACGAGCTCGAAGGCTCCTCCGACCCCGATGATGATCGACTCGGCCGCCCCGACCTGGACCGCCCCCGCGCCGCCGAACAGGCCGGGAAGCAGCTCACCGCCCGACGCGAAGGTGAAGCCGTTGGAGATGCTGAGCCCGACGTTCCCCGGCGCGAAGCCGATCCCCGGCACGACGTAGCCGTCGCCTCCGGTCAGCAGGCAGTCGTAGAGGTGCAGAGCGCTGAACGAGCTTTGGACGGCGGGCTCGTTGAACGAGATTCCGTACGCCGCCGGAATGCCCGTGAGCACGCAGCGGTTCATCGTCGCGACGTCGCAGTTGTCGAAGCTCACCGTCGCGAAGTGCGGCGCGCCCGCGGGATCGAAGCCGACGTCCTCGAGGAAGACCACGCCCTCGTTGTTCGCGAAGTCCAGGAACGACGAGAAGAGCTGGAAGCCGTGGATCGTGAAGCTCTGCCCGGGCGCGAGGTTCTCAACGCTGATCCAACCCAGCGAGGCGTCGCCGTCGGCGACCAGCGTCAACCCCTTGCCGTCGATCACGAGCGGACCGAACAGCCCGCCGGGATACACGCCGTCGCGGAACACCAAGAGGTCGCCGTCCGCGGCCACCGTGACCGCGTCGGCCAGGTTGTCGAAGTCCACGCCCGGACCTCCGTCGTCGTCGACGATCCAAACCGCGTCCTGAGCCGGCAAGGGCGACGCGAAGAGCGAGATGGCCAGGGCGAGCGGGGCGAGACGAGCGTCCATCGTGGGCGTTTCCTCGGAGTCGATGGGTAGGAGCTCCACGGGTGGCCGGCCCGCGGTGCTCCTACCGTAACCCCTCGGCCGCCGATCTCCGCGCGCGGGCCCGGGACGAATGCCGGCTAGAGCAACTGGTCCAGCAGCGCGATCACCGAGCCGCCGCCCAGGTGAATCGCGCCGGTGCCGAGGTCGGCGAAGCTGCCCTGGGCGTAGAAGACGAGCCCCTCGACGCCCGCTCCCAACTCCGGGACCGGGATGTCGACCGACAGCGAGCCGCCGGCGGGAATCGAGCCGATCCCGTCGACGAGCAGCAGCGGCAGCCCCAGCACCCCGCTGCCGTTGAAGGGCGCAAAGAAGACGCCGCCCGGCGAGCCGGAGAGGTTGAGGATGGCCAGCTCACCCGGGACTCCTTCCCAGGTCATCGTGATGCTCTCCCCTTCGCGTGCCACCGCGGTGGCTTGGAACGAACGCGCAGTTCCGGGGATCACCGTCTGCGTGCCGCCGGTGACGTCGAAGGCGCCCGGCGAGTCGAGCACGATCGACTGCGAGGTCTCTCCGGACTGGGACGCGCCAAAGGTGCCCAGGATGCCCGCCTCGAGCGCGGTGCCCGACGAGAAGGCGAAGCCGCTAGCAACCCGCAAGGCCACGTTCCCGGGAGTGAAGCTCCCGCCGTGGGTGAATCCCGCTCCGCCCTTCAGGTCGCAGTCGTAGACGTGTAGGCCTCCGAGGGCCGAGACGACCGCGGGCGTGTTGATGGGCGAAACGCCGGCGGGAGCGCCCTGGAACGAGCAGCGGTTCAAGATCACGGTGCTGCAGGACGTGAAGTCGGCCGCCGAGTAGTTGAACGAAGAGCTGTCGTCGAACGACAGCTCTTCCAGGAACAGCGCGCCGTCGTTGTTCGACGCCTCGAACGTGCTGCTGGTCAGCTCGAACCCGCGGAGCGCGGCGCTCTGGCCCTCGACGAGCCCCTCGAACGCGATCCAGCCGAGCTCGACGTCGCCGTCGGCGATCAGCGTCAGTCCCTTCCCCGTCACCGTGAGCGGTGCGAACAGGCCGCCGGGGTAGGTGCCGTCGCGGAAGACGAGCAGATCACCGTCGGCGGCCGCGCCGACGGCCGCGGCCAGGTCGGTGAAGTCGACGCCGGGGCCGCCGTCGTCATCGACGATCCAGACGGCGCCCTGGGCGTGGACGGTGGAGGCGAGCACAGAACCGGCGAGCGCGAGCATTGCCAGACGAGAGTCCATCGTTCCTTACCTCGGGATTGGCTGGGAAGCGAACGCGGGGAGAAGCCTGCGACGGATCCAAAGTACACCGGCGCGGCGAAACCCGCCCGCCTGCCATACTGTGCGGCCCCCGCTCCGCCTCGGAACCACAAGAACCATGCTCGACGCCCTGCTCCTTCTCGCTCCGCTGTCCCTGGTCGCCCCCCAAGAGCCCCTGCAGCCGCTCGACGTGTTTGAGCTCGAGTGGGCCTCCGATCCGCGCGTCTCGCCGGACGGCTCGCGCATCGTCTTCGCGCGCGCGGGCTTTGACGTCATGACCGACCGCTCGCGGTCGCGGCTGTGGACGGTCGGCACGGACGGCAGCGACGCGCGGCCGCTCCTAAGCGGATCGGCCAACGTCGTGTCGCCGCGCTGGTCTCCCGACGGTGAGCGCCTGCTCTACGTCGCGTCCGAGGGTGGAGGGGCGCAGATCTTCTGCCGCTGGATGGACACCGGCGTCACCGCGAGCCTGACGCACCTGACCGAGTCGCCCAGCAGCCTCGCCTGGTCGCCGGACGGCGAGCACATCGCCTTCACCATGTTCGTGCCTTCGTCGCCCGAGCCGTTGGCCTCGATGCCTCCGAAGCCCGAGGGCGCGGAGTGGGCCGAGCCGCCGACGGTCGTCGAGCAGGTCGAGTGGCGCTCCGACGGTCAGGGGCTGGTCGAGGAGGGCTTCACGCACCTCTTCGTGCTGCCGGCGGGCGGCGGCACGCCGCGCCAGCTCACCGACGGCGACTACGACCACGACGGGCGGCCGGCCTGGACGGCGGACGGCAAGGCGCTGGTCTTCTCCGCCAAGCGTCACGACGACGCCGAGTTCCAGCCGGTCAACTCCGAGCTGTATCGCGTCGAGCTCGAGGACGCCAGCATCACCGCGCTGACCGACCGCGACGGCCCGGACGACTCGCCGGCGACCTCGCCCGACGGCGACTGGATCGCCTACACCGGGTTCGATGACCGGCGGCAGGGCTATCAGGTGCGGCACCTGTACCTGCTCCCCACCGAGGGCGGCGAGCCGCGGCTCCTAACGGGCGACTTCGACCGCTCGGTCGGCGCCCCCAAGTGGAAGGCCGACGGCAGCGGCGTGTACTTCAGCTTCAACAACCGCGGCAACGGCGAGATCGGCTTCGTGTCGCTCGCGGGCGAGATCGAGGTGCTGACCGGCGACGTGGGCGGTACGTCGCTCGGACGCCCGTACTCGAGCGGCTCGTACACCGTGTCGAAGGACGGCCTTATCGCGTTCACCCAAACGCGCCCCGACTATCCCGCCGATGTGGCCGTCGTCCGGCCGGGCGAGGACGGGGCGCAGCGCCTGACGCGGCTCAACGACGACCTCTTCGCGCAGCGCGAGCTCGGGAGGGTCGAAGAGCTCTGGACCGAGTCCTCGTTCGACGGCGAGAAGATCCAGGCCTGGGTCTGCAAGCCGCCGGGCTTCGACCCCGAGCGCAAGTACCCGCTGCTGCTCGAGATCCACGGCGGGCCGTTCGCGAACTACGGCGATCGCTTCAGCGCCGAGGTGCAGCTCTACGCGGCGGAGGGCTACGTCGTCGTCTACGCCAACCCGCGGGGCAGCACGAGCTACGGCGAGGCCTTCGGCAATCTGATCCACCACGCCTACCCCGGCAACGATTACGACGACCTGATGTCGGTCGTCGACGCGGTCGTGGCACGCGGCTACGTCGACCCCGAGCAGCTCTTCGTCACCGGCGGCAGCGGCGGCGGCGTGCTGACGAGCTGGATCGTCGGCAAGACCGACCGCTTCCGCGCCGCGGTCGTCGCCAAGCCGGTGATCCATTGGACGAGCTTCGTTCTGACCGCCGACGCGTACCCCTACTTCACGCAGTACTGGTTCCCGGGCTATCCGTGGGAGCACCAGGAGCACTATTGGAAGCGCTCGCCGCTGTCGCTGGTGGGGAACGTATCGACGCCGACGATGCTGTTGACCGGCGAAGAAGACCACCGCACGCCGATCTCGGAGTCCGAGCAGTTCTATCAGGCGCTCAAGCTACGGCGCATCGACACCGCGCTCGTCCGGATCCCCGGCGCCTCGCACGGTATCGCGAGCCGACCTAGCCGGCTGATCGCGAAGGTGGTGCACATCCTCGCCTGGTTCGAGCGCTACGGCGAGTCGGCGGAGGGTTAGGAGCTCACCTGTTCACGCCGGCGGCGAAAGAGGGCGCAGAGAACGTCGCCGCCGGCCTCGCCCGGCCCTGAGCTCGCGGCAGCTGCGGCCTAGCCGTCCCGGCCGACGAGCGCGTCCACGCGCTGACGCAGGTCCGTCATCCGGAAGGGCTTGGGCAGGTATTCGAACTCGCCCGCAAACTCCTGCAACAGAAACGCGTCGGCGCTCCCCAGCTCGGGGTGGCCCGAGGTGAAGAGGAAGCGCGCTTCGGAGCGCTCCTCGCGCATCGCGCGTAGGAGCTCGGGTCCGCGCATGCGCGGCATCGCGATGTCGGAGACCACCAGGTCCACCTGCCGACCAGAGCGGGCGTGCTCGATGGCCTCCTCGCCATCGGCGGCCGCGATCGCTTCGTATCCGGCGTCGACCAGCGTGGCGCACTCCAGCTCGCGCAGGGCCCCTTCGTCTTCGACGACCAAGATCGTGCAACGGCGAGGGGCGGGCGCGTCCTGCGAGTCGGCCGCGGCCACCGCAACGGGACGCTCCGGCGAAGCCGGCAGGTAGACGTCGAACGTGCTCCCCTCTCCCGGCGTGCTGCGTGCGCGCAGATCGCCGCCGCACTGGCGGACGATCCCGCGGGCGGTGGAGAGCCCCAGTCCGGCGCCTTTGCGGCGCTCCTCTTTCGTCGTGAAGAACGGTTCGAAGGCGCGTGCGAGCGTCGCGTCGTCCATGCCGCGCCCCTGGTCGCGAACCCGGACACGCAGGTAGTTCCCCGGCGCCAGCGAGGGGTCACCCTCCAGCGCGATCGCCTCGGCGACGATCCGGACGGCTTCACCGTCCGGCATCGCGTCGCGGGCATTGCGCACCAGGTTGGCGAGCACCTCGGCGAGCTGCCCGGCCTCGGCGTCCACCGGCGGGAGCGGGCCGCGCACCTCGACCTCGGCGCGCAGATCGTCGCCGACGATCGCGCCGCCGGCGAGCCCTTCGAAGCGCTTGAGCAGCTCGGCGACGTGGACCTGGTCGGGCCGGGTCGGGCGCTTGCGGCTAAAGGCGACCAGCTGCTCCGTCAGGTGCGCCGCACGCTCGGTGGCGGCGATCATACGCTCGAGCGGCACGTGCGCCGATTCGGCGGCGGGCTGCCGCTGCTCGAGCAGTCGTCCGTAGCTCTCGATGACCGTGACCAGGTTCCCGACGTCCTGCGCGACTCCGCCGACGGTTCGGACGGGCGCATCGTCGACGTCGCTCGGCTCGCGACGCGGCTCGCCGACATCGTCGTCGCGCAGGACGCGCAGCGCCTCGATCCGGCTCTCGGTCGCGGCGCCGAACAGCCGGCGCTCGGTCTCGCGCAGCTCGCGGTGCGCGGAGAGCGCCTCGGCGTAGCGCTCGAGCAGCTCGTACGCTTCGACCACCAGCGGCAGCAGGCGTTCGAGGACCGAGAGGTTCGCCTCGCCGCGCGCGCGGCTCACGACCGGGAGCACCGACTCCAACGCCGCTCGCGGATCGTCGCGCGCGAGGTGGATGCGCGCGATCCCGCGCGTGCAGCTCACCTCCAGCTCGCTCCCCGGGAGCTCGATCCGCGCGAGCGCCTCGGTGTGCGCCTTGAGCGCGCGATCCAGCTCGCCGGTCGCGAGCAAGACCTGGCCCAGGTGCTGCAGGGCAAGCGCCTCGTGCCGCAGGTTGCTCATGCGGCTGGCACGCTCTCGCGCGCGCGTCGCGAGGCTCGTCGCCTCCCCCCCGTCCCCCTCGGCCAGGTGGGCGGAGCTCATCACTAGGAGCGCCTGGAAGCCGAGGCCGGTCGACTCGGACTCCGGGGCGCATCCAAGGCTCTCGGTCGCGAGCGAGAGGGCCTCGTCGTTGTCGCCCAGGCGCAGGTGCGCCATCGCCAGGTTGTTGAGCGTGTGGGCGAGGCTCGCGAGGTGGCGCTCGCGCCGCTGGATCCGCAGCGCCTCGCGGAACGCGGACAGCGCCCGTCCGGTCTCGCCGAGCTGGAACAGGACGTTCGCGACGTTGGTGCGGCAGAAGCCCTCGAGCACCGGGTCTTCGAGGACCCCCGCGATCCGGATCGCCTCGCGGAACGAGGAGAGCGCTCCCGCGTACTCGCCGCGCGCATAGCGCGCCCGGCCCAGGTTGTTCGCCAGCTCGGCGCCGGCGAACGAGCCGCGCCGCTCTTCTGCGGAGAGCAGCTCGAGCCCACGGTCGAACGACTCGCAGGCGGCGGACATCTCCGAGCGCTGGTAGCGGACCTCGCCCATCGCCGCGTGGGCGAGCGCCGAGTAGGTCCGCGTCGGCGCCTGTTGCAGCAGCTCGAGCGCGCCCCGTGCGTCCGAGAGCGCACCGTCGAACTCCAGGTCGCGCCGGCGCACCAAGGCCCGCGCCGTCTTCGCCTGGCCGAGCAGAACGAAGTCGACCTGCTCCTCCGCCAGCTCGCAGGCCTCCGCTGCAAGACGACGCGCACGCGCGAGGTCGAGCGAACGCAGGCGAACAGCCAGCGCCGCGAGCAGGGAAACCCTGTCGACTCCGCGCGTTCGTGTGAGCTGCTCCTCAATCTCGTGAACGGACGGGTGCATTCAGCGGGGGAAGCGTTTCCGAGTATCCCCAACGGCAACCGCGAGGTCTACCCGGAACCGCACCAACGAAAGGAACGCGAAAGCGTGCTTCCGTTTCGCCGAAAACGAGGAAAGTCGACGCGTCCTGTAAGGCCTCTTCGCGCTGCGTCAGCGCGCGTCGATCCGCTCCCGCAATTGGAACGCATGCCGTATCGGATGCATCACCGCGTGCTCGAGCATGGCGTCGAGCGTGTACGTCGCGCCCCAGCGCGAGCGGGCCTCGGTCTGCTCGACCAGCTCTTCGGTCACGTCGCGCAGCGGCAGGCGCCAGCGCTCGAGCACGTGCTCCAGGTAGTCGGGCGCCGCGCGCTCGAGCTCCTCGGGCTCCGGCGTCTCGCGGATCTCGGGATCGGGCAGGTCCAGCTGCTCGCAGATCCAGATCATGTAGCCGCGGGCCGCCCGGAAGACGTGTCGGAGCACCGTCTCGAGCGACTGGTAGGTGGGGTTTTCCGTAGGAGGGAACACGACCCCAGCCGCCTTCGCGGCGCCCCAGGTGGCGAGGAAGGAGCGCATTTCGCGCTCATGAAGCAGAACCAGCGCACGCGCGCCCCGGTAGGTGTAGTCGTCCATGGTCTTCTCTCTTTCCCGCCCGTAGGAATCGGGCATACTCCGGGCCTCGGAGCCGCTCGCAAGGCCCGAGATGCTAGCGGATGAACCTCGACGAGTTGGAGAACGAGCTCCGGATGCGCCAGAAGGGGCGCAGGAAGGAGCGCATGGTCCTCGGGGGCTGCGTGCTCGCGCTCGCGTTGGCGGTGGCGGCCGCGGTCTACTTCCTGCGACCGTAAGACGCCTGCAACCTGCACGAAGTCGTCTCCTAGCAAGCGCGCCTCCCGACGCGAACCTGGCCAGAAGGCCGCTTGTAGAGGAAAACGAATGAAGCTCGTGCTTGTTCCGCTCGTCTCGGTCGTGCTCGCCGCCGCTGCCGCCGCCCAGGCCCAGCCACAGGAAGCGCTGGGCGTTGACTGGGCGGGCCTTGTCTATCGCTGGGACAGCAGCACCATCTCCGGCCCGCAGCTCGTCGGCGACACCGGGCTGCACCAAGTGAATTCCCTCGCTTCGGACTCGCGCGGGACGATCTTCACGGCGGGGACCTACAACGCTCCCGGGCTGCAGCAGGAGTCGATCTACCAGCTCGACCGCGACACCGGCGAGGTGACGCTGGCGCTGGGGACGGACCTGCCCGAGATCCGCGGGCTCGCCTTTGCGCCCGACGACACGCTCTTCGGGCTGGTCTCCTTCAACTGGTCCGACGGGCCGTTCTACCTCTACGAGTTCGACCTCGCCGCCGGCGACTACCGCGAGATCGGGAATACCCAGAGCGTGATCCAGGCGCTCGCCTTCGGGGACGGCACGCTGTACGGCTGGAAGCTCGCGACCGAGTCCTCGCTCAGCCGCGGGCTGATCACGATCGACACGACGACCGCCCAGGTCACCGACGTGAACCCGGTGAGCGACCCGGCGATCAACGTGCAGGGCTTGGCCTTCCAACCCGACGGGCGGCTCTATGGTGCCGGGACCCACATCTACACCGTCGACCCCGCCACCGGCGCTGCAGACCGCATCGGAGCGCTGGGCGCCTACGTGCGCGGGCTGGAGTTTCTCCCGCCTCTGACGGGCTCCAAGGCCGACGCGACCGCACGCCGCGATGGCTCGGGGTCGCGCGGGCTTCCGGCGCAACACCGCCCCGTGCCGGCGGCGCTCCCAACCCGACGTAGGTCCGAGTAGCCGCCGCCTCGGCGAACGAGAGCAGGGGACATCCCTCACCGGGCGACGCTGGCGCGGGATCGGGGCGGGGCCTAATCCTGTCCTTTCCTGGCAGCGCTCCGCGCCAATGGTCGTGGACTCCTTCGGGGCCAGAGCCCCGCGAGATGCGGCGCCGTTCGTTCGGCGTCCGCCCAACCCCACCTCCCTCCGAAGGAGCAGAGAGATGTCCGATTCCCGCGGATCCCAACTGCTATGGGATCGTTGGCAAAAGCGGTTCGACCAGAAGCACCTGGACACCGTCCTGTCGACCCTCAAGAAGAACGACTTCGTCATCGAGAAGGTCTTCTGCAAGGGCGAGCCCGCCCCCGACCTGTTCGAGGGCCACGTGCGCGTCAGCCCCGAGTCGCTGGACCACTTCACCAACGTGATCCAGAAGCTCCCGGGCTCGAACGTCGCGCACCTGGAGTTCTTCCCCTACGGCATCATCGATCCCGAGTGGTTCATGGCGAAGTTCAGCCTGACCCCCGGGGCCTAGAGGAGCCACGCCGATGGGACCCACGGGCCGATCGCGGATCGTCCAGATCCACCCGACTCGGCGCTGCAATCTGCGCTGTCGGCACTGCTATTCCTCGTCGGGTCCGGAGGAGCGTGACGCGCTTGACGCCGCGCTCCTCCGCGCAGCTCTCGACGACGCCGCGGAGCTCGGCTACGGCGTCATCAGCCTCTCGGGCGGAGAGCCGCTGATGTACCCCGGCCTCGTCGAGCTGCTCGACCACGGCAAGGAGAGAGGCTTCCTCAACACCTTCACGACCAACGGGATGCTCCTGACCGACGCGCGGCTGGACGAGCTGCGCGACCGCGTCGACCTGATGGCGGTCAGCCTCGACGGCATCCCGGACTCGCATGACGCGATCCGCGGACAGAAGGGCGCGTTTGACGCGATGCGCGCGCGCCTCGACGGGCTGCGCGCCTCCGGCATTCCCTTCGGCTTCCTGTTCACGCTGACGCAGGCGAACGTGCACGAGCTCGAGTGGGTCGCCGAGTTTGCACGAGAGCAGGGCGCGCGGCTGCTGCAGGTCCACCCCCTTGAGGAGGAGGGCCGCGCGCGCGACGAGCTCGCCGGCTTCGCGCCCGACACGGTCGAGTCCGCGATGGCCCACCTCGAGACGCTGCGCATCCGCGGCGAAGTGGACGGGCAGCTCTCCGTCCAGCTCGACCTGGTCAACCAAAGCTCGCTGAAGGCCAACCCCGAGCTCGTCTACGCGGGCCGCGAGCCCGACGCCGATGCGCCGCTCTCGGAGCGCATCAGCCCGCTCATCGTCGAGGCCAGCGGCGAGCTGGTCCCGCTCCAGTACGGCTTCGCGCGCGAGTACAGCCTCGGGAACCTGCACGAGGGGCGGCTGGCCGACCACGCGGAGCGCTGGATTCGCGACGTCGCCGGGGGGTTCGAAGAGCTGTGCCGCGCCGTCCACCGCGCGGCCCTCGCCGACACCGCTCCGCCCTACTTCAACTGGTTCGACATCATCGGCCGGGCTTCGCACGCCGCGGTCCGCGAGCGCCTAGCGGTCTAGTCAGATTCTCGCGCCATAGCGGGGTACACGGCGTGTCCGCTACCATCTGTCGGGTGACAGAACGAGACAGCTCGGAGGTCGGGGAGCCGACCAGGCTGCTCGGCCGCATTCGGTCGGGCGATCGGCAGGCGGAGGGCGAGCTGTTCGCGCTCCTCCAGCGCGAGCTCCGCGACGTGGCGGGGCGCATGATCCGTAAGGCGGGCCCGAACTGCACGCTGCGCACCGGCGACCTGATTCAGGAGGTCTACCTGCGCCTGTTCGGCAAGCAGCCGCCGGAGCTCAACGACCGGCAGCACTTCCTGAGCGTGGCCGCGCAGGCGATGGGGTGGATCCTCCGCGACCGCGCGCGGCGCCGCATGGCCGCCAAGCGCGGCGGCGGCGAGATCGCGGCCGAGGTCGACCCGCTGCTCGCGGGCTACGACGAGCGGCCCGAGGAGATGGTCGCGCTGTGCGACTCGGTCGACGCACTGCGAGCGCTCGACGAGGACGCGGCCCGCGTGGTCGAGCTGCGCTTCTTCCTCGGCCTGACCTCGGGCGAGGTCGCGCAGGAGCTGGGCGTGTCGGAGCGCACGGCGCAGCGGCGCTGGGAGGCCGCGCGACGCTATCTCTGGCAGGACTGGCGCGGCGGCGACGGCGAGAGCCCCGCGGCCGGCGAATGAGCGTCGAGCGCGAGCGCGAGGTCCTGCGTCTGCTGAAGCACGCGCTGGAGCTGCCCGACGAGGAGCGCAGGGCATGGCTAGAGCGGGAGTGCGGCAACGACCGCGCGCTGGGCGCGCGCGTACTCGAGCTCCTGGGCTCGCGCCCCCCGTCCTCCTTCCTGCAGCCGCGCGAGCTGCCGCTCGGAGCGCCGACCGCGCACCTGCCGGACCCGCTGTCGGCGGGCGCGAAGCTCGGCGACTACGAGGTGCTCGAGCTCGTCGACCAGGGCGGCATGGGCGCGGTGTACGTCGCCCAACAGCTGGGCGTGCAGCGCCTGGTCGCGCTCAAGGTCGTGCAGGCACACCTGCTCGACGACGCCGCGCTGCGTCGCTTCCGCGACGAGGCCGAGATCCTCGGCAGGTTGGAGCACCCGGGCATCGTCCGCATCTACGACGCGGGTGAGTGCCTCCAGGCCGAGCGTACGGTGCCGTTCCTGGCCATGGAGTACGTGCGCGGCGGCGTTCCCATCACGCGCCATGCCGAGGCGCGCGGCCTGGACGTTCGCGCGCGGGTGCAGCTGTTCGTCCGGGTCTGCGAGGCGCTCGCCTACGCCCACGCGAACGGCGTGGTCCACCGCGACCTCAAGCCGTCGAACCTGCTCGTCGGCGAGGACGGCGTCCCGAAGGTGATCGACTTCGGTATCGGCGCGATCAACGAGCTCGACCGCACGCGCCTGACGGGAACCGGCTTCGCCCTCGGCACGCCGCTCTACATGGCGCCCGAGCGCGTGCTGTCGGGGGAGGACGGGCGCGAGCCCGCGAGCGACGTCTACTCGCTCGGCGTCGTGCTGTACGAGCTGCTCGCCGGCGAGCGCCCCTTCGACTGGCCGACGCCCCACCAGGCGCTGCGCTCGCTGAGCACGATCCCCGAGCGCCCCAGCCGGCGCGTGCGCGGCGTGCCGGCGCAGCTCGACTGGGTGGTGCTGCGCGCGATGGCGTTCGAGCCGGGCCGTCGCCACCCGTCGGTCGCCGCGCTGGCGGAGAGCCTCTCGCGCTTCCTCGCCGACCAGCCCATCGGCGACGCGCCCCCGTCGCTGACTTACCGCGCGCGCTGTTTCGTGCGCCGCCATCGGACGCGGCTGCAGGTCGGGACGCTGCTCGCGATCACCTTGGCACTCGCGCTGGGGTTCGCGCTGTACCGCTCGTGGACGCGGGACGAGCTCGAGGCCGTGCGGACCGAGGAGGAGCTGCGCGACCTGCTCGAGGAGCGCGCGGCGCTGCACCCTGCCTCAGGCCGAGAGGCCCAGCTGCGGCGCTGGGCGGAGCGCGCGTCCGAGCTGACGTCGCGCGCCGAAGGCCTGCGCCGAGCCGCGGCCCAGGCTCCAAGCGCCGAGGCCGCCGACCTCGAGCGGCTAATCGACGAGCTCCTGCTGCTCGACGCCTGGCGCCGCCGTAGCGAGGAGGGCTGGAGCGATTGGACGTCGGCCTTCGGCGAGCGCAGCACCGATGCGCCCGAGGCCGCGGCGCGCTGGGCGGAGTTCCAGCGCTCGGTCGAGGAGGGCGAGTGCCCCACATACGCGGGGCTCGCGATCGCACCGCAGGCGGGGCTCGTGCCGCTGCGCCGAAACCCCAGCAGCGAGCTGTGGGAGTTCGCGTTCCTGCCTTCCGGAGACGCGCCACAGGGCGCGCGGCGCACGGAGGACGCGATCGTCTTCGTCCTGCTCCCCCCAGGCAGCGTCACCGTCGGCGCCTCGGCCGACTCCACGCAGGCGCGCGATCTGGAGATGCCGCGCAACGAGGTCGCGATCGGCAGGCCCTTCTTCTGCTCGAAGTACGAGCTGACCGACGCGCAGTGGGAGCGCATGGCCGGCTATCGGCCGAGCGGCGGGACGATGCTGCCTCCGTCGGTCGCGAGCCTGAAGCGCGAAGAGGTGCGCGTCGTCCTCGCCGCCTTCGGGCTGGACCTGCCGACGGAGGCGCAGTGGGAGTACGCGGCGCGCGCGGGCTCCGAGCTCGAGCAGCCGGTCTCCGACGAGCGGCCCCGCGATGCGGGCGTCGCGAATGACCCCCACGAGGTCAAGCGGGTCAGCCTTGCAAGCGACGGTGCGCCCAACGCATTCGGCCTGCACGATTTGCTCGGCGGCCTCGGCGAGTGGTGCCGCGAGGAGTTCCTGGTGGCCTACGGGGCGACCGAGAGCCTCGATCCCAACGACGGCTATCGGGGCGGCCCCGCCGCGGGCGGCGACGACTTTTGGTCCATCCGCGGCTATGTCGTGGGCGTGCCGAGCCTGCACGTCGCGACGTACCAGCGCTCGGCCGCCGACGCACGCGACCGCCGCGATCCGATCACCGGCGTGCGGCCGATCCGCGTCGTCGAGCCCTAGCGGACAGCGAGCCCCCGCCCGCCCCGCCGTCGGGCCGAACGCGACGGCCGCCGCGCGAGTCGAGGCGCATGGAGATCCCTCCCTGCGCCTCCCACCCTAATCCATGCACGACGTACGTCGGTTGCGCTCCGGTCCGCCAGGAGCGAGCGGGGGCTGCGTTCGTCAGATGTCCGCCAGAATGGTGGTGATCGAGCCGGCTACCGGCTGGCCCGGAGACAGCTCGGCGGGCCGGAAGAGGCGCATGGTCACAAACGGCATGGGGTCGGGCTGCGGGCCGCCGAAGTCGTCCACGATGACGAAGCAGTCGGCCGACGGCGTGATCGGCGGCGGGACGTTGCCGCCCGCCTCATAGCCGCCGTTGAAGATGAGCCCGTTCGCGTAGGGCGAGCCGCCGCCGCCGGCGAGGCCCATCATGCCGTAGCCGCCGCCGCCGCCGTAGACGTTGGGGCGCACGCACACGATGCAGCCGTCGATCCAGACGCCGGTGATGCCGCTCGACGGCATGTAGCTCAGGGTCGACGAGCCGGGCGTCGGCTCGATGCCGTGCACCTCGAGCGAGGGCCGCACCTGCATCAACCCAAAGTCGAAGGTACAGCCGCCGGCAAA
This sequence comes from Planctomycetota bacterium, assembly GCA_039029355.1. Lineage (GTDB taxonomy): Bacteria > Planctomycetota > UBA1135 > UBA1135 > JBCCGI01. The sequence continues at coordinate 223,306 of JBCCGI010000002.1, forward strand.
GAACACGCCGCCGGTCGTGGTCTCGCTCTGCGCATGGAACGCAACCGGCTCGGGCAGCGGGTCCATCGCGGTCAGCGCGCCGGTCGTCTCGTCGAAGAACAGGCACTGGTCCGTCGTGCGACGCATGGGCCGCGTATCGGCGAGGCCGCCGGTGAGCAGCACGCCGCGGCCGAAGGGGCTCGCGCGGTGCCCGGTGATCGGCGCCGGAAGGTCGGGTCCGGAGATCCAAGCCTCGCCGACCGGGTCGAAGAGCTCGGTCGTGCCGGACAGGGACCCCAGAATGCTCTCGGGAAAGCCGATGGGATGCGCGGAGTCGTAGGCCTCCGAGCCGCCGGTGACGAGCACCCGCCCATCGCCGAGCCGCGTCGCCGTGTGCAGCACGCGTGGCGCGGCCATCGAGGCTGACACGGTGGCCCTTGCGGTCTGCGGATTGAACAGAACGCTGTCGGAGAGAGCGTCGCCCCCGTCTCCCACGCCTCCTACGAGCAGCACCCGCCCATCGTCGAGGAGCGTCGCGCTGTGCCGCGCACGCGCCGCGGGCAGGCTCCCGCTCGCGGTATAGCTCTCCACCTGCGGATCGAACACGAACCAGTCCGCGGTCGCTTCGTGGCGGTCGTCGAAGCCGCCCGCCAGCAAGACGCGCCCGTCTGCCATCTTCGTCATCGTGCGGCCGGGCCGGACGCCGACGTTGGGCCCGGCGACGCCGTAGGTATCCCCCGGCGCCGCGACGGTGAAGCGAATCTCGTTGCTGCTGTGCGTCGTGAAGCCGCGCTCCTCGAAGAAGAAGGCGCGCCACGGGCGCCCGCGCAGCTCGGGCTCGAGCAGGCGCAGCGACTCGGTTGCGCTGCCCGACGGATCGAGCTTGCCGCGCACCGCCATCATCCCGGTGAGGTCGGGGGCATCCGCCGGGGCCCCGGCCGCAAAGCTGGGCCCGTCCGCCGCAGCGGGCGTCCGCGCGGGCACGAAGAGGGTGAAGCCCGCGCCCGCCTGACCCTGGAGCGTGAGCTCGACCGAGTGGCCGAGGAGGCCGCCGGACCAGGAGAGGTGCGGTTCGGGAACGGAGGAGCGCTCCTGCGGGAGCGCGGCGTTCGGGCGTGTGGCCGACGCGGCGAGCGCGAGGCCGAGAGCGCCCAGGAGAGCGGTCGTGTTCGTCATGCGGATTTCCGGGAGGGTGAGAAAGGACACGGGTAACTCGCAATCGCGGCCCGGTCGCGACACGGCATTGTGCGGGAATCGCGAGAATCGCGCTGGGCGCAGCCGGCGGGGCGCTGGGCGCCTCAACCGTCGTCGATGCCGGCGAGGAGCTCGTCGAAGAGGCCGTCGCAGGCCACGAGCTCCTCCTTGCGCGCCTTCGGCAGCCGCTTGATGAGGCTCTCCACGCGCAGCGCGAGGCCACGCTCGCCGACGGGGCGCTGGTAGACCAGCTCCAGCGGGCCGCGTCCGCGCAGCGCCTTGGCGCCGCGCCCCTCGCCGTGCTCCTCGAAGCGCCGCGCGACGTCGGTGGCGATCCCGGTGTACAGCGCGCCGTTGCGGCAGCGCACCAGGTAGACGTGCCAGTCGGAGGCGCTCATCCCGCCGATGCCACCGCGCGCGGCGGACGGAGTCAAGGCGCGGAGTGGCTCAGGCGTCGTCGCCGCCCCGCTCCAGCTCGTCGCGCAGGTCTTCGGGCACGACGAAGAGGCTCGCGTCGGGCGCCTCTAGCTCGGACTCGGCGAAGCGCCAGCGCCACTCCTCGCCGGTGTCCGGGTGGAAGACCGTGCGGTGGAACGGTAGGCGCAGCCCCTCGACCTCGCGCCAGTCGCCAAAGACGACGGTCGCCTCCTTCGGGCTGGTGCGCCCGGCGAGGAAGCCGGTCTTCGCGTCGAAGTAGACCGAGCGGACGAGCTCCGGCGCGAGCGTCACGTCGACGCGGTAGCAGTCGACACCGCGGAAGGACTCGCGCGCCACCGTGCGGGACGAGGCGGGATCGAGCGGCTCGAAGGGACCGCGGTAGCCGTGCGTACGCACCAGCTCGTCGAGCTCGAGCTCGTCGACCAGCTTGTTGCCGCGGAACGGGTTGACCTCCCACGCGTGCTCGCCATCGAAGAAGCGCTCGATCGCACCGCCGAAGCCGGGCGGCAGGTCGTAGCGGACGTGCCAGAGCCCGTCGGCGCCCGTCTCCCACATCGCCGCGACGTCGGCGAGCCCGAGCGAGTCGTTGTGCAGCCGGCCGCGCAGGCGGACGCCTCCCGGGCTCCGCTCCTTCAATCCCGTCGCGGCGAGGTGCCGCCGCACGAGCTCGGTCGGAGTCGGCAACGGCCCGTCCGCGGAGGCCTCGCCGGCCGCCAGCGCTCCACCGCTTCCGGCCGAGCGGTGGTCGAGGCACACCAGCTCGCCCTCGCTTCCACGCATGTAGACGCGGCCGTTCGCCAGGATCGGCGCGGTCCAGAACACGCCGCCCTCGACCACCTTGCGGCGTGACAGCTCGCGGTACTCCTCGGGAGAGGCATCCGCCACGACCAGCTCGCCGCGCGAGGTGGTCAGCAGCAGCCGTCCGCCGGCGATCGACAGCGAGCCGTGCCCGAGGCCGCGCTTGCGCCAGAGCTCGTTGCCCTCCAGGTCGAGGCACTTGAGCATCGACTCGTCGAAGCCGTAGAGGTGCTCCTCGAACAGCGTCGAGCCCGCCATCTTGTTGCGCATCTTGAGGTTGCGCCACACCTCGACCGGCTCCTCGCCGCTGAAGTCCACCAGCGCGATGCCCTGCTGGTAGGCGCTGGAGATGAGCACCGTCGGGCCGATCACGATCGGCGTCGCGCCCTCGACGTTCCGCGGCGTCTTGCGGAAGGTGTAGGTGTGCACGTGCTCGCCGCTGGAGGCGTCGACCAGCACCAAGCCCTTGCCGCCGAACACCGCCAGACACGCGCGCTCGCCGATCTGGACCGTCGCGACGGTCGAGTAGTTCGCGTCGTACGTATCCGAGATCCAAGCCGTCTCGCCGGTCGCCCGCGCAAGCGCCACGGTCTGGCTCGCGTTCAGCACGATCCAGTCGCCCAGCACGAAGGGCGAGCTGGCGAAGCCGTAGCGGCCCGGCTCGACGCCGTGGCGCTCGACCAGGTCGACGCTCCAAAGGAGCTCGCCTTCCTCGGCCGAATAGGCCCGCACCTCGCCGCCGCGCGTCGGGAGATAGAGCACGCCGTCGTAGACGGTCGGCGTACTGAGCGCGCCTCCCGCGTGTTCGTTGTCGTACGCGTCGGTCGGGTAGCTGTGCGACCAGAGCTCCTTCCCGGTCGCCGCGTCGAGACAGAGGACCCGATCCACGCCTTGGCGCGGGGTAGCCTCGTCCTCGTGGTAGCCGGCGACGAACAGCCGACCGCGCCAGATGACCGGTCCGGAGTACCCGCGCCCGGCGTCGGCGCGCCACAACGCGGCTTCTTCGCCCACGGGGCTCCAGGCCGTCTCGTTCGAGACGTTGTCACCGCTCGGACCGCGCCACTGCGGCCAGTCGTCGGCGGCGGACGGAACGGCGAGGAACGGAAGGAGCAGCGCAAGCGGGAGCGATGCGCGGACGACAGGCAGCAGGTGGAAACGCACGGTGCCTCCGGGGGGGTAACGGAGCGGGGGGAGCACGAGTCTAGCGCCAACGCTCCGCGCCCCGGGCAGAAGACACAAGCCGAACCGGCCGCTAGCGCGCTCGATTCAAAAGCCAGGCGGAAACGAGCTCGAAGAACTCCCCGGCCACGTGCCGCTCCGTCCAGGGGTAGTGCCCGCAGCGGCTCCACTCGCGGTATTCGAGCTGCCGCAGATGGGGCGCGAGGCTCGCGCGCACGAGCTCGCCCGGGTGTGGATCGTCGGCGCCGTGGAGCATCAGCACCGGGCTGGCGATCGCCGTGAAGGCCGCGGGATAGGTGCCTTCCTCTTGCAGGCGCAGCATGTCGGCCCAGGTCTCGCGGTGCCCGCGCGCGTCGTAGCGCACGACCTCGTCCGGCTGTGGCTCGGCGTCGTAGGAGTAGGCGGGCAACACGGTGTGCGCAAGCTCGGCGAGCGTGTCGTCGTCCAGCTCGCCCGCCTCCCCCAGCGAGCTCAGCATGCGGCGTGCGTCGTCGTCGAGGCGTTCGTCGAGGCGCCGCCTCATCTCGGCGCGCGCCGCGATGTCGAACGTACCGCAGCCGACCAGCACCAGCGGTCCGGCGGCACGCGGGTGCTCGGCGGCGTAAGCGAGCGCGAGCATCGCCCCCCAGGAAGAGCCGAGGAGCGCGGGTGGCGCAGCGTCCGGCAGCTCGCCGATCAGCGCCCGCAGGTCGTCGACGTGGCGCGCGACCGTCAGCGGCTCGTCGCCGCAGGTGCGCTGGAAGGGCTCCACCACGCGAAAGCGGCCGGACAGGCCGCGCCCGACCGGCGCCATGTGCCCCGGTGCGCCGGGTCCGCCGTGCAGCAGGACGACGGTCGGGCCCGCGTCTCCGTAGCGGCGCGCCGTCAGGCTAGCCAAAGCGCTTGGCCGCGCGCGCGCGGGCCTTCTGCGCTTCGACTTCGCGATCGCGCGCGGGCGCGTTGGTGACGAGCGCATCCAGCAGCCGACCCGCGGCGGCGGCCACTTCGTCGATGGCGCGCTCGAAGGGCTCCTCGTTGGCCTTCGAGGGCTTCGGAAAGCCGCTCAGCTTGCGCACGAACTGAAGCGCCGCGGCTCGGATCTCGTCCTCGGTGGCGGGCGGCTCGAAGTTGAACAGGGTGCGGATGTTGCGGCACATGGGACGTCACTCGCCGGACAGGGGAAGCACGCGGCCGTCGGCGGTCTTCCGAAAGCCCGCCGCGAAGCCGTCGAGCGCGAGCGGCACGAAGCGCGCCGCCAGAGAACCGCGCACCAGCACCCGCACGCCGCCGTCGTCGAGCGGCGTGATCGCGGCCGAGAGGAGCGCGGCGCGGCCGTCGATCGCGAGCGTCTCCCGCGGCTCCGGCAGCTTGCGAAGGGCCGCGACCGGCATGCTCCTCAGCAGCCGCAGCCGCCGCATTCCCTGCGCGCGCAGGCGGCGGGCGCTGCCGCCGCGTCCTACGTGTTGGTCCATCGGGTCAGTCCTCCGGCAGGAGTGCGAGCAGCTTCTTGGGCGCGACCTTGCGATAGCCTTCGCGCGCATGCTGCGCCACGGCGTCGTCGTCCAGCTGATCGAGCAGGAGCCCGATCCACCCGCGCGGCCCCATGTAGGGCGGCACGAAGAAGCGGTCGGGCTCGGCGTGCACCAGCACCTGCTGGGCGCCGACCGGCGCGTTGCACCACAGCGCGATGCGACCATCGCCGTGGTGGTTCTCGGCGTAGATCGCGAACATCTTGTCGCGCACGCGGAAGGTCGGCGCGCCCCAGGCTTCCTTTTCGGTCGCCTCCGGCAGGGCGAGGCAGATCTTCCGCACGCGCGTCAGGGGCTTCATCGCCCGCCTAGCCGAACCGCTCGGTGTAGGCGTCCTCGCTGAAGCCGACCACCCAGGTCTTGCCCAGCTTCATCGTCGGCGCGCGAAGGTTGCCGGTCGGGCCGAGCACGACCTGCTCGAGCTCCGCCGCCGTCAGCGGCTCCTTCTTGAGGTCGAACTCGAGCACCTTCTTGCCCTTGGCGACCACGAGCTTGCTTGCGTCTCCGAACAGCGCCTTCAGATCCTTCTTGCCGAAGCGCTCCTTCGACGCGTTGACCGTCTCACGGACGGTGACGTCCCGACCCTCGAGGAAGGTGTCGGCACGCTTGCAGCTCGTTCAGCCCTTGCGGTGGTAGTACCAGTCGATTCGTTTCGCCATTCTCAGTGCTCCTGCGTTGGGGGGAATCGGCGGGCCGCCATGGTAGCGACGGCGCGGCGCACCGCCCAGGAGCGCGCGCGGCGCGCCGGGCTCCCCGCGATCGCCCGGGGCCTGCTAGCCTCTACCGATGCTCATTCGGTTCGGAGGCTGCCTCGTGCTGCTCGTCGGCATGGGCTGCATGCTCTTCGCCTTCCAGGCCGACGAGGTCGGCGCGGGCAGGTTCGATGGCGCCGGCAAGGACCAGATGGTGCTGACGATGGTCGGCGTGATGCTGGCGCTCGCCGGGCTGCTGGCGGTCATCGCCTCGCCGCGCGACCAGCAGCGCTAGTAGGCAAAGCGCGCGCTCAGCTCGGCGATGCGCGCCGCGTCGTCCAGCGGGACGCTCTCGGTCGGATCCATCTCGAGGTCGTAGAGGGCCGCCGGCCCACCGTCGCGCGGAACGCGCAGCCGCCAGCGCCCGTCGACCAGCAGCGATGTGGCCTCGGCGCCGAAGGTGTAGATCTCGGGCAGCGGGCCGGTTCCGTGGAGCTCGAACAGGTCCGCGCCATGCAGCGGATGACGGCCGAGGCGCGCCGCGCGCAGGAGCGTGGGCGCGAGCTCTAGCACGCTGCGGTCGGCGTCGCTGCGCAGGCCCGCGGTCGCGCCGGGTCCGATGAGCACCGCCGCGGCGCGCTCCTCCGGCGTCCCCGGTTGCGCCCCCAGGCCGACGAGCGCGAAGACCGTCGAGCCGGGCACGGGCTCGGCCTCGAGCAGGCTCTCCACGAGGCCGGGGCCCGCGAGGTCGGCTCCGATGCGGGCGAAGACGAACACCGGCCGCCCTCCCCGCCCGGGCAGGCATTTCGCGATCTCCGCTCCGAGCTCGGCGGTCGAGAGCCCGGTGCGCGCCTCGTCGAAGGCGGTCTCCGCGGGCGCGGCGGCGGTGGAGGTCAGGCACACGGTGCGATAGCCGTGGCCCGAGAAGATCGCGTCGAGCGCGAGCGCGTCTCCGTCCGCCGCTCCCGGATAGGTGCCCCTCAGGAGCGTGCCCTCGGCCGCCATCGGGTCATGCGCACTCGCCCACACCCGGGTGAACGCGGCGCCGCCGATGCGCTCGGCGAAGGCCGCCGCATCGGCGCAGCCGCGGCCCTCGGCCGCGATCAGCACGACGCTCACCGGCGGCTCACTGCCGCCGCACGCGACCAGCCCGGCGAGCGCTGTGAGCAGCGCCAAGAGAGTCCGCCTCGTCCCCATGCGCGCACAGGGTAACGGATCGCGCGCAACCGGCCCGCGGAGTCCGCGGCCGGCGACGAGGCGCCCGCGCGCCGGCCCTTCAGGCTTTCTTCGAGCGCGCCCGGCGCTGGGCGGGGATGCGGCGTCCGCTGGCGACGTCGACGACCCGCTCGCCGGCATCGGCGGCCCGCCGGTGCTGGGCGCACAGCCGCCCGGAGGCCCGGCGGCCGCACTGGGCACCGCGCTGCGTTCGGGCCCGGCAGCGCGCAGGGTCGACCCGCGGCTCGGCCTGGCCTGCGGCTTGCCACGGCGCGCTCGTGCTCGTGCTCGTGCTCGTGCTCGTGCTCGTGCTCGTGCTGATGCCGGTGCCGGTGCTCGTGCCGGTGCTAGGCGAGGCCGGCGAGACCTGCACCTCCGGCTGGATCAAGGGCGCGGCCTCGAGTCGCAGCTTCCGCGGCGCGAGCTTGGCCAGCGCCTCGGGCGAGAGGTATCGCAGAGCCTCCCGCTGCAGGCGTGCGGCCGCGTCGCCTTGGCCCTCGCTCCAGAGCGACCGCCCGCGCTGGGTGGCATCCCCTCCGCGGAACGGGCTCCAGCCGGCGCGCGCGGATGCCGCCTTCGGCTGCGGCTTCCAGAGCTCCGCTCTCGGGCGCAGGGCCAGGGGATCGTCGAAGAGCTGAATCGGCAGCTCGATGTCGTCCTCGCCCTCGGTGTGCAGCGCACCGCGGGCCACGCCCAGGACCCGGGAGCCGCTGGGATCGAGCAGCGAGACCGACGCGTCGAAGCGGCCGGCGGCCAGGCGCAGGGGAAGGCCGCCCGAGGCCACCGGGACGACGCGGTGAGAGCCGCCGCCCCCCGTCAGCGACACCAGCGACCGCACCTGCTCGCCGAGGACGTGCTCGGGGAAGTCGTGGAGCTCGAACTCCACGATGCGATCGGCGACCAGGCGGTCGTCATTGAGGTCGTGCCAGAGCCCCAGCAGCCGCTTCAGGAGCCCGCGCCGCCGGGCGGGAAGGTGGCTATCGGGGAGGAAGACCTCGCCGCGCTCACCGCGGTCGAGGTGGAGGATGGAGCCGGACTCCGTCGCCACGGAGGCCACCCCGGCGCGCTTGGGCGCGATGCCCCGGATCGCTCGGGCGGCTTCCAGCGCGAAGGGGACGGCCGCCCCGAGCGCCGCCGAGGTCGGATCGAACAGGGGGACGAAGCGTCCGGCGACGGTGGCCGTCTCCAGGATGCGGGTGAGCGGGGCGGTGCGGTAGCGGTAGTCGCGCCGGGTACGGACGACGAGCCGGGGAGGCGGAGGCATGGCGGGGTGCGGGGTCGGGGTGGGTCTCGGTCGCGCGGAGCAGAGCTCGACGCCAACAACTCGCGAAAGCGCCGCCGACCCCGCCAGGGATTGCCGCGAATCGACGGCGACTCCGCCCCGCGCCGCTCGCCGGGCCGAATCTCTGCCCCCGCCGCTCGCCAGCAGGCCGCGGTTCGCTAACCTGCCGGCCCTCCGCCCGAGACCGCAGCGCCCAGGAACAACCGAGCCAGCCATGTCCCAGCTCATCGAGTGCGTCCCCAACTTCAGCGAAGGCCGTGACCCCGCGGTGCTCCGCCAGATCACCGACGCCATCGAGGCCGTCGACGGCGTGCGGCTGCTCGACGTCGACCCGGGTGCGGCGACGAACCGTACGGTCGTCACGTTCGTGGGCGAGCCCGGTCCGGTGCTCGACGCCGCGGTCATCGCGGGGCGCAAGGCCGCCGAGCTGATCGACATGTCGAAGCACAGCGGCGAGCACCCGCGCTTCGGCGCGATGGATGTCTGCCCGCTCGTGCCGGTCGCGGGGATCTCGATGGAGGAGACGGTCGAGCACGCGCGCGAGCTCGCGCGCAGGCTCGGCGAGGAGGTCGGCCTGACCGTCTTCTGCTATGAGCACGCGGCGTTGAGCGAGGAGCGCAGGAACCTCGCCGTCGTCCGCGCCGGCGAGTACGAGGGCCTCAAGGACCGCCTCGGCGCCGGCGGCGAGAAGCCGGACTTCGGGCCGGTCGAGTTCAACGAGCGCTCCGGCGCGACGGCGGTGAGCGCGCGCGACTTCCTGATCGCCTACAACGTCAACCTGAACACCACCTCGACGCGCCGCGCCAACGCGATCGCGTTCGACGTGCGCGAGAAGGGCCGCATGAAGCGCGAGGGCAACCCGCTGACCGGCCCGATCGTCCGTGACGCAGACGGCAAGGCGGTTTGGATCCCCGGCACGCTCAAGTGCGTGAAGGGCATCGGCTGGTTCATCGAGGAGTACGGCGTCGCGCAGATCTCGATGAACCTCACGAACACTTCGGTCACGCCGATGCACGTGGCCTTCGACGAGGTGAAGCGCTGCGCGGAGGAGCGCGGGGTGCGCGTCACCGGCTCCGAGGCGGTGGGAATGGTCCCGCTGCAGTCGATGCTCGACGCCGGCCGGCACTACCTGCGCCAGCAGAAGCGCTCGCTCGGCATCTCGGACGACGAGATCATCAAGATCGCGGTCAAGTCGATGGGGCTGGACGAGCTTGCGCCGTTCAAGCCCGAGGAGAAGATCATCGAGTACGCGATCGCCGACGCGTCGCGGAAGCGGCTCGTCGACCTCACGCTCGAGGGCTTCACCCAGGAGACCGCGTCGGAGTCGGTCGCTCCGGGCGGCGGCTCGGTGTCGGCGGCGCTGGGAGCGCTCGGCGCGGCGCTCGGCACGATGGTCGCCAACCTGTCCGCTCACAAGCGCGGCTGGGACGAGCGCTGGGAGGAGTTCTCCGAGTGGGCCGAGCGCGGCAAGCGCGCTCACGAGGAGCTGACCGCGCTGGTGGACAAGGACACCGACGCCTTCAACGGCATCATGGCCGCGTTCGGGCTGCCCAAGGGCAACGACGAGGAGCAGGCCGCGCGCGACCGCGCGATCCAGGACGCGACCCGCGTCGCGATCGAGGTGCCGCTGCGCGTGATGGAGGTCGCGCTCGAGTCGATGCAGGTCGTCCTCGCCATGGCGCGCGACGGCAACCCCGCCTCGGTTTCCGACGCAGGAGTCGGCGCTCTGTGTGCGCGCTCGGCCGTGCTCGGCGCCTACCTCAACGTGCGCATCAACGCGTCCGATCTCGCCGACAAGGAGGCCGTCGCGGCGTTCCTCGCGCGCGGGGCGGAGATCCGCGCGGAGGCCGAGCAGACCGAGACGGCGATCCTCGCGGTGGTGGAGGAGAAGCTCTAGCGCACCGGATAGCGCAGGATCGTCTTGAGGCGCTCCTCGGCCGTGCGCCGCGGGTCGCTCAGGTAGATCTCGTGGTGTCGGCCGTTCACCTCTAGGCCCTGATCGGCGACGAAGGCGTGGATGCGCTCGATCGTGGGCGCCTCCTCGTCGTACGAGCCGCGGTGAAGCGCCTGCGCGCAACGCCCCTCGTCGAAGCGCTCCAGGGAGACCCCGTCCGCCGTCTTGCCGCGGCGCTCGAGCTCCTCCAGCGCGGCGCGCAGGTCGCCGTCGCTCACGAAGTCGGGCGCACGGATCAGCAGCTGCCAGCACCACTGCTCGCGCGGGGCTTCGTCGAACGAGCCGTCGTTGCCCTCGAGCCACCACAGCCCCTCCAAGCGGCAGATCCGGTAGTCGTCGCCGACCGCCTTGCGCGCGGCGCGCACGGTGTAGGCGGCGGAGTAGAGCGCGGCGACGCGCTCGTTGAACTCCTCTCCGGCCGGATCTCCCTTGCCGCGCGCGGTGAGGAAGAGCGCCGGCCCGACGTCGACCAGCGCGGGCTGCTGGCGCGCGCGGTAGAGGTCCTGGTGCTCGCGTTCGAGGTTCAGCTTGGTCGTCATGGCTGCAGGGGTAGGAGGACGTCGGTACGAAGCCGCTCGGGCGGCGTGTTGGTCGGGTTGTTGCGATACACCTCGACGCAGGGTCGGTCCGCGGGCCACAGGCCGGCGTCGGGGAGCCACGCCCCGCACAGCCAGTCGTGAACGACCCCCAGCCCCTCGTACGAGCCGGTGTGCTCGGCCAGCGCGTAGCGCGAGGCGGGTAGCGTGCGCACCGTCAGCGGGCTCGCGGGATCGACCTCCGCGTCGACGCACAGGCAGGCGTCGTAGCGCAGGTGCTCGGCCGCGGTGACGCTGGGGTCGTCGTGGCAGATGCCGAGCGATTCCGGCCCGCCCGCCAGCAATCCGCGCGGCGCGGCGAAGACCATCAGCGCCTGCCACGCGTTGCCGACCTCTTCGTACGGGCCCACGTGCCGAGCGGAGAGCACGCGCACCTCGGGGCGCTCGACCACGCGCACGTCGCCGACTCCACCCGGAAACGGCAGGGCCGTCGCGCCGGGCTCAGCCGGCTCGTGGACGCCGCCCGCGCGCCAGTCGCTGGGCGAGCAGCCAAAGCGCGCCCGGAAGGCGCGCGTGAAGGCCTCGTGAGACTCGTAGCCCGCGTCGAGCGCCTCGTCGATGACCGGGCGCGAGCCGCGCCGCAGCCGCACGGCGGCGCGCTCCAGCCGCAGCCGGCGCCGGTGCTCGCCCAGCGACTCGCCCACGAGGCCGCGAAACAGCCGGTGGAAGTGGTAGCGCGAGTAGCCCGCGACCTCCGCCAGCCGGTCGAGGGAGAGCTCCTCGTCCAACCGTTCGTGGAGAAAGAGGACCGCGCGCTGGATGCGCTCTTCGTGGGCCGCCCGCGTCGTCGCTCGCATGGCCCCAACGTGCGCATCACGCGCGGCCTGCGCTTGATCGATCTTGCGAAAACGCCCCGGTCAGTCGAGCCGGCGGACGCACGCCGACGCGGCGCGGTCGTTGAAGTCCATCCCCTCGAGCTCGTACAGCCCCGGCCCCAGCACGAGCGCGTGCCCGCGCCCATCCGGCTGCGCGAAGAGCGTGAGCTCGAAGCCCTGCGGCACCCACGCCATGCTCGCAGCCCCCGGGCGGAAGGCCCCGTCGGCGGGCACAAACAGCCGCTCGTTCCGCCCCGGCACCGGGTGTAAGGGCCAGACCTCGCCGCGGTCCGCGGGCAGCACGCCGGCGTGCTCGTAGAGCTCGACCACTTCGGCGGGTCCCGCGGCGGCTGGATCGACGCCGAAGGGCGCGACCAGGGCCGAGGTCGCGAGGTCGTTGAAGCCGTAGGGCGCGAGGTTGTGACGCCCCGGACCGAGCGTCAGCCGGCGGCCCTGGGCCGCTTCGTGCTCGAACAGCGTGACCTGGAGCCCGGCCGGAACCTCGACCGCGCTGGCGTCGTCGCCGGGGAAGGCGAGCCCGGCGTCGGTGAGGCCGGGGCCGAGCTCCCACCGCTCCCCCTGATGGAACTGCGGGTCGTGGGTCGCGTGCTGGAAGAGCACGACCGGGCCGGGCGGAGCCTTGCGCCGCGCGGGGGCGGGGGCGGGGGCGGATTCCTCCACCACGGTGGCAGGCGCGCCGGCCGGAGCCTGCGGGACCGCCAGCGCCTTCTTCGCGGGCCCCGCGGCCGCCACGAGATCCGCGGCGGCGACGGGCAGGCGCTCGCCCCCACGCGCACCGGGCGCCTCATCGGCAACGCCGCGCGGAGCCGAAGCGTCCATCCGCAGGAGCGCGAGGGAGACCGCGACGAGGCCGAGCATCGCCGCCGCGGCCAGGAGCTTCGTACGGGTCATCACGGCGCCGTCCATGCTATCCAGGTCGGAGCACCGGCGGCGCCGTTAGCGAGCCGCTACACGAAACCCGGCATCCCGTGGATACGCCGCGCCAGCCCGATCTGGCCCAGGTGGTAGCACTCGTGGAAGTACATGAAGCCGACGCCTCCGGAGATCGTGCTGCTGCCGTCGGGGAACGACGAGCCCCAGTCCGCGGCGCTCTCTTCGGCGGTGACGGCGGGGAGCCGCTCGCCCAGCCGCTCGCCGAGCTGCGTGAAGCTCTCGATCAACACGGCGGCGCCGGGATACGTCGATGCGTCGGCCGGCTCGGTCTTCGGCGCGAACAGCTTCTCCCACGGCTCCTCGGGAATCTCCTCGCCCAGCCGGCGCAGGATGTGGCGGCGGCACATCACCAGGTGGCCCAGCACCCACTGCGAGGAGTTCCCTCCCTGGTCGCCGGGCGTAGCGGCCCACTGGGCTTCGCTGAAGCCGTCCGAAGCCATCGCGAGGAGCTTCTCGTTGAAGCGAAAGCGCTTCGCCAGATCTGCGAGCAGTTCGGTCATCGGTTTCCTCCGTGATTCGCGGCCGAGACGGCGACGAGCGTACGCCTGCCCCCAAAAACCGCAACGGCTTGACTTGGCACGCGGATTCGCGACCGTCCAGGCCATGCAGCTCCGCGGCAGACGAGCGCTCCTCGCGCTGGTGATCCTGGCCGGCCTCCTGGTGCACGCGTCGTGCCTGTCCTGGGGTTTCTACGCCGACGACTACGCTCACCAGCTCGTGCTGCACGGCGCGGAACATCCGTCGCTGAAGCCGTGGAACCTTTACGACTTCGGAGCGTTCCCCCAACCCGGCAGCGCGGACTGGGAGCGCGGTAGCTTCCCCTGGTGGACCGCGCCGGACTGGAAGGTGCGCTTCCTGCGCCCGCTCGCCTCGTGCTCGCTTTGGCTCGACCACGCGCTGTTCGGGGACCGCGCGCTGGGCTACCACGCGACCGGGCTGGTGCTGTTCGCGCTGCTGCTGTGGGCGTCGCACGGGCTGTACCGAGCCTGGGGGCTCGCGCCGGGGGCCGCGCTCCTCGCGACGCTGTTCGTCGCGGTCGAGGACGGCGGCACCATCCCGGTGGGCTGGATCGCGAACCGCAACTCGCTGGTCGAGGCGCTCTTCGTCGTGCTCGCGGTGCTGGTAGTGGCGCGCGCCAAGCGTGCCTCCGCGGCGACGGTGATGCTGGCGTTCGCGTTGGCGTTGGGCGCGGCGCTCTCGAAGGAGTCGGGCGTCGTCGCGTTCCCGCTCGTCGCCTTGTCGCTCTTCGCCCGCACCGACGAAACGCCCGCGCGGCTGAAGCTCGCGGCCGCGGGCGCATCGGTCGCCTGCGCGCTCGGCTACGTCGCCCTGCTGGTCGGCGCGGAGTACGGCGCGCACAGCGCGTTCTACCCCACGCCCTGGGGGGAACCGGCGGCCTTCGTGCGCGGCCTCGTGCTGCTGCTGGGCACGGCGCCCCCCGCGATGGCGTCGCCGTTTCCACCGGATGTGTTCTGGATCGCCCCGGAGCTGGCGCAGGCGGCGGTCTGGGGCTCGCTGGTACTCATCCCGGTCTACTTCACCGGCGCGGCGTCGGTCGCGCTCCGCCTGCCGCGCGCGACTCCCTTCCTCCTTTGGACGCTGGCCACGCTCGCCCCGCAGGGAGGGGCGCCGCTCTCGGACCGCCTGCTGCTCGTCCCGATGATCGGGTTCGCGCCGCTGCTAGCGCTGGCGGTGACGCGCGGGCGGGCGGCGGGGGGCTGGCGCCGCGTGGGCGCGTGGGTGCTGTTCGCCCTCGCGGGACCGCTGTCGGCGCTCTCGTGCTTCGGGCGCGGGGTGCAGTTCACGGAGATCTCCGCGCGCCTCCGCGCGGTGGTGCTCGAAGCCGAGGTCGGGGCGCCGGAGCTCGGACAGCGCGACGTGTTCGTGCTGAACTCGCCGAGCGCCGTCGCGACGCTGATGCCGCTCCCGACCTGGGTGCGCGAGACCGGCGACGAGGGCGTGCGCTTCTGGTTGCTTCAGCTCGGCAAGCGTGAGCTGACGTGGACCCGGACCGGCGCGTCGACCTTCGAGCTGCGCTCGGAGGGAGCGGCGTTCCTGACCGGCCCGGTCGAAGCGGTCTTCCTGGGCGAGCCGCCGCGGAGCCTCGCGGGGCGCTCGTGGGAGACCTCGCTCTTCCGCGTCGAGGCGCTCGAGGCCGAGCCGCAGGGGCTGCGGAGCGTGCGCTTCACGCTGAGCTCCGACCTGGACCGCCCGGGAGTGCGCTTCCTCGCCTGGGACGGCGAGCGGCTCGCGCGCGTCGCGACGCCCGCGGTCGGCGAGTCGGTCAGGGTGCCCGCCGCAGAGCCGCTCCAGCCCTTCTTCCCATGACGAGGAGCGCCAGCGCTATCACCCCGCCGAGCGCGGCGAGCGCGGAGTCCTTGTGCGCGTCCCACGCGTCGCCCTGCTGGCCGAGATAGCGGTCGGCGGTCTCGGGCGCGAAGATCAGTGCCATGCTCCACTCGATCAACTCGTAGGCGAGCGAGGCGGCCAGGATCAGCTCGAGCGCAAACCACGAAGCCCACCCACGCCGCGGCCGCGCCAGGCGCGCGAGCACCTCGCGGAACGGGTAGAAGCACAGCAGGCCGAAGCTGAAGTGCACGAAGCGGTCGAAGTGGTTGCGCCGCCAGCCGAGCTCCTCGCCCAGCCGGACGCCGAAGAGCGCCTCGGTCCAGTCGTCGTACGGCGTGAACGTGTACACCCAGCGCGCCCCCACGACGTGCAGCAGCAGGAACGCGATGAAGAGCGTGAACGACGCGTTCGACAGCGGAAGGCGTCGCGCCGTGGCGACGAGCAGCAACGCCGACAGCACGGTCGGGATGTGCTGCAGCACCTGGTCCTCGGGATAGCGCGGATTCCAGCTCAGCACGAGCGTCGCCATAACGAAGGCGACGAACAGCACGCCCTGATAGCGGGAGAAGCCCGGCCAGCTCAACGCCCGGTCCCGGGCTGCCGCAGGTGCTCCACGAGCGCCTCCACGCACCGCGCGACCTGGTCGAAGGTGCGTCCGAAGTCCGCGCCTTCCAGCACGGGGTCGGCGATCTCCTCCTCGCGCCCAAGCAGCTGCATCAACAGGAAGGCGCGCCCGCGCTCCGCGTCGAGCGGCTCGAGGTGATGCCAGCGCATGCCGAAGAGCACCGCCGACGGGTCGACGCGCGCCAGGCCGTCGTCGACGTGCGTCGGGCGGAAGCCCTCGATCCGAGCGCGGTCGACACCCCGCGCGCCCAGCGCCAAGGCCGTCTCGGGGAAGATGCGGTCGTTGCGGTAGGTCGTCGCGAGCGAGCGGATCGCCAGGGGCAGACCGAGGTGATGGGCGTAGAGGTCGGCGAAGGCGGACCGGACCATGTTACCGGAGCAGAGGAAGACGACCTCGTGCGCCCGCCCGAGGGCTGCTTGAAGCTGGGGGTCCACGCCGGGATGCTCCGCGATCCGGCGCGCCGCGCAAAGCCCGATCCGGATCGAGGGGCCCGGGCCAGCCCTTGCGGCTTCCATCGCGCCACCGGAGCCTCGGCCCAGGCGGCCTCCCTGGCGCCTGCTCCGGCGTCGCTCCGACGCCGCCCTAACGTCGCGCTAGCGCCGGCCCTGGCTCAGGCCCTAGCTCTGGCCCTGGCGCTCGCTCTGGAGTCCGCTCTGGAGCTCGCTCTGGAGCCGGACCAGGCGCGCCCCCCTGGCGTCCCGAGCCCACATCAAAGCCCGCCCCACCCTCACCACGCTCCAACGAGCCCCGCTTCACGTATTATACTTGATCGTATAATACAGCCCCGTATACTCCACCCTCATGGACACGACCTTCCTCGGACGCGAGCGCGAGCTCAGCGTGCTGGACGAGCTTGCCGATTCCGGCCGCCCCGAGCTGTTCGTGCTGTACGGACGGCGCCGGGTCGGCAAAACCGAGCTGCTCCAGCAGCTCTGCACCCGCCGCAAGGCGGTGTACTTCCTCGCGGCCCAGGTGCGCGACAAGGACAACCTCGAGGCCTTCCGCTCGGCGCTGCAGGAAGGGCTGGGCGACGCGCTGGTCGAGAACGTCCAGTTCGCCGACTGGTCAGCGGCCCTCGGCTACGCCGCAGAGCGCGCGGGGGACGAGCGGGTGGTCGTCGTGCTCGACGAGTTCCCCTACCTGTGCGAGGCGAACAAGGGCCTCCCGTCGCTGCTGCAGCGCTTCTGGGATCAGCGCGGCAAGAGCTCGTCGCTGATGCTGGTGCTCTGCGGCAGCCAGATGTCCTTCATGGAGCGCGAGGTGCTGGCCGAGCGCTCGCCGCTCTTCGGACGGCGGACCGGCCAGCGGCGCCTGCTTCCGCTGGCGCCTTCGGAGGCGCTGGCGTTCTTTCCGTCGTGGCCGATGCGCGACCGGGTGCTGGCCTACGGGATCCTCGGCGGCATGCCGGCGTACCTCAAGCGCTTCGACGGCGACGACGAGCTGAGCGCCAACCTGGCGCGCGAGATGCTGCGCCCCGAGGGCTACCTCTTCGACGAGGTGCAGTTCCTGCTGCGGTCCGAGCTGTCGTCGCCGCACACCTACAACAGCATCCTGGCCGCGGTCGCGCGCGGGTCGGAGCGCGTCGGCGACATCGCGCTGTCGGTGGGCGTGGACTCCCCCACCGCGAACAAGTACCTGCACGTGCTGCGCGAGCTCTACCTGGTCGAGCGTGCGGTGCCGCTGACCGATCCCGACCCGCTGCGCTCGCGGCGGGGCACCTATCGGATCCTCGATCGCTTCCTGGCCTTCCACTTCCGCCACCTGCAGCCACACCTGTCGCTGATCGAGGCGGGCCGCGGAGCGCGCGTCTACGAGGAGTTCATCGAGCCCGACCTCGAGCGCATCCTCGACGACGCGTGGACCGACTTCGTGCTCGAGCACCTCGCGCGCGAGGCCGCCGAGCTCGTGGGCGACGAGATCGCCGAGACCGGACGCCACGCCGGCAAGGCGGTCCGCGCCCTCGGAAGGACGGTCGACGGCCGGGGCGTGGTCGCCGCGCTGACCGGGCCTTCGGGCAAGCCCCCGGCCGGCTTCGCGGCCGAGACCGAGGAGCTGCGCAGCGTCTTCCCCGACGTCGTCGCGCTGCTCTACACCCCGACCGACGACCCCGAAGCTCCGCTCTCGGTGCGCCGCGCCGGAGGAGGCTCCTGATGTCGATCGACAAGAACTTCAACGAGTACTTTGGGGCGCTCGACCGCGCCGGGAATGAGGATCGCTGCTTCCTCTGCCGCCGCTCTCCGGCCGACGTGAAGCTCTTCTTCGGCTTTCACGAGGACGGCACTCCGCTGGAAGCCGAGTCGTTCGGGCTCGAGGACGTCGTGCTCGGCGACCTCGACATCATGAGCTATCGCGGCACGCGTCCGATTTGCGCGGTGTGCCAGCTCAACTTCGACACGATCTTCCTGGCCGAGAACGGGCGCGCAGTGCTCGACCAGCTGCTGCACGAGATGGAGCACGACCGCGACCGCCTGTGGATGCGCGAAGACCCCTCGGCCTGACCGTCAGAGGACCTTCATCAGCTCGTCCGCGATCCGCTGGGCGAACAGGATCATCCCCGGGCCGCGGAAGTGGCAGCCATCGAAGTAGGCCTCGTCCTCGAACTCGGCGAAGGTGTCGCTGCCGTCGACGAAGAGCACGCCCGCATCGAGGAGCCGCTGGCCCGCCTCGCGCAGGCGCGGATAGCCGAGCTCCACCCCGCGCTTCCAGGTCGGCTTCACGTGGCCGATCTCGACCTCTCGCTCGGTCAGCGGCTTGCTGCCCGTGTCGTGGAGCGTGGGCTGGAGCACGTGCAAGTACGGGATGCCGCGCTGCTCGCAGAGCGCGTGGATCTGCAGCGAGGACTCGACCCACGAGTCGACGATCAGGTCCATCGCCTCCACATGCGTGCCGACGAACTCCGGTCCCTGGGCGGGGTCGCGCTGGTCGCTGGCGCCGCCCTCGCGCTTGGTCTTGGGCACCGAGGCCGTGATCTCGTCCTGCACGGCGGTCCACCGGCCGCGCAGTGATGCCACGCGACTGCCCACCCAGCGCCCTAGGATGGCGCTCTTGTCGAGGTGCCAGGAGAGCGCGCGGTCGACCTCGCGCGTGAGCTCGTCCTGCAGCCCCAGGACGGTGGCGAAGCGGCGGATCTGGTCCTCGCTGCGCGAGAGCCCACCCGCCACCGGCCCGTACCGCGCCCAGTGCGGGAAGAGCGGGTGCGACCCCAGCGCGAAGTTGTCCGCACCGAGAGCCACCTCGTTGAAGCCGTCGATGTTGAGTACCGCGTCAGGCCGGTAGCCGAGGTTCAGCAGGTAGCTCAGCTTCATCACCATCTGCGGCTGCTTGTACGAGCCGTGCGAGTGGTTCAGGAGCACGACCTGCCGCTTGCGCAGCTCCGGATCCTCGTGCAGCCGGCGCTGGATCGTGACGCCGCCCTTCGAGCTCGTGAGGCCGGCGACGGATCCGCCGAGGATCAGCAGCTCGAACTGGCGGTCGAAGTTGCCGTTCGCGTAGTGGTCCAGGTCGCTGTTGATCTGCCGCATCTGGTTGGAGACAGCCGCCCAGCCGAAGTAGGGATGGACGCCGGTCACCTGGCCCTTCCCGAGCTTCTCCCCGCCCGGGCCGCCCCCCCCGCCGTGCATCGGCGAGAGCATGGCGTCGCGGACGTCGCTCCACTCCTGCCGCGTCGCGGTCGCGCTGTAGGCTTCGCCGCGCACCCGGAAGGCCGCCCGGACGACGAGCTCGCCGACCAGCAGCCACACCGGCACCAGCGCCAGAGCGAGGAGGACCTTCTTGCGCATGGCGATAGCCTAGCCACGACGCGCCCCGCGCGGGAGCCGAGGGGCGCGAAGGATCGCGCGCCGCCCCACCCATCGAAGGGCCCGGACGGTATTCTCCCGCCGTGGATTCCCCCGCGAGAGGTCGACTCGGACGCTTGCTGGCGAGCCTGGGGTTGGAGCACCTCGGCTCGGTGGGCAAGTGGGTCTTCATCGCGACGCTGATCGGCCTCGTCGGCGGCGTCGCGGCGGTGATCTTCGAGCACCTGATCCAGCTCGTCGCCCAGAACGTCCTCGTCCGGCCCGCTTCGGTCGAGGGCGAGGGCGCGTCGAGCGCCGTCGGCTGGCGGTCGCTGCTCTTCCTGCTTGTGCCCGCGGCGGGCGGGTATGCGGCCGTTTGGCTCTCGATGCGCTTCGCGCCCGACGCCCGCGGCCACGGCACCGAGCAGATGATCCGCTCCTTCCACGAGAAGGACGGCGAGGTCCAGAAGCCCACGATCCTGGTCAAGGCGGTGGCGAGCGCAGTGACCATCGGCTCCGGCGGCTCGGGAGGGCAGGAAGGCCCCGTCGCACAGATCGGCGCCGGCATCGGCAGCGCGATCGCCGACACCCTGCGGCTCCCCCACCGCGACCGGCGCATCTTCCTGCTCGCCGGCGCCAGCGCGGGGATCGGGGCACTGTTCTGCGCGCCGCTGGGCGGGGCCCTGTTCGCGCCCGAGGTGCTCTACAAGAAGCCCGAGTACGAGGGCGAGGCGATCATCCCCTGCATCATCGCGTCGATCGTCGCCTTCACGACGCGCACGTCGATCACCGCCGAGTCGCGGGTGATCGAGATCGCCCCCGAGGTCCAGAGCGCGCTCCGCTTCGGGGACTGGCGCGAGCTGCTGCTGTACCTGGCGCTCGCCCTCGCCTGCACGCTCATCAGCTTCATCTACGTCAAGACGTTCAAGGGCGTCCACGGGCTCTTCGAGCGCCTGAAGCTCCTCAGCGCGCCCCAGCGTGGCGCGCTGGGCGGCCTCCTCCTCGGCGTGCTGGCGCTGGCGATCGCGCCGACGGCGGGTAGCCACGGGGTGTTCTTCGGCGGCTACGGGCTGATGCGCGGGTCGATCGGCAACGACCTCGGCGTAGGGCTGCTCGGACTACTGATCGGCGCGAAGATCCTGGGCACGTCGTTCACGATCGGGTCGGGTGGATCGGGCGGGCTGTTCGCCCCGTCGCTCGCGATCGGCGCGATGACCGGGGCACTGGTGGGCAGGGGCGGGGCCGAGCTGCTGCCGTGGCTCGACGTCGAGCCGGCCTGCTTCGCCTTCGTCGGCATGGGCGGATTCTTCGCGGGAGTCGCGAAGACGCCCATCGCATCGATCATCATCGTGTGCGAGATGACGGGGAGCTATGGGCTGCTGGCGCCGCTCATGTTGGTGTCGGTGCTGCATCTGTTGCTGGCGACGCGGTGGTCGATCTACGACACGCAGGTCGCAGGGCTGGTGGATTCACCGGCGCACGCGGGGGAGTTCGTGGTCGACGTGCTCGAGGGGATGAAGGTCGGCGACCTCCTGGAGCGTTTCGCGAAGCCGACGCTGGTGTCGGAGAACACGACGCTCCGGCGGGCGCTGGAGATCGTGGCGGCGTCGCGGAGTACGTACTTCCCGGTGGTGGACAAGGAAGAGCGGCTGGTCGGGATCTTCGGGCTGACGGACATCCGACGCATCTTCCAGGAGGAGGAGATCGCGGATCTCGTGATCGTGCGCGACTTCATGGTGGAGGACGTGGTGACGGTGACGCCGGAGCACACGCTTGATGAGGCGCTGCAGCGGTTGAACGAGCGGGCGATCGCGCAGTTGCCGGTGGTGGATGCGGAGAATCCGCGGCGGGTGGTTGGGATGTTGTCGCGGAACAACTTGGGGGCGGCTTATCACACGAAGTTGCGGGAGTTGCAGCGGGCGGGGACGGCTTAGGGGGGGGGCGGGTCTAGGAGGGCGCGGGCGGTCGGTGGGCTGCTTGAGACATCGGGTCTTTCGGGGGCCCTGGAAGGCGCGCTTGGGTTGGGGGACGGTCGCGGCGGGGCGGCGAGGGGTGTCGCGAAATCCGCCGGAACCGTCCAGTCGCTTCGCTCCTTTTTGGACGGACGGTTCCGGCGGATTTCACGAC